>NZ_CP119791.1:1476075-2214113 GCF_029338295.1 Haladaptatus sp. QDMS2
AGGCTCTCGCCGAGTTTGAACGGCGGCGTCGGCATCGTCGGACTCGCGAGCACGTCTACGTCCTCGAAGGCGCTGTCGAAGTCCTGTTTGATCCACTCGCGGGCGTCCTGTGCCTTTTTGTAGTAGCGGTCGTGGTACCCCGCAGAGAGGGCGTAGGTGCCGAGCAGGATGCGGCGTTTCACTTCGTCGCCGAAGCCTTCCTCACGGGAGCGAGCGTAGGCGTCGTTCCAGTTGCCCTCGAAGCCACCGGAGATGCCGTAGCGCACGCCGTCGAACCGGGCGAGATTCGAGGAGGCCTCTGACATCGCGATGACGTAGTACGCTTGGACGGCGTGTTCGACGGAGGGAAGCGTGACTTTTTCGATGGTCGCGCCTTCGGCTTCGAGTTCCGAGAGCGCGTCGTAGAACGTCTCGACGACGCCTTCGTCTGCACCCTCGACGAGTTCGGTGGGGACGCCGATGGTGAGCCCATCCACGTCGCCGGTCGCGGCGTCTGCGTAGGTCACGTCCGGTTTCTCCCGAGTCGTTGCGTCGCGGGGGTCCTGCCCGCTGATAACGTCCAAGAGACCCGCGGCGTCTTCGACCGACGAGGCGATTGGGCCAATCTGTTCTAAGGAGTTCGCGTAGGCGACGAGGCCGTAGCGCGAGACGAGGCCATAGGTCGGTTTGATGCCAACGACGCCACAGAACGCGGCGGGACACCGAATCGACCCGCCCGTGTCGGAACCGAGCGCGAGGTCTGCGTCACCGGCGGCGACGGCGGCGGCGCTGCCACCCGATGAGCCGCCGGGAACGCGGTCTTCGTCGAGTGGGTTGAGAGTCGGTCCGTAGGCGGACGTTTCGGTCGTCGTCCCCATCCCGAACTCGTCCATGTTGGTCTTGCCGACGATGGTCGCACCGGCCGCTTTGAGGCGGGTGACGACGGTGGCGTCGTACGGTGGGACGTAGTCTTCGAGCATCGCAGAGCCACAGGTCGTGCGAACGCCCTTCGTGGAGATGTTGTCCTTCACCGCGATGGTCTTGCCCGCGAGCGGGCCGTCGCCGTCGCCGTCGATGGTTTCCTCGGTGACGAAGATGTTGAGAGACTTCGTCATGAGACGCGCGGCCCCTTGAAGTAGCCGTCCTCCGTCTCCGGAGCGTTCTGCAGTGCCTCTTCCTGCGTGAGTCCGTCGCGGACCTCGTCTGGGCGCATCACGTTGACCAGGTCTGCCTCCTGTTCGACCTCGGGCACCTCGTCGAGCGCACCGAAGTAGTCGAGGATGTCACCGAACTGCGCTGCGAACAGGTCGACCTCCTCGTCGTCTAAGTCGATGCGCGCCAGGTCCGCGATGTGACGGACCTCGTCTGCGTCGACAACCGTATCGCTCATGGGTCAAACCACACGCGGACTGTCGGTAAGGGTTTCGATACTCGGGTTGACCCGAGGTGAATTTGAATTCAGTTAATCTGGCAAAATCGAGCGACAGAAGCCGCGAAACGCCCGAAGCATTTAAGTCGCCCGAGATACAACAAAACGGTGTATCGACGCCGTCTCTGCTAGTTCTCTTTGCAGTTTGATACACCAGACAATGACTGATACGAGTATTCGAACCCGAACCGATGAGCGGACGAGCGAGCGAGAAGAGCCCGAGCGAACACGAGAGGAGGAGCTGGTCTGCCCCGAGTGCAGTGGTAACCTCGTCGCGGATACGGAACACGGCGAGACGGTCTGTCAGGACTGTGGCCTCGTCGTAGACGAAGGTACCATCGACCGCGGCCCGGAGTGGCGCGCCTTCGACTCCTCTGAACGCGACGAAAAGTCCCGCGTCGGAGCTCCCACCACGCAGATGATGCACGACAAGGGGCTCTCGACGAACATCAGCTGGCAGAACAAGGACGCCTACGGGAAGTCCCTCGGCAGCCGCCAGCGCGCGAAGATGCAGCGCCTTCGCAAGTGGAACGAGCGCTTCCGCACGCGTGACAGCAAGGAGCGCAACCTCAAACAGGCGCTCGGTGAAATCGACCGCATGGCCTCGGCGCTCGGCCTTCCAAAGGACGTGCGCGAGACGGCGTCGGTCATCTACCGTCGCGCGCTCTCCGAGAATCTCCTTCCCGGCCGCTCCATCGAAGGCGTCGCGACGGCGGCGCTCTATGCCGCTGCCCGGCAGGCGAACATGCCCCGAAGCTTAGACGAGATAACGAACGTCTCGCGGGTAGACAAGAGTGAGATTGCCCGCACGTACCGCTACGTGGCCCGCGAACTCAAACTCGAGGTACGTCCGGCGGACCCCGAAAGCTACGTACCGCGGTTTGCGTCCTCGCTCGACCTCTCCGACGAAGTCGAGATGCGTGCCCGCCAACTCCTGAAAACCGCCAAGGAGCAGGGTGTCCACAGCGGCAAGTCGCCGGTCGGCCTCGCCGCCGCCGCCGTCTACGCCGCCGCGCTGCTCTCGAACGAGAAGGTCACCCAGAGCGAGGTCTCCGACATCGCGAACATCAGCGAGGTCACCATCCGAAACCGCTATCACGAACTGCTCGAAGCAGAAGAGCAAGTTCTCTAAGCGAAACACTGACCGTTTTTCCGGCGTTTTTCGACCCATGGAAACGACGCGTCACTACACTGCAACCGTCTACATCGTCAACGACGGAGCCACCGCCCTCCACGACCACAAGCGCCTCGACATGTGGCTCCCGCCCGGTGGCCACATCGACCGCGACGAACTCCCCCACGAGGCAGCCATCCGCGAGGTCAGCGAGGAGACAGGTCTCGACGTGACACTGCTCGCAGCGCGAACCGGCGCGTCCTCTGCAACCGTCGAACCGCTACCCGAACCCGCCCACCTTCAGCTCGCGGACGTGAACGTCTGCGACGGCCACGTCGGCCACCAACACATCGACTTCGTCTACTTCGGGTCGGTCGAACACCGCGACATCCAGCCAGAAGACGGCGAAATCGAGACGTGGCACTGGTTCACCGCAGCGGAGTTGCGCGAGGACGGCGACCACCTCGACTCGGACGTCATCGCCCACGGCATCGAGGCAATCAAGGCGGTCGAGAACGACCGGTAGTTACAGAGCTCCGAGCGTGTCCATCCCGAGTTGCTGGAGCATCCTGAGAATGTCGAAGTTCGCCCACCGTTCTGCGATTTTCCCGTCTTTGAGTCGCACCGCGCCGATACCCATGATGTCGATTCGCTTCCCGGTCGGTTCCAGACCCATGAATGGTCCCTCGTGGGTGCCAGTCACCCGTCCCCAGAACGCGACGTGGTCGCCTTCTTCTATCATGTGGGAAACGTCTTAGCACAGGTCGGGAAACGCTTCGCGGTAGCGTCGGATGAACGTCGCAAACTCTGAAGGTTCCCCCTCGCCTGACCCGGCGGGGTCGTGAAACACCTGCTGAGGAGTCAAAATTTCGGGCAGCGCGTCCACGTTCCCCTCGCTCCAGATTTCTTTCGTGTAGCGACGGACGACGGCCTTCGAAGTGGATTGAACGGCCATACGAAGGGATACGCCGTCCCACGAGAAAACGTATCCCGGCCTACAGCAGTGATTCGACGTACTGCCCGACGTGGTCGTCCATGCGCTTTTTGAAGCCCGCCTGTCGGGCGAGGCGGTCGAGTTCGCGGGCGACGAGACTGCCGTACTGAACCGCCTTCTTCTCGCGGAACGCGATGGGGTCGGGCGTCCACTCCCGGACGGCCAGCCTGAACGCGAATTTTCGCTCGCCACGCGGACTCACGAGCAGGTCGCCGGGCAGACGCAGACTCGCCTCGACGACGTCGTCGTGGAGCAGTGGAGCGATGGGTTCGACGCTCGCCGCCCGAATCGCGAGCACGTCACGGGCCAACTGGTCGGGAAGCGTGGCGATGACTTCGTGGGCCGCGCCTCTGACGGTGGTCGCTTCGACGCGGTGGTCTGCGCGGATTACCTTCTCGTAGCCACCGAACAGTTCGTCTGCCCCCTGCCCGACGGCGAGGGTATCGTAGCCGTCAGCGGCGGCGCGCTTCGCGGTGAGATAGAGCGGGAGCGCGATACCAACGTCCATCGGGTTAGTCCGGCCAATCGCGCGGGCAACCGCTGGAATCGCGGCTTCGAGGCGCTCGTGAGTGATTTCGACGACCGTCAGGTCTTTGCCGAGGATACGTGCGGCCGAACGGGCCGCCGCCACGTCGTGACTTTCCGGGAACCCCGTAACGTAGAGCGGTCCGTCAAGGGACGCGCCGAGGGCCGCAGAATCCACGCCACCGGAGAACGCGACGGGCGTCTCTTCAGGGAGTGCGGCGAGACGGGTTTCGACGGCCGTTCCGACCGCCGAAACCGCTTCCGGGCCGGATTCGAACAGCGGAGGTTCGGGGAGCGTCCAGACCTGCTCGTCGCCGTCGGCGGTGCGCTTGCATCCGGCGGGCACGAAGTCGGGCGAATCGAGGTCGCGGTGGTCGAAACTCCACGTCATCGGGTCGTCCGCTTCTGAGAAGATTGGATAGCGGCCGAGCACGTCGCGGACGAGCGCGCCGTCGAGTTCGCCCGCGAACCCGCCGGTTCCGGGAAGCGGTTGCTTCGAGTCGAGCGCCCGACGGACCGTGGTTGGGTCCGAGCCCTCCATCAGTCGATTATCGAGAGAAAGCGGTTTTTCACGCGGCGTTTCGCGCCCCCTGCGGCCTGTGCGAAACTGATACGCCACGGGGTGCGCTGGCCGACGACGCTCGTCCGGCCTTCACGGATGGCGTCGAGGATTGCTTCGACACTCCGGTCGTCGGCGTCGATTTCGGTGACTGCCTGCCCGACCATCTCACTGATGTGGGCGTCACTGCCAGCGGTCATCGGGAGGCCACGGGCTCTGGCGAAGCGTTCTGCCTTGCGGTTTGCCCGCCCCGTGAGCAGTCGCGAGTTGTACACCTCGATGGCGTCTGCGCTCGCGAGTTGATCCATGGTGATGTGCGGGGCGACGCCGCTGCGGGACTTCTGGAACGGGTGGGGAACGACCGCGAGGCCACCTTGCTCGCGGATGCGGTCGAGCGTCTCGTCGAACGGACGGTAAGCCGGAATCTTTTCCTGGATACCGAATGCGAGGACGTGTCCGGCGGCGCTCGTGACTTCCATGCCCGGAATGCCGACGAGGCCGTAGTCTGGCGCCTTCCGCGCGGCTTCGAGACTGGCGTCTAGTTCGTCGTGGTCTGTGATGGCCAGTGCGTCGAGTCCGACGGCGGCGGCCTGTTCTAACAGGAGGTCGACCGGGTCGCGTCCGTCGAACGAAAGCGCAGAGTGGGTGTGGAGCTCGACCGACAGCACAAGCGGAGGTTACGCGGCGGTCCTGAAAAGCACCTCGGAACTGGGCCGCCGTTGTGCCGGGCCGACACGCCACAGCCCGAAAGTAATCACGTTCGTGCATATGAAAAGGACTTTACCCCGACTATCTCAACAGAAGGATGAATGAGTCTTGCCGAGTCGGACAAGGAACTCGTGGTTGCGGAGTTGGGCCGAGAACCCACCGACGCAGAGGAGGTCCTGTTCGAGAACCTCTGGAGCGAACACTGCGCCTATCGCTCGTCGCGCCCCCTGCTCAGCGCCTTCGAGAGCGAGGGCGACCAGGTCGTCATCGGGCCAGGCGACGACGCGGCCGTGGTCAAACTGACCGACGACGTGTACATCACGATGGGTATCGAGAGTCACAACCACCCCTCGTACGTGGACCCCTACGACGGGGCGGCGACGGGCGTCGGCGGCATCGTCCGCGACACCCTCTCGATGGGAGCCTACCCCATCGCCCTGGCGGACAGCCTCTACTTCGGTGGCTTCGACCGGGAGCACTCTCGCTACCTGTTCGAGGGCGTCGTCGAGGGAATCAGCGACTACGGCAACTCCATCGGCGTGCCGACGGTGGCCGGAAGCGTCGCCTTCCACGACGACTATGTGGGCAACCCGCTCGTGAACGTCGCGTGCGTGGGCCTCCTGCCCGCAGACCGCATGGTCACGGCGGAAGCACAGTCGGTCGGAAACAAACTCGTCCTCGTCGGTAATTCGACCGGGCGCGACGGCCTCGGCGGCGCGTCGTTCGCCTCCGAAGACCTCGCAGAGGACGCGGAGACCGAAGACCGACCTGCCGTGCAAGTCGGCGACCCGTACACGGAAAAGCTCCTCATCGAATGCAACGAAGCCCTGCTCGACGAGAACCTCGTCGAGGCGGCCCGTGACCTCGGTGCGGCGGGCCTCGGCGGCGCGTCGAGCGAACTCATCGCGAAAGGACGGAAGGGCGCGATTCTCGAACTCGAACGCGTCCACCAGCGCGAACCGAACATGGTTCCCCTTGAGATTCTGCTCGCAGAGTCCCAGGAGCGCATGGTGTACGAGGTCATCCCCGAAAACGTCGCTCGCGTCGAGGAGCTCGCAGAACGCTACGACCTCGGCTGTTCGGTCATCGGCGAAGTGACCGACTCCGGACGCTACGTCTGTACCTTCGAGGGCGAGTCCGTCGTGGACGTGCCCGTCCAGTTCCTCTGTGAGGGCGCACCGATGAACGACCTCGCGACCGAAGCGCCGGCAAGCGTCGAACGCGATCTGCCTGCGGTCGACCTCGCGGACGCCTTCGAGGCAGTCGTCGGCAGCCCGAACACCGCGAGCAAGCGGTGGGTCTACCGCCAGTACGACCACGAAGTCGGAACCCGCACGGCGGTCGGGCCGGGCCAGGACGGCGCGGTCCTCGCCATCCGCGAAGCGAACAAGGGCCTCGCCTTTACCGCGGGTGCGGACCCGAACTGGACGAGCGCGAACCCCTACGAGGGCGCGCGGGCGGTCGCCCTCGAAAACGCGACGAATCTCGCCGTGAAGGGTGCGACGCCGCTCGCCGCCGTGGACTGTCTGAACGGCGGCAACCCGGAGAAACCGGACGTGTACCACGGCTTCAAGGCTATCGTGGACGGCCTCGCCGCCATGTGCGCCGACCTCTCGGTTCCCGTCGTCGGCGGGAACGTCTCGCTCTACAACGACTCCCAGTCCGGCCCGATTCCCCCGACGCCGACGCTCGCAATGGTGGGCACGAAGGATACCTACGCTGCCCCGCCCGCCTTCTTCGCCGGTGAGGGAACGGTCCTGCTCGTCGGCGACGCGGTGCTCGCGGGCGACGACGCGGGCCTCGGTGGGTCTGAATACCTCGCGCAGTTTGGCGGCGCAGACGACTTCCCGGCGCTCCCCGAGAACGCACCGGCGTTCGTCGAAGCACTCGCCGCTGTCGTCAACCAGGACGCGACGCTCGCCGCCCACGACGCCAGCCACGGCGGCCTCGCGGTGACGCTCGCGGAGATGGTCACAGCAGAGACGGGCGCGGACCTGCCCATAGAGGGCGACGCCACCGCCGCAGAGCTGCTGTTCCACGAGCAACCCGGTCGCGCTGTCATCGAGACGACCAACCCGGACGCCGTGAAGGCCGCATTCGACGGCATCGCACCGGTGTCCGAACTCGGCACGGCGACCACAGACGGGTCGCTCTCGCTTTCGGTCAACGGCGAATCCCTCGCCGCCTCGGCTGACGCAATCGCCGACCTGCGGGCGATTATCGAACGCGAACTCGAGTAACCGAGAGCCGAACGCTTTTCACGCGCCACGTCAACTCGAACCATGGACGCAGTAGTCGTCGGTGGCGGCGTCGTCGGCCTCGCCTGTGCACACTATCTCACGGAGCGCGGAGCGGCCGTCACCGTCCTCGAAAAGGGAAGTCTCGGCGGTGGTTCGACAGGACGCTCTGCTGGCGGAATCCGGGCGCAGTTCTCGACGCCCGTAAACGTAGACCTCTCGGTGGCGAGCATGGCCGTGTGGGACACCTTCGAAGCCGAGTTCGGCGTGGACATCGCCCATCGCAAATCCGGCTATCTCTTTCTGGCCCGCGAGGCGGACACCGCGGACGCCTTCCGCGAAAACGTCGCCATGCAAAATGAGCGCGGCGTTCCGAGCGAAGTACTTTCGCCGACGGAAGCAGAGGTCCACTGCCCCGGGCTTCGCACCGAGGAGTTCGTACTCGCGACGTACTCGCCGACCGACGGCTTCGCCGACCCGAATTTGGCAGTTCAGGGATTCGCCCAGGCCGTGACCGAGGCCGGCGGCGAGATTCGGACGAAAACGCCCGTCACAGACGTACTCGTCGAGGACGGAGTGGTGGTCGGCGTCGAGACGCCAGACGGCGAACTGACCGCTGACGTGGTCGTGAACGCGGCGGGGGCGTGGGCCGGCGACCTGGCCGCGATGGCCGGCCTCGACCTGCCAATCGCACCTCGACGCCGGCAGATTGCGATTGTCCAACCCGAGACTCCCCTCACTGATGACCACCCGCTCACCATCGACCTCGACACCGGGTCGTACTTTCGCCCGGAGCGCGAGGGACAGGCCATCGTCGGCGGGCACTTTGCTGACGCTGATAGGGACGTCTCACCGGACCGATTCAGCGAGAAACTGGACATGGACTGGGCGGTGCGGGCAGTGGAGAACGCCGGAGACTGCGCGACCAACTTCGGCCTCGATTCGCGCATCGTCCGCGGATGGGCGGGCCTCTACGCGGTGACCCCTGACCACCACCCGATAATCGAGGAGTCGATGCCGGGATTCCTGACGGTGGCTGGCTTTTCCGGCCACGGCTTCCAGCACTCACCCGCCGTTGGAAACGTAGTCACAGAGCTCGTCTTCGACGGGAAGGCGTCGCTCGTGGACGTTTCAGGATTGTCGAGCGAGCGATTCGAAAGGGGCGAGGGACACGTCGAACAGAACGTGGCCTGACCTACGCCATCACGAACGCGAGGCCGAAGACGAGGGCGACGCCGATGAGCGTGACGATGAACCCCGTCGTGACCTGTCCCATCGTGAACTCCTGCATCGGCGAGGTGACGCGGCCGACCGATTCTCCTTCGTGGTGTTCGCCGTGACCGTCGTGGTCGTCGTCGTGTGAATGCTCGTCCATATCCGCACATTCGCCCGGTCCTACTTTGCTATGTCGGAGTCGGGTGGTTACCGCAGGCGAAACAGTCTAACCCCGAGGTTCCCTTGCCCAAACCAACTGAATGCTCACGAAGCGGATCATCCCCTGTATCGACGTGGCGCTGGACGACGACGGGAACGCGGCGGTCTACACGGGGGTCAACTTCACCGACCTCAAGTATACCGGCGACCCCGTAGAGATGGCGAAAGCGTACAACGAAGCGGGCGCAGACGAGTTCGTCTTCCTCGACATCACCGCGAGTTCGGACGGCCGAGAAACCATGCTCGACACCGTCTCCCGGGTGGCAGACGAGGTGTTCATCCCGCTGACCGTCGGCGGCGGCATCCGAACGAAAGACGACATCAAAGAGACCCTCCGGGCGGGCGCAGACAAAGTCTCGATTACGACTGGGGCGCTCGAACGCCCCGAACTTATCAACGAGGGCGCGGCCGCCTTCGGGAACCAGTGTATCGTCATCAGCGTGGACTCGCGGCGCGTTTTCGACGAGCAGGGCGAACACTACGTCGAAGTGGACGGTGAGTCCTGCTGGTTCGAGTGTACCGTCAAGGGTGGCCGCGAGGGCACTGGCGTGGACGTCGTGGAGTGGGCGAAAGAGGCAGAATCGCGCGGCGCTGGCGAGCTGTTCGTGAACTCCATCGACGCAGACGGCACGAAAGACGGCTACGACATTCCGCTGACTGCGGCGGTGTGTGATGCGGTTTCGACCCCGGTCATCGCCTCGTCGGGCTGTGGCGGACCGGAGGACGCCTACGAGGTGTTCACCGAAGCCAACGCGGACGCGGCGCTCGCGGCGTCTATCTTCCACTTCGACGAGTACAGCATCCGGGAAGTCAAGGAGTATCTCGCAGAACGGGACGTCCCAGTGCGCCTCTGAGAAACCGAATTTTCACTGCGCTGCTTCGAACGCGTCGCGGAAGGCCGAGGCCTTCTCTCGAACGCGGGCGGCACCCGCTTCGAGTGCTTCGAGTGGGTCTACCCCCTCGACCGTTTTCACGGTGAGGATGGGGTCCGTCTGCCCACCGGACTGCTCGGGGTTCATGTCGTACGTCGCCGCAGAGACGTCCTCGAGTTCGAGGAGGGCCCCCTTCAGGACGTTCATGAACGTGTGGTCTTCGCCCGCAATCTCGATGGAGAGTTCGTTCTCCGTCTTCTCGATGACCCGCAGTTCCATACTCCTATGTCCAAAAGCCGGGCGTTTGTACCTTTCGAAGGGCCACGCCCGCACGCCGGACGACGCAGGGGCTCAGGGTTCGCTGAAACCGGCCCAAAAGCGGGAGAATCAGTCCTGACAGCAGCCACCGGCCTTCTCACCGAAGTCGACGGCGAGTTCGGCGGAGATGGCGTCGTTTACGGCTGCGAGTTTTGCATCGAGGTCGGCCTGTGCGGAGAGGTAGTCGTCCATCACGGGCAGGTCGTGGAGGTCGGCCTGTGCGTTCTGGAGCTGGTGGAGGTCTTCCTGGGTCGCCTCGCCGGATTGGCGGGCGAGCATGAACTCCTGGCGGAGTTGTTCGAACTCCTGGACTCGGCGCTGGGCCTCTTCTGAGTTCTCGACGGCTTCTTTGGTCTCCTCGAACCGCTTGTACTCCGGCGACTCGGCGATTGCCTTGCCGAGTTCCGTTCCCATGTCCTCCAGTCGTGCGGTTTCTACGCTCATGGACGGCGCTAAGTGAGCGAAACGTTTGAAAGTGCCGGTCTGGGCGGTTATTTTGGCGTGACGGTGAAGCCAACGGCCCGCCGCTGGAGACGGAGTTTGACCGCTTGCAGGATGGGAATCGCCCAGAGCGTCGAATAGAGTGCCTGCGTGAAGGGGTTCGAGACGAGGAAGTACCGCCATTTCTCCGCACGGCTTTCGAAGGCGATGGCACGGTCTGCCGCACGGTACATGTCGACGGAGTAGAGCGTCCAGGTGAACAGGTTGATGGCGAGGATGACGCCGAACGGTTCTGGAATCGGCAGCGGTCCGTAGAGCGCGAGGTGGGCAAGCGCGTAGAAACCGGTCGGCACGCCGATGACGTTGACGACGGCCGTCACCTGGTTGATGAGGGCGTACGTGGCGAAGCGAATGCGGTCTTCGACCGAGAGTTTCGACGAAACGAACACCGAGTACGGGCCCGACACCCAGCGGCGCTTCTGTCGAATCCAGTCGCGAGATTTGGGTGGACAGAAGTCCTCCACGTAGCGGTCGATGATGCCGAGTCGATAGCCCTTCGCGTAGGCGTCGATGCCGAGAGCGAGGTCTTCCGTCGCCTCGTAGGGGTCCCAGCCGATGAGGTCGTAGAGGGTCGATGCCTCGATGAAATAGCCCTTCCCGAGCAACTGATACGGCCAGGTCGCAGCGCGCTCGTAGATATTCTGTGACCACGCGGCGATGCCCATCGCTTCAAGCAGCGGGAGCCACCCCGCCCGTCGGTTCGCCACCGTCTGTTTTGCCTGCACGATTTCGTACTCCTCCAGTCCCACGACGCCGAGTGAGAACAGGTCTGTGGGGATGGCCGTATCCGAATCGAGAACGGTGACAACTTCGTCCAGGTCGAGTTTGTAGAGCGCGTAGGTGAGCGCCCGGGCCTTGCCGCGTGGGAAGGCGAGTCCCGTCCACCGGAGCCGAGTCACCTCCTCCCAGACGGGGTCGTCTTTGCGAACCTCCACGAGGCGAATGTCGAGGTCCGGCAGCGAGTCGGCAACCGAGTCGGCGTAGGAAGTCACCACCTTGTCGTCGTCTTCGTAGATGAGGTACACGGTGATTCGGTCGAGCGGGTAGTCGCCGGCTGTGATTCGTTCGAGGGTCGATTCGAGGACCTCACGGCGCTCGCGGTAGGCCGGAACGAGCGTGTGTATCTGTCGATAGCGGTTGGGCGGCCGCTCTTTGACACGGCGTCTGGGCGTCGTGCGCAACCAGAGAAACGCCAGATTCGCCACGAAGTAGCAACTCTGGCTCATGAGAAAGAGCAAGAAAACGATGGGCACGAAATGTGACATACTGTCTCAACAGACGCCAGAAAAATATACCTTCACGTTGGCTTAGGTGTGGCTTCCACCGACGGCGAGGCGAAGTCCGAGTGCGACGAAGATGCTACTCGTCACCCACCGGAGCCCGCGATTTATCGACGGGCGAGCGGCGAGCAGGGTTCGCACGCGCCCCGAGAGCAGCGCGATACCGGTGAGATACGCGAGCGTCAACACCGCGTAGATGCCACCGAGTGCGAGAAACTGGCCGGTTGCGGCGGCCGAGTCGACGAACTGCGGGAGGAAGGCGAGGAAGAACAGTGCGACCTTCGGGTTGAGGACGTTGATTGCGACACCCTGGAGATAGCTGTGGCCCGCCTGTTCTTCGTTCTCGATGCTGAGCGGCTCGTCGTCGCGGAACGTCTGGATACCGAGATAGACGAGGTAGAGCGCCCCGACGTACTTGACCGCGGCGAACGCGGTAGCAGAGGTCTTGAGCAGCACTGAGAGCCCCAGAACGGCTCCGAGAGTGTGGACGAGGATACCCGTGCTGATGCCCGCCGCAGAGAGCACGCCCGCCCGACGGCCGTCGCTCACGCCTCGCGTCAGGACGTAGATGGTGTCCGGGCCGGGAGCGAGGATGAGCCCGACCGACGCGAGCACGAAGAGGTCGAGCGAATCGATTGCCATTGGGTCTTGGTGAGTCGCATTGAGATAAAAACATTCGGCCGGCCAGAACGGTCTTGAACCCCGTCCAGTCTGCCACAATTGTTAAGTGAACACAGTCGATGACCGTCTCAATGGCATGGGTGCGGACGCTGGTGTTGGTAGGGCTTCTACTAGCGCTCGCGCCGATGGCCGGCGTGGCCGTGGACCCTGCAACGTCGCCATCACTCACGGCTACGTCTTCTCGAACACCCGACGGCATTCGATACGACATCACGGTCGAACCGGCATCCGTAGAGGGTCTCTGGGTTGACCCGGGTGACGAGTTCGACGTCGTCGGGGTTTCCGGCCTCGAAGAAACGACGCGTGGGGAGCGGCGCGTCTACCGCTGGGACGGCGAGTCGTCGGTCGCGACACTCAGCCTCGAATACGAAATTTCCAACTCCGACGGCGTGACCGCTGGCCCTGAATTCACGCGGGCTGACGACTGGATGCTCGGCCCGGTTCCCGACCTCGAACTGTCGTGGAACGAGGACGGGCAGCTCACCACCCGTCGACCCTTCTCGGACCCGACCGACCCGGGCGTGACGATTACGACAGACGGTCCCGGCGTCGTTGGGGAACGCTACGCGTTCCTCGGGGCTCACGACCGCTTCGAGCAGCGCGGGTCGGGAACGACGGTGCAACTGGTCGTTCCGCGTGGCGTCGAGCTGGACCAGGCACCTGATACGATTCTCGATGCACTTCTAGCGAGCGAATCGATGCTTGACGTCGGTTCACCGTCAGAGGAAGTGCTCATCTT
This sequence comes from Haladaptatus sp. QDMS2, assembly GCF_029338295.1. NCBI lineage: Archaea > Methanobacteriati > Methanobacteriota > Halobacteria > Halobacteriales > Haladaptataceae > Haladaptatus > Haladaptatus sp. QDMS2. Next base: position 1,489,446 of record NZ_CP119791.1, read on the forward strand.
CGCGCTCCCGGACCCCGCACGAGGTGGCGGCGAATCGTTCCTCGGGGCGAACGAACTCTGGGTCCACGCTGAGTCACGCCTCGACACCCCCAACAACGTCTGGCTCCACGAGTACATCCACACGCGCCAATCGTTCATGCTGGCTCCGGAGATGGTCTGGTTGCGCGAAGCGTCGGCCGAGTACTACGGCGCGAAGTTGGCGCACGAGCACGGCTTCGTGAGCGAGACAACCGTCCACGAGTACGTCAGGAGGCCCGGGCACGAAGACACCGTGCTCGCGGACACGGAGACGTGGACCGAACCGGGCGTGCCCTACACGAAGGGAACCCGAACCCTCGCAAAACTCGACGAGCGAATCCGCGCCGCCACCGACGGGGAGCGGTCGCTCGACGACGTGATGCGCAGACTCAACGAACACGACGGCGTCGTCACCTACGCCGTCTTCGAACGGACGGTGGCGGCCGTCGCCGGCCAGTCGATGGACGAGTGGCTGTGGGAGCAGGTCCACGGGAGCGAAAACCCCAGGCCACTCACGACTCCGTGGGTCGTCCACCAGGCGAAAGCCCTGACCGGACCACTGACGCCACTCCCCACTGACTTCGGCTCGAAATCGCCCGCCGCTGGTCTCGGGGGCGTGCTGGCTGTGGGGTCTGGACTCGCGCTTCTCTCGCGAAAATAGCGTGACAGGTTGGGGACCGTCTGTCGCTCAGGGTTTGACCATGTAGCGGAGCACGAGTCCGACGCTGAGCAGCGCCCCGATGAGGATGAGCATCGTCGCGAGGCTGACGATGTTCATCCCGAACGAGCCGTACTGGTCGTCGAACAGTTCGCTGTGCGGCGGAGGCGGCTGGTTGAACACGTCGTCGACCGCCGGGGTCGTGTCGCCACCATCGACGTCCTCCACCACAGTCGGAAGGTCGGGCTCCGACGTCACCGGGTCGATGTCCGAGGACGAATCGTCGTTCGTACCGCCCTTCTTGTCGTCGTTCGGGTTCTTGTCACTGGCGTCGCCGCCGCCAGTCGCACCACTGTCAGCACCGCCAGTTGCTTGCTCCCCGTCGGTCGTTTCCCCGGACGAGCCTGACTGCTGGTCACCCGAGCCACCGGTGGCACTCTCGTCGGATTCACTACCGCCCGTGTCCGGGTCAGCGACGGCGTCAGATTGACCGTCGTCACCCGTATTCGTGTCTGGTTGCTCGCTCGGCTCAGGTTCTGGCTCGGGGGCTGGTTCTGGGTCCGGCTCTGGCGCTGGGTTCGGGTCAGCACGGTCCTCGGTGTCAGGGTCCGCCACGTCCTCGATTCCCTCGTCGCGTGGGGTTGGCTCGGCCGGTTCTGGGTCAGCGCGATTGTCTGGCTTCTTCTCGGGCCGTTCCTTTTCGGGTGGCCCGCGCTTGTCTTCGCCGTCCCATTTCTCGTGGAACTGCGCGTGTTTCTCTGCCCAGCGTTCGGCGAATTCACGGGCTTTCTCGTCCCATTTCGCGTTCAAGTCTGCGACTTTTTCAGCGTCAGCACCGTACTTCTCGGTCGCCTTGTCGATCCTATCGCGCTTTTTGTCCTCAAACTTCTTCGTGTCCTCTCTCGCCTCCTCGTGGAACTCCGCGTGCTCCGACTTGGATTTCGCTGCCTCCTCGCGTGCCTTCTCGGCCTCCTTGCGCTCCTTCTCCGCGCGTTTTTCGGCCTCATTTCGTTCTTTCTCCGCTTTCTTTTCTGCTTCCTTCTGTTTCTTCTCTGCCTCTTTGCGTTCCTTTTCTGCTTGCTTCTCCGCTTCCTCGCGTTCCTTCTCGTCTTCGTCCGCGGAGCCTGCGTTCAGAGCCGACGAGTGATAGTCGTCTTCGTCATCGTCATCGTCTCGTTCCCACTCGTCGTCATCGTCGTCATCGTCGTCGAACGTGCCGAGCGTTTGCACGTCGTTCGTCTGTTCAGTCGGGCCGAACGGTGCGGCTACAGCGACACTGGGGGCGAACAGAAGCGCGGCCACGACGACGAGAACGAACAATCGGCGTAGCAAATGTCGAGGAGCAGTCACAGCGTCCCTCCCCGTCGCTCGTTCGTGGGGACGTTCGTCTCGGATGACGCACCAATCATGACAACAAGTCTGCCAGCGGGTCGCTTTGTTATGGGCAGCGTGAATGTCGTCGTTCGGGCATTGAAGTCGGTAAGTAGAGATTAATTTGTAGACAGGTTCGCTGCACGGAGCGTCGAAAAATCGGTTGAGATAACTCTCACGCGTCGAATTTCGCGGAATTCAGATACGTGGCGGTCGGGAATCGAGGTCGTCGATCCTCACGCGGTCCCATTCTCGAGGCGAGCAATCGTTTCCTCGTACTGCGAGATGAGGTTCTGGCGCTTCGTTTCGTAGATAGCCACTTTTTGCTCCTGTTGGGCTTCGAACTGTCGGGCCGCCTTCGCGAGTTCGGATTCGAACCGATGGGCGTCACGCTGTTGCTGGGCTTCGAATTTCCCCGCTCGCGTGTCCAGTTTCTGCTCGAAAATGTTCGCGTCGCGGTCCTGCTGGTCCTCGAACGCGCGGGCTTCGCGTGCCAGCTTTTCCTCGAACGCGTTTGCATCGCGGTCTTGCTGGCCGGCGAAGTCTTGGTCGAGTTTCGCCAGGTTACGTTCGAACACCTCGGTCACCGCTTGAATCTGCTCCTCGGTCGAGGAGTCCGTCTCGCTAGCCGCCGCGAGGCCGGGCGTGGCAACGAGTGCGAGCGCGAGCAACACAGCGACAAATTTCGAGAGGCCCCGCTGTGTCATCGGTCCATCACCCGGTGGCGTTCATCAATCAGCAGGACGTACTCGTCGTGTGGAGAGTCATCTATTGAGGAGAGTCAGTGGTCGTTACCCTTTGTTATAGACAGGCCGACGAATTTGGGTCCGGCCTGCGATTCTGAAGGGCGCGCCTAACCCGCGTCTGGGGCTCTCACACACGGTCAGACGGGGAAACGCCGCTGTTAAACGTCAGTAGCCGCTACGAATCCGCAATGACCAACGAATCGGAGTACTCAGAGGGCGACCTCCGAAACACGGGACTCAGTCTCAAACACGACCGGGAGTGGGACTACGAGCTCGAACGCATCATTGAGGCGGTCGAAGAACGCGACGCGAAGAAAGTCGGGCTCCAGTTCCCAGAAGGGCTCAAACGCCGTGGCCCGGCCGTCGCAGACGATCTCCGCCAGCTTCTGCCCGACGACGTGACCGTGATGATTTCCGGCCAGCCGTGTTATGGCGCGTGCGACTTAGATACCTTCCTCATGCGCCGCACCGACGTGTTCGTCCACTTCGGTCACTCGCCGATGAAGGAATCTGACAAGATTATCTACGTCCCCCTGTTCTCCAACGTCGAAGTCACGCCCATCATGGAGGAGGCGCTCGCCGAACTCGACGGCGACGACGTCGGCCTCGTCACCACCGCCCAGCACATGAACCGCTTCGACGAGATGCGCGATTTCTTAGAAGACGAGGGCTTCACCGTCCACACCCGGCGCGGCGACGACCGCCTCACTCACGAGGGGCAGGTCCTCGGCTGCAACTACGCTTCGGCAGATATCGACGCAGACCAGGTCCTCTACGTCGGCGGCGGCAAGTTCCATCCGCTCGGCCTCGCCATGGAACACCCCGACAAGAAGGTGGTCATCGCAGACCCCGTCAACATGGTCGTCACCATCGCGGACACCGAGAAGTTCCTCAAACAGCGCTATGCCTCCGTCCACAAGGCAATGGACGCGGAGACGTGGGGCGTCATCTTCTGTACCAAAATCGGGCAGGGTCGCTGGGAAATCGCCCAGGAAATCCTTGAAAATAATGAGAACGCCTACCTCATCACGATGGACGAGGTCACCCCAGACCGCCTGCTCAACTTCGGCTTCGACGCCTACGTGAACACGGGCTGTCCGCGTATCACGACCGACGACGGGCCCCGGTTCAACAAGCCGATGCTCACGCCCGGCGAGTACGAGATTGCCATCGGCGAAAAACCGCTCGACGAACTCGAATTCGACACCTTCCACGGCACCTGGTAGTCGCCCGGAAGGCGGGATTTATCCGCCCAAACCTCGTATTTTTACGTATGGGAAGTGGGGAAACAGCGAGGCTGCACCGGACGGAAACGGACGTCGAACTGCGCACCATTGGATTCCGATTGCGCGAGATTCAACGCCTGTTGAGCATGCGCGTCGTCCAGGAAAACCGCAGGCTCGAAGCCGATGGCCTGACGCCAGTCACGGAGGCAGACTTTTTCAAGCAGGAGATAGACGAAGAGCGAATCTCCAGACAGGGAGTTTCACGGCAGGCAGAGCGCCTCGGAGGTCTCGAACTCGGTGCTGGGGTCCGGCTGACGCTGGTCGACGGAACAGTTATCGCGGGGACGGCCGGTCCAATCGAGTTCGTCCCGTCAGAGCGACTCCGACTCGAACTGCGACCTCGTGACGATTCGGCGGTTCGCTTCGAGGTTCGGACGGCCTTCGACGAGACGGGATGGGCACCGGTTACGGTCAGACGCTACGAGATCGGGGACAACGACTGGGACGTCCTCGGCGTCGTGAGGGAGGTTTCGACGCCGTGAGTTACCCCTCGCCCTCCGACTGGTAGGGTTCGCCCACGGCCTGCTGGGGCAAGAGGCCGAGAATCTCGTTTCGCAAGTCGTCGCGCGACTCGAACCGCTCGTCGTTCGAGTGCGTGAGGAGTTCGCCGAGGTTCTCCTCGCCGTCCGCGAGTTGGAGCGTTACGTCTCCGCAGCGTTCGACGGCTGTGGCCCGTGAAATCGGGTAGGACAGTTCGTCGAGGAGCGCGTCGAGGTGGTTCAGCTTGACAGTGTCGTCCATCAGAGAAGGTACGAGAGCGGCCGGTAAAGCCACGCGTATCGGTCAGACACCGATACGTTCAGCGTAGCTGAGAAGACGCGGCACCGACAGTGAGTCCAACTCGCACGGGAATAACTACTGTGCATACACAAAACTATTAGTATGTCTATGAGGAATGGACTTGTAATGAGCGCCACTCCAGACGTCAGCCGAGCACTCGATTGTTGCAAACCAGACGACGCCGTTTCGGTCACGATCGACGCGACCGAACTCGAATCGACCAGTTCCGACTACTTGCGTACGTTCCGACGCGCCCTCCGCGAGCAAAACTTTTCACCGTCTCGCATCCGCCTGTCCGCGTCGTTCGACGAGGACTGCTCGCTCGCCACCCAGCGCGAAGTCGACCGCGTCCGCGAGTACGTGCGCGTGGCGGACTTCCTCGGCGCGACGACGGTCACGCTCACGATTGAGTCGGTCGCCAACCCGGAGAAGGTCCGTCCCGCACTCGCCGCCTGCCGCGAGCGGGCGGACCGAGAGGGAATCACCCTTGAGGTGACAGGCCAAACCAGCCTCTGATGGGAACGAAACGCGCCCTCGAACAGCAACTGGCGGTCGTCGCCGGGTTCGAACGGCCGAAAACGAGCCTCGAACAGTACCGCACACCCCCCGACCTCGCAGCCCACCTCATTCACGTTGCAGACCTTCAGGGCGACGTAGAGGACCGTCTCGTGGTCGATTTGGGCACCGGTACGGGGATGCTCGCGCTCGCCGCCGCACTCCGCGGGCCGACTCGCGTCGTCGGCGTGGACGTAGACCCCAAACCGCTGCGCACGGCGCGGGCGAACCAGAACCGAGTGGGCACCCGAACGGACATCGCGTGGGTGAACGCCGACGCGACGCGCCTCCCGCTGTGCCCCGACGAGGAGACAACCGTTGTGATGAACCCGCCGTTTGGCGCACAGGACGACAACGTCCACGCAGACCGCGCGTTCCTCGAAACGGCGGCGAAGATTGCAACCGTCTCATACTCCGTCCACAACGCCGGCAGCAAGCAGTTCGTCGAATCGTTCGCTGAAGACCACGGCGGGGAGGTCACCCACGCCTTTCAGGCGGCGTTTGACGTGCCAAAACAGTTTGACTTCCACACGGAGGCGTCGAAGACGCTCGACACCGAAGTGTTCCGCATCGAGTGGTAATTAGCGGTTGTACGTCTCGCGGGCCGCCACCTGGATGCGCGTCCCGTTGTCGCTCACGTAGATTTTGTCGTCGGTCCGGCGGAAATCCAGGCCGCCAACCGCGACCGACTCGTTCGGGGCGGGAAGTAACGCCCGTTCGAGCGTATCGTTTCCACGGGTTACGATGACGTCGTAGCCCGTCCGCGAGGGGGTGAACGTGATGTTCCGATTGGATACCGTGAGGTCCGCTCGCGACTCGTCAGAGGTGAACGCGAGCACCTTGTCGGCACCGCCGCGCTGGAGGTGAATCTTGTACACAGCGGAGTTACCGGCGACCGTCCAGCCGTCTCTGGTCACGGTGACCGTCTCCTGCCAGCCGACCCCGCCCACCCGGACGGTTTCCTGCCCGGAGAACGCCAATCGCCCACTGGTCACCGCCGTCGTCCAGATGTGTCTCTCCTCGCTGATGACGATGACCCCTGAGGTGTTCACTCGCGTCGTCTCGTTGAACGCGCTGATGTTGACTGCCGACACCATCTGATTGGGTACGTCCTCAGCGTACGAGATGGAGTAGTCGCGTACGTCTACGGGGTTCATTCCCGGAGCCGTCGCGTCGTCCACGGTGGTGAAGTTGACCGGAACCGTCGGCACGCTGATGAGCAGTAGGCCGAGGACGAGGAGGCCTGCGGCGGTCTCCCACCGGGAGAGGTCGATGTTCCCGACGAGCGGGCGGTCAGAAGCGGTCACCCCGGCGGCGATGAGAACCGCGAGGGCGAACACCAGCGCCGTCCCGAGCGCCCGGTAGAGGACGAACGTCTCAGAGCCGCGGAACCAGTAGACCGCCCAGAGGCCCTGCCCGACCGAAAAGAGGAGCGCACCGAGCCAGAGCCGAAGGGCATTCGGGCGGACGGACCGCCGACGGAGGAGCAACACCCCGAGGACGACGCCGGCGAACAGTCCGAGGGCGTGGCCCTGAATCGCGATAGAAGCCCACCATGGCGACTGAAAACTCGGTCCGGCCTGCGCTTCCAAGACGGGCATTCTGAGCGCGTTATAGATTAGGCTGAAGACGCTGCTCACCGAGAGCGCGATGATGGTAGAGAGCGGGTAGCGGACGAGTGCGAACCCCGCGAAGGCGAAGACGACGCCTGAGAAGCCGATGACCGGACCGAGCGCGAACAGGCCGGTGAAGATGCCGACGACGGTGACGGCGACGACGAACGCGAGAATGCGGGCGAAGGGGTTCGTTCGAAGCGAGGTGAACGTCTGCGTGCCGCGTTTGGTGGGGTAGTGACTCCACGCGTATTCGGCGAGGGGTGCGAGTGCGAGCGTCCCGATGAGGTTCCCCATCAGGTGGCCCGAATTCGCGTGAGAAAACGGCGCGGCGACGAGGCCGAGTGGATAGAGGTAAGACCACGCCCGGAAGGGAATGACGAGGGGGTTGTACCAGTCGTCGATGCCGCGCTGGACGAACAGATAGACCGCGAGGACGCCGAGGATGACGAGGAGCGTTCCCCACGGTACGCCGAGGACGAATCGTTTACGCAGCGTTGCACCCCACCGACCGTTCGGACGGTCGAGGAGCCAGACCGCAACGAACGAGACGAGAACCGCAAGGGCAATCGCGAGTTGCCAGAGGGGAAGTCCAGAGGGAACGGAGACCATTACCCGTCTCTGAGAACCTGCGACCTCTTTGTTCTGGCGTCACACGGCGTGGGCGGAGAGACGACACGTTTAGGCCGGTGGTGGGCACAGTGTGGCACATGATTCACTCAGACTGGGGCGACTGGCTCCCGAACGAGGTCGCGGCGGCGGACCCCGAGGGTGTGGACATCTGGTACCTCGGCTGCAATGGCTTCATCCTGAAAGGCAACGAGGGAACGACCATCTTCATCGACCCGTATCTCGGGACGGGCGACCCGGGCCGGACGACTCGGATGGTTCCGGTTCCGTTCGACCCTGAGGACGTACAAGAGGCGGACGCGCTGCTCTGCACCCACGAACACACGGACCACGTCCACGGCGAGAGCCAGGCCCCCATCCTCGCGAACACGGGGGCGACGATGTACGCTCCCGACGACAGCCTCGCGGTGGCTCAAGAGGAGGGCTGGACCGACGAGTGGGACGTCTCGGAGAGTCAGTTCCACGAAGTTGCCGAGGGTGATACCGTCACCGTCGGCGAGTTCGACATCACCGTCGAGGTGGCCCACGACCCCGATTCGACACACCCCGTCTCCTACGTCATCTCCCACGACGCTGGAACGTTCTTCCACGGCGGCGACTCGAAACCCGACGAGAAATTCGAGCGCGTCGGCGAGCAGTACGACATCGACCTCGGCGTGCTCGCGTTCGGGTCCGACGGGATGATTCCCGACAAACAGACTCGCAAGCCGACGCACAAGAAGTGGTATTCGGACGAGAACGAGATCGTCGAGGCGGCCCGCGCACTGCAGCTAGACCGCCTACTGCCGAGCCACTGGGACATGTGGAAAGGGCTGACCGCAGACCCGACGACGCTTCACCCACACATCCGGAGTTTCGAGTATCCGAAACGACTCGAACTCGTCGAAATCGGCGACTGCGTCTCCCTCTGAGCGGTTTCGTGAGATGAGTACCTATATTTTTAACTGAATATCCCGGGTAGTTTTATGTGTGCTGGCGGAGGATTTCTCTGCATGAACGACGCGCCTGCATCCGACGGGGTCGCCGTCTCGCTCGGAGACGTCACGATAACGAAAGCCTATCAGGCGGAGAAGTTTCCGGTTCCGGCCATCGAATTCGTCGTCGAGTCCGACCGAGACGACGACGTACTGGTTCGCGTAATCGACTATCCGCCCGAGACGGTGTCGAAAGACGACCTCGGATTCCATCCGGATTTCGGGGCCGATTACTGGACGGTCGCAGACGACCACATCGTCTTCGAACGAACCCTCGGTGCAGGCGAATCCTACACCACCGTCTACGGAATCCGCGAGGTGGAGGGTGACGGCATCGAAGCCTTTCTCGCGGAACCGGAACTCGTCGTCGTAGACAGCGAAGCCGACGTCGAGGAAGTCGTCGGCGAGGACAAGAGCAAAGTCGTCCGTGAGGTGCTCGCGGGTACGTCGGAGACGGTTCCGGGGGCGGAGTCGGAAGACACAGACCAGGAACCCATCGACGTGCCGGAACCGGAGGTCGGAGCGGAAACAGAAGAAGGAGAGGAGGATGAGCCCGAACCCATCGACCTCGAAGAACCGGCTGACCCGGCCACGGCCCCCGAACCGGCCGCCGCAGACGACCCAATCGACGGCGAGGCCACGCCCGCTGCGCGTCCGTCCGAGTCTGACCGAAGCGGCCCGTCGGTCATGCCAGGAAGCGTCGCCGCCGCACTCGCAACCGAAATTCGACAGGGTCGCGTTTCGGGTGACGACCTCGATGTCCTGCGCGAGGAACTGGACATCGCGGAGCGCGACGACAGCAAAGACGTGCGAATCAACCACCTCCAGTCGCAGGTGGCCGACCTCGTCGCCTACACGTCGGCACTCGAGGAGTTCATCGACGAGAACGGGCCGGGTCGCCAGCTTTTAGACGACCTGAAAAACGAGTTCGCGAACGTCAACGACGACCTGCGAGACCTAAATCTCGACATCGAATCGAACGAGCGCGCCATCTCGACGCTCGAAGACGACTCCCTCGAACTGCGCGACAATATCGACGACTTAGACGAGGATACGGCGACGATTCGCGGCGACCTCGCCACCGTGGAAGAAGACGTCCTCGACGTTCGCGGTGACGTAGACGAACTCGAAGACGACGTGAGCCGTCTCGACGCCACGATAGACGACGTGGTCGCCCAACAGGAAGAACAGGTCGCCGAACTGGCCGAAACCCACGAGGAACGGCTGGATTCGCTCAGAGCAGAGCAGGCGGCGCTCGCGGAGACGGTCGCCGAAATCAAAGAGTGGCGCAACCAACTCGCCGGTGTGTTCGGGAGTGGGAACGGCGAGTAACAACCGCAACCGGTTTTAGAGCCAGTCCCTTGCGTGCGTACAATGACCGAGACGATTCCGGTCGCCGTGCCGCGCAAGGGCCGTCCCCTGGAAGCCGTCTTAGAACGGCTCGCTGCCCGTACCCGAGAACTCGACGAAACCGCACCGTTCGACGACGTTGCAGACCACGTCATCTCTACGCTGCGTTACGAGAAAGCCATCACGAAGGGAAACCAGTCCACCGACGAAACCGTCTACGAGCGACTGGCGTCCTACAGCGACCTCGCAGCCGACGAGGCACCTGAGTTCACGCTGCTACGCGACGACCGCGAGGCGATGCCACGGCGCATCGTCTTCGACAGCGTCACCGTCCCCGTCGGCGACGTGGAAGTCCAGCTCGTCGGCCGCGAGGAACCGTTTCGGGCGCTCAGAAAACACGAGTTCGCCCTCGGCTTCGACAGCGCAGACCTCGTCTTAGAGGAGGTCGTCGAACTGCGCGAGGAACCGCTCGTGAGCATCGCCGACCTGAACGCGCGAATCAGTCCCCGCGATACCGACGTTCGCGTCGTCACGGGACTTGGTGATACCGTGTATCACACGCTGCTCGTCCATCCCGAGATGCGCGAGGCGATCCCCGACGTGCCACTTGGCCACGAGTTCGTCGAGGCCCACGAGGGACCGCTTTGCATCTCGCCGCGGTACGAGCGACTCGTGGAGGCGATTCTCGGAACCGAGGCAATCGAGGACGTCACGTTTTGCTACCCCAACGAGAGCGAGGAGGAAGAAGCGGCAATCGCGGATGTCGGGCTCGGCGTCTACCTCACGGTGACCGGTTCGACCGCCCGCGAATACGGCCTCCAACTCGGCGAACAGCTGTTCCCGAGCGAAACGGTGTTACTCGAAAATCACAAGGAAGCGACGACCGAGGCAGCGCGAAAGGCGAAGGCGCTGTTCGAAGCGCCGAAACTGGACACCGAGCTTTCGGTCTGAAGGCGGCAGTTTTTCCGTAATCGATAGCCGACGAGCAGTGACACTCGGTAGTCTGTCACGGTTTGTCACTTATATTGATTGGAGGAGTCTAATGATTCCAATGCGATTATAGAATATTAACATTATAAATCATAAAGTTTTTTTATTGACTCGTAGTTCGCTGTGGTGTAGTGACACATCATGACTGTACACGGAGCGGCACACCACTGGTCCGCACAGCGCGACGACCATCCCGCGAAACCACCCTGTCCACGCGCATGCCCGACCACGACGACTTGACAGCACCACTCGTGCCACACGTGACGGCGGAAGACGCCGACAGCGAACCCACGCCGACCGAACTGTACGAGGAACTGAAAGCACTCCGTGCGCAGTTAGAACGACTCGAAACACAACTCCAGGACTAATCCAATGCTAGAAGACTACATCACCGACACGAATTTCGACATCAAAAACATCGACAACCCGAAGGCCCGACTGCTTCGAGAGAAGCTGAACAAGCAGGACTTCGTGTTCGCCCCCGGCCTCTACCACGCCTTAGACGCCCGTCTCGCCGAGATGGCTGGCCACGACGCCGCCTACATGTCCGGCTACTCGACTGTCCTCGGCCAGTTTGGCTTCCCTGACCTCGAGATGGTTACCATGACCGAGATGGTCGAGAACGCAAAGCGCATTGTGGAGGCGACGAACCTCCCGGTTATCGCCGACTGTGACACCGGCTACGGTGGCATCCACAACGTCCGTCGTGCCGTCCGCGAGTACGAGAAGGCCGGCGTCGCCGCCGTCCACATCGAAGACCAGGTGTCGCCAAAGCGCTGTGGCCACATCGCTGGCAAGCAAATCGTCTCCCGCGACGAGGCGCGCGCTCGCTTCGAGGCCGCCGTGGACGCAAAGCAGTCAGAAGACACTATCATCATCGCCCGCACCGACGCCTACGGCTCTGCGAATGGCGACTGGGAAGAACACTTAGAGCGCGGTCGCATCTACGCCGACGCTGGCGTCGACATCGTCTGGCCGGAGATGCCCGACCCGTCCCGTGAAGACGCCGTCAAGTACGCAGAGACCATCCACGAGACCCACCCGGACCTCAAGCTCGCGTTCAACTACTCGTCGTCGTTCAAGTGGTCCGAGCAGGAAGACCCACTCACCTTCCAGGAACTCGGCGACCTCGGCTACAAGTACATCTTCATCACCCTGTTCGCCCTGCACTCAGGCGCGCACGCCGCCTACGAGGACATGAAGAACCTCGCCGAAAACGACGAGCAGGCCCAGTTCGACTTAGAGAAGAAGTACATCGGTCACCCGACCGAGAGCCACCACGAACTCTCGAACGTCCCGCGGTACCAGAACATCGAAAAGCAGTTCGACCCACTGGCCCGCGAGCGCATCGAGTCCTCTGAAGGCTTCGCCGAGAGCGACGACTAACCGCCTTCGGACACCCGTGGGCTTCGTTTTTTAGTCGGACTCTCGACATAGTATTTTAACAAACGACACACCATACCACACACACATGGCAGAACGCAAACACGCACGGAAATTCGTTCGGACGTTCTTCACCACGCCGACGGCCGTCGAAGGCGAGGAAGACTCCGCGAAGATGCTTCGAAGCGCCATCAAACTCCGCGGCATGAAAGCCCCCGACGTCTGGGTCCCCGACAACGAGGACGCCACCGCACCCTCCATGCGCGACCAGGGTGCACGGAACATCGTCGAAGTCGTCGCAGAGGAAGGCGCAGACTTCCCCGGCGAGATTCACCCCCGCGTCGTCTGGCACCGCGACAGCCCCGCGACCCGGTATCAGGGATTGAAACACATGCTCGAAATCGCCGACCCGGAAAACGGAGCCATCGAGAACATCGACGGCTTCGTCATCCCCGAGGTCGGTGACATCGACGACTGGAAGAAGGCAGACGAGTTCTTCACCATCGTCGAAACCGAACACGGCCTCGAAGAGGGGAGCCTCAAGATGTCCGTCATCATCGAGAGCGGACAGGCAGAACTGGCCATGGGCACACTCAGAGAAGAGATGGGCAAGCCCACGAACAACTTAGAACGCCTGTTCATGCTGGTCGACGGCGAAGTCGACTACACGAAGGACATGCGTGCCATCACCCCGACGGGTGCGCTGCCGCCGTGGCCAGAACTGCGCCACAACACCTCTCGCGGGGCGAGCGCCGCCGGCCTCATCGCCGTGGACGGCCCCTACGACAATATCCGCGACGTCGAGGGCTACCGCGAGCGCATGACCGAGAACCAGGCGAAAGGGATGCTCGGCATCTGGTCGCTCACGCCCGGTCAGGTCATCGAGGCGAACAAGGGGCCGCTGCCGCCCGAAAACGGAAGCTGGCACATCGAACTCGGCGACCGGCAGTTCGAACTCGAACGAGACGGCGACCGCTGGACGTACAGCGGTGACCGCATCTCGCTTTCGACGACGGACGAGGGCTACCACCTCCGCCACAGCGGCGACGAACTGGACCTCTCCGAAGACGAACTGCGCGAAGAACTGCTCGACTTGACCGTCTACGTCCCGAGCATGGACGACATCGTGGACTCCATGGAGGAGTTCGAAGCCGCCAAAGACGCCGGACGGGGCGCAATTGCGATTACGCAATCTGCGACCATCGTCATCGACGGTGTTGAAGTCGACATCAGCAAAGACCGCATGTGGGACGAGGCAACCTATCAGGCGGCGATGACGCCGATTACCCTGTTCCAGGACGTGTACAAAAATCGGTCCGACCAGCACGAAGACCTCGCAGAACTCTACAGCAAAGACGTCGTCGAGCGCGCGATGGACGTCGGGAACTGAGCACACCCACTCACCCTGTTTTTCGCATCGCGCTGGTGACAGCGCCGTAGCTCGTCGTCGAAGTTTCAAAAGAACCATCACACGACCCGGTCCGCGTTCGCGTCGGGCGGGGTGTTACTGGATGTGGCCTTCGCGGCGCAGCTGGGCTGCGTCCTGCTTGGTGTAGCGCCACTCGATGTTGGCCTTCTCGTCTTGCCACGACCACGGTTCGATGAGGACGACGTCGTCCTCGTTAATCCACGTTCGGTACTTCATTCGACCGGGAATACGACCGAGTCGCTCCTCTCCGTCCTGACACTGGAGACGGACGTGGTTGCCACCGAGCATCTCGGTGACGACCGCGAACATCTCGTCACTGTTTGGCATGCGGAGGTTCCTCCGCCCACCGTCTTCTTCGCTCACGGGCCTACTATGTGGTCACGACGGATAACTCATTGGAGATAGCTGCCAGCGTGTCACACGCAAAAAGAATTGGCCGAATTTCGCGGTACCTTACTGCTCGTCCCAGGCGGCGTGGAGCGCTTCCTCGTCCTCAAGGCCATCCTCGGGCAGTGCGTGGTTGATGACGTAGGAGCCTTCCTCGTGGGTGTTGTCCCACATGTCCTGATGGGCTTTCTGTGCGTCGTCCCACGCCGTCAGATGCGTGTTCGGGACGCCAAAGGCGCCGAGTTCGATGGCCTCGTTCATCTCGGCGACCTCCCACGGGTTCTTCATGTGGGTGCCGAAGATTTCGGTCGTCGGCATGTAGATGCGCCGCTGGCGCATCCAGACCTGGGGCGCGTAGAACGAGTATCGACTGCCGGCCATCTCCTCCGCGAACACGACCTTACCCTGGAATGGGAAACAGAGCATCGTGGAGACGGCGAGCGTGTTTTGCCCTGCGCGCTCGAAGACGACGTCTGGGTTCCCGCGTGGGTTGTTCGGCGTCTTCAGGATGCCGCCGAGCGCGATGCCCAGTGGCTTGAACATCTTCCCCATGTAGGCCCCGAGGTTGCTCGGGTCGTCGATGTCGGGGAATGAATCCATGTACTCGAACGAATCGTTCTCGTCGGCGAGCGTCTCGAGGCTAAGCACACCTGCAACGTCGTATTCGTCTTCGACGTACTCGGCCTGCTCGTCAGTCTCGGTGATGACGGCGACGCGGGCGCGACTGCCGAGGGCGGATTCGATTGCGGTTTCCGCCATCTCGTCGCTCGTTCCAGAGACGTCGTCGGGCGTGCCATACCAAACGAGCACGGACTGTCCGGGACGGAGTTCGGCCCGGGAGAACATCGTTTCGGGGTCGCTGGATCCGCCCTTCCCGAGGAACGAGAGTTCGTGGCCCGTCGATGCGCCGTAGAAGGTGAGTCGGCCGCCCTCGCCGAGTAGTTGGTACGAGCGCGAGAAGGCGAGTTTACCCGCGTGAGAGACGGCGTAGTCTGCGAGTTCGCCGTCGTTCTGGTCGCGGAACGCAGAGAGCAGTGGTTCGCCCGCTGCTTCCCATTCAGCCCACTCGTCCGGGTCGTGGGGCACGTCGGTCATTGCGTCCACGATGGCCGCGTCCTTGCGGTTGACCGTCGCGGTGGCCCCGGCTTCGCGGGCACGTTCGGCACGTTCCTCGCTCGAAACCATGCCGGTCACGTCGAGACCCTGGCTCGCGGCCATGACGACGGCGTCGCGGCCCGTCCCCGTGGACGCGCCTTCGACGAAGAGGTTGGAGTTCGGCTTCACGTCGAGGGTGGTGAACAGGGCGCGGTAGATGGTCCCCATCGTGAGGATGTACGACCCGGCTTCGGTGAGGTTCAGGTTCTGTGGGGGCTTGAACAGTTGCGTGCCCTGTGCGAGCATGAACTGCTGGTGTGAGCCATCGGGCGTCTGATAGCCCTGAATCTCGTAGGAGGAGAACATCGGGTCCTTCGACGCCTTCGGGTCGATTGGGTCGAACTGCCCGGCGTAGACGTTCACCATGTCGCCGACTTCGATACGACCCTGTTCTTCGAGTGCGTCGCCCACGGCGGCGACGTACCCGAGACCGCCCGACCCGGTGATGTGCCACGGCGTGTCGTGACCCTTGAACGTAGAGACGGGGTCGCCCGCGATGGCCCACGAGTCGTTGAAGTTGACCTCGGAGGTGAGCAGATAGACGAGTGCCTCCATCGGCCCGGGTTCCTCGACGGGGACGATGATCTCCTTTTCGGCGTCGTCGTTGAGCGGTTCGCCGTGAATCGGCTCACCGTCTTCGTCGCCGATGATGCCCCATGCAAGCTGATAGGCGGGGATGTCGGTCTCACCGGGGTAGAACGGTGTTCCGACCGGCAGCAGGTCGCCAGCGTCGATGAGTTCCTGGGTCACATCTTCGTCGGCGAGCACTGGTGGTTCAATCGTTCCCATGGCTCACACCTTTCTTGAGGAGGTTGATAAACGTACCTTGTCTAAAATCATATACAACTGTTAATCATCCATGTCATATGGTGCGAATTTTCAGATATTAATACCTGACAAGAATTGGCCGCAACCCAACGTGTTATATGCTACGATAGGCCAAGTGTGAGTCAGTATCGTATGCCATCATCGAACATGACGCTCCAGTCTTTCTTTTCGCGGGCGACGCGCCTGTTTCCCGAGAAAACGGTCGTCTCCTGTCCACCGGACGGAGACGTTCGATACACGTACGAGGACTTCGCAGACCGGGTGGCCGGGCTTGCTGCTGGCCTCACAAAACTGGATTCGCTCGAGGGGACTCGCGTCGGAACCATCGGGTACAACCATCACCGTCACTACGAAGCCTACTTCGCCGTCCCGCTCGCGGGCGGGCAACTCCACACCATCAACGCCGTCCTGCCGGACGAACACGTTTCCTACATCGTAAACGACGCCGCAGACACCATCCTGCTCGTGGACCCCGGCGAGCCGTTCGAGACGGTCGAACGGGTCTGGGACGACCTCGAATCGGTCGAACACGTCGTCGTGATGGACAGCACCGTCCCGGCCACCGCGCTTCCGGTAACGGCCTTCGACGACCTCGTCCTAGAAGAGGCGACCGTCGAGTGGCCGGACCTCGACCCCGAACGGCCGGGGAGTATGTGCTATACGTCGGGCACGACAGGCAAGCCGAAGGGCGTCGAGTACACCCAGTCGATGCTGTATGCCCACGGGATGATGCTCATGTCGCCCGCGAGCATGGGCGTCGGCGAGTCCGACGTGGTGTTACACACCGTCCCGATGTACCACGTCAACGCGTGGGGACTGCCCTACGCTGCGACGGTGGCGGGCGCGAAACAGGTGTTCCCGGGGCCGTCGCCAAGCATCGAAACGCTCGCCATGCTCATCGAAGAGGAGGGCGTCACGCTCACCGGAGGTGTCCCGACGGTATGGATTTCCATGCTCGAATATCTGGACGAACACGACGCAGACATCTCCTCGCTCGAACGCATCGTCGCCGGCGGGAGTGCCGTCCCCGAAGGCGTCATGCGCCGGTACGAAGAGGAATACGGCGTCACCATCGACCAGGCGTGGGGGATGACCGAAACGATGAGTATCTCGACCGTCTCGCGCCCGAAGTCCTACATGGCCGACTGGCCGAAAGCAGACCAGTTCGAGAAACGTGCGAAACAGGGTATCCTCACGCCGAGTCTCGACATGACCGTCGTGGACACGACGGGCGAGGAAGTGCCGTGGGACGGCGAGACGTTCGGCGAACTCTGGATTCGCGGGCCGACCGTCGTGAGCGAGTACTACAACCGGCCCGACGCGACGGCGGAGAGTTTCGAGGGTGACTGGCTCAAAACCGGTGACATCGTCACCGTGGACGAACACGGCTACATCGAACTCGTAGACCGGGACAAGGACATCATCAAGAGCGGCGGGGAGTACATCTCGAGCATCGAGCTCGAAAACCGCCTGATGGAACACGACGGGGTTTCGGAGGCTGCCGTCTTCGCCATCCCGCACGAGAAGTGGCAGGAACGCCCGGTGGCGACGCTCAGCCTCCGGCCGGGGAGCGACCTGACGGCAGATGAGGTCAGGGAGTTCCTCGCACAGTCCTATCCGAGCTGGTGGCTTCCCGACACGATTCTGTTCGTAGACGAGGTACCAAAAACCGCAACTGGAAAGTTCGACAAGAAGCGACTGCGAAACCAATTCGAAGCGGCCACGCTGGAGCAGACGCCGGACCGCTAGTCTGGCGAACACGACTGTTTTCAAAACCGTTCACTCGGGCAAAATATGGCACCAATACCCGCGAGAGGCATCGACTCCCGCGTCACTCGATACCTAAGGTGCATACGATGGATACGTTAATATGCACCTTGGGAATAAGCGGAATCAGAGATGGCAACACTGTCATTCGAACCGCTGTCGTACGACGAGATCCCCGACGACGAGCGACCAACGCTCGTCCAGGCGCTTGTGCCCGTCGTCGGGATGCTCGCGTTCCTGAGTATCGGGGCCATCGGCCTGGGCCTCGACGCGCACATGCCACTCCTGTGGGGCATCGTGCTCACCGGCCTCGTGGGCCGGTACTGGATCGGCATCTCGTGGGACCGGATGTACGAGGGAATCGTCGACGGACTGCGCATGGGAATGCAAGCGATACTCATAATTTTCATCATCTACCTGCTCATCGCGACGTGGACTGGCTCGGGAACAATTCCCGCGCTCATCTACTACGGGCTGGACATCCTGAACCCGCAGATTTTCCTGCCCGCGACCGCGCTGCTCGCCGCTGTCGTTGCGTTCGCAATCGGGTCTTCGTGGACCACTGCCGGGACGCTCGGCGTCGCGTTCATCGGCATCGGTGCGGGCCTCGGCGTCCCCGAGCAGATGACCGCCGGCGCGGTCCTCACGGGCGCGTACACGGGTGACAAGATTTCACCACTCTCCGACACCACGAACCTCGCCGCCGCGGTGACGAACACCGACCTCATGACCCACGTTCGGACCATGCGCGTCGGCACCTCCATCGCGATGGCAATTTCGCTCGTCCTCTACGCCTACATCGGTCTCAACGCCGCGGGCTCGATTCCCGCAGAGAGCGTCGGCGGAATCCAGTCGGCCATCGCCGGGACGTACAATCTAACCCCACTCGTCTTCTTGCCACTGCTCATCACCTTCGGCCTCGCCCTCTCCGGGTTCCCGGCGCTTCCGGCCCTCGGTGCGGGAATTTTCGCGGGCGTGTTCACGCAGTTCTTCTTGCAGGGAGCGCTCACCGTAGACAACTTCATCGCCGCCTGGGAAGTGCCGATGTACGGCACGTCCCCCGAAACTGGCTCCGAACTCGTAAACGGCTTGCTCTCCTCGGGCGGCGCAGTGGGCGACTCGGCGTGGACCATCATCATCGTCGTCGCCGCCCTCTCGCTCGGTGGGATTCTCGAACGCACGGGCATCATCGCCGTGCTGACCCACCACCTGAGTAAAGCAATCACGTCTGTTGCGGGCCTCACTATCGGGACCGCTGCCTCCGCGCTCGGGATGAACATCCTCGCCGCAGAGCAGTACATGAGCATCGTCGTCCCGGGAATGAGTCTGCGGGGGCTCTACGACGATTTCGACCTCGAGAGTCGCAACCTCTCGCGGGGTATCGAAGCGGCCGGAACGACGACCAGCGCCCTCATCCCGTGGAACGCAGGCGCAATCTACATGACCGGCGTGTTCGGCGTCGCGCCGTTCGCAGGGTCGTGGGGCCTCCAGGGGTACGGCCCGTACTACTTCCTTGGCTTCCTCTCGCCACTCATCCTCGTCACAATGGGGCTAACCGGGTGGCGTATCACGAAAAAGTCTGCTGACACGACCGCTGGCATCAAGGGCGCGATTTCCTCGATTGGCGACGATTGAACGGTCTTGTGGGGTCCCTAAGCAAACCTTAGGCCTGCTCCTAAACGTTTCTTAGCAACAATATAATGAATTTACATTAGTTCGCAGGTAATTCTATGCGAACTCGTTTCACCGAACTGGCACCGCTTCCGGTGCGAGCTATCCTGGTGGGGGTATTGACGATGCCTGCGGTCTCGAAGTTTCTCGACTTCGGTGGGAGTGCTGAATTCTTCGAATCACTCGGCCTCCCGGTCCCGGCAGCACTCGTCCTCGTCGTCGGCGTCGTCGAAGTCGCCGCCGTCGTCATGATTGCGTTCGGTATCGCCGGGCGACTCGCCGCTATCTCGCTCCTGCCCGTGATGCTCATCGCCATGGCGATAGCCGGACCGGGGTGGAAAAACGTCGTCGTCCTGCTCTGTGCCATCGTCCTGTTCGTCATGGGCACGGGCGCCTACTCGCTGTACCGTCTCGGTGAACTACCCGGGCGCACATCGTCGAGAAAGCTCTCGCGGAGACGTGCGGGCAGCGGACGATAGCGAAAAAGACAGACAGCGGACGGGTGGGTCGGCTTCCCCGTTACTTCGTTACCAGTTCCGTCGAAACCGTCACCGCGTTCGTGACGTTGTCCATGATAGACGACGCGCCCTCCGCAGCGTCTCTGAGTTCTTCGAGTTCTTCTTCGGTTCCGTCGGCTTCGAGGTAGGTCGTCACTTCGATTTCGTCAAACCCGTTGCGAACCTCCTCGGAGAGGCCGAGGAATCCGCGCAGGTCGATGTCGCCTTCGAATTCGAACCGGAGGCTCTCCAGTTGAACGCCGAGTGCCGCGCCGTGGGCGGCATAACTCACCGTTAAACAGGACCCGAGGGCGGCGAGCAGCAACTCCGCCGGGTTCGGCGCAGAGCGCTGGCCGAGCAGTTCTTTGGGTTCGTCACCCTCGATGACGAACTCTGGAGAGTCGACGGTTTCCCCGGCGTGGTCGAAGTCACTGACGCGCGTTTCACAGGCGACGCCGCCCGTCCACACCGTCTCCGCGCGGAACGTGACTTCGCCGAGTTCGTGGTCGTCGTCCACGGCGTCGATGGTCGAAAAGAGGGCGTCGAGGTTCAGGTCGTTAATCGTCTCGGATGACTGGTCGTTGGTCGTGGCCATTGAGTGCGTTCCTCACGTCACCGTTTCACAATGGCGGGTAAAACGGTAGGCAAACACCCCTTATTTCGCCGGAACATTCGAGAAAAATACAGGAACGTTCGTGAACGTTAGGCGGCGATTACTGGTCGCCGAACGGGTAGTCTGCGATGATGCCGTCCACGCCAGCCTGTTCGAGTTGCATCGCCTCGTACCACGTTGCAATCGTCCAGACGTTCACCTCACGCCCTTCCTCATGGGCGACGGAAACGAGGTCTACGTCCGCGAACGGGCCTTCGAGGTAGTACTCGTCGCCGAAGAAGGGCGTTCCCTTGACCATGTTCTTCGGCGGATGAATCGCTTCGCAGTCGTAGGTGCGCGTGATGTCGAGGCCTTTCTCGAGGTCGTCCCAGAACAGCGTCCCGAGGGGCACGTCCGGTGCAACGTCCGAAACGGCGGCGAGCGCGCCTTCGTAGAACGACGAGACGAGGACGTCGTTGTGGTAGTCGTCGAGCACGTCGAAAACGTTCTCGGCGAAGGGTTCCCAGAGCGCCTTCTGGTCTTCGAGGTCCGCCCCGGAGAGGTTCGCCGCGAACTTCGTGTTCGGCGACCCCGGATTCTTGAACTCGACGTTCACGCCCACGTTGCCGGGCAGTGCGTCCATCACCTGTTCGAGCGACGGAACGAGTTCGCCGCTTTCGAGGACTTCTGCCTCCTTGACCGTGTCCCACGGCGTCTCCCAGACGAGACCACTCACGTCGGTGAGCCCCTGGGTACCGCCGTCGCGCTCTGCGAGCCCGTCGTCGTGGAAGACGACGACTTTGTCGTCGGCGGTCGCCATCACGTCGATTTCGACCATATCTGCGGCGTTTGGGCCGCGCGTGGCGTTACGGACGGCGCCGACGGTGTTCTCGGGGTACATCCCGGCGAATCCACGGTGGGCGATGAGCGACGGGGAATCCATCTCGAGTTCGTCTTCTCGTTCGTCGTCTTCGTCCTTTTCGCCTTCGACGTCCTCGTCTGCAGCAGCGGTTCGGGCGACCAGCGACCCGGCGAGGGCGATTCCGGTTCCGTGCAGGAAGGTTCGGCGGCTTGCATTTCCAGGCATACATTAATTCATGTTGCAACAGTCAGCAAATAGTTTGCTAAGAGTGCTTAAAAAAGGTCCCGTGTGGTAAATACGCACACCGAGCGCCACGGCTAAGCCTCCGCGGCGCGTAGTTCGTCTCTCGTGGCCTCGAATCGTAAACACCGCTATTCGGACAGTCGCGGGTTCGGCGACCCGTACGAGGGGTTCACACTGGACCCGCCGGAACTCCGAGAAGACCCGACGAAGGTAGACCCGGTGGACGACTACGCCCTCGCTGACCTTCTAGATGATTGGAACGTGAAGCGTGACGACATCACGCCACAGGAGCTCATCGACCTCGGACTCACCTACTTCCAGTTTGGTTTCCATCCGGAGGCGGCAGACGCCTTCGAACGTGCAGCCCGACTCGCTGACGAGGATTCGATCGTCGCCCAGGAGGCCTGGGTGAACAAGGGCGTCGCCCACTCGCAGATAGAGGAGTTCGACGAGGCCATCGGTGCGTTCAGAGAGGCGCTTCGCATCCACGACCATAACGAGTTCGCCGCGCTTGCGGAGATGAACCTCGCCTTTGCCCTCTGGGAAGACGGCAACTCCTCAGAGCCACTCGAACACGCAGAGCGGGCCGTCGAACTCGACTCGCGACTGCCGCAGGCGTGGTTCAACCTCGGCTTTTTCTACACCGAACGGGCGCTCTGGGAGGACGCAGCCGAATGTTTCGAGAAGGCGATTACGCTCGGCTATCGCACGGCGACCGTCTTCGAAGAGCAGGCCCGGGCGCTCGAAGCCCTCGGGAACTACGTGGACGCGGAGACGGCGGCCGAAGCGGCCGCGACCATCCGCGCCGAAGGACAGAAACAGTTGCTCACCGAGTGAATCGAGTTCTTCCGTCGATTCCCACGCCAGTTCGTTTTTACGACGACTCCCACGCCAGTTCGAGCGTGAGGTCCGCATCGCAATCGAGTTCGTCTGTGTCCATTCCAACCTCCGTGACCTGGTGGTCCTCCGGAAGGCCGTTGCTGCACGTCCCGTAATCCACGATGGTGGCGAGCGTCGCGGGCGCACCGCAGGCCGGGCAGTCAGTGAAGTACCCCTGTTCCCCCTCGTGCCACGCGTCCTGCGTGAGTTCGATACGAGCGGCCTCGTCGTCGGTGGACTCGGACATGATACACGCTCGATTTGGGTCGCCGGACGGGTAAGTGCAAGGGCCGTCGCCAAGCGAGGAGGCCGGGGCGGATACGCCCCCCGGCAACCACCGGCATGGGTCGCATCCACCGATGACTACTTGTGTTCCTCTCAGTGAAGTGAGTCATATGAAAGCAGTCACCCTGGGTCCCGCTGGGACGTACTCACACCGGGCGGCCAAAGCGGTCGCAGACGAGGTGGACTTTCGCGAGTCGATGACGGCCATCGTCGAGGCCGTCGTCGCAGGCGAGTACCGCCGCGGAGTCATTCCAATCGAGAACAGCATCGAGGGGAGCGTCACCGAGAGTCTCGACGCGCTCGCCTCGAACGACCTCGCCGTCGTTGCGGAACTGGTCACGCCCATCCGTCACGCGCTACTTGCCCAGTCTCCCGAGTTCGAGACGGTCGCAAGTCACTCACAGGCTCTCGCCCAGTGTCGTGGTTACCTCACCGAACACTACCCGGACGCGAAACTGGAGGCCGTCGCGAGCACCGCACGCGGGGTCGACCTGGCCCGCGAAGACCCCACCGTCGCCGGCATCGGCCACCCCGACACCGCAGGCGACGGACTCACCCTGCTCGCAGAGGACATTCAGGACCGTTCGTCGAACGAGACGCGCTTTCTCGTCATTGCGCCGCCAGAAGAGCGCACCACCGCCGGCGGTAAATCGACGGTCGTCGTCCACCCGAACGCCAACTATCCGGGCCTCTTGCTCGACATCCTCGAAGCGTTCGCCGACCGCGACATCAACCTCTCTCGCATCGAATCCCGTCCGAGCGGCAACCGCCTCGGCGACTACCTGTTCCACCTCGATTTCGAGGCCGGGATGTACGAAACTCGCGCCAAGGAGGCCATCCAGGACGTGCGGTCGACGGTGAAACACGGCTATGTGACCGTTCTCGGTTCCTACGACACCCGACACATCGTCTAACATGAGCGACGCACCTACCCACAATCCGGCGACAGACCGCCGTGCGAACTACGATTACACCGACGACAGCGTCGACCGCCCTGCCGTCGTGAAAGACTTAGAGCCGCGCGTGGCGGGCGACGTGCGGTTCGATTCCTACTCGCGACAGCAATACGCCACCGACGCGAGTTCCTACGAGGTGACGCCAATCGGCGTCGTCTTGCCCGAATCGACCGACGACGTGGAGACGGTCATGGAGTACTGTGCCGACCGAAAGATTCCCGTCCTCCCCCGCGGCGGCGGGACGAGTCTCGCCGGGCAGGCCGTAAACGAGGCCGTCGTCCTCGATTTCACTCGCTACATGGACGGTCTGCTCGACATCGACCCGAACGCGAAGACGGCGCGCGTCCTGCCCGGCATCACGCTGTCCGTGCTCAACGAGGCCCTCGCTCCCCACGGACTGAAGTTCGCCCCCGACCCGGCCGCAGGTGACCGCAGCGTCATCGGCGGAGCCATCGGGAACAACTCGACGGGGTCGCACTCGCTCAAATACGGCCTGACAGAGGCGTACGTCGAGGAGTGTGAAGTCGTCCTCGCTGACGGGACGGTCACGACCTTCGGCGAGGTGACTCTCGACGAACTGCGCGAGGGAGCAGGCGGCGACGACCTGGAGAGTCGCATCTACGCCGAAGTGCTGCACATCGTCGACGACCTGAGCGAGGAGGTAGAGGCGCGGTATCCCGACCTGAAGCGCAACGTCTCCGGGTACAACCTGGATTCGCTCGTCGAAGAGGCCGAGTCTGGGTCGGTGAACCTGGCCCGTCTACTGGCTGGAAGCGAGGGGACGCTCGCGCTCATCACCGAAGCAAAGATTTCGCTCGTGGACGTCCCCGAGGCGAAGGCGATGGCACTGCTCGCCTACCGCGATATCATCGACGCGATGCACGACGTGGCTCCCATCGTGGACCACGACGCCGCGGCCGTGGAACTCGTAGACGACGTGTTGCTCGACCTGGCGAGTCAGACCGCCGAGTTCGAAGCCGTCGCCGAGCTCGTCCCCGAGGGAACCCAGGCGATTTTACTCGTCGAATTCTACGCAGCAGACGACGACCACGGCAGAGAGCAGGTGACTCGCCTCATCGAAGACCGGGTCGAGGGGGCAGGCCACGCCTTCGACTCCGTAGAGGCTCACACGAAAAAAGAACAGGCCGACCTCTGGAAACTCCGGAAGGCGGGTCAGCCTATTCTGATGTCGCGTACCTCGGACGAGAAGCACATCTCGTTCATCGAAGACGCGGCGGTGCCGCCGGAACACCTCCCCGAGTACGTCGAAGGGTTCCAGCAGATTCTCGAAGCCCACGGCACGTTCGCGAGTTTCTACGCCCACGCCGGGCCGGGCGTACTCCACGTCCGTCCACTCGTGAGTCTCAAAGACGAAGCCGACATCGAGATGATGGAGTCCATCGCCGACGACGTGACCGACCTCGTGGTCGAGTTCGGCGGGTCGGTTTCGGGCGAACACGGCGACGGCCGGGCGCGCACGCAGTGGAACGAGAAACTCTACGGCGAGACGCTCTGGCAGGCGTTTCGTGACCTGAAGACGGCCTTCGACCCCGACTGGCTGTTGAACCCGGGGCAGGTCTGTGGCGACGTGAAGATGACCGAGAACCTGCGCTACGGCCCCGACTACGAGTTCGATGCCGGCTTCTCGCCGTCGCTCAACTGGGAGAACGACAACGGTTTCCAGGGCATGGCCGAACTCTGTCACGGATGTGGCGGGTGTCGCGGTCACCAGGAGACCACCGGCGGCGTGATGTGCCCGACCTATCGCGCGGCCAACGAGGAGGGCCTCTCAACCCGCGGACGGGCGAACATGCTCCGCCAGGCGATGAGCGGAGACCTCTCGGAGGACGAACTGTTCGCAGACGAGTTCCAGCACGAGGTTCTCGACCTCTGTATCGGCTGTAAGGGCTGTGCCCGCGACTGCCCCTCGGAGGTGGACATGGCGAAGATGAAAGCCGAGATTCAGCACGCCCACCACCAGAAAGAGGGGTCGAGCCTGCGCGACAAACTGTTCGCCAACATCGACCGGCTCTCCGCGCTCGGGAGCCTGTTCGCGCCCGTCTCGAATTTCGGGACGAAGATTCCTGGTGCACGAGCCGTTCTCGAAGGGACGCTCGGCATCGCGAAGGACCGGACCCTCCCCGAGTTCCACCGCGAGACGCTGCGCAAGTGGTATCGGGCGCGGGGGTCGCAGGTGAGCGAGGCGCAAGCGGAGAGAAAGGTGGTGCTGTTCCCGGACACGTACACGAACTACAGCCACCCCGAAGCGGGGAAGGCAGCGATTCGCGTGCTCGAAGCCGCAGGGGTGCACGTCCGTCTCGCAGAACAGACCGACAGCGGCCGGCCTGCCCACTCGAAGGGGTTCCTCGGCAAATCGCGAAACATCGCGGCGCAGAACGTCGAGGCACTCGCCCCGCAGGTCGAAGACGGCTGGGACGTGGTGCTCGTCGAACCCTCCGACGCCGTCATGTTCCAGTCCGATTACCTCGACTTGCTCTCTGGGGAAGACGTAGAGACGGTCGCGGCGAACACCTACGGCGTCTGTGAGTACCTCGACGGGTTCCGCCTCGACGAGAACATCACCTTCGGTGGAGGCAACGCCTCGCTCACCTACCACGGCCACTGTCACCAGAAAGCCACGAAGAAGGACCATCACGCTGTGGGCGTGCTGCGGCGAGCGGGTTACGACGTGGACCCGCTCGATTCGGGGTGCTGTGGGATGGCCGGGAGTTTCGGCTACGAGGCAGAACATTTCTCGATGAGCAAGGCAATCGGGAACCTATTGTTCGACCAAGTGGACGAGAGTTCTGGCGACCAGGTAGTCGCTCCCGGCGCGTCCTGTCGCACCCAACTCGGTGACCGAGAAGGAGCGACCAGCGAACCGATGACGCCAATCGAGATGGTTGCCGTCGCGCTCGGGGAGTACTGATGGGTGAACTACTGACCGTTCAGAGGTTCAGTCGGCGGTCGTGACCACGCGGTCACGGACGGCGTCGAGTGCGGATTCGAGGTCCGCGAGCAGGTCGGCTTCGTGTTCGACGCCGACGGAGAATCGCAAGAGTGTGTCGGTGATGCCGAGGTTCTCGCGCTCTTCCGGTGTGAGCTCTGAGTGCGTGAGCGTCGCCGGGTGCTCGACGAGCGACTCGACGCCACCGAGACTAACCGCGAAGGTGAACTCGTCGAGTTCGGCGACGAACTGCTCTACGGTTTCGAGGTCGCCTTTGAACACGGCGGTGACCACGCCACCGGGCCCGGACATCTGGCGGTGGGCGAGGTCGGCCTGTGGGTGGCTGTTGAGGCCGGGGAAGTAGACGCGTTCGACGAGTTCGTGGGTTTCGAGGAATTGGGCGACGGCCTGTGCGTTTTCTGCGTGTTGGCGCATTCGCATTGGCAGGGTCTTGATACCCCGGAGCAGGAGGTACGAATCGAACGGGGAGAGCATGTTCCCGAGGCCGATTTGCTGGAGAAACGTGAGTTGGGTGGTGAGGTCGGGGTCGTTGGTGATGGCGACGCCGCCCATCGAATCTGAGTGTCCGTTCAAGTACTTGGTCGTGCTGTGGACGACGACGTCTGCGCCGAGGGCGAGCGGTTGCTGGAAGTACGGCGAGAGGAACGTGTTGTCCACGCCGAGCAGCGCGCCGTGTTCGTGCGCGATGTCCGCGATTGCCGCCACGTCACAGAGGTGGAGCAGGGGGTTGGTGGGCGATTCCATCCAGACGAGGCGCGTATTCTCCTGCATCGCGTCGCGGACGTTCTCGGGGTCGCGGGCGTCCACGAAGGTCACGTCCACGCCAAGGCGTTCTGGCAATAGCAGGGTAAACATGGCCTTGGTCCCGCCGTAGAGGTCGTCGAAGGCGACGACGTGGTCGCCGGGGGTGAGCGTCGCCATGGCGACGGTAGCGATGGCTGCAGTCCCAGAGGCGAACGCGAAGGCCACGTCGCCGCCTTCGAGCGCGGCGAGGCGCTTTTCGACCGCGTTTCGCGTCGGATTCGAGAGCCGCGAGTAGACGTACTCGTTCGCGTCCGGGTCGAGCGAGAGCAGGTCAGCCTCGGGGTCGATTCCCTCGACGGCAAAGGTAGAAGAGAGGTGAATCGGGACCGTCACGTCACCGACAGCGTCGGGGCCAGTTTTCGCTTTCTCGCCACAGGTGACCGAAAGCGTCTCGAATCGTGTTTCGGATGGAGACCGTTCTCGCCAGTTCATGATAGACAATAATGCAAGTTACGTGAAAAAGATTTCACTTTTGTCTGATAATACTGTGATTAATTAAA
Source organism: Haladaptatus sp. QDMS2 (assembly GCF_029338295.1). Classification (NCBI taxonomy): domain Archaea; kingdom Methanobacteriati; phylum Methanobacteriota; class Halobacteria; order Halobacteriales; family Haladaptataceae; genus Haladaptatus; species Haladaptatus sp. QDMS2. The sequence continues at coordinate 1,517,623 of NZ_CP119791.1, forward strand.
CGAATGTATAGATGAGCATTGGTAATATTTGCGTGAAGGAGTTTGGTTGCCAATACGGTGACGAAGGACGATGTGCGGCGAGCGGCCGACGAAGGCTCGTACTCGCCCGAGAAAATGCAGGAAGGGGGTTCGGTTGCGACGGTCGACCGTCTGGTATGGCACCAAAGCGAGACCGACGCGTCCCCTTCGAAAACACCGGGTAGGTGGAGCGCTACACCGGTTCTGCGCTTTGTACATACGCTATGATATACCATATCCCTACACGTTCCGGTGAGATATGCCGCGGCGGTAGCAGCGAGCAGTTCGTCAGGCTGAAGGTGCGGACCTTCCACCGACGTGAGATTCCGGGACACGCAACGGAGAGAACTCACAGGCTTAATGAAAAAGGCGGGCGACGCCTGGGTCTGCAGGCCGCCAGCAGCCGAGGTGTCGTCGGTCCGGATTACTCAGTTGGCGAGCATATATACTCCCCGCCTGCGAAGAGAGATGTATGCAAGGTGCAGACCGCTTCTTCAGACTGGTCGTCATCCTCACGTTCGTGCTCATTGTACTCGGCATCGTGCTGAGTCTCATCCTCTAGCCATTTTCACCGGAAATCCGGTGTGGGAATCACCGCGTGCGGATCAGTTTCTACGCCTCGGAAAGCGCAGCGAGGAGGGGTGCCGTGTCGATGATGGTGGCGAACTCCCCGTTCAGTTGCGCGAGCGCCAAGTCGTGAACCACCTCCGGTTCGTAGTGCGTCCCGTCGTGGCCCGTTCTGTCGAACGCGGCCGTGGCATCCGCGACGACGTACACCGAAAAGCCGAGATTCTCGGCCATCCGGGCCGTCGTCGAGACGCAGTGGTCCGTCGTCAGCCCCGTCAGAATGAGCGTCGAGATACCCTGTTCGTGGAGCAGTTCCTCGAGATTCGTACCGATGAACGCGCTGTTCACCTGCTTTGTAATGACGGGTTCGCCCTCGTTGATCAGGCCCGCTTTCGGGGCACTCCCCGGATGGTCCGACCTGAGCGGGGAGTCCGGTTCGGTCGAATGGTGCTGAACGTGGAAAAGCGGGAGGGCCGCCTCTCGCCAGGCAGAAAGGAGGGCATCGAGGTTCGTCTCAAAGTCGGGATTGTTTCGAGTTCCCCATCGGGAGTCGGAGAACCCCTCCTGTACATCGATGGTCAGAAACGCGGTTTCCCGGGTCAGCGGCGGGTGGTCCTGCGGGGTGCTGGCTGGCGGCGTCATCGCAATGCCGTGATTTGGAGCGGACAGGTACTCAGTGTATCGTCGGTTTGCTCCGGCAGGAGATACTGTTTCCACTCTCGCGTGTGCGAATCGCCCCAGTCACCGAGGTCAGCGTGCGGACACATCCCGTCGTACGCCTCGATTCGCTCTCGAATCACGCGTCGTGCTTCCTTTCCAGCCGCCGTGTCCCCTGTGATACCAGCGAAGATTGCGCGGGGTTGGGCGGTGATTTCGAGGCCGTGTGCCGTGTACCGACTCCGTCGCTGTTCGTAAAACGGTGCTCTCGCGGTGGGAAACATCGGTTCGCCGGCGAAGCAGAACTCCCAGTATGGGTCCGTCGGGTCCGTCGGCATGTCGTAGGGCCACGGTTCCGGGTCGTGGTCATGCAGATACTGAAGAATCCCCCAGAAGCGCTGGCGGTATTCGGCTTCCGTCAGGGGTACATCCGGCGGCTTGAAGAAGATAACAAGTGAGGTTCGCTCGCCGAAGTCCTCGAACACCTGGACGTACTCGAAGAGCGTGTCCGCGAGGTCTGAGAGCGCCCCCTCGTCAGTCATCGATTCACAGAACGTGTACAGTGCGTCGCCATTCCGCTCGGATTCGACGCCGAAGTAACACGGAAACGGTTCGCCGTCACGTGGTTCGAGCATCGATTCGCGAAACCCCACGTAGTGAGCGACTGCCCATCCGGGGAGGGCGTCAGCACCAATCGCCGCGCGCAGACGCTCCTGGTCGAACAGTTTGTGCAGGAACTCGTCCGGCATCGTGATACCCGAGGTTAGGAAGAACCACGTATGACTGTGGCGGTTCGAGCGGAAATTTCTGCATTCAGTACGCTACGAACGGTCGGTTTTTGACCGGCGTTTGTCCAATTCGTTTCGAGAATGGCAGCCTGATTAGAGAGACACTGTATCGCCGGCGGAGAGTTGCTTGCCCCACTCGGTTTCAGGAACCGTCGTGTTCACCATCACCCGAAAGAAGTGGTCGAACTGCTCACGGTTCGCCCAGTCCGGCAGGGAGGCTTCCCGCCTGTTGACGAACGTCTTTCGAAAGTCGGGGGTCGACTCACCCGTGTCCGGGTCGCGGGTGGGCACGACGCACCGTTGGCAGGGGTTCGTCCCGGCGAACGCCACGTCCCCAATCTCGAAGGGGCATTCAGATCCCGGCGGGCCGTAGAGGTGGTCCTCCCAGAAGGCGGGACACGACCCGAGTTCGAGATTGGCGCGGAATCGCCGCCGGACGTTCTCGACCGGAAGGTCGTACCACGAGGCAATGGAAAAAAGCGTCTCCGTGGAGATAACGGTCGGACCCGACGCTTCGGTGTCGTCTGGAAAGCCACCCGCGGCCTGTTTTTCGAGGGCGACGGGTCGCTCGAAGTATGCAGAGAGCCAAGACTCGAACCGGTCGCGATGGTCGTCCAGGTGGCCGGTTACCGCGTTTACTGCGGCCCGAGCGGTGGTCTGGTCAGACCCGTGACGGCGTATCGTCGCCCGGTTTGTTTCGAGGTCCATCGAGAGGCGAAGGCGGTGAATCGACGCGGTGCGCTTCCCGTTTACGAAGTGGCCCGCTTCGTCTACGATGGCGTACTGTCGGTCGTGTTCGAGGCCACCGTTTTCGACGAGCGTGGCCGCCTCGCAGTCGATTCCGTCGAGCGATTTGATGGGATACACTGTGAGACGGTCGAGGCGTGGGGTGGTCACTGGGTGGCCGTTGGGGCGACGGCAGTATCAACCCTGAGGGTGATTGGCTGCGTCGAATCAACTTGCGTACCGAGGGACGCTGCGCTTCGAAATCGAGACGATGCCATAGACTTTGCCCGTCGCGCCCCGAGTGTCAGCTATGACACATTCGCTTGCGATAGTCGGTGCCGGCGCGGCCGGTTGTGGCGTCGCCTACGCCCTCCGTGAGACGAGCATCGACGTGACAGTGTTCGAAAAGAGTCGCGGGGTCGGTGGCCGCGCGGCAACGCGCAGACGAAACGGCTGTTACTACGACCACGGTGCGAACTATATCAAACCCACGGACGACCGGACCGAGACGCTGCTCGAATCGCTTGGGACGGACGGACTCGTGGACATCGCCGGCCCGGTCTGGACCCACGACGCTGCCGGGCGAATCAACGAGAGTGACGACCAGGAGGCCCACAAGTGGAGTTATGCGACCGGCATCACCCAGTTCGCAAAGCGCGTGCTGGCAGAGACGGACGCGACCGTCCAGAAGAGCACCCGCATTACCAGACTCGAATGGGAGAACGACGGCGATGCGCGAGGTTGGCAACTGGTCGACGAGGCGGACGCTGGCGTTGGCAGGTTCGATGCGGTAGCACTGACCGCACCCGCCCCGCAAACGGCGGACATCGTGCGACGCACGCACTGGGTAGACGAACGTCGGAGAGCCCTCGCCGCCACAATCGACGCAGTACCGTATCGGACCATCCGGTCGGTGATGCTTCACTACCCGTTCGAACTCGACCGCCCCTACTACGCGCTGGTCAATCCCGACCGGAACCACCCGATTGGCTGGCTTTCGAGAGAGGAGTGTAAGACGGGACACGTCCCGGCAGGAGAGAGTCTCCTCGTCGTCCAGATGAGTCCCGAATGGTCAACCGAGCACTACGACCACCCGGAAGAACAGGCCGGAAGGGTCGTTGCGAACATGGTCGCCACGTTGCTCGACGACGACCGACTCGCCGAACCAGACTGGGTCGACACCCAGGGCTGGCGGTACGCGCTTCCGGATGCGAGCGTGGCCGACGGAGACGACGAAGGAGTGGTCCAGCAAGTGGCGGACGCGGGCCTCTATTTCGCCGGGGACTGGGTGGTCGGCGAGGGGCGGGTTCACGTCGCATTCTGGAACGGGGTTTCTGTGGGCCAGCGAATCGGCGAATCGTTGGAGTGAGTTGAGACGCGCGCACCGGATTTCCGGTGAAATGGGAGGATGGTGGGGTGGGTACCTCGGGGTCGAGGATTGGAGGGTTGGGGATTCGAGAGTCGAGGATTGAAGAGACGGGTGTTTCGATATTGCTCGATCGTTTTTGCACGGCCGCTAATGCAGGGCCGCTAATGCAGGGCCGCTATTGCTCGGTCGTTTCGACGAGAACCTTCTTCACGACCGCGGGTTCTTCGAGGAGTTGGTGTTCCGTGTAGCTTCCCTCAGCGCTACCCCCGCTGCGGTGGGCCTGTTCGATAATATCGAGGAAGGCGTGTTCCTTGAGGAGGTCGCGGACGCGTCGCAGTGAGAGGTAGTCAGAACCCTCCTGTCTGCAGATTTCCTTGTAGACATCGTAGATGCGCGTCGTTCGAAAGCCGTCCTGATTCGGGTTGTTGAGCGAGAGAACGGTGAGCGCCTGCAAGACGAATCGAGAGTGAGGGGTAGACCCGCGGATGAGTTCGCGAAAACGGTCAGTTTCCGCCCGTTCGCGTGCCTGTACGATGAATTCTTCTTTGACAGTTTTCGCACCCGTCGATTGGGCGATTTCCCCGGCGTACCGGAGGATGTCGATGGCCTTGCGAGCATCGCCGTGTTCTCGTGCGGCAAGAGCCGCGGCCCGTGGGATGACCGACTCTTCTAACACGTCGTCTCTGAATGAATCGGAGCGGGCCGCCATGATTTCGCGCAGCTGGTTCGCGTCATACGGTGGGAAGACGTACTCACGTTCGCACAGCGACGAGCGGACACGCTCGTCCATCCGGTCTTTGTACTTGATCTTGTTGCTGATGCCGATGACGCCGACCTTGCAGTGATGGAGTTTGCCCGCCTCGCCCGCACGGGAGAGTTGCATGAGGATGCCGTCGCTGTCGAGTTTGTCGATTTCGTCCAGGATGACGAGGACGACGTCGTAACGCTGGTCGAGAATCTTCCAGAGGCGTTTGTAGTACGTCGCCGTCGAGATGCCCTTGTCGGGAATCTTGATGTTCGTCGATGCTGCGTCGTTGACCGCCGTCGCGATGGTTTGGACCGTCTGCGTCTCGGTCGTATCCTGGGCGCAATCGACGTACGCCATCGCGACCGTGACGCCCTCCTCGTCGGCCGTTTCGATGAGCCGGCGGGAGACGTACTTTGCACAGAGCGATTTGCCAGTGCCCGTCTTCCCGTAAATGAGGACGTTGCTCGGGCTTTGCCCGAAGATAGCTGGGTTCACGGCGTTCGCGAGGTGTCCAATTTCCTCGTCTCGCCCGACGATTCGACCGCCGTCCGGTAGATGATTTATCTCGAGAAGTTCCTTGTTCGCGAAGATGGGGTCCTCCCGAGTGAAGAGTTCGTCAGCCTCAGACATTCGTGGTACTCACCCCGTTTCCGGTGAAATGGCTTTACGTTTTCTTTCCGTCAGCGAGACGTGACAGACTTCGGCCGGAAACTGTCTAATTACGGGTTCTCTTCCCGAATCTACTGGCCGCGTGCGTTCTGTAGACTGTTTCGATTCTCAGCTCGAACCGGTTCTAGTGAAAAGACGCGCACACCGGGTTTCCGGTGAAATGGTGGATTGAGTGGTGGTTGTTGTTGGAGGGGCAGCGGAGAACGTCAAGAGAGGGAGCCGGAAAAACATCAAGAGGGAGAGAGAGAGGAGGAACAACGTCAAGAGGAATATCGAGAGGATATACGGGTAAAGTCTACTGTGAAAATTTGCTGGGAACCTCTACTGGGAGAGTATGCCACGAAGGAATGCTGAGCACAGTGAGAAACGAAGACCGACTATTTGAACAACCAAATAGCCGGTTCACTTTGCTGACTTAATGAACTTTTTCCCGAGAGCCCTACTTAGTATTTTTTATTTCAATATTCGAGTGAGTTCGAGCGGGTTTCACCGGAAGCGGCTTGATTTTTTCAGTCACTACATAGAAAGGTTCACCGGAAATGTGGTGTGTACCCTCCAGAGTAAGGGTATCCGGCGGCTAACCAAGAATCAAAGAATCGTATCGACCCAAAATCAAGTGACGACTCGCAATTGAGTATCGACCCCGTACTCCGGCGTCTACTCCTACTCTAGCATCCAGTCGTAATCCAGTAGTTTCCCTCCGTAATTCCACTGCACTGGACCCTCCCTGACTCCACAGCACTGGATTTTCCTTGATTCCACCGAGTTGACCCCTCTCTAACCCCGCCAAACTGAATTCTATTCCTATTCGCCCTTCTATTCCTATTCGCCCACCACCTTCTGAGCCGGTACCCCTAGCACCCACTCCCCCACTCCGTTTCACCGGAAACCCGGTGTGCGCGTGCCAATCTTATTCAACTCCACAATTCGCCCCCCATTGGTAGTCCACACGTATCCCGGTCCCACTCGATATCGTATTTTGATCCCACCCTCTACCCCCCGACCAACCACACTCATCCACTCCCCCACTCCGTTTCACCGGAAACCTGGTGTGCGCGCGCTATCATCTCCTATATCGACCGAGAACCATGCCGATTTCACCGGAAATCCGGTGTCTGTGGTATCTGTACCATCGAGAAGTCAGTCGGTCACGAAACTTCGCCTGCGTCGGGTCGAATACTCCAGCAACCGGCCACCGATTTCACCGGAAACCCGGTGTGCGCAAGATGACGACCCCTTCACGGAACCCCATCTCAACAATTCACTAGTGATAGAATGTCTATCCGCACTACTTTCACCGGAAACCAGGTGTCAGTCCGTCGGTTTCCGGGCAACTTGCGCTCAGTCGAAGTAGTTGTAACCCCAGGATTCGAGAACCGAGACGACGAGTTCTGGATGTTGCATCCCGACGAGGTACGCAGCCTCCCGAACGTCGAGCCTGCTCAGGTCGGTGTCCATCGCCTCCTCTAAATCGCTCTCGAACCGCCGATAGGCTCGGTCTGTCTCCGGGCGGACGAACAGTTGGTGGACCTTGTCGCGGTCTGATTTTACCTTGTCGCGGCGGAAAATCCACGGAATTTCCGGATCGTCTGCTGAATCCGCAGCTGATTGCTCGTCAATACCAGACGATTCTCCGCCTGATTGTTCGCGACCCGAGTCGTTTTTCACCGCGGAATGGCCGTCGCCCTCATCCGGCATCTCGGTGGAATCTCCTGCTGACGATTGCGCTTCAGGATCCAACGTGTTCTCGTCGGCTTCGGTATCGAAGATGTCCTCGAACGGGTCGTCCCCGGCTCCGGATTTCATGCCGACACCTCCGATTCAGATTCGATCGGGCTGCCAACCTGCGCTGCGACGAAGGCGGCGAGGTCGTCGAACTGCGAGAGGGTATCGAGTTCGTATTGCCGCTTGCGGTCACGGAACTCTTCGACGTAGGTGAACGCATCGACCTGCTGTTTCCAGCATCCTTCGAACAATGAGGTGCGGTCCCGAATCGACACCGGGACGGAGAACCCCAGTTCCGAGAGCGTGGCTTCGTACTCCCGCTGGTCTGCGGTGTCTTTCACTTCGTTTGGTACCACCGCGAGAACGCCGACCTCCAGATTCAGTTCGGCTTCCAGTCCCGCGACGATGTCCTGAAGACCTTCGACACTTTGGTGGCCCTTCCCCGAAAGTTCGAGGGGGATGACGACGTTCCGCGTCGCGTAAATCGCGTTGTAGAGGTGGTCGCCCGTCGTCGCTGGAGGGTCAACGATGAGCACATCGTACTCCTCGTGCACTCGCGCCGCCGCGAGCACGCGATGGAGCTGTTCGTAGCGGGGGTACTCGAAGTCCGGGTCTGGGTTCGTCTGCTCCTCGATTTCTGCAGTGCGGAGCAACAGTTCGGTCAGTCGTTCGAGCATGTTGTGACTCGGGAGAACGTCGATGCCCGGTTCCGCAGTTCGGATAAGGTCTTCGAACGCTCCACTCGGCCGCCCAATCATGTGCCGAACGAGGTTGTCAGACCCGCCGTCGTTCCGCCCCGCTTCCACGTCGAGGAGGTAGGTAAGGCTCCCTTCCTGTGGGTCTAAGTCGATGACGAGCACGTCCTGGCCAGCCCGAGCGTGCGCCTTCGCGAGATTCGCAGAAATCGTGGTCTTGCCCACTCCGCCGGCTTCCGAATACACCGTGTACGTAAGCATTAGCGAGTGATGGTCGAACTGCTACAAAAACACCCGTCAGACGCAAAATTGTTACTGGTCAGTAATACTGGACAGTGTTACTGTACAGCATTATCGAAAATGAAGCACAGTCGATAGCTGCTCTGGCACGCAACGGTGATACGCCTCCGAATCCGTACCTCAGGCGACATCGGAAACAAGTTAAAAATACATACTCAGTCAAGTAGGCGGGAGCGGGCGACTGGGCATATGCTGCTCACGAAAGCAGATCAACAGTCAAAAACCCTTGAATCGCTCGTTAAAATGCGCTTAGCTGCCTTTCCGCCCCCAACTGACAACCAAAACGAACACATGTGAGGGACGGTACCGTGGAAACAAAATAATATTACAGAGATTCGAGGAGAAAGCCCACGACTGCAGTCGTGGGATGCATCCGACAGGTGCCGAAACAGCCATATTGGAGCAGTTTGAAGGTTGTGCCACCGAGTCCGAGGTAAGGATATGCACCCCACCGAGGGGGTAGATGAAGCCCGCTATCTCGGTCGGGGACCGTACTGACTCGGCCCACAACTCCACCGCGCGATGCGTCGAGTGGGGAACCTCTCCGCCGTGGGACCCCGTCTGTGACGGGAACCCCACGACTGCAGTCGTGGGAGGAAGTCAGTCTCCCCAGTATCGTTTTACGGTTTTCCTAGACGCAGGAGTTTGGCTTCAAGGCTTAATGTCGAATTGAACGAAGACACGCTCAAGGTAGACGCTGGAAATTCAGTATTGTGAGTCACGACGGTGTATATTTGTGTAATTCCTAATTCAAAGTATTATGGACGGTTAGCGACCAAACAGGCGTTCACGAACCGTCCGTGTACGCTTTTTCTCTGCGAGGAGGACCGAGCACTCTACGTCGTCGACGACACCCATGACCAACGACCCATGAACTAACCGGGAGAGTAGTCCACGTTCGGTGGCCCCGATGACCAGCAATGAACAGTCCGAAGCAACGCCCTCGATAGCGGTTTCTACGTCACCCGTCTCGATACGGAGATTTGCGTCTCCGAGATCGTGCTCTTGCGCCCACTCCGTGAGGAAACGCTTGCCCTCTTCACGGTTACCTTCCTCGGCCACGTGCAGCACGACGATTTCGGAATCGTACTCTGCTTGAAGCAGGTTGGCAATAGTAGCGCTCAGGTCCGAATCAGGCCCACCGGCGGTCGGGACCAGCACTCGTTCTGGGTCGAAGCCACGATTTTTCAGTACGAGGAAATCACACGGTAGGTCGTGTGCGAAGTCATCGATTGCGCTCTCGGCTCGTCCTGGCGAGCCGTGGGAGTTATCACCCCAGCCCATGACAACGAGGTCCGCCTCGTGTGTCTCAGCCGCCGTGAAGATCTCTTCGAACGACCGGTGGGAGACGATCGTGTGTGTCTCCACTTCAACGCCGAAGGTCTCCGCATCTCGCCTGGCCTGGTCGAGGAGGCGTGCGGAGGTCGCATCGAGTTCGTCGATATGCGCTGCTGCACCCGCAAGCGCCGTTTGGTCGGGCACGGTGACGATGTGGACCGCATCCACAGTGCCGCCGCGTTGCTTCGCGAGTGCGCTGGCGAGGGTGATGAGGTCTTGCTCGTGTTCGGGGTTCGCAAGCGGGACCAGCACTCTGAACTGGCCGCCATCTGGCTGGACGCTACTAGCAGCCGACACCGCTGCGTCCGGCATGGCCTCCTGTCGTGAGAGGACGTATTGGGTGAGAATTCCCTGTTTGTCGACCTTGCTACGAGCGTAGGCGAAATACCAGATTGTGCCCCCACCGATGAACAGTGCCGCGAGTCCGATCTCGACTGGATCCATAAACGCGATGAGTCCGAATGACGTGACGGCACCGAGAATTGGGACGAAGGGATAGAAGGGAACGGTCCATTCCGGCTGATACTCCGGGGTATTTGCCTCCCGCATCACGATGAGCGCGACGTTGAGAAGCCCGTAGACGATGAGGTGCAGGACGCTTCCTGCCTTCGCGAGCGTTTTCACGTCGCCGACGAATACGAACAGAATGATGAGCCCGCCCGTCACCGCAATACTGCGATAGGGTGTGGCGAAGTTCGGGTGGATGGCGTTGAGCTTCGCGCTGATGAGCTTGTCCCGCCCCATCGCGAAGTTGATGCGCGACGACGCCAGGATTGACGCGTTCGCGGAAGAGGCTGTCGCAAGCAGTCCGGCGAAGGTCAACAGCCCGATGCCGACACTTGCGAGTCCGACCGCTCCGAAGGAGACTTCCGCAACGTCGAGGACTGGCGTGGTGGTGAATTCCGGGGCAAGCTGACGCCAGTTGATGACGCCCATCAGAACGACCATGATGATCGCGTACATGATCGTCACGATGACGACGCTTCCGACGACAGCCAGCGGGAGGTTCCGTCCGGGATTCTTCAATTCCTCAGCGACGGTCGTGATTTTGGCGAAGCCGAGAAAGGAAACGAACACCAGTCCGGTGGCTGGAAGAATCGCAGTGGCACCGCCGGTTTCGGGTGGGAAGAGCGGCTGGAGCGTCGAGAGGTCTGCCTGGAGGAAGCCAAGCACCGAAAAGAGGGTGAGGATGCCGACCAACAGCGTGACAATTACAATCTGGATGCCACCGGTCTCCTTCGCGCCGATATAATTGATTGCGATGAACGCCAGTCCGGCGAGAAGTGCACCAACCTGGAATGAGGTGAGTCCGAAGGGACCGAGCGCCAGCGCAGGCAACGGAAGGAACGTTGCGAGGTATTCACCAAATCCGAGCGTATAGAACGCGCTCGCGAAGGCGAGACCCATCCAGTTACCCCAGCCCGCAATCGAGCCAAACAGCGGCCCGAGCGCGTGGTTCACATAGTAGTAACTGCCGCCCGCTTTGGGCATTGCGGTGCCAAGTTCGGATGCCGACAGCGCGGTGAACAGCGAGATGACACCGCCGACGACGAACGAGAGTGCAACGGCTGGCCCCGCTGCAGCCGCGGCCTGGCCTGGCAGGACGAAGATGCCTGCACCAATCATCGTTCCGACACCGATGGTGAGCGCGGAGAGCAACCCAAGGTCCTTCGCGAGCTCCTGATTGTTTTCCATCCTCAGTCCTCCTCTGGGATGCAGATGACGGGAACACCCGCCTCGGTGATTAACCTGAGAGAACGGTCACCGGCGAGGAATTGGACGATTCGCCCGCCACCTCTCGGTCTGAAGAGAATCGCGCTCGCATCCCGACCGGTGGCCACGTCGAGGATACCCGCAACTACGTCACGACGGTACGCGGTCGCGGTTTCAGCAGTCGGGAAAATCTTCCGAAACGCGGCGTACGCCTCAGCGGCAATCTGCTCTGCCTGTTCGACGGAAATTTTGTCGGGAACTCCCTCACCCTTCTCAATGACGTGAACAACGGTAATTCGCTCGAAATTGTACGGAGCTAAGGCGACAGCAGTGTCACGTGCGTCATTCTCATCGGCAACGGGGACGATAATGTGCGCTGTTAAAGAATGGTTCATTGTCTCGATAGTTACTCGAGGTTGTATCGGACGCTTTCGTCTGACCCACACGCGGGACATGTGGACAGTTGTTCTTCGAGGGTCGTGCCGCAGTTCCGACACTCGCAAACCATTGTCTCAGTGGTGAACAAGCGCCGGAGGAATGCTTTGAGTAGGTGCATGGGTGTGCAAATAGTCACCCGATGCGTTCGGAGCGGGGCACCTGGAACGCCTCAAGGTCGTCCAGGCTCGCGCCGTTCCGCGAGAGGAGTGTCACGATGTCATCGGGACGAATTACCGTGGCACCATGGGGGGTGAGTTCCCGGTCGTCGCGCTCGATGGCAATGACCAGCGTGTCCTCGTCGAGGATTCCCTGTTGCCCGACTTCTTCGAGGGAGAGGCCAGCGATAGAAGCGTCCTGCTTGACGGCGACCTCGACGACGTTCGAGTCACCGGTCAGACTAATGAAGTCGTTCGGTTTGGGTTGTGAGGGTGTTATTTCTGGGACGAACGGGGTGTAGGGTTCGATAAATTCGTCTTCGACGAGTTCTTCGTCTTCGATTTCTATATCGAGTTCCGAGAGGGCGCGCGCAACGCGTCGAAGATCTGTGGTGTCTTCTCCCACGGCCAGAATGTGAAGGTTCCGTCGACCCGTCATCAGCGCGCGAACGTTGATAACGCCCGGGACCATTCGGGCTTCGTTCGCGAGAGCCTCCCGGTCAGAAACGGGTACATTGCAAAGGTAGAGATTGGTGAGCTTGCCGCCCGCCCGTTCGAAATCCAGGTGAGCTGTGTACCCCCGGATGATGCCGGAGTTTTCGAGTTTGTGAATCCGGTTTCTGACGGTCGCCCCCGAGACACTCAGCTGTTCGGCGAGGGAGGTGGCGCTCGTGTTCCGTGAATCCTGCATCAGGGCGTGAAGGATTCGACGGTCGATTTCGTCTAGTCGATGGGAGTTGTTTCGATGGGGCATTGTGATTCCCTTCGTACAAGAATTTCGCTTCCGTGAATATTGTAGCCTAATATTGCTTAACTCTTACCCACAGATATGGATATTTTCGAATTCGGAAAAAGCATGGGAATCTACTATTTGAAAGTGGAAGGTGTGAGGACCTTGAGAATCTGTGAACCCCACAATAGAGAGCCACACAACACCGGGCTCTGTTGACTCATTAGTAATAAGGCGGCTTGGGTTAAATTGACCAACATATTTTCCGCCCTAATTCCGTGATTGTTAGCCTCGTCGAGCAGGGCTTCTAGCTGTATCCCCGGAGAACAGAGCGGCAACCGCTAGTACTATCGCTCAGGCGAACAGTCGAACGACCCAAATCGTCCACTTACTTTGGCGGTGGACCCTCCTAGAACGCCGCCAACAACATCGCGCGTAGTCGGCTTGTCATCACGCCGAGCAGATCTGCACGCCCAGTGGTCTGCGCCCACAACGCTGACCCACCCAGGGTGATGAACCACGGGAACGAGGTGGCGGACGTGCCGATGATTCCGACGAAGACAACCTGGCGAATCGTTCTGCCACGACAGATGTGTGCGATGAAAATCCCAATCATCGGGCCGAGCGCGAGCCACCACGCCCAAAAGAACATGGTCCAACTCCCAACCCACTCAACGCCCTTGCTGAAGTTGGTGTAGAGGCTCATGCCGACGGAGTCGCTCACGAGCGAAGGCCGCTATCACATACGGAGGTGCCAAAAACTCACTCTTCGGTTGTCGTTGGCACAACCTTCTGAGCGCCGCACTTTGGGCACTGATCCTGCTTGGTGTGAAATCGTGCGTCACATGCTTGGCACTGGTAGTCTGCGTCCTCCTCAGCGACCTCTTTCGCAGTCTGCTTGAACTGCTCAACCTGCCTACCGATTCGCTTGAAGAAGCCCATCTCTGCTCTCCAAGGAAGGCGACGTGAGGGATAAGCCTTCGCCGCATAGCAAGAAAGCATTCTATCGGTTGCCTTTGCAGTGGCGGTCAGTGATGATTCCCACAAAGTGGCGTGACCGAGGCGCAATGTGAGGACGACTCGATTATCCACGTGGAATTTTAGCTGAATTGAGGCGCTAAGCCCCCTTCCTCAGCGAGCGCCGAAGGCGCGAGCAGGGAGGGGATACAGCGTTCACGAGAGCTTTTCTCTCGTGTGCGAACGAGACGCGACGCGTCTCGTCAACGCCGCACAGTTCACATACACGATTCGGTGGCAGGCCCACAGCCCCACGCAGTCGCAATTCGTTTGCAGTAGGGTAGCATAGTATTGAACGAACCCAATGGAATACGACCTCGACTCGGGAGCGCACTCGACGTTTTCGCTGCACTACCACCTGATACTCACTACGAAGTATCGGCGCGGAGTGCTAACCGAGGAGCGAACCCAATTCATACACGAGGTCATCAGCGGGTTCACGGACAACTACGGTGTCGAACTGACGAACCTCGACGGCGAGGACGACCACGTACACATCCTATTCCGAGCGAAGCCAACCACAGACCTCGTGAAGTTCATCAACACGGTCAAGGGCGCGACTGCCCGCCGTATCCGCAACGAGTACGCGGACGAACTAAAGACCGAACTGTGGGGCGACTCGTTCTGGAACGACTCGTACTGCCTCATCTCGACGGGGCAGGTGTCGCTGGATGTGCTGAAACAGTACGTAGAGGACCAACGCGAGTAGAATGTACTACGCCTACAAGTACCGTCTCACGCCGTCCGACGCCCACCGCGAGGAGTTGGACCGCCACCGAGACATTTGTAGGCAACTCTACAATCACGCGCTCTACCGCTTCGACCAAATCCCTGAGGACGCAGGCACTCTCAACCAGCGTGTTCGGTCCATCCGTGATGAAATTCCGTCCCTGAAAGACTGGTGGGGCGACCTCTCTGACGTGTACTCAACAGTTCTACAAACAGCAGTCATGCGAATCGAGCAGAACGTCAAATCACTCGGGGGACTCAAACAGAACGGCTACGGCGTCGGTCAACTCACGTGGAAGCCGCCACGGGAGTTCCGCAGTTTCACGTACAGTCAGTCTGGCTTCAAGCTCGACAAGAAGGGCGGTCAGACTGTGCTGTCACTCTCGAAACTCGCGGACATACCAATTCGGCTTCACCGCGCCATCCCCGACGACGCGACACTCAAGCAGGTCACGGTCAAGAAAGACCCGACGGGCGAGTGGTTCGCCACGTTCGGCATCGAAATGGACCGTGAGCCGCCCGAACCGCCTGCGAATCCCGAGCGGTGCGTCGGTATCGACGTGGGGATTCTCAAGTACGCTCACGACACGGACGGTACGGCGGTCGGGTCGCTCGACCTCTCCGACGAGCGTGAACGCTTGGAGCGCGAGCAACGGAAGCTCTCGCGGAAGCAACACGGGTCGAACAACTACGAGAAGCAACGGCGGCAAGTTGCTGAGTGTCACGCAGACCTCCGTCGGAAGCGCCGCGACTTCTTGCACAAACTCTCGAACTACTACGCTCGGGAGTACGACCTCGTGGCAGTCGAAGACCTGAACGTCGAGGGGATGATGGAGTCGCCGTCGAACAGCCGCAACACGGCGTCTGCCGCATGGCGGACGTTCATCTCGTTGCTCGAATACAAATGCGAGCGAGAGGGGACGCACTTTGTGGCGGTCAACCCGAGAGGGACGACCAAGGAGTGCGCGTCCTGTGGCGTCTCGACGGAGAAGCCGTTGTGGGTCCGTGAACACTCCTGTCCTGCCTGCGGGTTTGAGGCGGACAGGGACGCGAACGCGGCGTGGAACATCCTTTCTCGCGGCCTCGAAGACGTAGGAGTGGGATACTCCGAATCAACGCCTGTGGAGACTGCGCTCCCTGTGGATACGCCTGTATCTGCAAAGCGCGTCGTGGAAGCAGGAAGCCCTACCCTCAAGGAGCGAACGGCGTCAGCCGTGAGCGAGTAGGGTAGGGTAGTTCACGTGCCGGTAGTGAATACCGAGGTATGACCACGTCAGACTCGTCGGACGAGGCGGAGTCCTCTGCTGATGATTCGACGGACACCCACTCGATTGATTTCTCAGCGTATAATCTTCCGACTGACCTCACCGCGTTTCAGGTCCACCTCCTCTGGTTGATCTACCGGCTCGGGCCGGCAGAAGGAGTGAACTTTCAAGACGCGCTTGAAGAACTCTATCCTGAAGACATCAATCACGGTCGGCTGTATCCGAGTCTCGATCGGATGGTTGACTCCGGGTTGGTCAATAAGCGAACGAAGGAAAGCGATAAGCGACGGAAGCAGTACACGCTCACGGGCCGGGGTGAGTGGGTTGCCGAAGAGTATCGTGACTTCATCGATGAGATGGTTAGACCGGACGATAGCTGAGGCGAATAGCTGTGTATTATTTGTGAATGGGCTCGGGGATTCCGATCGCAGTAAACCGGACGTTGATGGTGCCACAGGCTGCGCAGTCGTCGACGAACGCACACATCTGTAACGAGGTTTCTAATTCTCGGATGCTTCCACACACCGAACACTCGTAGGACGTGAGGTATCGAACTGAGATTCGGTCGGCTTCCCCCTGTGTGTGGGGAGGTGTTGTCAACGATGTCGATTGACCAAGAACTGACGGCGTCTTGTCCTTGGCAGCGTTATACTGGTCAAGCCGACTGTACCACGCGTCGTCGGGGAGGTCGTCGTATCGTCGGCAGGGGTCGCTGTCGGCGTCGTCGACGGAAACAGTGTCAACTGGCCATGTTGGTTCTTCTGATTCCTGATGCGGTGGTGAACCGTCGTCATCGACAACTGTAACGTGGTCAGTCGATGGGAAGACTGCCGTTGATGCGCTGATTTCGACGTATTCCGTGTTGTCGTGGAGTTCGCTATCGATTGCAGCGGCGAGTTCAGCGAGTGGATTCGCGATCTGTGGCTTGGCGTGGTTCTCGACGCCTGTCTCGAACAACCAGTCGCGAAAGGCAGCTGCTGTCTCAACGTCGAGCGTAACCGATGGGGTTGGTGACATCTGTGACTCCCTCCGCCCCTCCTGGGAACGACAAACCAGCGCTCGTTCTATCTCAACGAAAGCGTGATAGTAATGGTAGCGAGGGTGTCATAGAACCCGTGGCATAGTCGGTAGGTTTCACGGGAAAGTCAGTGCGAAGCCGTGGTACGTAGAGTGTGCGTAGGTACACAGGATGGTGATAAACTGCCGGTTCTTGAAATGGGTGGGCGGACTGTCGGTCCGTATCATCACTGCGGCGTGGGGTCCTCGGCTTGGGTGGCGATGACTAATTTACTCGGCCTCCGGGTACTCTACCAGTCGGGCCAGGTTCTCCAGGCTCATGCCCCAGCCCACAGCGGCATCCTCTTCGGGGATTGGCTTTGGAATGCCTTCCTGACGGACGGTTACCTTGGTTCCATCCGCAACTTCTTCGAGGGTGATGGTCACGGTCATCTGGCTTTGCATCTCGGGGGCATCCGTCTCGAAGCGGTCCGTCTGGACGATGCGCTCGTTGGGCACCAGCTCGATGTACTCGCCACTGAAGCTGTGCTCGTCGTTCTTGTCGAGCGAGGTGAACGTCCCGCGGTACGTGCCGCCGACCTCGCCGTCGGCGTGGTCGTACCTCGCGGTGTAGCCTGCTGGCGGTGAGAACTTTGCCAGCGCGTCTGCATCCAGGAACGCCTTGTAGATGCGCTCGGCCGGTGCCTTGATCACGCGGCTCACTTCGATGCTTCCAGTCTCCGGTTCGTTAGTTTGGTCGTTCATGGCTGATCGCCTTCTTCAACTTCTTGCGCGATGGCCTCCAGCGTGTCCTCCCAGAAGATTCGGTATTGAACGATCCAGGAGAAGGCTTCGGACAGGGGTTTGCCCTGGAGTGCGCACCGGCGCACTCGGCCGTCGCGGGTCTGCTCGAGCAGCCCAGCGTCTTCCAACACACGCAGGTGCTGGCTGATTGCTGGCAAGCTGACGTCGTGGGGTTCGGCTAGCTCGCTTACGCTTTTCTCACCCTCCGAGAGTTGCTCGATGAGCGAGCGTCGGGTGGGGTGGGAGAGTGCAGCAAAGACCGCGTCCAGGTCAACGTCAGGATGCTTAAGCATCTTCTAAACTATCGCGTCCACTATACTTAAGCATTTGCTTAAACAAACAATTCCGGGGCCACAATCCTGCCCCGATCGACGCGCACGCATCCCGCGTGACGCAGTCAAAGCGAGACAGTAAACTCCCGTCTCAAACGGAAATATGGCGCATTCATCCGCTCACGGCGCTGGTGAAGCAGTTCCGTGAACTCGCTGTTGGCTGTCCCACTCATACCATCGACAAGGCGCTCTGAACGGTAGATAAAGCGCGTAGCTTGAGCGACGACGGGCGGCGGACGCTTGGTGTGCATGGGAGGATACAGTTATCTCTGAGGAACCCAACGGAACCACCGAGATCTATAGTGGACGGGAGAGGGGCAGGAAACACTCGTTCGTCCGCATCGCCGCCCACTATTTCGCTCACGAGGCGTGGCTGGAAGACGGTATTCTCCTCCGAAACGCTGACCGGTTAGCTGGTATCCCGGGTGTATTGATTCACGGTCGCCTTGATTTGGCCGCCCCACTCGATACGGCGTGGGAGTTGCACCGTCGGTGGCCCGATTCGGAGCTGATTATCGTTGAAGATGCAGGCCATACCAGCAGCGACACGACGACTGAGCGGAAGGTTGAGATGCTTAACGAATTCGCTGCCCACTAGCCGATAACTCGGGATTCACTTGGTTGTCCACTCTATCCGTTGCGACGGTGCGTCACACCACAGTAAGGACTCGTGCCGGTAACAGGTGGACCCGTTAGAGAAGGCGAACCGCGAGGCATTCTAGTGATGCACATGCACACCTACCGAATGGCTGTTTCAGCGACGGTGATGTCGAACGAATAGGATTTCAACAGAGCCAGTTATTTCAGTACAGATTGGTGTCTAATTGACCTCAAGATGCAAGATTTAGAGGATGTATTCGGCAGCACCACACTGCCTCGGGAAATGGCTCGTTCGGCTACTTCGGGCCACCCATGACGTCTAGCGACGATTCCCTTTCTGTGGCCGTATCGCCGTTTGCTAATGGTTCGAGTTTCATGACTCTGGTCACACCGTGGGTAAGATGTTCTGGTTGACGCGGAACCGGTTCTCCGGGTCGTATCTGCTCTTGACCTCGACCAGACGCTCGTAGTTCTCACCGAAGGTAGCTCGTGCGACGTCTTCGCCCTCCTCGTTCATGGCGAAGTTGAAATAGATCCGTTCGGTGGCGTGTGGCGCCATCGCGTCCCACAGCTTGCGAGTCCATTCGACGTTCACGTCGTCCTCCTCCGGGTCTGTCCACGTCGAATCGATGCTGATCATGAACGGCGAGTCACGGTCTGTGAACGCAGTCTCAGTCGGGTCGACGCGGGCAATCTGTCCACCGAGCGCTCGAACCGTCACGAGGGTGCGAGGGGACGGACACTTCGTCATGTACTCGACCATCGTATCAATCGCTTCACCGCTCAGATCGCCCATAAACCGGGACTTCCAGTAGTAGCGGTCGCCTGCTGGGAAGAACGGGTCGAACTTCCTTTGTAGTTCCAGATAGGACTCCGGGCCACTCGGGTCCACGATTGGTGTTCCGAGCTCTCGTAGCGGCTGCATCGCCTTCGCCCCTTCCTCGACAGGGCCAGCGTACACGGACGAGGGGATAAACACCGGTTTGCCACGAAGCGGCTCCGGGAACACCGTGTGATCCGGAATCCGCCAGAGAGCCGCACTGCTCGATATCTCGTCGGCTGCGTCTGCTACGACATCCCGCCACTGTCGCATGAGTGCGGGTGCTTCCTCAAGCGGATACATCGTCCCGACGGTCATCACCTCGGGTCCGAGTTCGTACAGGTCAAATTCGAAGGCAGTGACGACGCCGAAGTTCCCTCCACCACCCCGGAGCGCCCAGAACAGGTCCTCATGCTCGGTGGGACTGGCCGTGAGGAACTCTCCGGCGGCGGTGACGAGGTCAATGGACCGGACGCTGTCCGAGGTCAGTCCGTACTTCCGTCGCGTGTGACCGTATCCTCCACCGAGGGTCAGTCCCGCGACCCCTGTCTCCGAGACGACGCCACCCGGTGCGATGAGCCCAAACGCCTGGGTCTCCCGGTCGACGTCGCCCCAGATGGCACCCGCCTCGACGCGGGCCGTTCGGTTCTCGGGGTCGACGTGGACGCTGCGCAGTTCCGAGAGGTCGATGACGAGCCCGTCGTCACACACCGCCAACCCCGCGACGTTGTGACCACCACCGCGGACTGCCGTCAGCATGTCGTGTTCGTGGGCGTAGGTTATCGCGGTGATGATGTCCGCAACCCCGGTACAGCGAGCGATGAGCGCCGGGTGTTTGTCTATCATCCCGTTCCAGACCCGACGAGCGCTGTCGTACTTCTCGTCGCCGGGCTGGATTATCTCTCCATTGAACTGTTGTCGGAACGAGCCGAGCGCGTCCCCGTCCACTATTGAATTGTCAGGATTCATTGTGCCTTACCAGATCATACTGATGTTCCCCGACGGTCATGTAGGCATTCCGTGGAAACAAGACGCCCCCTGTTCGCGTTGCACGGCGTGCAACGGAACGCTCAGGCCACCGGAGCGTCGTCCTCGAAGATCCGTCGGATGCTGTCGGTGGTGAGGAGCGTGGCCTGGCTTCTGTACTCCTCGAACGCATCCGACACGATCCCGACTATCGTCGGATTCGGCGTCTCAACGAGCGAGATGGCGTCGGTCTTCTTGTCTCTCACCACAAGGCAGGCTGTCCCGTCGTTGACGGATGCGAGAGGCTCGATGCTACCGTGGTAAAGGTGGACTTCACATCGGTCGGCGTCGACCAGTTCCATGAACTTGTGGCTGCAATTCGACGAGAGTGCCGCCTCGACGACGGTTGGCGAGACGACCACCTCGAAGCGCTGCGAGTCACCGACCACCGCGGCATGTCTGGCGTCGATACAGGGCTCGGGGAACAGTGAGGCGAGGCCGAGAGATTTGAACGAACCAAGTTCCAGTTCCCGGAGTCGTACCATCGCAGCCAGCGGGTTCGAGGCGGTCGGTGAGGTGACCGTGGCCCCGGTCAAGTCATCGATTTCGAGTCCGAGTCGTTCGAGTGGGAGCGCGCTGTTCAGCCCCTGGAGGTTTTTCGCCGTCTCCATACGACCGTGAAACTCTCCGAGTGCGGTTGAGACGTAGGCTCCGAGCTCCGTCAGGTGATACTGCTCTCCCCTCCGTGCCACCCATCCGCGGTTCTCGAAAGCTCCCAGGAGTCGGCTGATTGTCGCCTTCGAGGCACTGGTCGCGTCTCGGAGCTCCAACCTCGTTCTGGGACCCGCTGCGAGTTCCGCCATCGCAGTTACCCGATTCTGCGAATCGGCGAGGAACCGGATGTCTTCTAGTGGTGAGCTCACCCCTTTTCTAACGGTAGGAATCCAAATAAGTATGTATACTGATTTCACTATCAGGGCTTCTACCTCGGGGTCGAGGACTACTTGAGGCGTAGACTGGACTTGTCGTCACGCGAGAACCGTAGCGCCGAGAATCTGAACGCTATCTCCGCCGGGAGAGCTTCTAAGATATCCTTCGCCAGACTGGCGGTGTGGATGGGCCCCCCTCAACGCCGATGGTCACCTGTACTGACACGCGCGCTACATTCAGCATGATCTCTGAAATCTACCCCAACGCTGTCAGAATTGCCGTGCAAGATAGAGAGGAAGAGTCTATCACCAAAAGTCGTAGAGTGAACACTCGTGTGTTTGTTCTTCAAGTGGTATAATCGGAGAGACTACTCCGAACTTAGAGAATTAATGCTGTGTCAATTCCGTCGAAAGGTTTCTATCCGTATCAATTCGAACTTCGATATCAAGATGCTGAGTCCCAACATGCGCCTTCTGCACTGTTTCTTTACCTCCGAGGGACACGGTGATCTCGAAGACTCCTGAACGGTACTCGAACAGCGTCTCATTTCGTGAACCACCTGCCTCAACCGTAAACTCACGATTCACAAGTGGCTCAGGAGTTGACTCTCCACTGAGATCGGCAAGGCTAACAGAAATCGTCTCGTCCGTATCACTCTCGTTGCTGATTACCAAGAACACAGAATACGTAGATGAATCGGTTCTCTGATTCAAGCACCCTGTGAGAGTCACCATTGCGCTGCAACCGATGCCGAGAAATTCACGGCGGTTGGAGGAGGGCATCTATCAGCACGTTCACATCAGTGAGAGATAACATTTCGGCATTTCGAGGACAGTAACTAATGAGAGACTAGTTCGTGAAATATATCTGGTACAGACCCCGATTTTGCAAGATACGTGCGCTACATTCAGCACGATCTCTGAAATCTACCCCAACGCTGTCAGAAGTGCCGTGCAAGATATAGAGCGCATATGCA
Organism: Haladaptatus sp. QDMS2; assembly: GCF_029338295.1. NCBI lineage: Archaea > Methanobacteriati > Methanobacteriota > Halobacteria > Halobacteriales > Haladaptataceae > Haladaptatus > Haladaptatus sp. QDMS2. The sequence continues at coordinate 1,539,694 of NZ_CP119791.1, forward strand.
GCAATAGATTCGTCCAGTTCCTCTCTCGATCGTCGGAAAGACTGCGTGGGTATCGGGCTCGTACCCGGTGCTGGCACTACGCCGATCGGACCGTTATCGTCCCCCGCATCCAGAGGTCGTGGAGGATGCAGTAATACTCGTACTCGCCCACGGTCTCGAAGGTGTGCGTGAACGGGGCGCTGGGAAGGACGTCGCCTTCGCGTGGGCCACCCCAATCCCGACGAGCAGCGGTTTCTGACACGAAGCCACCGCTTGCGAAGTAGGCCGCCCCGTCCGGGATGCTACTCGCCGTGACAGAGTGGGCAATGCCCGTCCCGTTCACCCAGCCAACACTCTCGCCTGTCTGAATCGTCAGCTCTTCGGGGAAATATGAATGCGGCCCCATCTGAACGACGTGGTCGGTGTCTGGAATGACGACCTCCGGAGGCTCCGGAATTTCACCGTCCGGAGTGGTTACGATTATCGTCCCGGCCATCGTGTCCCACGTCTCGTGGGGGATGCAGAAATAGTGATAGTGGCCAGGCACTTCAAACGTGTGTCGATACAGCCCTCCGTCACTGATGAGCTTCGCATCACCATCATTGCGTGCCTGTTCCTCGGACTCAAAGCCGCCACTACTGAAGTACGCTGCCCCCTCGGGGATTCGCTTCTCGTAGGCGGTGACGGTGTGGTCGTAGATGCTCTGGTTCCACCAGGTCACGGTCTCAGTGGGCTTGATGACGAGCCGGGGTGGGTTGAAGTCCGCCGCGACCATTCGGACGAGTGGTCCCGATAGAGGGAATGAGACGGGTATTCGTGCGAGACAGCCTGCAAGACCAACGACGCCACCCCCACCGATCGCCTGGAGGAGCTGCCGTCGAGACACGAACGGGACCATACTGAGTACTACGTGCTCGTGTTGATTAGAGTCTCTGTATCTCGCACGCTGTATCTCCCAACCACAAGAGAGGATTCGGGCAAAACTGTGGATCACTCCGATAGTCCCTTTCAGTAGGGGTCGCGAGGTTGTGGCTGCCGACGCCTCTGGCGTCGGGAGCGGAGGGTGGGGAGGTGGGTGTCCGTTGGGCGGCGGTCACAAGAAAAAACGAGAGAGGTTTCGCTCAGTGCAAGGTGTCCGGCTCTTGCTCCAGGACGATACCCGGGTCGTTGCCTCCATGTCGGGCCTCGAAGGCGTCAACGAGCTCGCAACTGTACCGACTGATCCGACTTTTCGACGTCTGCACGACCCTACTGGCCGCCTCCGCAACCTGTCCCTGGGTGAGATGTTTGTGAGGCGTCAACCGATCTGCGCCATAGAGTGCCGCCGCCGCGATAGTGAGCCGCGACGTCCCCGGCCCAACCGGTTTTTGGTCGCCGAGGTGCATGAGATACTTCGCCAGCCGCCACGTCCGCACGGCTGCACTCCCCGAGAGTGCATCCTCATCAAGCGCGTCCATGACCACCATCACGGCGTTCGGCCGAGTGGCAGGGACTGTGTCAACTCCGAGTTCGCACCGAATCTTCCGTGCCGCGGCACACACTCGCTCGTGAGGCGCCTTCGTGTAGGTTGCCACTCCGACGTCAATCTCGTTACGATCAACCCTTGATTCACGTGTTGCAATGAGTACGGCACCGCCGGCGAGTGCCTCCCATGCCATCCGCCCGCCGGCTAATCGTGCCTCCGAGGCGCGTCGCAGGTACTTCGCTGCCGTCTTGACCACGTGGTCGGGAAGCCTCAGATTGCCGCCGATCATCTCGACGTCACGCAGCCCCTCATTGAGCCGTTTCGTTCGCTTGCGCTCGTCTCCAAACTGGTAGCGCCTGTGCCACTTCCGAAGACGCTGGAACTTCCTCCACTGCTTGTTACTGAGCGGATTCCCGTATCCGTCAGTACTCTTCGTAATCTTCGTGTGTAGGCCCTTGTCCGTCCGCAGCGGATCCACCGTCTCGATGCTCTGCAACGCATTACCAATCATTCCCAGATCGACCAGCGTCGGGCTTAGGTCGACCCACTCAGCTGCGACGACCAGCCCGCAATCAGTACAGAACGACTCCTCGTCTTGGGTCACCACTCGACCATCACACTCCGGACACTTCGACCGTCCTGCAGGCTCTCGCTCGATTGTGAGTTCACGACCGCACTGATTGGTGGTTGTTGTCTGTTCCTCCGAAACCGTCTTTTCGCTCGCGTTGGTACTCGACATTGGTGTTACGACACCTGAAGGCGCTCACGCGCCCGACACCGCGATGCCATTACATCGCGGATTTCTCAACGACACCGACCGACAGATACGTCTACGCGCTCTCGCTCGCGCCTTCGCGAGCGCCCCTATGGGCGTGAGCGAGAGCGCGTTCACATGAGACTAAAGAATCAGCACCGCGCGTCGTCCTGCCAAGCGCAGCGAGGCAGGGCTTGTCGCACGAGTGCAGTGAGTGCGACAGCGACCCGCCCGGAGCGAGCGGCCAGCAGAGTACGCGTGGGGGGTGAGCACCAACTGGAGCACAATCCCTCGCGGGTACCTGCTGGCGTCGAAGGCACATGCACTTTAGCCCGGAACGGTGAGCGACGTGAGAAGCGAACCGCAGCCCGGAATGGTCGGTCGCGAGCGAAGCGAGGCGCGACCGTAGGGAGCGCCTCGACGCGAGCGGCGAACGGAGTGAACCGCGAGCAAGCGGAGGGCGGAAAGCGGCGAGCGGGGCGGGCCGAATGTAGACGCAGGGAGGATGAGTACTCAAGAATTAACCAACAGAACGAATGAATACAGACAGATGTTGGTTAAGGACACCGACCACCACACAACACCGTGTCAGACCCGACGATCAAAACCTCTACGAGCGCGTTCTCTGGTGGTGACAGGCGTCGTTAGCCGGGTGATACCGCCGCCAAACCCAGCCTGGCGTGGTCGACTGAAAGTCGTTGATAAATTCCCCCCATGGATGTTCGCCATGGAACGCTCGCGCGTACGTCTCAGACACGTCCATCGTCTCACTCACGAGAAGGAGTGAGCCGAACAGGTGATACTCGGGAAAGAACGCGATACTACTCCACCGATACCGAGGCCGGAATCGTCCAAGCACCCGCCATGGAAGCGTGGCTCGAAGGCCAACCAGTTCGCGCTTTGTGACACCGAGTTGGCGCACAGCTTTCTGCGTGATGCCACCCTGGCGGGTACCGTGTGCGAGTACCCCCTGTAAGAGGACAATTACCCGCTGTCGAGCGGCAACGTGCGCCAGCGATGAATCGTCCCATTCGTGAGCAAGATGCTCCAGTGCGCGAATCGACGCAGCCACCTCAAGGCCTTCGAGAAGATACGGGTGGTCCCACGTCGGCGACCCAAAGCGGTGCTGGTAGGCGTGACACAGCTCCGAGGCGAGATACGAGTACGCCACCGGCGCGGGGAGCTGTCCCCCACTGACGCCGATATAGCCTGTACTCCGTGAGTACCGCCCCTCGATACTCACGAGCGTTAACGACCCCGGGAGATTGCCCGTTGTGAGTGCGACTCGCTTCCGCCACGAATAGTCATACACGAGGTGGTCTCGCCAAAGAGGGTGAAACGGCGTCGAATTCACTTCGAAAAGCGCATCATAGAACTCGGTGAGTTCCGCAAAACAGGTGCAGATATCGCGCTTGCTGGCTGGGGCGCTGTGCGAGTCGTAGGTATGGAACTCGGACAGCGGAGAAGCCTCTGGATATTCTCGCCGATACGTGTCAATCGCGTCGGCGCACGTCTCTTTGAGGTGGCCAAGAAACTCCTCGCTGTTCATCGCTACCTAGAGAGGGGGAGGTCGAATAAGCCGTATTCGGTGCATAGGTATCAAGCAATTTTCCCCATTTTCACACAAGAAGGAAATCTCGCCCTTTAGCATGGGAAAGAATTCGACAGCTGCTAAACTAACCACGGTCTGACGATCGGTGCCACAACCAGACTTCGTGTTGAGCAACGGCAGTCAACACGATTCAAAGGTAGTGTTGTTGCCATTGGCGATATGTTGACCAATAGAGATTTAAATCTCTGCGAACCATCAGCTTACCAATGCATGATTTGACCGGGTTCCAACGCGACCTGCTGTATGTCATTGCTGGGAGCGAAGACCCTCACGGGCTCGCTATCAAAGAAGAACTCGAACCGTACTACGAGAAGGAGATTCACCACGGACGTCTCTACCCGAACCTCGACACGCTCGTCGAGAAAGGCCTTGTTGAGAAGGGTGAGCTCGACCGGCGGACGAATTACTATGCGGCTACTCGACGCGGGCGCCGTGAGATCGAAGCTCGTGAACGATGGGAACGTCAGTATCGGAACACCGAAGACTGACGACTGACGCCACCGACACTCCAAAACCTCGAGAGGGCGGAGACAAGCCCTGTACTACCTCAAAAATAGGTCACCCAGTCACACACGCCTGCAGGTTTTTGCCGTGTTCCCGAGTGACCAGACGATCGGCATTCCAATCGAATGGTCTCCTTGCGAACTGCGGTCGGGTTGCATCTTGGTGAAAAGAACGCTACAGGCGATTGTCAGGGTCTTTCTCAGATATGACAGAGAGTTCAACGCGTGAGATTTACTAACGAAACTGGATTTAATTCTGGCATGAGGTTCATTATATCAATAAATAAACTAATAACCATGTTCAAAAAACATTATTTGAATACAAGTTATAGAACATTATGGCGTAGTTACGTGGAACTCAGTTTCAGAGTTCGCTGTTTATTCCTACGCCAACCCCACCCAACCCCCCTCTCATTGACAGAGGCCCCGTTTTCTCCCCGTTCTGGCACGAAGGATTACAGAAGCACCGAACCACTGTCAGCTACTCGCGACTGAACTTCTGAGCGGGTTGCATGAGGCCAACAGTCTCGTGTACGCTGGCAGAGGGGTTCATCTCATGAAACCATGTGAGAGTCATTTGCGAGGATGTTTCGTTTTGCTCACGCGTACGAGAGAAAGAGACGAGATTGAATTCCTCGTGGTTTGTGAGAGTGAGGAGGGCTGTTATCCACTCTCGAAAGCGTTCGAAGGACCATCACACCCGTTTGGCTTGTCGTGTTCTCACACGACTTACGAAGAATGGTGTGCTGTGAAGATAAACTATACTATTAATTGAACAGTATGATAGATAGTCAACTTTGCTGAGTCCTCATCGCCTGAAGGCCGGGTTTTCCACACGTTCAGACAATGAGTGGTGTTAAATCCTAATAAACCATACATAATTATAATCTATTATATAGACAGTTTTATGTGTTGTTGCGTCCATTAGTAGTTCGACGCAGGGCCCACAAACACCCGTTTGTATTCCCCCAGCGGTCTGCGTTCACCTGGGCGATTCCCCCACGAATCCCCCTCAACGGGAGCCCAGTAGGCCATCCCGTTTTTCCCGACCCCAACTTTCCTAATACTGGTTACAACAGTTTGTGAAACTGCCCATCTTTATCTCATTTATAAATTGAAGATTAATTTTATAAATTGCAAATATAAGAATAAAATGTAGTCTTCCACACGACACCATTCAAGGCAGGTGCGTAAGGGGATTGTGGAAGGCTGCTAACCCACCTAAGCCCTAATTGAGTGTTCCCGCATGAGGATGGTCCACCCATCCTCAGTTTCATTCTTGCCTCTATATGTTTGACCCGACGCGCGATGAAGGCAGCACTGACGGGTGAGCCTACCGATTCCGAGTTCGCTGTCGTGTACCGACCCGTTGGGCGAAGTTGACTGGCTGTCGTATTACAGGAGTGGGCGCTGCTCGCCGTACTTCATCCCGAGCCAGAATGCAACTGCCCCAAAGACCACCATCGACGGGAGCACCATCATAAGAACCGTCTGGAAGGTCATGACGCCGCTTGCAGCCAAGCCGCCGACACCAAGGATGATGATTGCGACCAGAATTCCTGCCGTTCGTGGAAGGTCGAATTTCATATCCACTCGTTGAATATCTGGATGCTAATACATTCAGGAATCAAGTACCATTCTCTGGAAGTCACTGACGATACTGCGTTCGCGGCTGTGGCATCGTCCCGACCTGCAGGCGGTCTACTTCCGGCTCACCACCAAGGAAATCAACTTTCGCACACTCACGCCGAATCGCCTCAGGTGAGAACTCACCGAGATAGTGCCGCCGAAAGGTATCCCAATCATCCCAGCCACCGAACGCCATGACTACGCTCGGGAGCACTCCCTGCTCGAGGAGATGCGTCCCCCATGTTCGGCGTAAATCATGTGGACCGACGAACTGCCAGCCTTCGTCGCCAGTTTGCACCTGTAACCGGTCGGCGGCGCGTCGCACCCAACGGTAGACGTACTTGTCGGGCACATCAACCACAGGAGCATCGTCGTCGCGATTCCACGCGAAGGTCTCGACGATGCTGTACAGATTGTCGGGAACAGGCGGTTCGCGGTAGTGCTCGCGCTTGGCGTAGTCTTCCCAGATACGGACGTGCTTCCCGGTCGGGCCAGTGACGAAGTCCTTCGGGCAGACCTGCGTGATTTCGCTCCGCCGGAGTCCACACCGACCGCCGAGCAAGAATGCAATCTTCTGTTGGGGGCCGTCAGCTTCGTTGATGAGCTGTTGCATCTCCTCTTTGCTGAGCCAGACGCGCATGCCGTCGTCGCGGGTGGGGTAGGGGTCGAGTCGCATGGGTGTCCTCTATTCTAGTTTTCAGGACAGTGATACTTAAAGGATGGTTCAAGAGAGGGTGTGTTTGGTGGTGTTCACAGGGGGGATCTGGGTGAGAATCACGGGTTCTCGGACAATTGCGCGACACCGCACTCGCCACTGACGAATCACTCGCTAAGAGGCTGGTTGAAAGAATAGCTACAGAGTTCACCTTCGATGAACATACCCTCTGCCTCTCGTACGCCGCTTCTGGCAGTGACTAGGTCGGTTTCCGAGGTCGTGCTGAATTCAGAGCGCACGTCGGTCACAGAACTTTAGAATACCTGCTCATCTTTGATGGGGTGTTTCCCATAGTCTTATTTTGATGGGGTTCATACCATAGAGTGAGGAATGACGTTCCAGGTCATCGAGAACACCGAAGACAGGACGAGCAACACGGTCATTCGCCGGAAAATCTACCGAACTGACGACCCACAGTATCCCAGCGGGTACCGACACGCCCTTCACTACGGGTTTCTCGATGGCCAGGGCGTCATTCTCCGCTACGACAACGAGAACCAGACACCCGGGCGCCACGAACGCCACACGCCCGGCGGCATCGAAGAAATCGAGTTCCCCGGAATGATAACACTCCGTGACCGGTTCTTAAAGGAAATCCAGGACCTCCCATGACCACGAACACACTCAAAATCACATATGGACAGCGCGAGAATAATCAGCGAGCCGCTCACGAGCGACTCCGTCGGGCGGAAGCTGGAAAAGCGTTCGACGAACAGGAGGCAGCGTTCATCCTCAATTTTGAGGATCTCGACGACGTCGAACGACTCATGCGTCGGTTGAACCTCCAGCTTCTGGATGTCATCGCCAGTGAGCGCCCGAAAAGTATCCGAGAGACGGCTCGACTCGTCAATCGCGATTACAAAGAGGTCCACCGGAACCTCAAAGAACTCGAAGCGCTCGGTGTTATCGAATTCACGACAGCGGGAAACAGCAAGCGTCCGATTCTTCGCGATGGGGCCGAGGCGATCGATCTCTCGATTACGTTTCCCATCGACTCCGACACGGCAAACGCCAAGTCTCACCACGGGACGTCGGCGTGAGCAACGAATCAGTGCGTAGACTGTCTGCTGGCGTGTTGGGTTGATTGTGACCCCCACCCGCTGCTGATTTTTCGAGGCTGTGCTGTATAGAGCGCGTGTCGATCACTGAACGTGAGCGGGGGCGAAATCAATTACGGGGTCACGTACTCGTTTCGACGTGCGTGTGACGAACACTATTCTTGGTCGAATCGACCCATTGTGAAGTGGAGGTCTGCCTCCTCAGAGGATGGGTTCAGAGTAATGTGATATTCGGGGTTGTCTTGTTCGACAATCCAGGTTTCACACTGCTCGGAGATGCCGTCCGTGGCAGCGCAGATGTCGTAGTCTCCAGTTGACGGGAACACTTCTTTGGCGGTGATATGCGGGCCGCCTGGTGGAATGCGGAATTCATCGTCAATGTACGTGTTCCCGGTTATCGCGCTGGTGAGTTGGACGGTGATCGATCGTTTCTCGGAAGTCAGGTTACGGATTCGAAGCTCAGGGGGTTTCTCAAACATCGACGTACAGCCGGCAAACCCACCGATACCGACTGCTACACCGAGCTTGAGAAGGGATCGACGAGAGTGAACGGAGACCATACACCAATAAATGTGTCAATTTGATAATATACGTTTCCCCTTTTTACGCCCAGTCGTGGTTTTGGATTCCCTCGTAGTGTTTGAGCCGACTGGCAATCTCCCAAGATTCCCATCCGCACTCGTAGTAGAGGACATCAGCGAGTTTGTCGAAGTGGCTCTTGTCAAGTTCAATGCCGCGTTTCCCGCGGTAGGTGATGTAGGGCTCACTTCGGAGGTCGGCGTAGACCTCACGTGCAGTCGGATAGTCGCCATTGATTGCCGAGAGATTGAGGAGCGCCTCCTCCGTAATCGGTGTGCCCCACTTGTGTTTCGCTATCATCGTCGCCAAGAGGGCACATTTCACCGACGGCTTATCCATAATCGAAGCATGAAGTCACTTCCACATAAAGGCTGTTAATGGTCGTTAACAGTAGTGGAAACTCTTATACACACGCAGAGTCTGAACCCCTGTATGAGCATTGAGCACGTGGACGGCGACCGCGGTCAGAAAAAGGAACTCCGGAAGGAGCATCCGAGTGGGTGGCTCTACCTGACGCAGCACGACGCCATTCCGATCCTCGTAGACGCGCTGCTTGATCTGCCGCCGAACCGCGAGTTCAACAAAACTGAATTCGCGGAGCACGCTGGCGTCACGCGCCAGACCGTCGGTAACTACACCGACCTCCTCCTTGAAGTCGAACTCATCGAGGAGGTCCCGAACACGTCTCCCCGCCGGTACCGAGTCGCCAACAGTAACGTCGTTCGGGAACTCTACGAGTTGAACAGTGCTCTCAATAACGCAGGAAGAGAGTAGATATCGGTGGCCATGCTGACGGAAAACGAAGTGAACCGGGAATCGGTTGATAGAATTGAAAGACCCCAACCCCCTTCCCTACCCAATCAATTCAATGTATCAATCCCCATCCCGTTTCTCGAGCCCGTAGCTGACCAGCACCAGTCCAGATAGCCCGGAGAGGGTGAGGACAAGCACGGTGTGACTCCGGGGGTACGTGTTGTCGCCGTGGATGACTGAATACTCGAAGTACCTCCCATCCTTTTGCACGTAGCGATGGGCAAGGATGCTCCGAACCGCCTCCGGGTCTTCTGATTCATAGACTGCGACCACCGTCCCATCCTGTTGAGCGCCGTCAAACGATGCCTGTGCAGCTGGTGGGAGCTGACTGTACGTGATGACCTTCGTCGTAGGAGGTGTGTCCTCAACTGGTTCGACCGTTGCTATTGCATAGCTCGCCCCGGCGGGTGGCGCTGTTGCCAGCCCGTACACGCCGGTTCCGGCAAAGACGAGGCAGGCTATCCCAAGGATGAGAGCACCACCCCTCAGCCACCCAGAGACCATTTCATGTTAGTTGACTGCCTACTCTATGGGTTTTCCGGTGACTCAGCGGCTGCACTCAGGCTTTCGGACCGAAGAATGGCCAGTTGAGCACTTAGTGGTGTAACGGGCGAAACAACCCTATTGGCTGGGCGCGAACTGATTGTATGATAACGTATTCGACGGAGATTTACCCGCCGACAGACGCCCTCGAACTCACCGTCGAAGCGTCGAGCGCCCCCACAGCAACGAGTCCACCGCTCGTCACGGTCTGCTTGACATACCTCGGAGATACCCCCACGACGCTGTACTACGGCTATACCGCTCCGTTCAATCGCTATTCCGCGTGGAACGACGACGAGACGAAACGAGTGATGATCTTCCCGCCTCGGTTGAACGACGAACAGCATGTGATTCCAGACCAGCCAATCGGGAAGAGCTGGCCAATGGGTCTGTCAGCGCTACAAATCGAAGTTGGGAAACTGTGGAAGGTCACGGCAGGGGATCGCCTCTGTGAGGAGTACGCCATTCTCACGTTTGCGCCCTCTCTGGCTGGCTATCCGAAGGGAACGTACACGGCTCGTGATCGAGTGAAATTTGATGACAAAGAGTTTGAAGTGCAACTCAGAATTAATGTTGATGGAATCGATCAGTAATATCGTCACTCTGGAATCTTCCTCGAGTGTTTCTCTCGGAGACCTCCCGAACCATCCTGTACGAGTGAGCTGTGAATCCACCCGCTTTCAATAGGCGTGGAGAATTACCGATCCAGTTCTGAAACCTGGAGCGTGAATCCCCACGTGAAGTGTTCACCACGAATTGTATGCTGTGACTTGAACCGATAGGTTCCGACAGGGAAACACCCCTGTGCTGTCCAGTCATCCACCACGATGAGTTGGTCGGTGTACGTTTCACCCGGGGCAAGCGTCTGTGTCGGCGTTTCTTCAGTCGTCCACGCCAACTCTCCCGTTTGCTCGCCGAGTTCTGGTCGTGTAAAACACTCTGGAGAGTAATTGGGTGAAGGACTGTCTGGTGCTGAAAATGAATACAAGAGAAGGCCTGGCGCTCCCGCCCACGAACTCGCCCCTTTGTAGTACGGCAGCTGAATGCTGACCTCGCTCTCTCCCACGTTCGTCATCACTGTCTTGAGGCGCGCGGGGGCTTGCGCGGTGATTTCCGCTCGTTCAACCGCGATCGAAAACTCCACACCTGTCTCCGAGGGCACGGCAGCAACGCCGGCCACGCTGACACGCTTTTCTGTGGGGTTCTGGTTGGAGGTGCCGGGTGTGGCAGAAGAGATACACCCCGCTGAGAGCGTGAGACCCACCCCAATCGATTTCACCACCAGACGACGTTCCATACTGACATCTAAACGGCCCAACAATACGAACATTCCCCTTGTCGAAACCTGAACCTACAAAATAGGATGGGTACGACTGAAAACGTGCCCGACTTGCTGAATCCCAGACGTGTAAATCTTGCTTTAATCGGAATCTACAGCCCCAGAACCACGAACGCGACAGTGTAACTGGCCGATACTAACGCGAAAAAGACAACCCATTCGACTACGGCGCGACGAATCGACTGCCGGGGGGCAAACCCAGTGGCCACGCGGTTCAGCACCAGCAGGACGGATGTACTCGTCAGGACGAAAAACACCGGATAAAACGTGAACCGGGACTCCCACCGACAGACGTACAGCGCCCCCATCGGTTGCTGGGTTATCTCCACGAGCACCTCGCTACAGAACGTCACCACCAGCGACGCATACCCCAGCGCTCCCAGAAGGAATCCAATCACGCCGACACTGAGAACCACGGCGTGCCGCCGCCGAAACGAAGCCCCCACCTGCACCGACTCCTCGGGATCGACCCGATAACACCACCCGAGAAACGTTCTGACCACGGGGAGTCGCCGAAGCGCCACGACGGTGACGCCCGCAGCCAGCAACCCACCGCCGACCACCACCAGAAAGAGCGAACCGAGAATCACGATGACCGTGACTGCGATCCAGCCTCCGACAACCGCGCCAAGTCCGACGACGAGCAGGCTCCGTCCGGTAACGACGTCCTTGCTCAGTCGCTCGCGTGCGACGAGGACGAGGAGGCTCGCGAACACACCCATGATCACGGTGAACCCGCCGACTAGGCCCAGCCCCCAGATGATGAATACCTGGTATATCAGGAGATTGCCTTCCGCGTCCCAGACTCCCGTTCGGATGGCGTCAAGGGCGAGGATGAACACCCAGGCGACGGGGTGGACCAGCACGCCGGTTATCAGCCCGACGAGGCCGCCGCGCTCGCGGGTCAAGTGCCCGGGTCGCTCAAAGAGCAGCCACCAGCTGGTTCCGCCGACGAGTCCCGCGGCGAGTCCAGCAAGCAGGGGAAACTCGCGGGTTGGAAGGCCGAAGCCGCCGTAGAAGATAGTGAAAATCGGTGTCCTCGTCAGAGCAGCGGCGGCAAGCCCACCGACCGCTGTAAATATCGCCGTGGCGAGCAACGCCCAGCGGAGCGTCTTCGGGTTCGTGCGGGAGTGTCTGGGCCGAGCCACTCGTCATGTAAGCCGGCCAAGACTATTAGTAACGGACAGCCTATCGCTCGCGACGGCGGGTGTGAGTGATACCGTACGCACCTTCGGAAAAGTTCGTGGCTATGATGCGTCAGCAATCTTCACTGGAGCAGTTCCTCCTCGTCGTGAATGCAGTGTAATCAGCAAGCCGAGACTCCACAGTAGCTTGGGGACAAACTCTACTAGACCAGGGACTCCAATGAAGGTCACTAACGCATCACTCACGGCACCGATACCAAGTAAACTGGCTGCCAAAATGGTCCACGCTCCTCTCCCATGGCGATAGAGTACTTCTATTGCGAGCGCGAGTAGTCCTACTACGAGCAGTTGGGTAATAAACGAACCAGCAATTCTCTGCGAGGCAATTAGGTTGACTGTGATGTCCACCGCACCCAGAACAATGAGAAAGATGAGAAGCACTCCTTCTTTTCGACTTTCTTGCTGATTCATGCTCTATTATTGGTAATGAAGCATGAATGTTTTGCGGTGATTTAACATTAAGGTTTAATAGAATGGTGTCGGGTTTTTATACGGTATATGGCGGTGACCTATTAGTAACGGACAGCCTATCGCTCGCGAAAGCGAGTGAGATTGGGATGGGGAATACGATGTACGAGAGTACGGACTCGAATCTTCAAAGGAATAATCTCGTCTTTCTGTGAGAGCCGCCGTCGGCGCTAGCTCACGTAGCTCGGTTCCAGTGAATCGATGTGTGTATTAGTCACAGATCGCTTCCCCGATTCGGTGCGACGGATAGAACCCTTGATTACCGAAACGTACTTTTCTTGGTTGGGTCCACTACTAGTATGTCATTTGACGTGTTTCTGCGTAACGGCTGGCTAGTGCTGTTTCTGCTCTTAATTGCTGGAGGTCTTTTTGTCGGCGTGTGGAACCAGCAGGATATACGAAACTGCCAACAAATGGCTGAAAATGAGACTGGAGGCGTTGTCGAGTGTGTGGATTCATTCTCGGACGTAGTGCACTATGGGTCGATGGTGAGTGTCGTCACTGGCGTAATTGGCGTCCTTTGGAAGCTAGTAAACTCAGTAAAATAACGGGGACACTCATCCAGACACCACGCAGTTCGCATCCGACACCTAGAACAAACAACGATTGCTTGCCACGACACCCTGTAGGTTCCGTGCGTGCCGTCTGACAGCAGTCAGGGAGGCAACAGCGGTCATGCTGCATAATATGCACGCTGGTCAGGGGCGAGTCAGCACGGTTGACCCAGTCGAATCGTTCGAGACAGAGTGTGGATTGACCACTTCGAACAGTCCCTGTTTTCAAAGGAACGTATTTCTCGCTGTAGTTGAAACACAGTGTATGGTTTCCTATCTGTCACTTGTGGTGGGGATATTTGCGCTGTGGGTTGGCTGGACATTCTATGCAACCCCCCAAACCGCCTTTCGGAGACGTCACTGGCCGTTTCATCCAGAAGGCGATGGACTGACTGAAGAAGGTGAGTACTCCTACCGTGTACTCGGGGTGTTCTTTCTTATTACCGGTGCGGGTCTCGTGCTGTGGGGAGTACTCGCCTGAGTGTCTTCGATACAAACACCACATTCAATAGCTACTGATTCAGCGATCAGCGCGGATTCACCTATCGGCTCGTGTATCGTCTGTATCTAACGTTCAGGAAGCCTGTCGATCGTATGAATGAGCCAGTCGACAGCGATTCATGGAACTGCTTTCACCAGTATCGTGAGCGGACGAATGCGCCACATGTCCATTTGGGACGAGAGTTCACCGTCTTTCTCTACCTGAGCAGACCGAATAGGATAGCAGCCAGTCGAGTAATCCATGCCTTGTGGGCAACCAAAACTCTTGGTTCTTGATGAGCTGACGAACAATTTTTCAAGGACTACCGCGCTACTTTGGGTTAGAAACTCAAATAATCGGAACGTTTACGCATACTCAGTACGCCGCGAAGCCGATATCGATGTTACCCTCATAGATGGTCATGACAAGAATACAGTCACACATCGTGAGTTCTTCAGACCCATCGAGACCACCAGTTGTGGATGCAGAAATCGCATAGGTCTCGTCTATCAAGAGATCAGTATCAAACACTTCAACTTGGCCGGGGTCAAGTGTGTTTTCTGCCTCAAAAACGGCACCATCTTGAGCTGAATTGGCCTCGGAAATTGTAATCGTAATGGTCGCAGTGTTCTTTGTCCTGTTTGTCACTTCGAGTCGTTTGTGGGCTTTCACGTCTGATGAATCGACTAGCGAGAGACAGCCTGCGATGGCTGGAATTCCTGCGGCAGTGCCGAGGAGAGTACGCCGATTCATAGGTACAAAGAATCATAAAGCAGCCAACAAATATTTTCTGGAAAGCACGTGTTGGGATTGATAGTATAATCAGTTTGAGCGGTATTCACCCCGACTTTTCCGGTGTCACACATTGCTATTCACTTGTATGGGTATCTGTGGAAATCGTCAGTTCGACGTATTTGCTTCAAAAATAAGGGTAGTGGAACCCGATTGTGGCACCGACTATAGCGATAAAGGACATAAGGACGTCAAGCTGTGGGCGTCCACTCTGAGCCTTTAGCAACGATTTGAATTGACATCGTGATACTAAGGCGCTCTCTCCACAATCACTCAGAGTAGGGCCTAAGCGATGAATTTAGAGCGTATCCCTCCACAGAAAAAGATGGGTGAAAAGGTCATCACAACTCTTCAATTGGGTCTCGATTAGTCTTCGCCTGGTACTTCAGACCAGAATCCTATCCCAAGCAACAAATCACGCTAGAGTGAGTCGAAATCGAGGTCGACCACGTACCAATCGAGCACCAGAACGATACCGACACCGACCACAGCAGACCCCACGAACACTACGCCGATCGCAGGCGAAAAGCCAACCGTCTCAGCCACGCGCGCAACCGGTGCTCTGAGCGCCCCAACGACCATCATCACGAGAAACGCCAGTGTCCCTCGACGATGGGCGGCCAACGCCCACCGAATCAATCGAGAGACAGACACCAATCCAGTGAACCCACCAAGCACGAACACGAGGACCTCAACTCCGGGTTCGGTCAGACGAGCAAGCGACCCGCCCAACAAGACCGCAATTAGTGCATCGATGAACCCGCTCAGACTGGTCGCCATCCGCGTGTACTGACCCAGTATCACCAGTAGCAAGGACCCAGAGATGCCGGGGAGTATCATCGCACTCACGGCGACTGCTCCCGCGATGAACACCGTTCCCAGCCCGCCACCACCCAACAGCGCGGGCGTCCCCGACAGCATAAAGGCGAGGATAAATCCGAGTCCACCCGCAGCGGCCTGCACTGGTGTTTGGATGCGAAGGGTTCGAAGCAAGATGAGTGCGGAGGCGGCGATGAGGCCGAAAAAGAACCCGTATAAGAGCGCAGGATACGCCTCGCTTGCGTGATGGACGAGGCGAGTCACCACGACGATGGCGGTGGCCATCCCCGCACCGAGCACGAGGACGAAGCCGGCATCCACCTCGTCAGCGAGCGCACGAATTCTGTTGAAAACCCCCTCGCGCTGCGTATGTGGTTGAAGGAGCGTGTGAAAATGGGTTAGAGAGAGGCTGCTGATGGCGGTGATGAGGCGTTCGTAAATGCCGGCGATGAGGGCGACGGTGCCGCCTGAAACCCCGGGGAGGGCGTCGGCGATGCCCATGCACAGGCCGATGGCGTAGGTGCGTCGCCACTCGGGAGAGGTCTGACTCGACTCGGTCAGAGTGCGTGTTTCGGTGTTTGGTGAATCGGATACCATTGGGTGAGGTACAGTGCTTCGCGGCGTTCTGTTAGCTAATTGACTGTATTTGGCTTAAGTTCTCAGTAGCATACCACCGTTCTGTGATAACAAGATCCCGTCACAAGCGCTGAAGTAAATGAGAGCACCCAGTGATCAGGGGTGGATTATCGAGAGAAACATCATCGACACGTGGGGCAAACCAGTCCTGACAGTATCACTCGTGCTGGAACGCTCGTGTGCTAAGCTAGTGGATCCACCGATCACTTCTGTCAGAGAGGGTGTTTTTGATTGGTGTCACTGAGGGTGAACGTACTTGACAATGTAGATTGTGCGCTATATATGGCCGATACGAATCGAATTGCAGGGGTGATCGGTATGATCGGGGGGACACTCTGGGCGCTAGTTCCCTTCCTTGACGACCTGTTCCCGTTCTACATGAAGACCCTTGCAATCATCCCTATCCTTCTCGCGCTGGCAGTCTACGGAATTTGGTCCCAGAATAAACACGATATCTCGCGTGTCGACATAGCCCCGCTGATAAGCGGCTTCGGGCTGTTAGCAATCGTCGCACTCTGGTACGCGACCATCTCCACCGGCAATGTCGCCGCTACCTTTGCAATCGGTATTCCTGCCCTCATCGGTCTGTTGTTTATTGGGATTGGATCAATCCTTCTTGCATATCGTCTACGAATCGTTCGAGGGCTCCCTCGCTGGATCGCGTTCTTGTTCGCACTCGCACTACCGACCGATCCTTTGTTCAATGCCGTTGTAACACCCGTGATTGGTGGTGGGATATCTCTCTACGGGCTCGCGTGGATAGTCCTTGGAGTCCACCTCTGGCGAGATAGTCATCCCGGGATAGAACAGAGTCAGTTCAATGAGAGCCAGTCGCTGTTGTGTTATCTTTGACGGGTAACCCGGATTCCATCGCTAGCGTTTCACTGACTGTTCCAACCCGGATAGCTCAGAACAGGGCCGTTTGGTTTAGAGAACGTAGCTCAGTCGTCAGAGGAACGTATATCTTCAAACCGATAGTAGAGGACGAATACGGACGACGATGTATTCGTGGAAAGTGGGCCCGAAGGAGTCGCTACTTGTACGGGGACTACTGTACGTTGCAAGTGGTTTGCTCCCGGCATATCTGATTGTATTAGGAGTGAATATTCTCACGATAGGTGTATTTTCTCCTGAAATCCTTGCGATTGGCGCTTTAATTGGCGTTCTATTTTCACTCCTCCTTACAAGGACCATACTTGCCCTTCGGCACTCACCAACCCATTGGATACTCACAGAATTTCGCAAGGTGATGAACCCGATCTTGTTCGGCGTTTCGACCGTACTTGCAACGGTAAGTTTGGGAGCGCTTTTTCAATGGGGAATATCGATTCATATCGCGTTTTTTGTGCTGTGCTTCACGTCTTTCTGGCTGGCAGGACTCCTTAGCTCACAAGGCTCGATCGATCCTCACGAACAGACGCTTAGCTTCGTCACCCACACACACCATGAGATTGCTTTAGATTCAATACGAAAGAGAAGACAGCTAGTCATTGGCAACCGAAGCTACAATGTACTTACCTTCCAGCGAGATGACGATGTGCTCGTCGACAGGGTTCTCATGATTCCGACTGACATCCTCCCCCAGATGGCGTCCCTTCTTGCGACCGAGAACGCAACTCCTGCTCGCTCACCACTCTCGAAAACCTCTATTTCAGTTCTACTCGCTGGGCTCCTGGTCTTTGGGACGCTTGGGATCGGATTCTCAATCATCGTGTATCTGGGAAGTGGGTCAGTGATTGGGGCAATCCTCATCTCAGCAGTTCTGTTCGGATTCGTATTGTTCTATTTCCTCCTCGCACACTTCACGAACTTCTTGTCCTCAACCTCCGCAAAATAAGTGGTTGCGTTGGTCCCCTCAATGGTCTGTACATTATTTGCTTGTCTCCCACGAAGAGGCATAGAAGATGGAATGGTCCACCGCCCAGTTTTCGTCGAGGCCCGCCGACTCTCGCCCGGTTCGGGTTGCCTTCTACGTCGGAGAAGGCGCGATGGCCGGTGCCCTTCTCACCCTCGCCATTTTCGTCGGCCTCTTGCTCAGACGCCTCATTTTGTCAGGATTGCTTGCTGAGTCCAACCTGCTCGTGGCCGGGTTCATTGCGGTGGTGTTCTTGTTGCTCACCGTGCGGTCGGTGTGGGCCGTCCGGAGAGCTGGCCGTGAGTCGTCGTCATGGGTTTACGACGAGTGGAGCGAACTCCGTCAGTGGCGGTGGGTGCTCGCGGTCGCACTCCTCGTCACCGGAGCGCATATCGGGCTTTCAGCACTCCTGTTGACCCAGGCGGGGGTTGCGGGACTTCAGGGAATTAATGTACTCGTGTTTGGCACCTTAATCGCGGGGCTCCTCCTCCGACTGCTTGTTCGACGGAAGATAGAATCAACGGTGGACAGACCATAGATGGAGAACGAGACTGGGTGTCTGAACGAGTATTTAGATAGCAGAAGTGGAGGTGGGGTTGGTTATCGTCGAACGACCGCGAGACCGAGCAGAATCAATCCAACCGGGAGCATGACAGGCCCAAGCCCCATCGTACACTCCGACCCGTTCGTACAGTAACTGATGACAACGCCAACGAAGCGAGTGACCTCAATCCCGAAGAGTGAGACACCCTCTCGTCCGCAGTGGTCCGAGCACGACGTAAAAAAGAGAGCAGGGCTCAAGAAAACCAATATACCGCCAGTCACACCCAATATCCACTGTTTCATTCCGCTCCGTAAAGTGGGTTGCAACCGGTAAAACAGCTGTGCCGGCCTGTTCTATGGAGACTTCAGTCAACTCTCATGCGGTTGTGCTCCTGAAGACCCGGATATCAGCTCGATGCAGCCGATGTGGGCCTACGTCGATTGAATGCGGTTGCGCCAGAGGAGGGACTGGGCGAGACCGACCAGAACAATACCGGTGAGCGCGAGAGAAACGCCGCCGAACAACTCCAGCAGACCGGGTTCTTCACAGGCACCGCCAGCGACGTCACCTTCGTGGGTGTCGATACAGGCTGGTGCAGCATAGTCCTGATACACGCCCCAACATACAAGCAAGACGCCAACCAGAATGAGAACTACGCCCAATCGGCGAATCGCATAGAACGTAGAAGCCATTCGTGAGGATTCTCGTACTTCCGCATAGACTTTCTGCTTGAGTGATAACATCAACACTGGCTCCTTTTTGAACCTACGGTATAGAGCCGCACTACAAATGGGGCGCGAGGTTGAACACTACTTGGCTTCTCCAAGAGGACTAATTAACTGAACAACATATCCAAAGATAGTGAATGACGAGAAGTAATCCGCAAAGCTCGCGGCGGGGAAGCGGCATGATCTTTGGCTGGGTGTTGGCTTTGATCGGTGGCCTCGGAGGAGTCGTCGCGTCCGCACTCACTCACCTCGGCGTGATACTTTTCACGTTTACACAGATATACGCCTCTCAACTAGAATACGTAGATCATGCCGTAGGAGATGCTGGAGTTGTGCACTTCGTCCTTATCCTGGGAGGTATCTTCTTCGTAGGAGTGTCAGGAGCACTCCTGTCTCTCGGGATCAGGTTGCTCCAAAAACATTCGGATAAGACGTTTTATGATAGCGACTCGGTGAAGAGTGACTTTCTTGGCGTGGGCGAATTCGCGTTTATTCTCGGCCCTTCACTGACCGGCGTGGCGGGTATTTTTGTTTTTGGAGTGAATGCGATTTTACCCAGCTTGCTCGGCGCTACGATCGTGTATTGCATAGGACTAGGCTTGATGTTCCGATCCTACTGGCCTGCCATTCATCCGAATCAACCACCTGCGTAGTAGGGATTGTTCGCTCGGGTGAAGGCGCAGAAGTGCATGTGCTGATTAGCTGCCCTCTTGCGTGTCCAGGGTTTAGAATCGGGATGTGTGTAACCTGCGAGACGGCAGAAGCTAGGAAATTGGCGTCGCCGTCGTCAAGGTGAATAGTCCCTCTGCCTGTCGCACGTCGCTTCTGGCAGAGATTGGGTAGCTTTCGGTGAGGCCGTGCTGAATTGAGCGCGCGCATGCAGCAGGGTCGTTACTCCAAGGGAGGGGGACCACAGTCGGGACCTCAGGGAACCGTCCTTACAAAGGGTCATTTGTCCCAACCACCTACGTAACGTGAATGCTTGCTACGCTCTCCGTCGAATCAATCAAATTGGAGGACTCGAAATTCACCAACGGAGAGCCCGTTTTCACTATCATCGCAGAAGTACCATCAGGACTGGTGATGAGGCTATACGAAGCGGACCACCTTCACATCCACTGGATCCGTCCGAATATCACTGAGATATGTGTTTTCGCCCATCCAATCGCGGGAGTCAAGCGACGAAGCACGGTCACGCCCCACATAGAACGCCCAGCCGCTCCGATGTCGGAGTGGTCTTACGACCTGTACGGAACGATTGCGAAAGTCAACGTATCGGATCCACACAGTGACCGCGAAGGCTTGTATCTACTTGATGTTGGAGAGGGAACGATTCTCGTCGATTCATCGCTCAGCGAGTTCCTTCCTGCGTCCGAACCTTCTCTGTCAGTTGGAGATGCGCTCTTCATTCCGACCTCCCGTGTCGATATCTACGAAGACCAACCGCTGAGATGCTAACCAAAACTCAGTGGGTGAGGTTGGGCTGATTCGTTTGTACGGCGGGTTGAACTCGAAACGCAGTGAATAAAGGGCAGGCTCTTTGCTGAACTCTTCCTCTAAGTTCAGCATGCCGCTTCTGACAGGGACTGGTGAGGTTTCTACGACTGTGCTGAATAGAAAGCGCATATCTTGCAGACGCACCTTCACTACGATTGGTGGCGTCTCTCTTATTCAGTCGGCCCAATTGCTAATTCGCGTACAACATCGTCGGAGAACCGATGGTCGTCTGTTCCTGTTTCAAGACTCTCAACGCCGGATAGATTATAGATGGACCGAAGGAACCGACTCAATCGCTTACGGTTCTCATCTCCAATCTCCGTCTCCTCAAGCCAGATAGCGGTATTAGACCGAATTTCGAGGTCGTAATAAGACTCAGTACGGTCGGAAAATCCCCGTCGGTGGTGTAGCTCAATCTTGATTGGATCAATGGATGGTGGTTCATCGACTGGAACCCCGTCCTCGAATGCGCGGTAGCGATCTGAATCGATTGAGATCCAGTGGTCGCCGTCTGCCAGTCGAATATGCGTATCTCCGCGCAGCAACTTGACCATCCGAATGTAGGGCAGTGTTCCATTTGGGCACTGGAATCCTTCAACGAGGGCCATGAGGTCGCCGTAGGTGATTGGATTGTCTGCCCGCACCGCGAACCGGTCCTGATGAGAAGGAGACAGGAGGTGTGTTCGCAGGCGCTTTGTTGCAACCGTCTCGAACGTGTCACTGGGATTGACCTCCGGCGGGAAACATGAGATCGGCATATCCACCTCCATAGGTCTGTACAGTTCCTCCGCTGCGTCAAGCACGGTTCGAAGATATCCGAGCAATTCGTCGGTGACGTCTGAAGCCGTATCAGCGTCAGAGCGTAACCTGAATCTCCATGAGATTGCCTCTGGTGTAGGGGAGAGGATATCGTGGTTTCTCTTCATCAGAATTTGTCTGCTTAAGCTTGATGTAGCGATTCACGTCAGCATCAAGCGTTGGTAACTCTACATCCTGTCGATTGATAAAAATATGTGACTATAGTCGAAAGGCGTTGAATCTGTAGTTGCTGATATGCTGAACTCACCCTCTGTATCTCGCACGGCACTTCTGACAGGGACAGGGTAGGTTTCCACAACCGTGCTGAACTCAGAGCGCATATCGGTCAGATGGGTCGATGCAACGTTACACCACTCGAATCGTTCGATACAAGGATGTACGTCCAGCTCCTGTTGCGAGAGTTGATTGTATTAGAACACCAATCTCGTGGGTATGAAGATTGAATTTCGCGAATCGGAACATCGCAACCCCATCGAATCGTATGTCTCCTTAAGCGAATGGGAGATGGAGGCTCGAATTCTGACGGATGAAGGGCCAGTTGAAGCATTTAACGAGGGGTATTTTGATACCTGGATATGGACATTTTTCATCTCGTGTTTGGCTTACCTTCCAGAGATATTGACGGGGGAGGAAGTCAAGATTCAACCAGACGACAACCCGTGGGATTTGGTGGTTCGCTCCAGCGAGCACAAAATCGAGCTATTCATTGACACGGGTGTACGTGGCGGTCGCGGTTCAAATGCCAAGGTTTCACGCTCTGAATTTGCGGAGGGAGTATTCGATGGGACAGAACGATTCCTCACATACATTCAATCCGCTCGGCCCGATTGGGTAGGCTCCCGTGATTATGAGCTTCTGGATAACGTATTGATGCAGAGAAAAGAATGGTACAACTCGGTGTTCTCGCGGGATGAAATCCCATAGACGGAATCAATGGTACGTACACTTGCCTATCGGTTGAGGTACGAATCGCGTGCTGCATACACCCTCTCTATTCAACACGCACCTTCTGACAGGGAATGGGTGGGTTTCTACGACCGTGCTGAACTCAGGGCGCGTATCATGCAAACCACCGGTGGAGATCTCCGATGTTGTGACCGGACATCCAAGCAATACGAAGCAACTACCAAGATGATGTACCGCCAACATCAAGAACAGAATGGGTACTGATGTGTACGGCGCAATCGAAGCTGACACCCAACATGGGTGGGTCTATCTTCAAGCGCTACATCCTCTTATTGGCCGTTCATACAAGACGTTCGGAATGCTGTTCGACGTCCGAAACACTACAGGATTCGAACCAGCGTTCTCCTATCGGGGTCTCCCGTCCGAAAAAGAACGGTCTCGAGAATTAAATCAGCAGATAGAAGAATTTCTGGATGAAGAATACTCGAATAATGAAAGGCATCACCACAATCTGGACGATGAATTTGCGGAGTACCGTCCATCATATTTCTTTCTGGATGAGATACTCGCCATCGAGTGGAACGAACAGTCGGACCTGCTCGACGACGAGTACAGTTTCCTGAATAAGAACAAGGAGCCGATCGGGTACAAGTCCAGACACCCTGGTGGATCTTGGAAAGATATTATCGAAGAATACCAAGCCGAGTTGGACAATGGGAACGCCGTTCCCGCACCTGATAGGCAAAGTTACATTCAGCGTCGAAAACTCACCCGGCGCGAGGTGATTTCAGATGACTGGGAATGGTTGATTTTCGACCTACTCATGGCGTATGGCCGCAAATTCGGATACAATAGCGTTCGAGTTGTTGTCTGGTTCGAGGGATGAATGGTTTCGGGCGCTGTTTGAATCGGGAATAGGGACTCCGGACAACACTTTACGAGTCTGGTGATGACTGGTTCTGTGCCTAACGTTCTGCTGAATCTAGCCTCTAAGTCTTGCACGGCGTTTTTGACAGGAACGGGGTAGGTTTCTGAGGCCGTGCTGAACTCACGGCGCGGATCGGTCACTGGACTCCCTATCGCAACAGTTGAGATGACACGTACAGAGGAGTACGAACCGACGAATCGAAACTGCCGCTGCGTATGGCGCAACGGAGTATTCGCGGGGGTATTGACGACGGTTTCGCCTCACCCTCCAAGTAGGCGGCGGATGCTGCTCATAAATCCGGAGTCAGTTCCATCTTCTGGAACCTCTTCGGGCGAATCGTACGCTGTTACCTCGCCAGTGTCTGTATCGACGACGGTTACGCGGTCAAGCCCACGCTGTTCTGTGCTTGGGGCGGTTGAGGCATCCCTCGTTCCGTGTTCGGGAGGAGTGGCTGCCGGGTCGTTTCGAAGAAATTCGAGGCCAGAGTCAGTTGGTTCGATTCCCGTAGCCTCATGGAGTTCTTCGACGAACGAATTGAGCTCGGATACGAAATCGAATGCAGCTGGGTGAAATGCGATTTGGTTGGTGGGAGACTGGGCGGAGTACGACCGGAACCGGAACTCGTGTTTCATCGCGAGTGCGTACATAACGTCCTGCCCGCCGTAGCCGTCGATACCCCCGAACTGGACTGCCGCGACTTCATCGTCCGCACCCGCGTTTGTATCGATGATGAGCGTCACGTCAGTCGCGGTTTCCGTTCGCCCATCGAACGTAGCGATAGCTGCTCGCTTCCACAGGTGCGTCGTCTCGTGGACGATATTCTCTGCCTTCCCCATGACCGTCACATACAGGTAACGGTCAATCCACGCATAGTCGGCACCTCTTTCACCGCTGTCTGTTTCGACCTTCGCGAACGTGGATTCCTCTTCCGTTGAGAATTCAACCGGGTGGTTCTCTTTAAACC
This sequence comes from Haladaptatus sp. QDMS2, assembly GCF_029338295.1. Lineage (NCBI taxonomy): Archaea > Methanobacteriati > Methanobacteriota > Halobacteria > Halobacteriales > Haladaptataceae > Haladaptatus > Haladaptatus sp. QDMS2. The sequence goes on from NZ_CP119791.1 coordinate 1,563,879, forward strand.
ACTCCATCAGTGTCTCCCGAGCACTCACGTCATCACACTCGAAATTGTAAACTGTCCAACTGACCATCAAGAGTCTTACGTCGTTATCTGATAAGTATGTAGTGTTGACACAAGGTGTCAGGGAATTTCCGACACCGTTCTCACTTCAGAAGTGGCCATGTCTGGGATATCCACCAAAGAATGAATTGTATACTGAACGCCTGCTGAATACACCCTCTGAGTCAGTCACGTCAGTTCTGATTCAACCTAAATGATTCAGCCCGACTTTGCCGAACTCACAGCGCAAATCGGTCAGAAGGTTAGATCTGAATCGCGACATTCAGTACCAACAATTGCCGCATCAATCACTCGGCGGAAAGGCGCTAATTGGATAAATCAAAACGAGTCAGTGCCAGCGATAGTTTATTGTTGTATTAATTATACTACACACTGTGAATGAGCCACGAGAATCGTCGTCGGACAAACAAGTGAGCAGCAGGTGGTGGATACCTATCGGCATGATTGTCGTGATTCTCCCGATAATGTCGCTGGCTGCACTCGTATTGCCACCTGACGCGTTCACGTTACTCCTAACTGGTCCGTTACTCATTGTCGGGACCATCCTGAATCTCCTCTCACCGGTATTCGTCTATTTCGATAGTCGCTACCTCACGACCGCTTCGGCGTGGGAGCCATCATCGAAATACTATCTGATGTTTCTCCCGCTAATCGGGTACGTACTCGCCATTGTGTACATTTACAATCGACACAAGCATCTAGGGATCCCGTAGGTCTCCGACGTGCACCTAGACTGGAAGATTACTCCGGAACAAACAGATTTGGTTTGCTGCATACACTCTCTTAGTTAGTCACGTCAGTCCTGATTCACCCCCGAATGATTCGGCGCGACCGTGCTGAACTCACAGCGCGAGTGTATCATTCTTCATAGAAAGTACTTATTGCTCATTGACTATATTGCCGTATGAAGCGCCGTGCCCTCCTCGCACTGCTCGGGGCGACTGCGACTGCTGGTTGTTCGACTGCCTCGGGACTGTTCGGCGGCGAGCAGTACGTCGGACTCGGTGGCCTCGAAGTCGGCAACTTTGACGACGAACCACACACCATCACGGTGCAGGTCGACGCCGATGGAGAAACAGTGCTCGACCGAACGCTCGAAACCGACGCCCACGCGAACGGCATCATCGACGGTGGTGAACTCCCGTGTGTTTGGCGCGACACGCTGGGACCGTACGTCGTCCGGGCACGCCATGAGTCGTCTGACGGATGGGTCGAGACGACCCTTGACGACGGTAGCGACCAGTCTGAACTCGTCAAAGCCTCCGTCCGCGTCGGGTTTCTCGATCAGAGCGACGAAATCGAGGTGCTCTTGCTGAAGGGCGATGTCAAGGACTGTCGGGCTGTCACGCCGACCACCACCTCTGGCTGAGCCGAGATGAGAGGTGGTGATATACCCACCCTCTACGTTCAGCACGCCACTTCTGACAGCGTCTGGCCAAATCAGGCACAATATGCGAGGGAAGTGTTTTACTACTGCGCTCACAATGTACACACATGAGTTCTGGATCGGAGAAAAAACGCGTGCAGTTCCGAGCGCCACGAGGGCTGGTCGATCGCGCCGACACCCTCGCCGCGGTGTTTGAGACCGACCGGACGGACATCCTCATCACGGCCCTTCGCGACTACCTTCGAGACGCATCACACTCCGACGAAGTAAAACAGGAGATTGCCGAGGCCTACTACGACGACGACATCACCTTCGCGGAGTTGAAAGCCCTCGTCGGCCACGAAGAGGCGGCGAACTTCCGCCTCCTCAAACAACAACTGAGCGAGGCGTTCGTCGACGAGGTGGCAGAGGAGCTGGCTGACGGCTAGATGGTGCGCATCGTCGCCGATACGTCCGCCCTTGTTAGTCTCGGGACCGTCGCAGATACCACACCGAACCCGCTTGACCTCCTTCTCGACGCACACGACATCCTCCTCCCCGAGCAGGTCATCGACGAACTCACCGAGACAGCATCCTACGACGACCCGTCGGGAGAGGCAGCACAGGCCGTCCTCGACCGCCAGGCCGCCTTCGACGTCCGCAGTGTTGACTTGGACGAGACGTTTCCGCTCGATGACGGCGAGAACGCGGCCGTTACGCTCGCGAACGAGGTAGAGGCGGTCCAGTTGCTCTGTGACGAGTTCAATCGATTGGCGCTCGTGCATGCATCGCTGGTGGATACACGCCTGGTGACGACGCCGGTCGTTCTTACGGCGCTCGTGTGGAACGACGTGCTCTCTGCGGATGCTGCTGAGGAGTTCTTGGAGACGATGAGTGAGGCCCGGAGCTGGGCAGCGAACACCTACGTCGCACGGGCGAAAGCCACCCTCCAACTGCAACGAGATGATGGGTGAGACGGGGCGAGTGGACCGTCCGTAGCTCTACGTATTAGGCACCGACAAGGCACTACTCCACAGTCCCGCTGAGAAATCGCTTCGTGCGGCCTAAGAGTGACGAACTCTCTGACTCGGCCTCGTCGCCGGCGCTGGCCTGCGGAGATTCAGCGCCACTATGAGTCGATGCATCCGCGTCAGTTCGAGCGGTTTGGGTCGTTTCCACCTGTTCGAGCTGAGTTTCGAGGGCGTCGATTCTCTCGGTCTTGTCCGCGAGTGTTGCTTCGAGTGTGGCGATTCGTTCTCGCAACATCCGAATCTTCTCCACGAGGTATACTCGGCTGCGCTCAGCACCGGCACCGACATCACCGCCGGTACCCATTGAGCCACTCTCTGGTTCAGACTCCGTTGCCGATGCTGGTTCGTAGAACTCCGACGTCGTCGCAACGGCTCGCTCAATCGTCTTCTCACCGTACGTCGACCCATCGGCGTAATGCACAGCGTCCCACTTCTCGCGCATCAACCCTGACTGCTGGAACAGCTGTTCCATCCGCCCAGCCTCGCCTCCAGTCCAAAACGCCAGCAAACAACACAACGCCATATCAGCCTCCGAGTGGCTCGCATACCCAGACGTATTCCCGTTCCAGAGGCGGGCGAACTTTGCCCCGTTCGAGGCGTTCCGTGCTTTTCGGAGGAGTTCCTGGTCGTTGAGATCGACATCGACCCTGGGCCCAGACTCTCCGCCAGCGGCACCAGAGCAATCTGCCTCAATCGCCGAATCGGATTTGGACTCCTCAACGTACTCGCGATGAATCGCCACAAGTGCATCCTGCCGACGGGCAACGCGCATGGGAGTGACGTCGACGTGGTCGCCCGTGACGGTGAAGAACCGAGCCGTGTCGTCCTCTTTCTCCGATGGGTCGTGGGTGCCGTGGGCGACTGGGCAGGCTTCTTTGCGTCCGCGGAGCACGCGGTAGGTCACACCACTCGCTTGCCGGCTGTGTTCGACTGCACTTTTTCGCGAGTCGCGCGTGGGGCTGAGGTGGATGACGGGCTGGTTGCCGGTGGCGTCTGCGTGATTCAGCCAGGGTTCAGTCGAGACGGCGTAGCTCTTTCCGAGACCCGTTGGCGCGTCGATGACGACTTCTTCCTGGTGACGAACGTCGTCAAGGAGGCGATTTCGGAGGCGGTCGCGTGCTTCGCCTGTTGAGGGCCACTCGATATCGCGAGAGGCTGCCGCGCGTTCGCGCTGGTCGCCGTCGAGAGCGTCGAGCTTTCCGAGTGGGAGGGCACTCACTTCTTCATTCGCGTTGGATTCGTACTTCGGGATGTGTGCGCCGCGATCGCGGAGCGCGTCGACGGCCTTCCAGAAGGATTCGCCACTGGGATAGTCGGTGACGGCAGTGATGAGGTGTTCTTCGAGCGCGACGACTTGGAGTGCATCCAAGCCTTGCATGCCTTTGCGGTAGACCCAACCATCACCAACCTCAGCAAGGGGAGTTCCGCTCTTCGATTGCGCCCAGCTTGGATTGAGGTCTTTGCTGCCATCGCATCGTTCGCGGGTGACGGTCGACCGAAGATGGGTGTCTCCGGGGCCGGTGTGTTGGATGGCATCGAAGACGTCCTGAATGTCGGAGGTGGTCTCGATGTAGGCGAGCGCTTCCTTGGACGTGGACGGTTCTGTGGTGAATTGGTCTGGGCGGCCAGCGGGTGGTGCTGCGCGTGTGGCCTCGAGAGCGCCGGGGTTGGTCGCGAGGAGTTCTTCGACGATATCGTGGATGTCTCTGGTGCTCGTTGCGGTGTCAGGGATGTGGTTTCCGGTGATGGTGAAGTAGCGGCGGCCGGGATAGATTTCGAGTTCCGCGTCCGGCCATTCGGGTGTGGAGAGGTCGATGGTGAGGGCGTTCACGCCATCTGGGAGGCAGAAGCCGCCGAGGGCGTGTGCGCCGGTGCCTGAGGGTGACCACTCACAGAAGGTGCCGGCGAGTTTCTCGAGAAGATCTGCTGCGACAGGGGCGACGTCTCCCGTGTCTGGATTGCGGATATCGTCAAAGTCGAGAAGCCCGACGTGAGGTTCTTCGGGAACATCTTCAGCTGGGTCAATGTGGGCGTATTTGTCGTCGCCTTCCCAGTCGTTGCGGTCGGGGCTGGTGAGATAGTAGGCGAGTCCAAGGTCGTCGTCGTGGTCGACCCAGTTTGCTGCGTCGTCAAAATCGAACCATGCGTCGGGTTTTTGGCGCCGACGAAGGCGTAGCCACTCCCGTGGCTTGAGTAGCCCCACACAGGATTGCGTGGGACTTTCCTGTCGTCGCTGTACTGCCAGAGCAGCCAGCGGGAACCGTTTTCGACGAGGTCAATTGGGTAGGTATCAGTTTCGGCCCCGCTGAGGTCGATATCCGATGGTTTGCTCTTGTCGGGCTTCTGGACGCTCGTTTCTGGTTGGGTGGTGGGTTCTGTCTGGTTGCTGGCGGGGGTGTCGTCGGTGTGTTGTGTGGTGGTTTCGAGTTGGTGGTGGTGGGTTTCGCAGAGGCTGGCGGCGTGGTCTGTATCGAGAGCGGGGTTTGTGCACGCGGGAAGTGTGCACTTCTGTTTGGAGGGGAGTCCGCTCATGCCCGGTCACCTCGGTTGTGGGCGTCGTTAAATGAATGTGAGAGGAGGAGAGACCCGTTGGTAGGGGGTTTATTACTTGGCTTGTCAGGAAATTGGTAGAAGCCAAAGGAGGGATTTTCCCCCCGACCACCGAAACCGCACGACAGCACGCGCGTGCGGCTCCGGTTACAGTGTATTCGCAATGCCAGCAGGCACGGAGCGTGGCGATACCATGTCATTGAAGCCAACTCATCCCAAGGACGCTATGAATCGCTGGATAAACGACAGAGAATCAGAACTTTCCCCGAAAAGTATCTACAATTACTCCGGGCAACTCAACCAATTCACTGACTGGCTACTCGAACACGACATTATCAACATGAATGATGTGACGAGCGAGACTCTCCAGAGTTATAAGGAACATCGAAGCGAGTCACTGAAACAAATCAGTTTGAAAAACGACATGCGAACAATTCGTGCGTGGATACGCTTCTGTGAACGAATACTTGCTGTTCCTAAGGGCCTCCATGAGTACGTTCCTATTCCCACAGTCTCAAAGGAGGACTCTATCAACGGAACCTACGTTACGAAAGGTGAATCGGACGCTCTGCTCACCTACCTCAAAAAGTACAAGTACGGGACTCTGTGGCACGTAATGGGCCTAATTCTATGGAAAACTGGAATGCGACGTAGTGGCCTGCATAGTCTCGACCTTGGTGATGTGGATACCGAGCGAAGCGTGCTAAAGCTCCGACACCGGCCTACAACGGGAACCCATCTTAAGAAAGCCTTTGACAGCGAACGTGACGTGATAATCACAGACGAAACAATGCAGGTCATCCAAGACTACATCCACAGTCACCGCATTGACACACCCGATGAACACGGTAGAGAACCTCTACTGACGAGTCGCCATGGTCGCTACTCTATCAGTTCCATCTCCGGCACAGTCTATGCGATGACTCGACCATGTTGGTACACAAACACCTGCCCGTTCGATGAAGACATCACAACGTGTGAAGCGACAAAGCGCGACCATGCGAGTAAATGCCCGGGAAGCCATAGTCCACACGCCTTCCGCCGAGGTCACGCGACCATCGCTGGCAACGTTGGACAGGACAAAGATGTGACCGGGGAACGACTCGACATGAGCCGAGATATTCTCGATAAGCACTACGACCTCGGGAGCGCCAGTGATAAAGCCGAACGTCGGCGTCAGCACTTGAAAGACTTCTGAGGAAAAACGCGAGAAGCCAAAGGTGTTTGATTTTTAGATGTTGTGCTAACGCTCGTGTGTGGACTCAATCCCGCGATGGTAGATAATGGCGAATTCGATGTGCCAAATTCTTGTACGGCCAGATAATACTGCGTGAGTCCGATAATCCCACGTCGCTGAAGATTACCGGAAGTCCAAAAGTCAGGAGTGAAAGCCCAACCAGGACTAATGCAATTCGGTACAGCATATCTTCTAAAAAGGGGAAGGACAACGAAAAAATCAGAGCGAACCCTGACAATAGAAGATAAATAAAGGTGAGTCTGATAGCATGGTAGTTTGCGGCGATTCCATCATTCATTGAAGCCAAATTATGTCTGCGAGAAAGTATTTCTAAGTAAATTGCAACCGCTGGTAGTAACAAAGCAACCAGTTCTAATAGTGCAAGTGTGGTTTCGTTCCCAGCCATATCAATAAATTTACTTATCAAGATAAAAGTTCAGCGAAAATGACTACAGATTCATTCATTCGTTTAACCTATGTAGTCAATTGAGAATCCTGTAATTGTGTGACTGTCCGTACCTTCAGCTACTCCATCGAGATTACCACTATACTGAAAGCCAGTAACCGCTAAAGGGTTCAAATCCTTATCCAGCAATATTTGCAGTTGTAAGGGTTCAAAACTATGCTTTGCTGGGAGGTAAGTATTAATAGAAAAGCCCGACGTATGTGCATTCGCCATACTCCGCTTCGCGGAAGCCAAAGGAGGGATTTGAACCCCCGACCTAATCCTTACGAAGGATTCGCTCTGCCAGCTGAGCTACTTTGGCGCGTTCTACGCATTCTAATGTGGTCGGATAACCGCAATAAGGGTTGCGAATCAGTCCGCCCCACGCTCCGTCGTATCACGCTCTCGTCAGGCGAACGTCGAGGCAGACGTTGAGTTCGTGAGGGGCGTACGAGCGCACCGTATGGAGGGTTTCGACGGTGACGTCGTACTCGGGTGTAGCAGCGTCCCGAATTGCTCGTTCGCCCGGTCCGAAGGGGTCCTCATCCGACTGGAAGTCGTAGTAGTGGAGGACGCACTCGTCTCCGGCGAGCGAGACGGCGGTGTCCAGAAATTCGTTCGCCGTGTGCGGGAGGTTCATCACGATGCGGTCGGCCCAGCCCTCGTAGTCAGCCGCCACGTCGCGAACGTCACCGTGAATCGCGGTCACGCGGTCTTCGACCCCGTTCTGGCGAGCGTTTTCACGCATGTATTTGACCGCGATTTCGTTCAGGTCACAGCCGACCACGTCACAGCCGCGTTTTGCGAAGGGAATCACGAACGGGCCGACGCCGGCGAACATATCGAACACTCGCTCGCCGGGGGCGGCCTGCTCGGTGACGCGGTGGCGTTCGGTGGCGAGTCGCGGCGAGAAGTACACTTTCGAGAGGTCGAGGTGAAACTCACAGCCATACTCTCGGTGAACCGCTTCGGTGCTCTCGCCGACGAGGATGTCCCAGTCGCGCACACGGAGTTCGCCCTGAATCTTCGAGGCGCGATTGATGACTGTATCGAGTGGGAGGTCCGAGGCCGCGATGGCGTCTGCGATTTTCTGGGCTCGGTCTGCGTCGTCCTCGTCGATGATGGCGATGGTGCCGATGCGTTCGTAGGCGGGTTCGAAGCCGAGGATGTCGCCCGGCATGGTGAGCGTCTCCCGTGCTGGGACGTCGTGGCTCACTAGGTCGTAGCCGTCTACCTTTTCCGTGACGGGGATGAAGAGGAATCCCGCTTCGACGGTAATCTCGTAGTCGTCGTCGATGACCCCGGCGTCGGCGAGAGCTCGTCGAGTCGCCTCGCCGTCTGCCACGGGCACGCGAACACACGTCACCTCCATGGATATTCGACCTCACCCGCCTGCGGGCGTAAGGGCTTCGGTCCCCGGGAGACGAGGGCAGTGCGGTTCGCTTAACTCGGCGCGTGGCCGAGAGGGCGTATGCTCACCTTCATCGGCCTCGGTCTCTACGACGAACGCTCGATTACCGTCGAAGGGAAGGAGGCGCTCGGCGAGGTAGACCGCGCGTTCGCCGAGTTCTACACCAGCAAGCTCGTCGGGACGACCATCGAAGCCGTCTCCGACTACCACGGCATCGACATCGAAGTTCGCGACCGGGAGGGCGTAGAGCAACACCCCGAACCGATTCTCGACGCCGCAGAAGAGGAGTCCGTGGCCTTCCTCACCGCGGGTGACACGATGATTTCGACGACGCACGTCGACCTCCGCCTTCGGGCGGCAGAACGTGGCATCGAGACGCGAATCATCCACGGGACGACAGCCGAAGCGGCTGCCAGTTCGCTCACCGGCCTCCAGAACTATCGTTTCGGGAAGGCGACCACCCTGCCGTTTCCCTACACCGAGTCGATGGGCGTCCCCCAGAGCGTCATCGACACTATCGAGGACAACCGCGAGCGGGGCCTCCACACACTCTGCTACCTCGACATCAAAGTCGGGGAAACCCCGACAGGCAATCGGAATTTCGTAAATTCCGCCGACAAATCCGACCGCGACGAGTTCATGACCGCCGACGTCGCCGCCTCGCTGCTCGCAGACGACTGGGACCCAGCTATGCTCGCCGTCGTCGTTGCTCGCGCGGGAAGCCCCGACCCAATCGTCGCCGCAGACCGACTCGCGGCGCTCGCAGAACGAGACTTCGGTGAACCACTCCACTTGCTCGTCATTCCGGGCGATCTCCACCACATGGAGGGCGAGGCGCTCGCCGAACTGGCCGGTGCGCCACGCGACGCTGTCTCCGAACTGAATCCGAACTGAATCGCTGTTGACCGCGTTTTCTACCTGCCGTCGCCGTCCGCTCGCACCGGTTGGTCGAGATTGAACGCTGCTCGCAGGTCGTACTCGTCACCCGTCACGAGGAAGATGAGGTCCTCGATGACGACGAGCACTTCGGGGAGTTCCCGCACGACGAACCAGGTGATGAACACGAGCGCCACGACCGCGAGGCTCTGGCTGATGATGCGGTCTGCGATGATGTAAGACACCCGGTAGGGGTCAGAGAGGGCGAACGCGGACATGACGAGGTCCGGGGCGATGTGGAACTTCTGCTTCCCAAAGCCGATACCGATGAAGATGTTGCGCACGAGATTGAGCGCGTAGATTATCGGAATCGACACCGCGAGCGCGCGGAGTTTGTTCCGCAGCGGTGCCCGAACCGCCCCAATCAAGCCGACGAAGATGGCCATGCTCCCGATGCCCGTACACGCGATGAGGATGGTGTACGTAAGCGAGTGGTTCGGGTCGTCCGCCGCGGTGAAGTAGAACGTAGAGCGGAACGGTGCGTGGCCATACTCCGCCCCCGAGACGACCGTCGGGTCCACGCCGAGCAGCGTCATCAGGAACTCCGTCTGGCGAGTGACCGTCTCGATGAGCACCCGCTTCAGCGGCGTAATCGTCTCGAAGGGCATGAACACGATGCCCATGAGCGCGACGGCGCGCGTCAACACGAACAGCGAATCGCGCCCCTTCCAGAGCAAGTAACCCACGTAGAGGCTCAGCGGCACGGCGGCGGCGCTCCCGATGCCCTCGATGATGCTCTTTGCCTCGAACGCGAAGTGATGGACGAGTGAGAGCCAGAACGCGGCGAACAGCACCCACGCCGCGACGGTTATCGGGCGTGCGAGTTCGCGGTCGCGCAGCTCGACGAGCGCACCCGCCCCGAACGACGCGACGACCAGCCACGCCAGTGGGTCAGAAAATTGCGATACCCACGCCAGCGCCGCCAGTAGCTCTCCGAGCATTTCCAGTGGGAGAGAGTAAGCGAATCTGAACTAAATGCTTTGTCCTTGGCCGGGTTTGTGCGCTAAAACTACCAGCCCGCTCGCTCGTGGCGCAGCAGTCGAGTGCTGTCGCTCGTCGGTTGAGCGCGAAAGAAAAGTGGAAATCAAAGTCGGGACGAAGTCCCGGAGTTACGCTTAGTTGCTGCGGCGCACTGCGAGGAGTGCGGCTGCAATGAGCGCGATGACGGCTGCGAGTGCACCGAAGCCAGGACCGGTTTCCTCGGTCGTGGTTGGCTCGTCGGTGGAGTCAGACGTCGTGGTTGGCGACGAGGTTGCCGTGCCGGTCTCGGTTGCCGTGGCCGTGCCCGTTGCCGTGCCAGTTGCCGTACCGGTCGTGGTCGTACCGTCGCCGATAGTGATCTGAGCGGAGTCAGTCACTGCGGACCCGTCGTCACCAGCGTACGGACCGTCGTCCTCGCCTTCGGAGGTGACGAAGTCGTACTCCTGGTTACCGTTGGTGTCCATGTGAGGCATGGCGATGAGCTCCTGGTCCTCTTCGAGGGTTGCGTTGAGGGAGACCTCAACGTCGGAGTGTTCGCCTGCTTCGAGGTATTCGGAGGTGCCAACGACGCTACCGAGTGCGTCGCCGTCGAGGAGCGTGGAGTCGTGAATGGTCACGAAGCCGCCCTCGGACATGTTGACGGAGGAGACGACGACCGAGTCACCAGAGGTGGACTGGTCGTCGAAGGTGACGGAGGCCGATGGGCCTGCGCCGACCGTCCCGTCAACGCTCTCGAGCTCCATGCCGCCCTTGCGGATGGAAGCGTCGAATTCGGCACCGGATGCGACGTTGGACATGTCGAACTCAGCAGACCACGTACCGTCGGTCTGGACTTCAACGGTGTCCGACTTCAGGAATGGCGAGTCGCTGTTCGAAGAGCGGAGACGGATGGTCAGTTCCGTACCTGGTGCGAGGTTGCTCGTACCGGTGACGGATGCTGCGGAGCTCTTCGGGATGACGAGGTCGCCGTCCTGAAGGTTGTCGAATTCTGCTTCAGCGTCTTCGATGGAGAGGTTCGTCGTGACGGTTTCCTCTTCATCTTCGTCGAGGTACGGGTTCGTACCCTCAACGTCGTCTGCAAGGTCGCTACCTTCACCTGCAACACCGAAGGTAACTTCGTGTTCTTGGCCGTCTTCCATCGCCTCGATGGCGCCAGTGTCAATCACGACAAAGAACGTGTTGTTGTCTTCGTCGGTGTAGAGCTGAGCCTGCGAGGCGCTGAGGCCTGCGAGGTCGTCTTGGTCGATGACGACTTCTTCCTGGTTTGCGTCAGGGTTGGTCTGCTCGAATTTGAGCTGGAGACCGTTGCCCACGAGCGTGCTGAGGTCTTCGTCCTCAACGTAGCCGTAGAGGCCGGATGCTTCGACCTGGACGACCAGGCGGTCGCCCTTCACGACGGTGTCGCTCTCGCTGACCTCACCGAGGAGGTCTTCGAGGTCGTCAGAGTTGGCTGCTGCGTCTGGGGCGACCCACGTCTTGATGGAGTCGGTGGAACGGTCGCGGAGTGCGAGCGTACCGACGTCTTTCTCGTCAACAACGTCGCCGTCGTCGTCGATTTCATCGGAGGAGGCGACGCGGAGGTCGTAGTCGCCCGTTGCGAGTGGGTCCTCAAGGTCTCCCGGGATGTCGCCGCCGAGAGTAAGACGAGTTTCTTCGTTCACAATGTCGTCGCCTTCAGCAGAGTAGCTGTCAACCTCTGCGTCGCCAGCGGTGAACGTGTTCATCTTGATGGTGACCTCGCCGTCCTCGTCATCATCGACGATGTGGACGCGTTCGAGGTAGTTCACGTCTTCGCCACCGATGAAGACCCACGCCTCGGTGGAGTCTTCCATGTTGACGGTGATGTACGCGTTGTCACCGACTTCCTCAGTCGTGACCGACTGATCGAAGGCGATGTCCGTGTCCTTCTCGTTAACCGTGACGGATGCGGAGTCGGACGCGGTGGTATCGTTCACCTGGAAGTCGAACGTGTAGTCACCGACGGTGTCGAATTCGGAGAAGTCAGCAACGACGGTGTCGTCTCCAGTGACCTGGAGCGTGACTTCGTCGTCATCCTCGTTCTCAGAGATGAAATTGTTCTGACCCTGGTTGAAGATGTCCGCAAGATCGTCGCTGTCGAGACCCTCTGCGGTGACGTCGAGCAGGAAGGAGCCACGGTTGGACGTGACGTCGATTTCAGCCGTGCCATCTTGGAGGACTTCCGTGTCGTCCTCGTCGGTCTCTGTCGTCAGGGACTGAACTGCAGACTCCCACTCGGATGCGGTAACCTGCTCTTCTTCGGTTCCATCTGCTGCAGCAGAACCGACACCGTTTGAGTTAACGGTGACAATCGTACCTTTGTAGACAATGACGTAATTGCCGTCAAGGTTGTCCGTATCGATGAGAGTGGCTGCGTTGTCGGTATCGACCGTGAATTCGGTCACGAGTCCACCAACTTCGCCGTCACTGTTCACTTCGCGGATCTGGAAGGTGCGGTCACTTGCTGAATCGCCTGGGCCGGCGAAATTGCTACCATCGAAGTAAACTTCCTGGCCTTGCCAGAAAGTTTCTCCTGAGTCGAGTATGTCATCGGCGTCTGCTGAATTTGCTGCAGCCGCAGAGCCTGCAAAGGCTACTGTGCCAGCAAACACGGACAGGACCATAAGGCCTGCCAGGAACAAACTCCGAATCTTGGTGTTTGTGTCTGTCATGGTTGATTTATGTGTTGTACACACCGGCAACAGCACTTTCACGTCGTCCGCGTTTGGGAGTCGCAATACCCGGGAGAGCCCGGGCCCGGAGAGCGTTACTCCGTACTGTCACCATGGGTAGGGGTACACCACAAAAGATAGCCTGTCATTATAAATGCTTTGTGGTACTCTGCAAATAATGATAACTCGTATCATCCAACGATTCGCCTGTCACCCCGGGGTTTTACAGACCCTATAATCTGCGTCTGACGAAAGTCAGACAATAGTTCAATTCATTCACAGAATGTGGTTTCTCAGACCCAGTGACAGGTCTCTGGTCTGGCGTTCACGCGCGAGGGCGGGCGCAAATAAGATGTATTAGCGAGAGAATGTCGAGTTCCTAGACACTCAATCGGAATCGACTATTTTCACGACAAAATCGCAAAAAACAACTATTACCGGCAGTATTGTCCTGTTTTTCTGGTTCAGAGGTCGGCTGCCGTTTCCGGATTCAGAATCTCGACTTCGTGGCCATTCGCCGTGTGGGTGAACGCATAGCGGAAGTCACAGCTCTCTGGGTCGCGGTACTCTTCGATATCACGGGTTACGAGCGTCTCCCAGTACGATTCTAAGTCGTCCGTCCGGACGGCGATGTGGCCCCACGCGTCGCCTGTGTCGTAGCTGCGCCCGTCGTAGTTGTAGGTCAGTTCGACGGACATCTCCTCTTTGGCGGCCCCGCGCGGCTTCATGAAGTAGAGCGCGAAGCTGTCGTGTTCGGAGCGCCGGAACAGCTCGTAGTCGAGTTTGTGCGTGTACCAGCCAATCGCCTTCTCTATGTCCTCGACGCGGACCATCGTGTGGTCGAGCGACCAGCGCGCGCCGTGGTCGCGCTCGACGATTTCGATTTCGTGGCCGTCGGGGTCTTTGACGAACGCGTAGGAGCCACCGCAGGAGTCGGGGTCGCGGTAGTCCTCGACGCCCGCGTCCATGAGTTCGTCGTACGCTTCGTACACGTCTTCGACGCGGACGGCGATGTGGCCCCACGCGTCGCCTGCGTCGTAGCTTCGTCCGTCGTGATTGTAGGTGAGTTCGATGGTCGCGCCGTCCTCGTGCATGTCTTCCGGTCCGAGGTAGACGTTCGTGAAGGTGTCTGCCTCCCAGCGGCCTTTCTCCTCGTAGCCGAGGTGCGTCTTGTACCAGTCGAGCGATTCGTCTAAGTCTTCGACGCGCATCATCACGTGGTCGAGTGTCCCTTCCATACCCCCGAATGCGGACCGCGGGCCAAAAAGAACACCGGAGCCCTACGTTTCGTGCCGGAAGATGTGGCGCAAATCCGGCCCGTAGAACCACCACGCGACGGTCCAGAGGGCGACCATGCCGAGCGGGAAGACGCGGTTACCAAGCGAGGCGATGAGGCCGATGGTGAGGTAGAACTGCGCCCCGCCCGCGAACACGAGCAGGCCACCGGTGAGACGGCGGTCCTCACGGCCGAGGAAGCCGGTCGCGGCACTCACCAGCGCGCCGAGGTAGAGCAGGGTGCTCGCGGGCCACGCCTGCAACGACCGGGGTAGCCCGAGGGTAAATCGCGTGAGGTAATCGTAGAGATTCGTGAGGTGCAACGGGTTCGTGTTCACGAGACCAAAGGAGAACACGAGCGTGAACTGCCCGTTCAGCAGGATGACGGTCCAGGGCAACAGGCCAACTGCGAGAAGGGCAAGCAGGCGACCGATTGTGGCGCGATTCGAAGGGGCGTCTGCACCCATCTACTTGCGGGCGATGATTCGCAGAATGTCTTCGTCTTCGAGTTTGTGGTCCAGCCCGACCTGTTGTTCGTCGTGTTTCGCACTCGGGCCCGTCACGCGGGCGAAGCGAAACCGGTCGAGCAGGTTCGCGCCGAGTTTCTTACACGCGTCTTCGATGGTGTCCCCGCGCTGGATGATGAGCGGCTCCTCGAAGTCCGTCCCTCGACCGGGCTTGTCCATGTAGACGCGGATGAGACCGAGGCGCTCCCAGATTTCCTCTTTGAGTGCGTCGAGTCCTCGTTCGGCTTCGGCGCTGATGAACACGACGTCGTCGGGGTCGAGCCCCTGCTCGCGGAGGTCCTCGTGGACCGTCTCCAGGTAGTCGCGGTCGATGAGGTCTGCCTTGTTGGCGATGACCATCGACGGCAGGTACACCCGATTTTTCATCAGGCCGTCGATGAGGCGGTCGACGGTGATGTTCTCGCGGATGACCACGTCTGCATTCACGAACCCTTTCTCGCGGAGGATTTCTTTGATGACCTCCTCAGAGAGGTCGAGGTCCACGCTCGACGTGATGTTGATGCCGCCTTTCCCTTTCTTGGTAATCTTGATGGAGGGCGGTTCGGTGTCGAGACGGACCTTGTTGTTATACAGTTCCTCGCGTAGGCGAGCGTAGCGGTCGATTTCGAACACCGACAGCATGAAGATGATGAGGTCCGCCGTTCGGACGACGGAGAGTACTTCTCGACCACCACCACGGCCCCCTGCTGCGCCCTCGATGAGGCCGGGCACGTCGAGCAGCTGGATGTTCGCGCCGTTGTACTGCAACATGCCGGGGTGGACGTTGAGCGTCGTGAACTCGTACGACCCTACTTCGCTTTCTGCGTTCGTGAGGGCGTTGAGGAGCGTGGATTTGCCAACGCTCGGGAACCCCACGAGCGCAACCGTCGCATCGCCGGTCTTCTCGACGGCGTATCCTTCGCCACCGCCCGCGGAGGCTTGCGACTCCAGTTTCTCTTTTTTGTCCGCGAGCTTTGCCTTCAGCCGCCCGATGTGCGCCTCGGTTGACTTGTTGTAGGGCGTGTTGGCAATCTCCTCGCGGATAGATTCAATCTCCTCTTCGAGCCCCATTACATGGCTATCGGCGGTGCCCGTCGAAAAACCCTTTCCATTGGGACGGTTGTCAAGTCGATACGTTAATACGGGGGTGCCGAGTGGGCCTACCTAGTTGATGTCCGATTCAGCTCGCTTCCGCGATAGCACGCAAATCGTGCTTCCGGCAGACGTGTACGCAAACGTCCGCGACTCGCTGGAGGCAGAGTTTACGCTAACCGCCACCGAGGAGCGACCGGGTTCGGTTCGCCTCATCGGGAGTCCAATCGACATTAAAGCCGCGAGCGACTACCTCGTACGGCAGGGCATCCCGGTTCGCTGAGTGCCCGGCGCTGTGGTCAAAAGACAATTCTTAAAACCAACCGAGCGGTTGTGTCGGATATGGCTGGAACTATCGAAGCACTCGTACCCGGCGGTAAGGCCAACCCTGGCCCACCGCTCGGTCCCGAGCTCGGTCCGACCCCCGTCGACGTGCAGGCGGTCGTTAACGAGATTAACGACCTGACCGCCGCCTTCGACGGCATGGAAGTGCCCGTCACCATCACGTACGAAGACGACGGTTCGTTCGACATCGACGTCGGTGTGCCGCCAACGGCAGCACTTATCAAAGACGAGGTCGGATTCGAGACCGGCAGCGGCCGCCCACAGGCCGACTTCGTCGCCGACATCACGGTCGAACAGGTAAAGAAAATCGCAAAGCAGAAACAGACCGACCTCCTCGCCTACGACGTGAAGAACGCGGCGAAGGAAGTCGGCGGCACCTGCGCCTCGCTCGGCGTCACCATCGACGGTGAGGACGCCCGAACCTTCAAACAGCGCGTCGACTCGGGCAAGTACGACGACATCCTCGTCGAATAAACCGACACAACTGTTCTCACGGTCACGCGCCGTTCGACGCTTTTAAGTTAGTCTTGGGCGTGAAATCGGGTGAGGCAGGCACGCAGCCTGTTTCATCCCGTAGAAGCTACGAAAGCGTACTACGGAGGTGAATGATGGCAGAATATGATATAGTGCAAGCAGTCTCTCGCGCACTCGAGGAGGCACCTGAGCGGAAGTTCCGCGAAACGGTGGACCTCGCGATTAACCTGCGCGACCTCGACTTAAACGAACCGTCGAAACGTGTTGATGAGAGTGTAGTCCTCCCAGCGGGGACCGGTCAGGAGACCCAGATTGTGGTCTTCGCCGATGGTGAAACCGCACTCCGAGCAGAAGACGTCGCTACCGTCATGGGTAAGGACGATATCGAAGACCTCGGAGATGACACAAACGCAGCCAAGGATCTGGCAGACGAGACCGACTTCTTCGTTGCAGAAGTCTCGAAGATGCAGGACATCGGTCGCCACCTTGGTACCGTTCTCGGACCACGCGGTAAGATGCCAACACCACTCCAACCCGACGACGACGTCGTCGAGGTAGTGAATCGTATGAAGAACACCGTCCAGCTCCGGAGCCGTGACCGGCGGACCTTCCACACCCGCGTTGGTGCAGAAGACATGTCCCCAGAGGACATCGCCGAGAACGTCGACGTTATCCTCCGGCGTCTGGAAGCGAACCTGGAAAAAGGGCCGCTCAACATCGACAGCGTCTACGTCAAGACGACGATGGGCCCGAGTGTGAGGGTGGCATAATGTCTGCAGAATCCGAGCGCAAAACAGAGGTCATTCCCCAGTGGAAGCGTGAGGAAGTCGACGCACTCGTCGACATCTTCGATGACTACCAGAGTGTCGGTGTCGTCCGTATCTCCGGCATCCCATCGAAGCAACTGCAGGCGATGCGCAGCGAACTCCACGGCAGCGCAGAACTGCGCGTCAGCCGTAACACGCTGATGACGCGTGCGCTGGAAGAAATCAACGACGGGCTCGAGCAGCTCGTAGAGCACGTAGACGGGCAGGTCGGCCTTATCGGCACCAACGACAACCCGTTCGGCCTCTTCAAGAAGCTCGAAGCCTCGAAAACGCCAGCCCCAATCAACGCTGGCGAAGTCGCACCCAACGACATCGTCATCCCAGCAGGTGACACCGGCGCGGACCCCGGTCCGTTCGTGGGTGAACTCCAGCAAGTTGGCGCAAACGCCCGCATCCAGGATGGCTCCATCCACGTCTTGGAGGACTCGAAGGTTCTCGAAGAGGGTGAGGAAGTCACCCAGCAGCTCGCGTCCGTCCTCGCGGAACTCGGCATCGAGCCGAAAGAGGTCGGTCTCGACCTGCGCAGTGTGTACTCCGAGGGCGTGCTGTTCGACCCAGCCGACCTCGCAATCGACGTGGACGAGTACCGCAGCGATATCGAGCGTGCCGTGGCCCAGGCCCGGAACCTCTCTATCAACTCGGTCTACCCGACGGCGCAGACGGCCCCCGACCTCATCGCCAAGGCATCCGCCGAGGCAAAGAGCGTGGGTCTCCAGGCCGCCATCGCGAGCCCGGACCTCGCCGACGATCTCATCAGCCGTGCCGACGCGCAGATGCGCGCACTCGCGGCCCTGATCGACGACGAGGAGGCCCTGCCCGAGGAGCTTCGCGGCATCGAAGCCGCCGCTCCCGCGCAGTCGGCTGAAGCTGAAGAAGACGCAGCAGACGAATCGACCGACGACCAAGCCGCTGAGACCGACGCCGCGGACGACGACGACGATGACGACGAAGACGACGCAGGTGAGGGTCTCGGCAACCTATTCGGATAAGCAACAATGGAATACATCTACGCAGCGCTCATCCTGAACGAGACGGACGCAGAGATCAACGAAGAAAACCTCACCGCAGTGCTCGACGCAGCAGGCGTCGACGTCGAAGAGTCCCGTGTGAAGGCGCTCGTCGCCGCACTCGAGGACGTCGACATCGAGGACGCAATCGAGCAGGCCGCAGCAGTTCCTGCCGCCGGCGCCGCCGCAGCCCCAGCAGAGGGTAGCAGTGACGACGGAGACGACGACGAAGCCGACGAAGCCGATGCTGCAGCCGAAGCGGACGACGACGACGAGGAAGACGAAGAGGCCAGCGGCGAAGGTCTCGGCTCCCTCTTCGGTTAAACGTCGATTCGACCAACCTTCTCCATTTTTTCAGTTCCCCGAGCGACAGCGCCCGTCGCCGGCCGACGAGTTACGCAATCGGCCCATCCGCGAGTTTATACCTGAAGCCGGGACCAGTCCGTCCTGAATGCCGCTCCCGAGCGTGAGTGTCCCCGTCGCCCCCGAAGCCACCTTGACCACCCTCGGGTTCGTCGCCGGCGGGATTTACCTCGGGACGATAAGCGGCCCCATCCCCGGCCTCCACGCGAACAACTTCGCCCTTTACTCGCGGCTGGCGTGTCGTTCGTCCCCGGCCCGCCGGCCCTAGTTGGCGTCGCGATGCTCGCCGCCATCGCAATCGCTGCCGCCGTCGCCTTCGTGCTCGTGAGGGTGGTCGGCGACTGGTATCTCGAAGCGGTCGGGTCGCTCGACTACGCGACACTCTCCGTCGTCGTCCTTTGCCTGCTCTGCCTGCTGGCGTGGTTGTTCGCCGGGGGAGTCGGCGTCGTGGTGCTCTGCGTCGCCACGCTGGTCGGACTCGTCCCCGTCTGCCTCGGCACGCGACGTGTCCATCTCATGGGCGTGTTGCTTGGCCCGATAATTCTCGGTGACGTGTGTGCGAAATTCCTCCTCTTCTGCCAGTTGTGAGGCATCCACATGCGGATACACCGATGTGTTTAAAAGCATTCCATACAGGATTGTGGATAGATGTTCGAATTGGCAAAACCGTGGCAGGAGGGCACCAATGGCAGATAACGAGCCGACGCAAGAGGCCGGGTTCGTCGAGTACGGAATCGAGGACAAACCGCCGCTCGGTGAATCGGCACTCCTTGGTATGCAACACTACCTCACGATGGTCGGAGCGAACATCGCGGTGCCACTCATCCTGGCCGGAGCAATGGGTATGCCCCCGGAGATTACCGCCAGACTCGTCGGGACGTTCTTCGTCGTTTCCGGGATTGCAACGCTCGCCCAGACCACGTTCGGCAACCGCTATCCAATCGTCCAGGGCGCGCCGTTCTCGATGCTCGCACCAGCGCTCGCCATCATCGGCGTCGTCGGCAGCTTCCCCGGGGACCCCGGCTGGGAAGTGATGATCGTCCACTTACAGGGCGCTATCATCGCGGCCGCGCTCGCAGAGGTGGCAATCGGTTACTTCGGCGTCGTTGGCAAACTCAAGCAGTTCCTCTCGCCTGTCGTGGTCGCGCCGACCATCGCACTCATTGGCCTTTCACTCTTCTCCGTCCCACAGGTTACCCGAGCAGACCAGAACTGGTGGCTTCTTGGACTGACGTTGTTCCTTATCGTCCTGTTCAGCCAGTACATGAAAGACAATAACAAAGTGTTCAAACTGTTCCCCGTTCTGCTGGCAATCGTTGTCGCATATCTCGTTGCGGTCGTTCTCTCGGTGACGGGCGTCTACACGTCGAGTACGCTTGGATACGTGGACCTTGCCACCGTGACCGAGGCTCCCCCACTGCTCCCAATCTACCCACTCCAGTTCGGCATGCCCGTCTTCGAAACGTCGTTCATCGTCGGCATGTTCGCGGGCGTCGTCGCTTCCATCGTCGAATCCTTTGGCGACTATCACGCCGTTGCTCGCCTCTCAGGCGTCGGTGCGCCGAGTGAAAAGCGCATCAACCACGGCATCGGGATGGAGGGGCTGATGAACGTCTTCGCGGGCATCATGGGTGCTGGCGGTTCGACCTCCTACTCCGAGAATATCGGCGCAATCGGCCTCACGGGTGTGGCCTCCCGCTACGTGGTGCAGGTCGGTGCGGCCGTCATGCTGGTGATGGGCTTCATCGGCTACTTCGGCCAACTCATCGCCACCATCCCCGACCCGATTATCGGCGGCCTGTTCATCGCCATGTTCGGGCAAATCGTCGCCGTTGGCCTCTCGAACCTGAAGTACGTCGACTTGGATTCCTCGCGAAACATCTTCGTCCTCGGGACGGCCATGTTCGCGGGCCTCGCGATTCCGGCCTACATGAGCAACGTCGCCGCAGTAGACCCGAACATCTCCGGACCGGAGATGCTGCGCATGGGTCTCGAAGGAATCCCACTCCTCGGTGCGGTCCTCGGCAACCAAATCGTCGCGGACACGCTGTTCGTCTTCGGCGGCACGGGCATGGCAGTCGGCGGCCTCGTCGCGCTCGTCCTCGACAACACCATCCCCGGGTCTGACGACGAACGCGGCCTCACCGTCTGGCAGGCAATCGCCGAGGACGACGAGGACTTCCAGACCTTCTTCGAGCGCCGCGGAAGCGACAGCGGGTCGCCCGAAAGCGCAGACTGACTCGCGGACACGGCGGTTCGTCGTACCTTCTCGCCCGCTGTTTGTTTCAACTCTCCTACGTCAATCGTAAATCATTATATACGGGGCGTCGCATGGTAACACGGTTCAGTCGAAACTCGCAGATAAACGCGTTGGCCGGTGTGACGAGGAGGGCCGGAGGAATCCGATGCCAGACGACGAATCAGACACACAACACGGGACGGATGCCGAGTCTGTCGGTGATGTCGACCACGACATCTACACGACCGAAGACGTCGGCAAACAGTATCGAGAGACAGTCTATCGCGACCTCGACTACGAATCGCTCGATGTCGCACCCGCGACGGCCGACTATCCAGACAGCAGCGAAGGGGGTTACCGATTGGCCGACCTCCCGAAGGTGCCGAAGGTGCGCCACATCGTCGGACCGAGCGCCATCATGCTCGGGGCGTCGCTCGGCAGCGGCGAGACGATGTTCTGGCCGACTATCGTCGCCGATTACGGTTGGGCGCTCTACTGGGCGTTCTGGATCGGTGTCATCACGCAGTTTTTCATCAACACCGAACTCCAGCGGTGGACGATGGCCACCGGGGAGAGCATCTTCCGCGCATTCGAGCGGTTGAACGGCATCTGGCCGTGGTTCTTCCTCGCCGCCGGCTTCTTCCACCTCGGGTGGCCGGGGTGGGCCGCAGGTGGTGCTGAAGTGCTCGCGGCGTGGACCGGCATCGTCCCTCGCGGGGATTGGTGGATGATTGGCGTCGTCACGATGTTGCTCATCTGGGCGTCCTACATGGCTGGACCAGTCATGTACAATGTCATCGAGAACATTCAGCTCGCTCTGATGGCTGTCGCCATCTTCGGTGCGGTCGTCCTCGTGTTCGCCGTCGGGACGGTCGGACAACTGGCGAACGTGCCAGCGGGTGCGGTCAACTTCGGCGCACTTCCCCCGCAAAACGAGATGAACATCGCCGTGTTCCTCGGCGGCCTCGCCTACGCCGGGGCGGGCGGCTACATCAACCTCTCACAGGGCGTGTGGGCTCGCGAGAAGGGGTACGGGATGGGGACCTACCAGGGCCGAATCAAGAATCCGCTTCGGGGCGCGACCCCGGAGACCGTCCACGACGGCTTCGCATTCGAACCGACCGACAAGAACCTCAAACGCTGGCGCGGATGGTGGAAGGTCACCCAGCGCGAACACTTCCTCACCTTCGTGATTGGGCTACTCGTCGTCGCGACGGTCGCGATGACCATCGCAGCCGAGTTCGCCACCTCGGTTCCAGGCGGCGATGGTATCGCCATGTGGGTGGACGTCGTCATTCCGAACCTGCCGGGCGGCGCGCTCGTCGGGAACCTGATGTACGCCGTCATCTTCATTGCGCTATTCAGCACGCAGTACGCCATCGTCGAATCGTTCGTCCGCAACAGTGTCGACATCCTCTACGAGGGCTACGGGCGAGATGCGGGCTGGGACCTCTCACGGACGTTCCTCGGCCTCCTTACCCTGTTCACGGCGTGGGGTATCCTCATCATCGTCGGGACCGGCCTCCTCAACTGGGGTCAACCGTGGATTCTCCTCGTCATCGGCGCGGCCATCGCGGGCGTGATGATGTGGCCGTACAACGCACTGACCATCATCCTCAACACGACGCGACTGCCGGAACACACCCAACCGGGATGGGGCCGCGTCGTCGCGATGTGGTGGGCAACCGGCTTCTTCGGCTACTTCAGCGTCCTGCTCATCGGGAGCCAACTCGTGTCCGTCACCGGGAGCGCAGCGTTCGAAACGACACTCGGCGTCGTCGGCAGCGGCGTCGGTGGCTACGCCCTCTGGGCGATTGCCCTCATCGTGCAGGTGTACACGATGTATCGCAGCGCCACGGCGAAACTCGAAGCCAGTGGCACCGTTGAGGACGCAGAGAAGGCGAGCAGCCTCCTCTCCTGACTCCACATCATCTTTCAGATGACCAGTACACAGACCGCACCTCTCTCGAAGTCGATGTTCGCCCTGTTCGTGAGATACCGGTACGCGATTTACGCGGCGGGACTCGTCGCCATCGCCCTGCCCGCGGTCCTCGCACGAGGCGTCGGCTACACCGTCGCCCCGACGATTCGGACGGCGCTCGTCGTCGGCAGTCTCACGGCAATGGCCGTCACCTACCTCGCAGAGCGGAGTGCAGGCGACGAACGCGACGCAGTCGGAACCGAATCCACAGGCTATTCGCTGCGCCGTCGCGCGAGCGCCGCGGGTGCGGTCGCCGGCATCGCTCTCGGCGCGTATCTCGCCGTCACCGGCGAACTCGTCGTCGGCCTGCTGTTCATTGGGGGTGCGCTGCTGTTCGGACAACTGGCGTTCGGCGGAGGACGACGCGATGAGTGACGCACCACCAGCGTCGGCGAACCCGGACGACGACCTGCCAAGCACAAACGTCACCGTCGAGTGCCACGTCCACTTCGGGATGACCGGGTCGTTCCCGCTTCGACTCGCGGAACTGTTCTTCGCGGACGACGGCCTCTACGTCGCCGAATACGCCTACATCACGCCGATGTTCGGCCTCGGCACGAAGAAACACCACCGCGAGGCGGGCGCGATGCAGGCCATCTACGACCATCACGGCTTAGACGAGGTACTGTTGCAGGCGGACGCGGTGACGTGGCACAACTACGAGAACGTCGTCTCGATAACCGTCTACGACGGCGGGCGCGTCGGGCGACCAAAACTCACGATCGAAACCGCGAGCGGAAAGGGACACGCCTACCGCCTTCATGACGTGTCGAACCTGCCGAGCCTCGTCGCCGACCTCCAGTCAGTGGGCGACCATCACGGCTTTACGGTCACAGAAAAAGACGGCGTGGGCTACTCGCTGCGCGAGAGCGTCTCGCGCGCCTTCGGGTGAACGTCTCGCCCCAGCGCGCCCTCTCCTCGCCGATTCTCGCTCGCCTCGATGAACGCGTGTCCAAAGAGCGCGACAAGCATCCCAATCGCGTACAGCACCGTGAGCGTCACTGCGAGGCCGCGCCGAACGGCCGGACTGTTCGCCGTCGTTCGTCTGCGTTCGAGCTTCGCACACCGGACGATGAGCCATCGGACCGCCTGCGCTGTGTGCGAGTCGGGATGTGCTGCGAGCGTCGCTGCGACTGGTGGACTGGTGCGGTAATAGAATTCGACGAGCGTGCGGCCCACTCGATTCCCCGCGAGCACCTCGTCTCTGAACTGCCGGAGTGCATCGAGCGTCTCGCCCTCCCCTGCGACGGCAGTGGTGAGAAAACACGACGAGTGGTGTTGGATTACGTCGAGGCGGCGAATGTCGTCTTTCTCGTAGCGCGTGGACTGCTCGCCCTCGAACTCCCACTCCGGCGAGACGACGAACCCGTCGTCGGTGTGGCGGAGGTAGACGTCAGCGTGCTCGATTTCCTCGCCGTCGCGGGTGACGACAGTGACGTGCTTTCGCCGTCCGTCACCGACGCCAACCGGGGAGGACTCCTCGTCGGGCATTAGAACGGTGGTTCGCAGAGGACCGTGAAAAACGTTCGCCGGGTTAGGTATTCAGTTGCGCCATTTGATGGAACAACCACGAGACGGCAGGAACCCCTTCTCTACCTCTTCGCCCGCGCGGACGGCCTCGATGGCCTCCCGCATGTCGTGTTGGGTCGGTTCCTCGTCCGGTGAGAGGGCGTCGTCTAAGCGACCCTGCCACGCGAGTTCGAACGACCCATTCTGCCGACGGAACAGGAACGGGTCGGGCGTGCACACCGCACCGTAGTCTCGCGCCACGTCCTGGGATTCGTCGAACAGGTAGGCGTCGTACTTGACCGTGCCGTCGGCGACGAGTTCTTGCATTCGCTCGAAGGAATCGTCCGGGTACTGCGCCGGGTCGTTCGGGTTGATGCCGACCACATCCACGTCGTCGTACTCGGCGGCGAGGGCGTTCAGCACGCCGATTTTCGCCTTCGCGTAGGGGCAGTGATTGCACGTGAACACGACGAGCAGGGCCTCGTTGTCGGCGAACGAGTCGAGCGAGTAGGTTTCGCCGTCGGTTCCCGGCAGCGAGAACGCGGGTGCGTCGTCGCCAATCGAGAGTTTTGCTTCGGATTCGAGCGCCATGTGCTGAGAATGGCGCTCCGAGAAAAAGTGTGTTCTGTCAGGTACAGTACTCTTCTTCTCGCGCCCGGACATAGCGAAGTGAAGATTCAGTGTTCCGTTAACAGGTCAGGTACACGGCCACGACCGAAGAGAAGCGTCGAGACGTGGTTCCACACCCTCAAAAGGGCCACCGCACCAAAGAATGGGACGAATACCAGCAGCATGTTCCCGGTGAATCCCGCCGGTGAGGAGGTGGAGGCCGCCGTCACGAAGGTCCACAGCCAATAGAACGCGACCACGCCGACCAGAAACAGGGTCAGTCGAATCGCGGATTCGAGAACCATGTTGAGCGAGGAATTCTCCGTGAAGGATGGTGGCGGGCGGTTCCACGTCGAAAAGAGGACGGCACCGCCAGCGAGGGAGAGGACGAGGGCGTACGGACCGCCCGTGCCTGCGTCGTGGGACATCCCCACGGACGCGGCGAGGTTCGCCCACACGAGGAAGGTGAAGATGGCACCGACCACGAGCTGGAAGCCCCGCTTGAACGAGAGGAAGGTAAAGTCCTCGGAGTACACCTCCGCGTAATGTGAGTCCATTGCTCAAACTGCGCTGTACCGTGACAAAAGCGTTCTGCCGCTACTCGACGGTCACGAGGTAGACGGCGACGCCCGCGAGTACGATGCCGAGGGCCTTCCGCGCGGTCAGCGACTCGCCGAGGAAGGCGATGCCGACGACGGAACTCGTGACGAGGAACATCCCGAAGATGGGGACGACGACGCTCACCGGGCCGAGGGCGAGCGCGCGGTAGTAGGCGATGATGCCGACGGTGAGGCAGATGCCCGCCCCGAGCAGGTAGGGTGCGTTCGCGGGCGTGACCGCGTCGATGACCGATTCGTCGTTGTAGACGACGAGGCCGAGCGCGACAACGACGAGCATCCCGTTCGTAATCGTCGCGACCACGTCGCTCGAAAGGTCTTGCGTCGCAACCTTCGTGAGGGGGGCGACGAGGGTGTAGGAACCGAGCGCGAGAAGGGCGTACCAGACGTAGTTCATCGTCACTCTCTCAGAACTGGTCGTTTAGATGTGTGTCTACTCGCTCGTGGTTGGGGCCGTGGTGTCGTGTGCCGCACTCACAGAGCGGATGGCGAGCGCGAGTGCGACGGCGACGGCGGCGAGCGCGGCAACGAGGTAGAAAGCGAGGCCGACACCCGCCACGTCGATGACGTACCCGAACACGGGTGGGCCGATGGCCCCGCCTGCCGAGATGCCAATGGTCATGAGCGCGAAGTTCTTGCCCACGTCTTTCCGGGCCGAGGCGCGGTCGGTCAGCTTCGCCCGGGCGGGACGACTTACGTCGATGGTACTCGCGAGGACGAGGACCAGTGCGAGCGCGAGCAGAACGGGAACCGACCCGGAGGCGAGCACCGCCGCGAGCACGGCAAGCGCACCGTACCCGGCGAGCAGGACGTTATCCGTGAGGGTGCGGTCTGTGACCCACCCGCCGAGCAGGATGAAGCCGGCCCCGACGGCGAGCATGGCCGAGGAGGCGAGGCTGGCGTCTGCGGGGGCGAAGCCGTACCCGGCGGCGAGAAGCGTCTGGGAGTAGGTCCGAACCCCCCACGCCGCGAGCGAACTCACGAACCAGAGCGTCGTGAGCAGGAGGATGACCGGCGTCGTGATGAGCGTCCGCAGTTCGCTCGCGAAACTCGGGGCGATGGCGTCGGGTTTCGACGCCTCAGCCGGCGGATGGGTCACGTCGCGCCCGACGTACCGGGCGAACGCGCCGAGGCAGACGACGGCATAGAGGCCGCCGAACAGAGCGATGGCGAGGAACGCCTCGCGCCAGCCAAACCCAAGCACCAGCGCGAGCGGGACGAGAGCGAACGGCGCGGCGAGGCCGAGCGCGCCGGTGAAGCCGTGGACGCTGTACGCCCGGCCGCGTTTGCCCTCTGTCGTCGCAGCGGCGAGCAGCGGGTAGTGGGCAGGGTGGTGGCCCGCGACGCCGATGCCGAGGACCACCTGCGAGACGAGCAACCACTCGTAGGTCGGGGCGATCGCGGCGAGAAACGCGCCAAGTGCGCCAAAGCCGAGCGACAGCGAGAGGACGAGTGTCCGACTGTGCGCGTCAGAGAGGTAGCCGTAGGGCAGTTGCAACAGGGTGACAACGGCCCCGAGGACGCCCACGGCGAGTCCTAACTGGGCCGTGGAGACGGAAAAGACAGGCCCGAGCAGCGCGAAGGCTGGCGGCAAGAGCATGAGATACATGTGATTCACGAAGTGTGAACCGCCGACGAGTGAGACGACGAGCGACGACTCGTCTGTGCCGAGGGGTGCGCGAGGAGGTGACACGATGGATACAGGTCGTAGTTCAGGGGGCTTAGCCCTCTCGACTGTGACAAACCCACTCGTGAAGGCTAGTGATTTTACGCTCCGCTGCGAACCTCCGAATATGAGTCAGTTCACCGTCGCCGCCTGCCAGCTCGACTCCCGAGACGACAAGGAGGACAACGTCCGCCGGGCGCTCTCGTTCGTCGACGAAGCCGCGAGCAAAGACGCAGACATCGTCGCGTTTCCCGAGATGTTCCCGTACATCGGGCCGAAAGACGCCTTCTCCGACGTCGCAGAGGAGATTCCCGGGTCGCTCACCGAACGCCTCGCCGCTCGCGCCGAGGACTACGGGATGTACATCCACGCCGGGAGTATGTTCGAACCAGCGGACGACGGGCGAGTGTACAACACCACGGCCCTCATCAACCCCGACGGCGACATCGCCGCGACCTACCGCAAGGTCCACCTGTTCGACATCGACGTGCCCGGGGGCGTCACCTACCAGGAATCAGAGCGCGTCGCCGCCGGGAACGAGGCCGTCGTCGCGGAGACCGCCCTCGCGAACTTCGGGCTCTCTATCTGCTACGACCTGCGCTTCCCCGAACTGTTCAGCACGCTCGCGCGAAGCGGCGCAGAAGTCATCTTCCTCCCGGCCGCGTTCACGCTCTTTACCGGGAAAGACCACTGGGAACCGCTGCTTCGCGCACGCGCCATCGAGAGCCAATGCTACGTCGTCGCGCCAGCACAGATTGGTGAGAAACCAAAATCCGCCCAGACGTACGGCAAAACGATGGTCATCGACCCGTGGGGCAACGTGGTTCGTCAGGCAAGCGACCGGGAGGAACTCATCACCGCGCCGATAGACCTCGATTACGTCGCAGACGTTCGCCGGGATTTACCGTCGCTTCAGCACAAACGCGACGACGTGTACTTCTGAGTCAGGTCGTCTGCGCCTCGTAGGCGGCCGGGTCGAGCAGCGCTTCGAGCTCTGCGTCGTCCGCGAGGTCGAGGGTGACGAACCAGCCGTCGCCGTACGGGTCGTCGTTTACGAGTTCTGGTGCGTCGGTCAGATCGTCGTTTACCGCCTCGACCGTGCCCGAAACCGGCGCGTACACGTCGGAGACGGCTTTGATGGACTCGACCACGCCGAACTCGGTCGTCCGGGCGTCTCGCTCGGCGTGGCGCTCCCGGAGTGGTGGTTCGGGAAGAGTCATCACTCGAGTGCTGTTTCGTACTCGAACACGCCGTCGAAGGCGCGTTCGAGGATGCCTTCTAAGTCCTCGCACGTCGTGACGCGCGGGTTGCCGGTGAGACTCCCGTCTTCGAGGGCTTGCTCTGCGAGTTCGGGAATCGCCTCACGCTCTGCGTCCGTCTCGGAAAGCGTTCGGGGAATGCGAACGTCGTCGCCGAGTTGCCGCGTGGCGCGGACGGCCTTGTACCCCTCATGGCGAGCTGGGGCCTCCTCGTCGACTGATTCTCCGAGTGCAGCCGCGATGTCGGTCAGTTTATCTGGTACCTGCGGGAGGTTGAACTCCATCACGTAGGGCAGGATAATCGCGTTCGCGAGACCGTGTGGGACGCCGAATTTTCCGCCGACCTGATGGGAGAGGGCGTGGACCGCGCCGAGGCCAGCACCGTTGAACGCCATTCCCGCCTGTGTACTCGCACGGGCCAGTTTCGCGAGCGCCTCGTCGTCACCGCCGCGGTACTCGACGGCCCTCGTCAAGTGGGTTCCGACCTTCTCGATAGAATCGAGAGCGAGCGCCGAGGTCTGACTCTGGGCGTTGATGGAAACGTAGGCTTCGACGGCGTGCGTGAGCACGTCCATCCCCGTCGCGGCTTTCACCAGCGGCGGGGCGCTCTTGGTCAACTCGGGATCGACGAGCGCGAGGTCCGCGAGGAGCGTCACGTCGCCGATTTCTTCTTTGACGCTAGTCTCCGCGTCCTTGACGATACACCAGTGGCCGACTTCGCTTCCGGTCCCCGAGGTGGTGGGAATGTAAATGCTCGGCGGCGTGGGGTTCGGCACGTTGCCAGAGCCCTTGAAGTCGAGAATGTGGCCGTCATTAGTCGTGAGGATGCTCGCGGCTTTCGCGGTGTCCATCGACGACCCGCCGCCGATACCGAGCATGAGGTCCGCGTCTGCGTCCTCGTAGGCGTCCGCCGCGGCGTGGACGACCGTATCGGTTGGGTCGGGTTCGACGCCGTCGAACACCGCGTAGTCTACCCCCGCCTCGGAAATCGATTCGAGCACCGGTTCTAACACCCCAGCCTCTCGCACGCCGCTGTCGGTGACGACGAGGACGGTATCTGCACCGAACTGTTTTGCGTACGTGCCAGTCTGGGATGCCGTTCCGGCACCGAACAGCACCCGGTTCGGGACGTTCCACATGTGAGATTGCTGTGTCATGATAGGCTTCGTTGTCGTGTCGTGCGTCGCAAGCTACCCCGCCGGAAGGAGTGTTTCCCGAAAGCGGCGGGAACTGGCAGATACGCACTGGACGCGCGTCCTGTGTGTTGCTCTCTAGCGTGCAAGGTGATTCTGCCACATACCTGCGGACATATAAATATTCACCACCGACCAGCCTAAGTGTCCTGCAGGTGATATAGCGGTGGAGAATGGCAGAAATCACCGCACAAGATGACTTCGAAGTCCGTTTCATCCGCACTCCGGAGCAGTACGCCATCGGCGTTCGCGTGAGGGCCGAGGACGGAACGTGGTCAGCGCAGGCGATGCTCACGGCGGGACAGGTCGACCAGTTCATCGACGAACTGGCGACCGCACGCGATAAATCTCGCCGCGCGTCGATGCGCGAACTCGCCCAGGCAGCGGGCGCAGACGATGAGGAACTCGAAGAACTCTTAGACGAAGCACTGCCACTCGACGAGGACGAACCCTGAATTATGCGTCTTCGTCGAGCGGGTACAGCGGCCGCGAGAGATGTTCGTAGGTGAACTGGCTGAGGTCCGGGATTGCCATGCCCGGGGTCGTGAGAAAAGAGGCGGCCCGCGGTCAGTTCATCCGTTCGACTTCGTACCCTGCACCCTCGATTGCACCACGAATCGACTCTGCGTGTTCGGTCCCGCTCGTGACCACCTGGAAGACCAGATAGGCTTCGCCGACTCGCAGGTCGTCGACCGCCCGGTCGTGGCGCACGTCGCGGATGTTCGCCCCCTGTTCTGCGATAATGCCGGAAATTTCGGTCATCTTGCCCGGCTGGTCCTCGATCTTCACGCGCAGGCGCAGGAGCTGGCAACGTTCGGTGAGCGCGTGGGTCAACACGGTCTGGAGCATGGACATGTCGATGTTCCCGCCACAGAGCAGTGGAACGACGGTTTCTCCCTCCACGTCGAGTTTGTCGCTCAGAAGAGCGGCGATGGAAACCGCACCCGCACCCTCGACCAGTTGCTTTGCGCGTTCCAGAAGAATGAGAATCCCGTTCGAAATCTCGTCGTCAGAAACGGTGATGACCTCGTCTACGTGCGCCTCGATGAGTTCGTACGTTAGCTGGGAGATGCCACCGGTGGCGATGCCGTCGGCGATGGTGTTCGGGTGGTCGATTGAGTGTGGCCCACCCTTGTCCAGACTTTCGGGAACTGTAGACGCCGAATCCGCCTGCACCCCGACGACGCGGATATCCGAATCGAGCGCCTTGAGTGCGGTCGAGATGCCACCGATGAGGCCCCCGCCGCCGATGGGAACGATGACCGTGTCCACGTCGGGGA
The DNA here is from genome assembly GCF_029338295.1 of Haladaptatus sp. QDMS2. NCBI lineage: Archaea > Methanobacteriati > Methanobacteriota > Halobacteria > Halobacteriales > Haladaptataceae > Haladaptatus > Haladaptatus sp. QDMS2. Next base: position 1,594,825 of record NZ_CP119791.1, read on the forward strand.
GGTCCTCGTAGATTTCGAGGCCGATGGTTCCCTGCCCGGCCGCGATGTCCGGGTCGTCGTATGCGTGGACGAAGATGGTGTCGTCAGCCTGCGTGAGCGTCCGGGCGTAGGTCATCGCCTCGGGGAAGTTGCTGCCGTGTAACTCTACGTCTCCGCCGTAGTCGCGGGTCGCGTCGATTTTCGCCTGCGGTGCGTTCTTCGGCATGACGATCGTCGAGTCGATGCCGACTTTCGTCGCGGCGAGGGCGACCCCCTGGGCGTGATTCCCCGCGCTCGCGGCGACGACTCGGGTCACGCCACCGGCTGCTGCAACTTGCTTGAGTTTGTTGTACGCCCCGCGGGTCTTGAACGACCCCGTCCGTTGGAGGTGTTCCATCTTGAGGTGGACGTCCGCGCCGGACATCCGACTGAGCGAGCGACTCGTCTCTACGGGCGTGTGGCGCACGACGGCCTCGTCGTCGAACCGCTCGCGGGCCGCCTGAATGTCGCCGAGTTCGATACTGACCATCGTTGCATAATACCGAATAAGGAGGTATAAACAGTTTCGCGTTATCTGCCGGGAACCTAAAAACGGGTCGTCGAATTCGCGGCGGAGACCAGTGTGTTCAGATCCACTTCTCGCCCGCCGTGATGACCACGTCGAGCCAGTTTTCGCGTGGCGGAAGCGGGCAGGTGAAGGCGTCTGAGTAGGCGCAAAACGGGTTGAACGCGAGGTTGAAGTCGAGCGTCAGTTCGTCGCCGTCTTCGAGGCCATCCTCGGTTTCGAACTCCATGTAGCGACCGTACTGGAACGTCTGCTGTCCCGTGGTTTTGTCGCGGAAGGGGACGAAGTACGGGCCGTCTCCCTGTCGATACGCGGCGAGGGTGTACTCTCCTTCGCCGAGATTGAACGTAAGCGTGAGCGAGCGTTCGTACTCGACTTCCGGGCCGGCCGTGGTTTCGAGCGAGACGGTTTCCGGATCCTCGTGGACCGTGGCCGTGGCTTCGACCCGGTAGTCAGGGTCCGGCGCGAAGTACTGGAGGCCGTCGAACTCGTCGCGGTTTTCCGGAGCGACCGGTGACTGGCGGTGGTCGCTGAAAAATTGGTCTTTCTCCTCACGGTGGGCTTCCAGTTCCTCGGCCCACGTGGCTGCATCGAACGTGGCGTCCGTCATTAGCGGCGTTATCAGATGCGCACGGGTAACGCTTACGTCATCGGAGAAGGGGGACCACAGGATACGAGACTTACTGCGTCTCGGTGATGGTGAGGGTGTAACTGCCGCTGCCGCTGTAGGAATCGACGAGGATGTGGAGGTCCGTCGAGTCGTCCGGCGCGGAGATGGTGATGTTCTCCTCGCTGTTCGCGCTGTAGGAGCGGTAGTCGTAGGAGTACGTGGTCGGGCACGTTCCGGTGCCGTCGTTCACGTACAGGTCGAAGTCCGCAGAGGTGGGACCAGCGAGGTCCACCTCGACCTGACTTGGATTGGAGTACGTCCACGCGTACGACCAGCAATCGGAGTCAGAGGAACTCGAGAGCGAGTCGTTGACCGTCGTCGAGTCCGTTTCGCCGCCGCCACCGCCACCGGAGTTCGCCGGGTCGGTGTTGACTGCGTTCGCGGCGTCCACGCGGCCGTTGCCCTGTTCGTTCGAGCTGTGACCCATGTCCACGGCTGTGGCGTTCAGGTGGTCGCGCAGTTCCGTGTTCGAGATGTCCCACTGGGCGAGCGTGAGTCCGGCGACTCCTGCGACGACGGGCGTCGCCATCGAGGTTCCGGAAATCTTGTTGTAGCCGTCGTCGGTCCACGTAGAGAGGACGTCCGTACCGGGTGCACAGAGTTCGACTTTGCTGCCGGTGTTCGCGTAAGCCGCCATCGACCCGTCGGGGTCGAGCGCGGAGACGGCGACACACTCGCTGTAGGCAGCCGGATAGCTGACCGAGGTGCCGTAGTCGTTCCCCGTCGCGGCAGCGATATAGACGCCCTGGGTGTTGTAGGCGTACGAGACGGCGTCTTTCATCGTCTGCGTGTAGCCGCCACCACCGAGGGACATGTTGATGACATCGGCACCGTTGTCGGCAGCCCACGTCACGGCGTCTGCGATGTCGGAGGTCGAACCGCTCCCCTCCTCGCTCAGGGCGCGAGCCGAGAGAATCGAGGAGTTTCCAATGCCGGTGATACCCTCACCGTTGTCGATTTCACCCGCTGCGATACCGGCGACGTGGGTCCCGTGGTACTCGTCTGCGAGCACGTCCGGGTACGGGTCCGAGTCGTCGTCGACGAAGTCGTAGCCGTAATTGGCCACGCTACCGTCCATGTTCCCATCGAGGTCAGGGTGGTCGTACTTGACACCTTGGTCGACGACGGCGATGGTCACGCTCGAACTGCCGAGCGTCGTGTCCCACGCAGCGGCAGCGTTGACCATCTGGTCTGCGTATTGGTCGCCATAGCGGGTGTCGTCCGGTGTGTAAAATGCCGTGTGAGTTGTGTTGTCCTCTGCGTACTTGATGTACTCCTCCTTCCGAACGCGCTCTTTGAAATTCTCCTTCGCGTTCTCGTCTGCGTTCTCGTTGAATCGAACCGCGACGTACCGAAGCCGATCATTGTCGTGAACCGCTTTCGCGTTTTCCGGAACGTGTTTCTCCACCTCCGCCCGGTGGTCACCTGCGCCCTGTGAAACACCGACGAGTACCTCGTCCTCTTTCGATCCTCGTCGTCGGCCGTTGTTCGGCCCCTGTGCCGCCGCCTGTCCCATCGAAGCGAGCAGTGCAGCGGACCCGGTTGCTTTCAGAAATTTACGCCGTCCAAGTGGGAGTTTGTCACCCATGGTGCGACTTAACAACAGACACTACATTATTTAAATTTTATTATATCTATTAATGAAAATAAAACAGTTCTAGCTTGACACGATTTCTGCACCGAGTAGCGGCTTTTTTAATGGCAGTGGCATACTTCACAGAATGGCACCCCCGGCAATCGTTGCAATTTCGGGCAGCAGACGGACGCAGAGCTACACCAAACGCAGTCTCCAGCACGCGCTCCGCGCCGCCGAGGCGGCAGGCGCGACGACGGAGCTCATCGACCTGGGCGCAGTGGAGTTGCCCCTCTATCACCCGGGTCACGAGGAATCCGCCGAACTCGAAGCGCTCCTTCGCACTGTGCGAGAGGCGGACGGCGTCATGGTCGGGTCGCCCGTCTACCATGGATCGTACTCCTCTACGTTCAAGAATTTCCATGACTACTGCGGGTTCGACGAATTTTCCGACACCGCAGTTGGCCTCCTTGCCGTTGCGGGCGGGAGTTCCTACGGAAGCACCTTAGACCACATGCGAATCACCGTTCGAGGCGTCCACGGCTGGGTGATGCCCCACCAGGTCGGTATTCCGAACGTCCGCAAACAGTTCGACGAAGCAGGCTACGTCGACCCGGCGCTCGAAGCGCGCGTGGAGAAACTTGGCACGCAGATCGTCGAGTACGCACAGCGCCTCCGCCGGCCGATAGACGAGGCACACTGACCAGTAATACTGGCCCGTAATACTGGACAGTATTTCTGACCGGTACGATTCAGGCATGAGTCAAACACCGATTACCCTCGCCGACTACGACCCGGACTGGCCTGCGGCCTTCGACGCGGAGGCGAGTCACATCGAGTCGGTAATCGGCGAGCACATAGAGCGAATCGAACACATCGGTAGTACGGCGGTTCCCGGCCTGCCCGCCAAACCAATCATCGACATCATGGTCGGCCTCGACGCGCTCGCGGACGCGGCCAGGTGCCTCGGACCACTCGAAGCACTCGGGTACGAGTACGTCTCTACGTTCGAGGATGTGATGCCTGAACGCCGATACTTAAGGAAGAGCGAGGGCGACACCCGCACCCATCACCTCCACATGGTCGAGACAGCGAGCGACTTCTGGGAGCGCCACCTCGCCTTCCGCGACTACCTCCGCACCCATCCGGAGGTTGCCGCCGATTACGCCGACCTGAAACGGGACTTGGCCGCAGCACATCCACACGACATCGGCGCGTACACCGACGGTAAAGACGACTTCATCAGACGGGTCGAACGACAAGCGCTCACAGACCAGTAATCAGTCGAGACGGGTGACGATTGCGAGCAGTGCATGATGGTTGTACTTGCTCGGGTCGGTGGACTCGAACGTCGATTCGCGAATCTCCTCGATTCGCCACCCTTCACCGAATGCCTGACCAATGAGGTCCTCGTTCGTGCTCGGACCCATTCGCCCATCCCGCTCGCTGAAGCCGAGCATGATGTAAGTGCCACCGGGGACGAGCGCCGACCGGAGGCTCTCGCCGTAGGCTTCCACCTCGTCAGGACCGAACACGTGAAACAGCCCACAGTCGGTGACGGTGTCGAACTGCTGGCCGAGGTCGCCAAGCGCGAACGCGTCGTGAACCTCGAACTGTGCGCGGTCTGTCAGGCCGCGGTCAGCTGCTTTCGCTCGTGCCTTTACAATCGCATTTTCCGCCGCATCCACGCCGAGAACTGTGTGTCAATGTTCAGCGTAGAACAGCGCGTTTTCACCCGTTCCACAGCCAACGTCGAGGATACTGCCGTCGATAACGCCTGCATCGACGAGTTCGACGAGTGTGGGTTGGGGACGGCCGATGTCCCACGGTGGCGTTCCGGCGGCGTACGACTCGTTGAAGTCGAGTTTTTCGGGCGACTTTTCGTTCTGTTCGTCCGTCATCGGCTCCCTCTCAGTCGCTGCATATTTGAACGAACAACGAGTGAGTGGATAAGTCACCCGTCGGTTGCACTGGCGCACGCTGCCAGTAACCCTGCCTCCCACCCGGACGGGTACCGTCGCGGATACCGGTTCTATATCCCATTATACAGTTTATTGCACCGGTAGCAAGTCTTTTTGTGGGCGGTCGTTTCTCACCGGGTATGAGCACGCGAGATGAGCTTTTGGCGCTCCTCCTCGAGAATGCCCGCTACTCGACTGAAGACCTGGCCCGGCAGATGGGCGCAGACGAAGCGGAGGTAACGGCGGCAATCGAGGAACTGGAGGCCTCGGGCCTCATTCGCGGCTATCAGGCGGTCGTCGATTGGGACCGTGCAGACCGCGAACGAATCCGGGCGCTCGTCGAGTTGAACGTCACGCTCGACCGCGAGACCGGCTACGACGACATCGCCGACCGACTGGTGAAATTCCCGCCGGTCAAATCGCTCCGGCTGGTGAGTGGCGATTACGACTTCGCACTCGAAGTCGAGGGAGACTCCCTGCGCGAAGTATCGAAGTTCATCAGCGAAAAAGTGGCTCCCGTCCCCGAAATCACGCAGACGGTGACCCACTACATCATGGAGACGTACAAGGACCGCGGCTTCGAGATGGGCGACGGCCACGACGATGGTCGGCTCTCGTTTTCGCCATGAAAATTGCAGACCGCGTCCAGCAGATTCCGCCGTCAGGAATCCGCAAGTTCTTCGAAATCGCAGAGGAGATGGACGACGTCATCTCTCTCGGCGTCGGCGAACCCGACTTCACCGCGCCGTGGGCGGCCCGCGAAGCGGCCATCGAGTCGCTCAAGGACGGCAAAACGTCCTACACGGCCAATCGCGGGATGCGAGAACTCCGCGAGGCGATCGCAAAGCGAGTTTCAGTGCAATACGACTTCACGTACGACCCAGACACGGAGGTTCTCGTCACCGCGGGCGCGAGTGAAGCCCTCGACGTGGCGTTTCGGGCGCTCGTCGACCCCGGCGACGTAGTAGCCATTGCACAACCGTCGTACATCTCGTACGTGCCGGGAGTCACATTCGCCGGTGGGGAGCCGCTTCCCGTTCCAACGCATGAGGAAGACGACTTCAAACTCACGCGCGAGGTGCTCGAGGCAAACGGCGTCGCCGACGCGGACCTGCTGGTGCTTTGTTACCCGAACAACCCGACGGGAGCCATCATGACCGAGTCAGAGCTCGCTGAGGTCGCCGCGTTCGTGCGCGAACACGACCTGACGGTCCTCTCGGACGAAATCTACGCCGACCTCACCTACGGCGAGGAGCATACCTCGATTGCGACGTTCGAGGGGCTTAGAGAGCGAACCGTGGTGTTCAACGGGTTCTCGAAGGCCTACGCCATGACGGGCCTGCGCCTCGGTTACGCGCTCGCACCGGCGAAGACCATCGGGGCGATGAATCGTGTCCACCAGTACTCGATGCTTTCCGCACCGACGACCGCCCAGTACGCTGCACTGGAGGCACTCGAGTCGTGCGACGGCGACGTAATCGAGATGCGAGACCAGTACAATCGTCGCCGGCAGTTCGTCCTTTCGCGGTTCGAAGAGATGGGTATCGACTGCTTCGAGGCCAAGGGGGCGTTCTACGTCTTCCCCGAGTGTCCGTGGGAAGACACGGACGCGTTCGCAGAACAGTTACTTCAAGAACAGAGCGTTGCCCTCGTCCCCGGCCACGTCTTCGGTGAGAGTGGTACGGGTCACCTTCGCGTCTCATACGCGACCGGGCTCGACGACCTGCGCGAAGCGATGGCCAGAATCGAAGCGTTCCTCGACTAGCGTCAATCTTCTCCCGCTTTTCGGTTTTATAGCGTGAGCGACGGCAAGGTGTGATAAATCGTATGACACGATACGAAACGATACGGATAGCTGGAACGTTGACCGCGAGCAATGCAGTCGTCTTCCTTACACGAAGGCGGAATCGAATGCATTAGTTTTCCATCAACAGACCCCTATGTTTCCGAGAATCGTAACACGGAAATTGACTATTAATCAAGAGCGTCACGAAATTTGAATCATTTCGCTCTTCATAATCAAACAGTGTAAGAATTCATACAAATAAGCGCAACACTTTTTCTCTCATACGGAGTATTAAAACAGGAAATGGGGAAGAATAACGCCGACGATGCTGGCTTCGACCAGTCCGGCGACGGGGGGGATACCGTCACGGAAACGACCGAGGAAACCTCTGTCGGTGCAGTAATGGGTGCTTACACGTGGGAAGATTTCAAGCATGAAGTCTATCTCGACGCGGACGGGCAGCGCCCGAAAGACCTTCTTGGAGAGGTCATCGAGTTCGACCCGAGTGAATATCTCGGGTTCGACCCTGCAGAGACAGCAGAACGAATTACCAACGGTGCCACCCGAGCGAAGAGGCTCGACGCGTACTTCGACTCGTTCCTCGACGTAGAGCACGTCGAAGTCGCACTCGGAGAGTACTACTGGGAACACTTCAAACTGGAGTACTACTACGATGAAAACGGCCTCCCGCCGGTAGACAAGAAAACGGGAACCGTCCGCGAATTCCACCCGGAGGAGTTCCTCGGACTCGACCCGGCCGCGCTGCCGAACGTCGTCAGCTACGGGAACAAGGTCGCAGAATCACTTGCAGAAACCGTCGACGAGCGCACTGTCACCGTCCTCGAGGACCTAGACGAAGACGCGTTCTTCACGAACCACGATGGGACGAAGACTGTCGTGAGCCGGTACGATCTCGAAAAGGCCGTGCCGCTCTCGAAGAAATCTCACTTCCGCGAGGTCGACCGCTACTGGGTCAACAAGCCATTCGCGTTCGTGAGCATCTTCCTCTCGACGAAGGAAAACGAACACAAGTACTACCTCATCGAACCGTACCTCACGCCGATCGAGCATGAGCTGAAGGAGTTCCTCACCGGGAAACTCCGCACGGCAATTAAGTACTCTGACGAGGAAATCATCGTCGAAGGAGACGAGGCCGACCGAGGGGCAGTCATCGCCCGTGAGACCGAACAGCTTCTCGAACGGTACGACCTGTTCGCGCGGCCGGCGGAAGGCAAGCCGAGCCTCAAAGACCAGTTCATGGGCCTCATCGGCAAAGCGCCAGAGCGTGAAGTCGATACCACCGTCCGCGACCTGAACGGCATACAGACCCGTCCCGAACCCGCGATACTCGAAGAGGACGCGAAGACCGTCACCGAGTACCAGGTCGAGAAGTTGCTCTACATGCTGAAACGCGACTTCGTCGGCTTCGAACGCATCGACGGCGTCAAACACGACATCAACGTAGAGGACGTTTCGTGTGACGGATACAACTCGCCCGTTTTCGTCTATCACTCGGACTACGAGCAAATTATCTCGAACATCTTCCACGGTGAGAAAGACCTCGATGACTTCGTCGTCAAGATGGCCCAGCGGTCGGGCAAGGGTATCTCGAAGCGCCAGCCACAGGTCGGCGCGACCCTGCCCGATGGCTCGCGTGCCCAGCTCACGCTCGGCCGCGAAGTGTCCGACCACGGGACGAACTACACCATCCGTCAGTTCAAGGAAGTGCCGTTCACGCCAGTCGACCTCATCAACTGGCACACCTTCTCGCTCGACGAGATGGCCTACCTCTGGCTGTGCATCGAGAACAACAAGTCGCTCATCTTCGCCGGTGGGACGGCATCCGGGAAGACGACCAGCCTGAACGCGGTGTCGCTGTTCATCCCGTCGAAGTCGAAGATCGTGTCCATCGAAGACACGCGCGAAGTCGAGTTGCCACAGCGCAACTGGATTGCGTCCACAACCCGTCCGTCCTTTACAGCCGACGACAAGGGTGACGTAGACGAGTTCGACCTGCTCGCGGCCGCACTGCGTCAGCGCCCCGAGTACATCGTCATGGGTGAGATTCGCGGTGAAGAAGGCCGGACGCTGTTCCAGGTCATGTCCACGGGTCACACCACCCTGACGACCTTCCACGCCGACTCCGTCGGTGAGGTCATCAAACGCTTCACGACCGAACCAATCAACGTCTCGAAGACGATGTTCACGGCGCTCGACCTCGTGAGCATTCAGACCTCGACGCGTGTCCACGGCAGTAAGGTTCGCCGGAGCAAGTCCATCACCGAAATCAACCACTACGACCCAGAGAACGACGAGATCAACGTCCAGGACGTGTTCCAGTGGCAAGCGGAGAGCGACGAGTTCCTGCGCATGGGCGAGTCGAACACGCTAGACGAGATTCGCTTCGACCGCGGGTGGTCCTACGACCAACTCGACGAGGCAATCTACCTGCGCAAGATTGTCCTCGCCTACCTCATCAACCGCGGGCTGAAGAGCTACCCACAGGTCGCCGCGACCATGCAGGCATTCATGAACGACAACGACACTATCATGACCCTCATCGCGAACGACGATCTCGAAGCACGCTTAGAGGAACTCCGGCAGATGGAGTCGGTCATGATCGACATCGACCCGGAGAAGGAAGCGATGATTCCGCGCCCGGACCCGTACGCAGAGCTGCGCGCATACACGGACGAACTACTCGCAGAAGCAGAAGAAGAACTGTTCCCGCGCTACCGCACGGCTGAATCACCGGCTCTCGCTCCAGCACTCACGACGGGTGTAGATGAGGCGGGTGCGGCGACCGACGGCGGCGACGACGAGGACGACACAGAGCCCTTCGAGGAGTTCGACTTCGGCGGCTTCGAACCGCTCAAGGAGGAAGACGAGTAAATGGCTCCGGAAACGATGAGCGGTAGCAGCAGCTTCGAAGGAAAGTCCATCAGCGACGCCTTCTACCCGCTGTACCGCCGCCTCTTTAGCGAGGACAGTGAATTCGTCGCCGACGTAGAGGAGAAACTCGCAGCTGCGCGAATGCCACACACGGTGGAGTTCTTCCTCTCGTGGGCACTCGCGATTGGAGTGCTCCTCGGGCTCATGCTCTGGCTCGGTGGCATCGCCATCGGCTACGTCATCTTCGTGCTGTTCATCGAGGAGGCGCCAACGCTCCTCGGTCTCAAGCTTTCACCCCAGCTGTTCGCCATCGTTGAAGCGTTAAAGATACCCGCGCTGATCCTTGTAACTGGCATTATTTTTGGGCTGGTCGGCTTCGGCATCGGGTTCGGTGCGATCGTCTCCGTGCCGTACTACCGCGCCGGTGAGCGAAAGCGGGAGATCAACATGCTCTTGCCTGACTCCATCTCGTTCATGTACGCTCTCTCGGTGGGTGGCATGAACCAGATCGAGATCCTCCAGGCCATGGCGAAAGCAGAGGACACCTACGGTGAGGTGGCAAAGGAGTTCCAGAGTATCGTCCTCGAAACCGAATACTTCGACACCGACTACCGCTCTGCAATTCGCAATCAGGCGATGCAATCGCCAAGTGACGAGCTCGGGCAATTCCTCACGGACATGCTCTCTATCGTCAACTCCGGTGGTGATATGACACGGTTCCTTGACGACAAGAAGGAAAAGCACATGCGCACCGCAAAGCAGGAACAGGAACTCCAGCTCGAAACCTTAGAGCTGTTCGGCGAGATGTACATGACGCTCTCGCTGTTCCCGCTGCTGCTCATCATCATCCTCGTCATCATGAGTATGCTCGGTGAAGCACAGGACTTCATGCTCTACGGGACGGTCTACGGCCTCATCCCGATGACGGGAATTGGCTTCCTCGTGCTCGTCGCGACGGTCAAGTCTGGCGAACCAGGTGACGGTTACCTACACGAAGATGACCCGGACATCCAGCGGCGCGAACGCGGGATGCTCGGCCTCGGCCTCATCGAGCGCTACGCGGGCACCTACGCGGTCTTCGACCGCATCAAAAGCAAGGAAGGCACCTTCGTCACGATGGAGCTACTGCGAAAGCCACACCACTTCTTCCGTGACTACCCGCTCGCGACGCTCGCACTGACCGTGCCAGCAGCAATCGTGTTGCTCGGATTCTGCATCATGGCGGGGCTCGCGCCTGCGTCGTTCGAGGAGCTTCAGTCGAACCCCGTCGGTGGGACGTTCTTCTGGGTGTACATGCCCATGTACGTCACGCTGCTTCCACTCGCGGTGTTCAACGAGTGGAACCTGCGCTCGCGATGGAAGATCATCAAGAACCTCTCTGATGACCTTCGCAAACTGTCGAGTGCCAACGACACGGGATTGACCCTGCTCGAATCGCTGAAAGTGGTCGCTGACACGTCGCGTGGGAAACTGGCAGAAGAATTCGAAGCCATTCACGCGAAAGTGAACTACGGCATGAGCCTCAAGGAGGCCCTTATCGAGTTCAACAACCACTACCACATTCCGCGCCTCGCACGCACGGTCAAACTCGTGAGTAAGGCACAGGAGACATCCAGCAACATCACGGACGTTCTCTCGACGGCCGCACAGGCCTCCGAGAACCAGGACGACATCGACCGCGAGCGGGTCGGCCGCACCCGCATGCAGATCGTCATCATCATCATGACTTACCTGGTGTTGCTCGGCGTCATGGCCATCCTCAAGGTGAAATTCCTCGACACGATGGCTGGCCTCTCTGCGCAAGCGAGTGGTGACTCTGGGGCCTTCGGTGGCGGGCTCAACATCGACATGCTGACGATGTTGTTCTTCCACGCCGTGACCCTGCAGGCGCTCATGTCTGGATTCATCGCCGGCTACATGCGCGATGCAAGTCTCCTGAGCGGAGTGAAGTACGCAGTCATCCTGCCAACCTTCGCCCTGCTCGTCTTCATGCTAATATGAACGGACGCGCACAAACTTCGATGGACTTCCTGGTGGGGATGAGCATGTTCCTCATCATTGTCATCTTCGTACTCTCGTTCGTGCCCGGCATGATCGAGCCGTTCAACGACAGCGTCCAAGAGGACACGGTGGCGGTGGACCGAGTTGCCACACAACTATCGAAGAATATGCTCGGTTCGACCGGCGAACCTTACCTATTGGACGGTCAATGTACAGGAGCATTCTTCGGTGGAACTGACCCTGGGAATTGTAACTTCGAACCTGCCGACAGTGTTTATGACAGAGTAGGAATCAATGAAACGTTCCAGAAACTCAACATCACCATCGAGCGCGACACGGATGGGGACGGCGACCGAGAAATCCTCAGGCTGGACAGCAACGGGGAGATTGTCCCAACTGGTGGGACCCTCCTCAGAGAGGGCAGCGTCCCGCCCACTTCGAGTGGATCGGTGGTCGTCGCCCGACGCGTCGTCTACCTCGACGGACAGGACGTGTCACTCATCGTGAGGATGTGGTAATCATGCGAGCACAAGCACACACACTCGAAGGCATCGTCGCGTCGTTCCTGCTCATCACTGGGCTGGTCTTCGCGCTTCAGGCAACGGCGGTCACGCCGCTGTCTGCGAGTACGTCGAGCCAGCACATCGAGAATCAGGAGCGCGCAATCGCAGAGGGCGTCCTCGCCGCGGCGCTGGAGAACGGCACGCTGGAAGTTGCCCCAGTGTTCTGGGACAATCGAACCGATTACCTTCGGTTCCATAACACCTCTTCCAGACAGTACTACGTCGATAATCTGCAGCCAAATTTGACTTTCACTAATATGCTCGAACGGAACTTCGGGGATGCGGGTATCGCGTACAACGTAAATATCGTTCACATGACTGAAACGGGGGCTGAGCGGGAACGCCGCCTCGTCTACCGTGGGGTGCCGAGCGATAACGCGGTCACCGCGTCTCGCATTGTGACACTCTATGACGACGATGTGCTCTACGACCACGAAGGCAACCCAACCACCTACACGGTGAGCAAGGGTGCCGACGAAGGCAAATTCTACATGAGCGACGCCGCGCCCGAAAGCGCGGTGTTCAACGTGGTCAAAATCGAGGTGGTCGTATGGCGAATGTAGACGACCGGGGCCAGATCATTCTGGTCATCGGGCTCGTCCTCGCCGTGATGTTCGTCGCACTCGCGTTAGTGCTGAACACGGCCATCTTCACGGAGAACTTGGCCACGCGGAGCAACGACGGCGCGTCCGCAGACGTGTTCGAGTTCCAGGACGACGCCGTGTCGAGCGTCGAGGGTGCGATTGCCTATGCGAACGCACACGACAACGGAAGTTCCACAACGCTCTCTGACAGCATCGGTGATAGCGTCGATGATTATAATACGCTCAGTTCGAGCCACAACGCAAAAAGCGGCAAATTCGTGTCGGCTTCCGTGACGTCAATGACGGACGGCAAGCGCATCTTCCAGACCTCTTCGTCTGCGCTTGACAGCGCAGCAGGCAGTCCTGACTGGACGCTCGCGACGGGCGTTTCAAACACGCGAGACTTCAGCATGAAGGTCAACCCGTCTATCACCTGCGTGACGTTGACGGATTGTTTCTACGTCGAATTCGCAGACGCGAGCGGCAACACGTGGCATATTTATGTGGAAGATCCGGACCTCGATTCGAGCGATACGAGAATTACGGTTAAAAACGCGGGCGGAACGCAAAAGTCGTGTACTGTAGGAGTAGAAACGGCCAAGGTCAACGTAACCGAAGGGACCATCAGTGGCGAGTCATGTGAGGCTTTGTCACTCCTCTCCACTCTGCCGAACTCCTACGACATCCACTTCCGGAACGGCGGCGACGGTTCAATATCTGGCACCTACGATGTTATCCTCGAGACGACGTCCGATACCGGCAACTTCGGCTCTGCACCGGATGAACCACGCATCGCGAACGCCATCTATTCGGCGACCATCGAAATCGACTACCATCACCCAGAGGTCTCGTACTCGAACACCGTTCGCGTAACCTCTGACGGAGACGAGCTATGATGGACAACAGAGGTGTCTCCTCGACGCTCAACTACGTCCTCGGTCTCGGGGTCGCGACGGTGCTCGTGATGGGCCTACTCATCGCGGGCGGCAATCTCATCGAGGACCAGCGCGAGCAAGTCACTCGAAACGAGTTGTCCGTCCTCGGCCAGCAGGTCGTGAGCGACCTCGCTGCGGCCGACCGATTCACGCAAGAGGGCGGGGAGGTCACGCTGAATCGCGACCTGCCGAAATCGGTGGCAGGACAGACCTACAGAATCACGGTTACACACAACACTGGCCAGCAGTACTACCTGACACTCACCAGCGCTCGGACCGACACGTTGGTCCGAATCGAGTTCGTTTCGAAGACGACGATATCGCCGTCGTCGGTCGATGGTGGTCCAATCAAAATCGTGGGTGATGGTGCAGTGGTGGAGGTACAAAATGGATAATCGAGCGGTGAGCGAAGTACTTGGGTTCATCCTCATCTTCTCGCTCATCTCATTGACTATCGGCGTCATCTACGTCACGGGACTGGGTGGACTTGCCGATACGCGAGATGCAGAGCGCGTGAACAACGCAGAGCGAGCCTTCGACGTGTTAGCGCACAATATGGAGGATATCTCCGAACACGGCGCGCCGAGTCGAGCGACGGAGGTTCGTCTCGCTGACGCCCAGCTCTCGGTCAACGAGGAGGTAGAGATTCAATACACCTTCATCGACCAGAGTGGGGTGACGGAACCGACGTCGCTGCCGGTGGTCATCAAGCCCATCGTCTACGACTCACAGACGGGAACTGACATCGTCTACGAAGCTGGGGCGGTCATTCGTGAGCAACCGGACACCGCGCGAATGGTGCGAGAACCAGGATTCGTCTTCGACGAAGACAACCCAACGAACCGAAATCCGCTGTTCATGATCGTCCAGACGACTTCGACGACCAATCAGGACATTGGCGGATCGAAGACGGTTCGCGTCAGAGCGATTCACGAATCGACCGTCGTCGAATCGACGGGGTCGAATGGCCCGTACACGATGAAGGTGTCCGTGACCAGTCCGCGCTTCGAGGCCTGGGAATCGTACTTCGAAGGGAAGTGCAACGACGTTACGACGACCGACACAACAGTAACGTGTACGCTCGAAAACGTGGACAAGGGTTACGTGACGAAAGTGCAGACGACCATCGAAATCGAATGAACCTCGCTAGCGAAATCGCACCGTAATCTCATTTTCCGTGATGTGGAGGAACGTAATGTATCGAGAATCATCGGTAACTTCGTAGTCGAGATAGCCCGACGATTCACTGGCGTCCACGCGGCCTGCATTATTCTCGTTGCCCTTCCCGGGTCCTTCGTGGACGGTGAGTTCGAACGTCGGCCCCATCAGCGAGAAGTAATGGTTTACGAGAAAGTCGAGCGATTCGGCATCGGCGTCTTCGGTGTACGTTGGATCCGTTTCAGCGGGGTCGCTACAGACCCCGTCGCCGTTGGTATCGCAGTCTGCTTCGTGCTGGTCGATCGTGGTCGAAGACGGTGCGTCGTTGGCGACGATTTCGGGGCCGTAGTTCCACTTGTTGTCGCTTCCCTGGGTATCAATGTCGCCGTACGTGAGGGACGTGTCACTTGTGAAGTCGATGGTAAGTACCTTCTCGTCGCAGTCGATATCGACGTTCGGATCGGTATACGGGTCGATGGCTTCGTTTTGCCACTCCTGGTGAACCCCTGTCGTCGAGTTGTAGTAGTAGATACTCACGTCGAGTGTGCCCGGATTAGCTCCGCACAGGTTCTGGGTTGATGCGACGTGAAGCTCGAATTCGGTGTTGGGTCTGTCTTTCGTGTAGAGCGACCAGTGGAGTTGATTGAACCCGTTTTTGTCCCCGTGAAGCTCGACTTGAAACTCGTTCACTTTGTGATTCGTCGCCATCGACGGAACGTCCACAGAGCCGTCCGGCTCCGGTATCTGGAAGTCCCGTAGCGGGTTGCCGGTCGATTTCAGCTGTAAGGTGACGGTTTCGTTATCGTGGTCTGCGTACACAGCACCCGTCGTCCGCGTTCTGAAGTACTCCGCCCAACCTTCGGAGTAGGGGCCTTTCACGGTGATGTTGATCGTGCCTTTGTTGAGTGGGTTCTCGTACAGGGCCCCGGTTATGTTGTACGGTGCACCCCGTTCGGTTCCGTCTGCGGCTTTCGCCGCTGCGGTAGTGTTCGGGAAAACGTGACGTTCGCGCTGTGTCGGGTCGATGGTGACGGTGGTTGCCCCGGAGATGTATCCCGAGCCGGTCGTGCGAATCAGCGGGAGGGTGAGCGTCGCATCACGATAGTGAAATTCCGGTGGAGAGATCATTCGCGCTGGCCCGTCGCCGTCTTTTCGCCAAACGCCTCCGCCCTGATAGGCGATTTCCGAATCGTCGGTTGTGAAGACGAGGGCTCCGAGACTCTGATTGTAGATTGTCTCGGTGTCCCCGTTTCCGGTGTAGTTGTTGTGGGTGACGCGAATCCACCCCGTACGTTCGCGGATTTCGTAATTTCCGTTTGCGTTCGGGAAATCGAGGGTTTGTTGGCTCGATGCGCCTAGCGCGACCATCGCGGCGCGTGAGTCGAACAGTGTGAGCGTCTGTTCTGCACGTTCGAGTTCGGATTGCTGACGGGTATCTTCGATAACGACCGCACCGAAAGCGGCCACTGCGGTCGTTCCCATCACCACGAGCGCCATGATGAGAATTGTGCCAACTGGTTCCATCTGTCCACGAGTGTCGCCCGTGAGAGAGAACGAAGTACACACTCGCGGCCCGGAGGACCCGGTCATAGATACTCCCTGGCAGTGTCAGACTATAAAACATTCTGTCACTCAGTGAAATTATCTCTCGTTGAAGTGTTCCCGGATGTGACCCCCGCCCGGAAGACTATATCTTTGCGATGCGACAGTATCAATACACGAGATGTACGACAACATATTGTTCCCAACCGACGGGAGTCTTGGGATGTCGAAGGTGCTTACGCAGTGTCTCTATCAGGCGAGACAGAGCGGGGCGACCGTCCACGTCGTGTACGTCGTGGACGTGCGGTCGTACATCATCCTGCCTGAAGAAACTCAGGAACGTATCGTCGAACTCCTCGTGGAGGAGGGACAGCGCGCACTCACCGAGGTAGAAACGCGGGTGAAAGACAAGCCGGACTTTGAGGACGTATCGTTCGTGTACGAAATTCTGCAGGGAATTCCGCACGAAGCCATCCTCGAATACGCTCGCGAAGCGGACATCGACCTCATCGTAATGGGAACGCACGGGCGAACCGGGGAGCGAAAGCGCGTGCTCGGAAGCATCGCAGAGGAAGTCGTGAGAGAGGCGAGTTCACCCGTCCTAACGGTTCGTATCCGCGACGAGGACGTCGCGAAGATACGAGAGGAGATTATGGGTGAGGTAGCGGTGGACGAACCTGAGGAATCTCCGCGCTATATCGAGTGAGGACGTGCTGATTTTCGACCCGTAAGTTCGACGGTATCGAGCACGTACATCGAGAAGACGAGGTCCTCTGTCGGCGTCTCGAAGATGTCGAGCAGGGGCAAGTCGGCCTGCCTCAGTGCCCGGACGACTTCGAGATTCAGTTCGTCGTCCGCAATCTCACGGAGGTGACCTGCCGCGATGACGCTTCGCCACTCACCGTCCACCTCGTCGTAAACGACGAGACGCGCCGTCTCGGTGTCTTCTACGTAGGCTCGTTTCTGGCTCTCGGGACCGTAACCGAGCCGGAAGTAAAACCGCGTCGTGGCCGGGTCGAAGCCGTAGGAGATGGGAATCGCGTAGCTGTCGGCGTCGCGAGCCAGCGCCAGTACGCCGGATCCGCCGCGGTCGAGAAACGCCTCGATCTCCGCGTCGCCCATCACCGACGAGTGGGTGTCACTCATAAGTGGACTGACGTGAGCAGCGTGCAAAAAGCTAGGTCTAGGTGGCTGTCAGTGCTGGTGGGTGAACAACAGCACGTCGTCGTCGTGCATCGAGACGCAGAGGTCGAGCAACCGGCTCAGTTCGAGGCTGTTGTACTCGTCTTCGCACACGACGAGGTCGTCGAATGGTTTTTCGCAGGCAGGACAGGCGATGCTCACCGTGTTCCGGTAGGTCGTCACACCACCTGCGCTTTCGTGGGGCGTGAGCGACTGCACCAGGTCGTCGTAGGTGTCTGAATCCATCGCTAGAGTGGTCGTCGTCGATCCGTGATAACTCTAGGTACGGGAACGTCAGAAGTACCCGCTCATCCCAGGCATAAGGAGGGTGAGCACTAGCACGATGATGAAACTGAGAGCAATGAAGCTGATAATTCCGAACACACCGCCGAGAACAACCGCACTCGACGCGAGGAACCCGCTCATACGATGACGGTTCTGGAGCCCCTTCGCTTGCATCGAGAGTCCATAGACGATGGCGATGAGGTTGAGAACTGGAATCCAGCCGACAGAGAGCAGCAAGGCGGTGGGGTACGCCAGCGCTTCGACGGTGCGCTTTAACCCCCGTGCCCCGAACGCGCTCACCACCGCGTGCGTACACACGACGTGACAGAGGAAACTCGTGTAGCCGAACAGACTGGCCAGGATGACGACAAGCGAGACGCTCGAAAAGACCGAGGAGAGCCCGGTCAAATCGACCACCGCACTCACCCCTCCGAGTAGCATTCCCCCTACCACTGCCGAGGCAGCGGCGTAAACGAGGGGGAATCGAACGTCCCTACTCGATTCATAGAACGCTTCTGAAGATAGGATGACTGAACGGGCACCATTGGCCCCTGTCTGTCGGCTTTTCATGACATCTGGTTTACGGGTATGCCGGTGTTAGTTATACTACGGATAGCAATTTTCCGCTAGCGTACCTGTCCACTACTGTGAAATAACAGTCTTTTAATCAGACCCTTTAACGCGAGGTGCTGTGCCGACAGAAACTCGAACCAGAGAGTGCCTTCAACATTGTCATACTCATTGAAATCGACGCGTACTGCGGACAATCGAAGTACTAATATGGGGAGAGTCGTTCATCAGTGTACGTTCGTCGGATACAATCCAGACGGTGCGTGACTCGCTTCGCTCGTCGTGTTGTATCGCGAAAATAATAGTGGACTTGCCGGGATTTGAACCCGGGGCCTCTCCCATGCCAAGGGAGTGATCTACCCCTGATCTACAAGCCCGCGTCAGCAATATTCGCTTTCCGGCGGTTGTTCATAAACCCATCGAACCACCTTCGGGAGGGCGAAAATGCGCATAGAAACCGTTTAGTGGCTCAGGGGGTGAACTACCCGTGGGAACAACACGGCCGCAAATCTGACATCGCCGTGCACTTGCACGGCTCTGGGATTGCGGTAGTGACCGGCGCGTCCCGCGCCGAAACGTCTAGAGCGGTCTGTGCGGTTCCTATCCTCAACTATGGCACGAATGCACACTCGACGCCGCGGCTCGTCCAAATCGGACCGACCCGTGGCTGACGAACCACCGGAGTGGAGCGACGTCGACGCAGACGCAGTCGAAGAGCGCGTCGTCGAACTGGCAGAACAGGGTCACACCCCAGCCGTCATCGGACTCAAACTCCGTGACGAAGGTGTTCAGGGCACGCCTGTCCCGAACGTCAAGCTGGCGACGGGCAAGAAGGTCACCCAGATTCTCGAAGAGAATGACGCGAAGGACGACCTTCCAGCAGACCTCCGTAACCTCATGACGCGCGCCGTGCGTCTCCGAGACCACATGGAGGAGAACCCGAAGGACCACCAGAACAAGCGGGCACTCCAGAACACGGAGTCGAAAGTGCGCCGGCTGGTCTCGTACTACCGCGGCGACGAGCTCCCCGCGAACTTCAAGTACGAGTACGAAGAGGCCAAAGAAATCCTCGGTCTCCAGTAATCGATGTCCGCAACCGGTCGCACAGGAGGAGACGCCCCCGACGCGAGTGAACTCGCCGCGACGTGCCGCGACGCCGACTTCGTTCGGTTCGTCGCCCACGCAGACGGCGATGCACTCGCCGCAACGGGGCTCATCGCCCGCGCCCTGAGCGGTGCTGGCGTCCCCTTCCAGGCGAGTGTGGCTCGCTCGGGGAACCTCTCGCGACCGGCCAACACGGACGACGTCACCACACTCCTCGTCGGCGGGACCGACCCGTCGTACGACGGTGCCATCGACGCCAGCGCACGACCGGCGAGCGTGACGGCGGAAACCGTCGCACGCGAACTCGCTGCGGACCCCGACCCGGTGTGCGCCCTCGCGGGCGTCGTCGCCGCGGAAGGGCATCCGAGCGAGTACGCGGAGCTTCTCGAACGCGCAACGGAGCGTGACCTCGTGAATCAGCGACCCGGCGTCGGAATCCCGACGGCGGACCTCGCGAACGGGCTCGCCCATACGACCCTCGCTCACGCGCCCTTCTCAGGGAATGAGGGGGCCGCGACCGCGGCGCTGGCAGACATAGAGTTACCTGTCGACCTCGACACCCGCGCACAGCGACGCCTTGCTTCGTTGCTCGCCCTCGCTACTGTCTCTGCAGACGGGGCGACACCGCGAGCAGCCGAGGCGGTCGAGCGCGCCCTGCACCCCCATGCGACCGACGGCCCGTTCGCCACGGTCGAAGGGTTCGCAGACGTACTTGACACCGTCGCACGCGAGCAGCCGGGCACGGCGCTCGCACTCGCGCTCGGACACGATGCGAAGGCCCCAGCACTCGACGCCTGGCGTGCCCATTCGAAGCGGACGCACGCGGCACTCCGCGAGGCGGCGACCGGCCGATACGACGGCCTGTTCGTCGCCCGCATCGACGACGACGCGAACCCGCCAGTTCGAACGACGGCCCGCCTGCTCCGGGATTTCCGCTCGCCGGAGCCCGTGGCGCTGGTCGTCGCGGACGGCCGGGCCGCAGTTTGCGCGACCGAGCAACAGGGGCTTCTTGGCGAAAAGATGGCAGCGGCCGCGGCTACCGTCTCTGGAACCGGCGGTGGGCGCGACAGACAGGGCTACGCCGAATTTGGGGCCGACGTGTCGGCTCCGGATTTCGTCACGGCGTTCAGGGAGGCGCTATGAAACGCGCGACCATCCGGACCACACACGAGCACGCCGCGGAGATTGCGGCGGCGCTCGAACCGGACAACACGCCAGAGATGCGCATGACGGTCACCGACGGCGAAATCGAGATGATCATCGAGCGCGAGACGACCGGCGGCCTGCAATCGACCGTCGACGACTACGTGGTGAACCTCACGGTGGCAGCACAGCTTACGAACAACCCGAAAACAGAATCCAACAATGAGTGAACGATCAGTCTCTCGGCGTAAACAGCAGAAGCGTTGGTACAAGGTGCTCGCACCTGAACAATTCGACCGCGCAGAACTCGGTCAGACGCCTGCTGACGAAGCCGAGAAGGTCTACGACCGAACCATCGAAACGACGCTTGGCGAACTGACGAACGACGCCAGCAAGAACAACACCAAACTCACCTTCAAGGTGAACGACGTCGGCAGCGACGCCGCGTACACCGAGTTCGTAAAGCACGAACTCACCCGCGACTACCTTCGCAGCCTCGTCCGGCGCGGAGCCTCGAAAATCGACGCGAACATTACGGCCATCACGAAAGACGGCTACCGCGTCGAGATTCAGCCGCTCGCCCTGACGACCAAGCGTGCGAACCACAGCCAGGAACACGCAATCCGCAAGCAGATGATCAACATGGTCGAGGAGACCATCGAGGACCACACCTACGAGCAGATCGTCGACAGCATCGTCGACGGTCGCATCTCCTCCGCCATCTACGCGGAAGCGAAGACCATCTACCCGCTTCGCCGTGTCGAAGTCCAGAAATTCACCCTCGAAGCCCGCCCAGAAGAGGTCGAGGCCGAGGAAGAAGCCTCCGTCAGCGTAGACGAAGAGGACATCGGCGTCGACGTCGACGAAGAACTCGAAGCAGAAGACGACGAAGAAACCGAAGCGTAATTCGGCCTTCTCGTTATCGAGATATTTTGCGGTTTGCGGATAGGTTGCGGCCTGCGGACGGGTGCGTCCCATCGCCCCCACGAGCGACGGCTATTCGGTGACGACGAACGTCGCAATCATCCCGCCGGGTTCGTGGGGGACGCAGAAATAGGTGTACTCGCCGGGAACTTCGGGCGTGTATTCGTAGGTTTCACCCGGTGCGATGGAACCGCCGAGGTTGCCCGTCCAGGAGTCTCTCGCTGCCTGTTCTGACTCGAAGCCACCGGAGGCGAAGTAGGCAGCACCGTCGGGAATGTCGGCCTCGTAGGCCGTCACGGTGTGACTGCGGCCACCTGTGTTCTTCCAGACGATGGTCGTGCCGACGGGAACCTCGTAGGGGTCGCTCGGATGGACGAAGCGGTTTGCGGACATCCCGATGTCGTACTCCGCGCTCCCGTCTGGCTGTCCAGACGACGTACAGCCAGCCACAGACAGTGTCAGGGCGGTCGCGGCGGTGGAGAGAAACGCACGCCGGTGCATAGTCGAATCTCACGGCTGGAACGATATATGCTCGCCGATTGGGTGTGCGAACGAACATAAAGAGGTAAGGCCGAACCTCTCCACCGCCACAGTATGCAGCCCCGTTTCGTCGGGCGGTTGGGACTCGCGGACGCGGTCACCGTCGCCAACGCGGCTCTCGGCTTTCTGGCCGCCGCCGTGGCGATGGTCGACCCGTCGCTCGCCGCGCGACTGATACTGCTCGCCGCCGTCGCCGACGGACTGGACGGCGTCATCGCCCGGAAGATGGGCGGGACGCCGGTCGGTGACTACCTCGACTCGCTCGCGGACGTGGCCTCGTTTGGCGTCGCCCCCGCGTTGTTCGTCGTGAGCGTCGCCAACGCGGAGTGGGGCCTCGTTCTCGGTGACCTCTCGATGCGAGGCGTCGCCGCACTTGGTCTGCCCGCGCTGTTCGTCGCCGCGGCGGTCATCAGACTGGGGCTTTACACCGCCTACGACGTGGCGAAACACACGACAGAGGGCGTCCAATCGACGCTCGCGGCGACGATACTCGCCGTCGTCTTTCTCGCCGGCTTCCAGGGAGCGACGCTGCTCGTGGGACTTGCCGGGCTCTTTGCGTACCTCATGGTCACGACGATTCAGTACCCGGAACTGTACGCCCGCGACGCGATTGCCATGGGCATGATTCAGGCGCTCGCCATCCTCGCACCACTGGCGTTCGACCGCATCTTCCCAAAGGGCCTGCTGGTGGCCGCGGTAGCCTACCTCGTGTTGGCTCCGCGCTTTTACTGGCGATAAGGCCGAAGGGAAACGCTCTTAGGTTGACCTGCCGGTAGTTCACGTATATGAGCAACGGGGACGAGGAACCCGAGACCCCCGCGGAGGACGCACCCGCAGTAACACCCGAGTCGTTCGAAGAACGCCTGGCTGAGGTCGAAGAGTCCTTAGACGAGGCGGAAACCGAGTCTGACCTCGACGAAATCGAGGCGCGACTCGACGCTCTCGAGACGGACCTCGGAGCGGCCGAACTCCCAGAACCGGAGGACGACGACGAGGACGACCCCCGCGAGGAACTGGAATCGAAACTGAGCGACCTGCGAGACGCACTCGAAGACGCTCGTGGCCCGTACGCCGAGGACGTCGTGAGTGAAATCGAGGCCGCGAAAACCAAAATCGAGGAAGGCGAGTGGACCGAGAAAGGCGACGACGAAGTCGTCACGGCCGCCGGGTCCTACGCCGACCGGATGGGCGAGATTCTCGATGCCTCGTTCGTCGTCGCGAGCGATTCGCACTACGACGTGCTCAACACGCTCGACGAAATCGCAGAAGCCGTCGAAGCCGCGAATCTCGACGCAGACGAGGACGAAGAGACCATCGCGGCACTCGTCGAAGCCACCGAAGAGTTCAAACAGGACCTGGAGGACGCCCAGGAGTGGGACGACCTCACTGTCGTCGAAAAGCTCGACGCACAGGGCTTCTACGACGTGCTGACGCCGAAGAATCGCAAGGACTACCCACCGGAACTCAACGCGGTTCGCATCTACGAAAAGGAGAACAACCCGGAGATGATTCTCCTCGCACTCGACATGCTCGAGTCGAACTTCATGCAGGAACACTGCATCGAAGCCCTCGGCCGCATGGGGTCGCCTGAGGCCTACGACGCGATGATCGGTCCGGCCCAGAAGCGCAAGAAGCCACAGATCGAAGTGCTCGGCAAAATCGGCAACCCGGACGCACTGGAGACGCTGCTCGAATACGTCGAAGCCGACAACGACCCACAACTCCAGAAGGTCACGATGAAGGCACTCGGCGAAATCGGTGACGAAGAGGCCACGCAGGTCATCGCTAACAACCTCGTCGCGGAGAACGAAGGCGTTCGCAGCCAGGCGGCGCGCGCACTCGGCCTCCTCGGCGACACCCGCGCCGTCGAACCGCTCGGCGACGTGCTCGACGACGACGAGTCCGACACCGTCCGCGCGAGCGCCGCGTGGGCACTCAACCAGATTGGGACGAAGGCGGCCCTCGAAGAGGCTGCCCGCTACGACGAAGACGCGTCCTACATCCTGCAGGTCGAAGCCGAGAAGGCGTCTGCTGCGCTCAAACAGACGACCGAACCGGCGGCCTGACCGGACGAACCTTTTTACACGAAGCTGGGACCACTCCGTGGCGTGTTCGTCCGTCTGGTCCTCGCACTCGCGCTCGTGCTCACCGTGTTCCAGCGACCGCGTCACCGACCGCAGACTAGCCCACGTTCGTCGCGGTGTACCCAAATCCGCTCACGGCAGACGACGCGGGCGAGTACGTCGTCATCGAGTTTCCGACAGCCAAAACAGGCAACTGGACGCTATCGGATGGAGAGACGACCGTCTCGCTGTCGCGTGTGAATTTGGCGGGACCTTGCGCCCTGACCGCCGAACTAGGGGTAACCGCAAATCGAACCGAGTATCCAGTCGCCACACTCCCGACTGCGCTCGAACTGTCGAACGGCGGGGAGACGCTAACGCTCCGGCACAAGAGAAACGTCTTGGATACCGTCACGTACGAGAACGCACCGCCGAGCGAACGGTGGGAGCGGACGGACGTAGGATGGACGTGGGAACCCCTCGGTGCAACGAACCGCCCGGTCGTTTCGGTTGGACCTGTTCCCGTCACGACGTTCCTCCTCCCGGACGCACCAAATGCGACGCTCGACGCAATCCAGACTGCAGACAGTCGCATCCTCCTCGCGGGTTACACCTTCTCTTCGTCGCGGGTGGCAGACGCCCTCGTCGCTGCCAACGACAGTGGCATCGCTGTTCGAATACTGCTCGACTGCGACCCCGTCGGCGGGATGACGACTCAGCAGGCGGCGACGCTCGACCGACTCACAGCCGCAGGTATCTCCGTCAAACTCGTCGGTGGCCCGCGTGCTCGCTATTCGTTTCACCACGCCAAGTACGCCGTCGTGGACGACCGTGCTATCGTCCTCACAGAGAATTGGAAGCCGGCGGGAGTCGGCGGTAACGCGAGTCGTGGCTGGGGAGTCGTCGTGGCGAACGCCACGCTCGCAGACGAACTCGCGGCCACCTTCCGGGCGGATGCGGAGTGGCGCGATACAACGGCGTGGGAGCGGGCACGCTCCACTCGCGAGTTCGTTTCAATCCCGCCGGCCAACGGGTCGTATCCGCGTCGCTTCCGCCCGCAATCCCTCAGCGCCGAGTCCGTCGAACTGCTCGTCACCCCGGACAACGCCGAACCCCGACTCGTCGAGCACCTCGATGCGGCAGAGGAATCGATTCTGGTAGAGCAGGTCACGATTGGCGGTCGTGACCACGCGCTGTTGGAAGCTACCCTTCGGGCAGCGCATCGCGGCGTCTCGGTACGAATTCTCCTCAGCGGCGCGTGGTACGCCCGCGAGGAAAACGAGGCACTTGCCACCGCACTGAACGACCGGGCGCGTAGGGAAGGACTTCCGCTCGAAGTTCGCGTAGCAGAGCCACGCGGCAGATTCGAGAAGATTCACGCGAAGGGCATCATCGTGGACGGCGACACAGTCGTCCTCGGCAGTCTGAATTGGAACGACCACGCGCTCAGAGAGAATCGAGAGGTGGTAGTCGTTTTGCACGGCGACGCCATCGGCGACTATTTCACGAGCGTTTTCGACGCAGATTGTCGCGGCGGGTCGTGGTGGGTGTCGATGGGCGTGCTCGGCGCGGTTGCACTGTCGGCACTCGCGGCGGGAGTAGTTGGAAAGAAAGTTCGTTTCGTGGTCAGTCGTGGGTGACGATGGTGCTGCGAAGCTCTTCGTCGATTTCCGCGGCCGCCATTTTCTCGACGAGCGCGTCGAGGACTTCCTCACGCATCCCCTTCACGAACTTGATGGACCCGACGACGAGATGGCCGCCGCCGCTGACGCCGCCGCCTTTGACCTCCTCATTGAGTTCCTGAACCATGTTCGGGATGTCGAGGCGGACGCCGTCGGAGCGGAGGACCGTGAAGTCGGGACCGTAGCCGATGGTGATGACCGACTCGCCCGTCTCCTTGACCTTGCGGTCGTGGATTTCGCCAGTCGTCTTCCCCGGTGCGGGGTAGGTAAACCGGTGGGCGTGGCGCTCTAAGTCGATGCGGTAGAGGTGTGCGTCGTTGTCGAGCACCTCGTGTTCGACGTGGGGCATCACGGAGTCGAGTTGCTTCTCGACGTCGCGCTCTGCCCGCGAGGAGAGGAACTCGACGAGCTTCCGGTGGCGCTCCTCGTCGTCACAAGCGACGTTCAGGATGTCGTTGATGAGGTCACGACCGTCGTTGTACTTGAGCCAGTAGGCCTCGTAATCGAGTGCCTCGCCGATGTTCCAGAGGTCGTCCTCAGTGTAGCCTTCGGCTTCCGCGAGGTCGATGTACTGCTCCATGGCCTCGGCCTTCGAGCGGTCAGTGAGCCCGGCGACAGCAGGGACGTGGTTGAGTTCGTCCGCCAGGTCCGGGTAAATCATCCGCGCGAGTTCGACGCACATCATGCCCGTCGTGATGCGGTAGTCCTCGTCGTGCATGTACGGGTTCACGTGCTCTTCGACGAGCGGTTCGACCGCCTCCGGGTCGGGGTGGTGGTGGTCGACGACGACGATTGGGATGTCGTAGTGGGCCAGGTTCTGGTAGGCCGGGATGTCCTCCTCGGTGCTGCCGTTGTCGAGCATGAGCAGGAGGGGGAGTTTCTGGCCGTGTCGGGCGCGGTCTTCGAGCGAGAAGTTCAGGTCGCGGACGACGTCCTCCATCTCGTAGAACGGTGCCTTACTCGGCAGGCGCTTGAGCAGGTGGCGCGGTGCCGATGGGTCCTGATGGGTCTCCTCGATGAAGCGCTCGATGGCGAGTTGGACGGGGACGCTCGCGCACATCCCGTCACCGTCTGCGTGGTGGCGCATCTTGATGGGGCGCCCTTCGAGCACGGTGCGTCGCAGGAGCGTCGCCACGCGCTTCAGGTCGGGTCGGAGTTTCTCGAACGCGGGCCAGTCGATGAGCGGGTCGACGTCTGCAGCCTCGGCGCGTGCGTCGAGGGCGGTTTCGAGTCGGGCTGCGACCTCGGTGGCTTCCTCGCCGTCGAGGGCGTCGATGTTCGAGGCTTCGACCTGAATCGCGTCGTCGCGCGAATCGACGACGCCCGTGACGCGAACCACGTCGCCGACTTCGATGTCGGGGTAGGCGCGGACGCCAGCGTCTTCGAAGGCTGCACACGGGACGACGGCCGTCTCGTCGCGCACCTGGAAGATGGTCGGGCCGCCGGTCTGTTTGATCTGGACGACCTCACCCTCCAGATGGATGGTGTCGGTCGAGGACGGGGTCAGCGAGTCGGCGTCCGAAATCTCGTAGTCGTGGGCGACGGTGACTGTCTCGTAGTCCGGGAGGTCAGCGACGGTAAAACTCAGGTCGCCGTTCTCGCGAATTTCGGTCAGGTAGACGATGAGTTCGTCGCCGACTTCGTAGCTTCCGTCGAGTGCGGACTCGTGAACCAGACCGGATACTTCGTCGGAAATATCGACGAAGATGCCGTAGTCGACGACTCCGTTTACGGTTGCGTGGTAGTACTCCTCGGCGGTGACGTCTTTCAGCGTACACTCCGCAGCGAGGTCATAGACAACAACCCGGTCAGAAGAACTTGCGCCGGCAGTATCGCCGGCATCGGGTGGTGATGACATTCTTATTTCTCGTTTGGCTTTGCTCCGTTTAACGCTTTGCAAACGGTGTCTCGCGTATGCGAGGACTCGGCCCAAATTAGCGACGCGTATCGTACACAGCGGCGGCGAGCGCGTCCCGGTGGCCTTCGTTCGGCCCGCCGGCGATTGTGAGGAGTTTCGCGTCCCGAAGGTAGCGTTCGACGTGTCGTTCGGTGGTGTAGCCGATGCCACCGTGCAGTTGCATCGCCTCGTTTGCGTTCTCGACCGCCGCCTCCGTGGCGTGGATTTTCGCCATGTGCAACGCACCGTCGAGCGGGACGCCGCGGTCCGCACGGTCGGCGGCGTGAAGGGTGAGCAACCGGGCGGCATCCACCCGCGTCGCCATCTCGCCGACCCGCCACCGGAGGCCCTGCTTGTCGCTGAGCGGGCGACCGAACTGCTCGCGCTGGCTGGTGTGGGCGACCGTCTTTTCGAGTGCCGCGCGAGCGATGCCGACGCCCCGTGCGGGGACGTTGACCCCGTTGGTGATAGTTTTCCGTTCGACGTAGGCCATCCCCGTCTCTCCGACTCGGCGGGTGTCCGGGACGCGAACCGAATCGAGCGTCACTTTCGGCGAGGGGACGCTTCGTGCTCCGAGCGTGTCCCAGACCGTCTCCACCTCGAATTCGTCGGTCGGAATCAGGAAGGCGCTGATGTTCTCCGGGGCCGCCTCCTCGGGGCCGGTTTTCGCGTAGGTGAGGACGTAATCGGCCTCGAAGAAGTTCGTGACCCACTGTTTGTGGCCAGTCACGACCCACTCGTCGCCGTCTCGTTCCGCAGTCGTCTCCATGGCGAGTTTGTCGCTGCCCGCGTTCGCCTCGCTGAGGCCGAGCGCCCCGACCGTTTCGAACCGAGCCATCTCGGGCAAGAGGGACTCTTTCAAGTCGTCGTTCCCGAACCGTTCGACGACGGTGGCGACGCCGAGGTGGAGCGCGAGGGCGCTCGCGACGGGCATCATCGCCGCGGCCAGTTCTTCGATGACGATACAGAATTCGACCAGTCCCTCGTCGCGCCCGCCGTACTCCTCTGGAAGCGTGAGGCCGGTCAGGCGACGGTCGCCGAGTTCTGCGAGGATTGCTTCGGGATAGTCACCCGCGTCGTCAAGTTCACGGGCGACGGGTTCTATCTCCTCGGTCGCAAACTCGCGGACATCGTCACGAAGGACCCGCTGTTCGTTGGTGAGTCGAAACGCCATGACTGGCAATTGCTCACAGGGACAAATAGGTGTACGGCAACCGGCATCGTCGGCGGTTCGTCCCCCTTCCGGAACGCTTAGAAGGCGCGCCTTCCGAGTGAACGGTATGCGGCTATTCCGTTCGAGCGAGGTACTCGGCATCGCCGAGGAGACCCTCGAATTCGTGCTCGAAGCGTCACGAGAGACGCATCCGAACGAGTACATGGGACTACTCCGAGGCGAACGAGCAGCGGACCTCGGGCTGGACGAGGAAGGGGTCGTCATCACGGACGTGCTCGTCATCCCCGGTACCGTCTCGAACGAGGAGAGCGCGACGGTCCGGACGAACATGATTCCGAACGACATGCGGGCCATTGGGTCGGTTCACTCCCACCCGAACGGCGTCCTCCGGCCGAGCGACGCAGACCTCGCGACCTTCGGGAATGGCCAGGCACACATCATCATCGGCGCGCCTTACGGGCGTGACGACTGGCAGACGTTCGACCGTGAGGGCAACCCCCGTGACCTTCGCGTCATCGACGTAGACCTGCCGGACGAACCGTTCTTCGACTTTACGCAGGAAGACATCGACAAGGAACTCAAATGACGACGGTAATCGCACAGGGCACCTTCGACATTCTCCACCCTGGCCACCTCCACTATCTTCGCGAAGCGGCGGCCATGGGTGACGAACTCTACGTCATCATCGCCCGCCGGGCGAACGTGACGCACAAACAGAAACCCATCCTCCCCGACGAGCAACGCCGCGACATGATTGCCGCCCTCGACTGCGTCGACGAAGCGGTACTGGGACACTTAGAGGACATCTTCGTCCCCATCGAGGAGATCCAACCGGACATCATCGTCCTCGGCCACGACCAGCACCACGACGAGGATGGCATCGCCAAGGCGCTCGCCGGACGCGGCATCGACTGCGAGGTTCGACGCGCCTCGATGCGTGACAAAAAGTTCGAGGGTGAACTACTCTCGACGGGCCGCATCATCGAGCGCATTTGCGCCGAACGCTGCTAGGGCAACTTTTTGGGCGCGAGCGATGAAACACTCGCGCGAAAAAGTTTCATCAAAAAGCGTTGCGACCACGTCCGTGCTCGCACCACGTCGGTTCTGCGGTGGTATTCTGTTCGGTTGTTTAGTTTCGGCTTGGCGGGAGTTCGTCGTCTCGGTGGAGTTCTGCGAAATCGTATGTTTCCACGTCATTTGGCACGTCGGAGCGCGCGCTTTCGTAGACGTCAATCACGTCGAACCAACTTGGTTTTGCATAGACTTCAGCTTCGTCGGTCAGCTGTACCCTATTGAAATCTTCTCTGCTCGTCCATGTATTGAGGCAAGGTGAGAAATCATCGCCACAAATTCCGAGAAGGTATTTGACCCTAAATCGAGAAGCGAGTGCGTCATGAACTGCTTCGTCGATGACGAAGTTTACAGGGTTCTGGGGGGTTTGCCCAACGAACTGTGGGTCGAAACTACCGGTAAGCCCATCTTCGCGTCCCCAAATCGAAAGCACGTCATCGATGTAGCGTTGCCCATCGTACTCCCATTCTAGAAGTATTGCTTTCTCTTCTACTTGGCCGATCTTTGTAATGCCAATTGTCGATAAGCAACCGCTCAAACATACAGTCAGAGTCAAGCCGGAAGTCGAGAGAAACTGTCGTCTAGAGGGCATAAACTACTCATCGACAATGCCAGTAATAAACTTTCAATTGTACATCTCGAAGCCCGTGATCAATCGAATCTGCCAAAGTACGACGTTGCGAACCGCTCGAAGCCCAAATTTTCGGCCAGTGCCACCGACCACGGCCAGGCGTCGAGCGTCCGGTACTGCGGAAGCAAGCCCCGAGAGAGCGCCAGTTCGGTAACCCGTGAGACGACTGCCCGGCCGTGTCCCGCGTTCCGGTGGTCGGGATGGGTGACGACCGAGATGTGCGCAATCTGGGTATCCCACACGTCATACCCGGCCACGGCGACGAGACGGCCGTCAACGAATCGTCCGACAGTGGTCTTCGGGCCGAACTCCGGGCCGCCTGCGTCCCACTCGTCGTCTGAAACGCTGGCCTGGAACGTGTCGAAGGCTGGTTCGTCGGCCACTCCAAGCAGGCGAGCGTCGGAGGAAACCGGCTGGAATCCCTCGCGGTCAGTATAGCCGTAGAACGCCGGCCCGAGGAGTTTCGAGAGCGAGAGAAAGCTGTCGAACCACTCTACTACCGCGTCGCTGTCGTCGAAATCGAGCGATTCGAGCGCGGGTGCGTGGCGTTCGACGGCGTCGAGGAACGACGCTGGCGCAGAGACGACCAGCGAGTCTTCGTGGCGAAACAGCTGCACTCCGCCTTCGTCAATGCTGCCGACAGTGATGCCAGGTGCGTCGAATGCCTTCGGGGAAACACCCAGGCGGGCTGCCCAGTAGCGGCAGAGTTGACGGCGGGTGCGGGCGGAGAATCCCATAGTCGAACGTGGACGACGGCGGTGAAAATTGTGTCCTACGGGCGAAAGCGGTGCCCGCACTCAGCACACCGATACACGGCCCGCCAGCCACCGCCGGTCACCATCTGTTTTCGATACGACCCTTTCGCTCCGCACTCGGCGCATTTCGTGGCGGGACCGGGAACCTTCGCCATGAATTCGGGTTCGTACTCCGTGTCAGTAAGTGTTCGTTTCGCCACGAGCTGCGCCCCTGGCTTTTGGTCCACGCCCTCGCCGTGCACAGAAAGTATTTATCAGGAAATTAACTACATTCGCATATGTCCTCCCAGACGCGTCGAACCGTCTTACAACTGACCGTCGCATCGCTCGGTGTCGGTTTCGCGGGGTGTACCTCGACGGGACCGGCGACTACGGACACGCTCTCATCCGAAACAAGCGAACCGACGACAGAGACGCCGACGGAGACCCAATCCACACCGCAGGGAACAACCGTCGAGTACGAGGCTCTGACGGCTGACGAACAGGTACTGTTCGACGAACTGCTCTCGAAGCGGACGGCTACCAGGGGGTCAGACCGCGTCTCGAAGACGCTGGTGGAAGCGGAGTTCGTCCTGTATCAGGATTCGAGATATCGAATCGAGAAAGAGCAGGCAGGCTACATCGCGGAGTACGCACTGGAGGCGACGTTGACGAGCGATTCGAACGTCGAGGTCGGCGATTTGGTTGCCTACGGAGACCTGACGCAGGAAGCGGCGGCAGCGTTCGACGAAGCCCAAACAGGCGACCGGTACACCATCCGTGGAGAGACGCTTCCCGACCAAGTCGTGAGTAACCAGTACGTCGAATTCGACGGCGAGTACTACGAACTCACCGTCATCGTGGCCGATATTCCCAGTTGGACGTTCACGGCGACGAAAGTAGCGGAACGGGTGGCGCGTGGTTTCTGAGTCGATTCGCCTCGTCGCGTGCGTCTTCGTCGGTCTCTTCGCAGGCCGTGTGCTCGGACCGCTGTTCGTCCCGGACCCGACGAGCACGCTCGCAATCATCCTCACGGGAGTTGTCGCACTGGGTGTCGGGGGCGGACTCTACCGGTCTGCCTGGCTCCAGTGAAATAGCTCGGCACCCGCGACCGGCCCCGCTGCCAAGAGTTATCCCCGTAAAATAGAATAGTCAGCTATGGACCAACAGTTCGACTGGCTCACCTTAGACGAGGGTGAGGAGATTCTCTGGGCGGACACACCCCACCCCTACAGTCTCGTGCCCGCGTTCATCGTCGGCGTCCCGCTCATGCTCATCCTCGTCGGGATTCCCATCGTGGTCGGGGCGTATCTCACCCACAAGAACACCAACTTCGTCGTGACGAACCGCGCCCTCTACAAGAAGACCGGCGTCCTCTCGCGCAACGTCCAGCGCATCGAGTTCGACAAGGTGCAGGACACCTCCTACCGTCAGACCTTCTTCGGGTCGCAGTTTGGCTACGGCGCGGTGGACATCTCGACGGCCGGCGGCGCGGGCGTGGAACTCAGCTTCCAGAGCGTCGCGAACCCACAGGAACTCCAGTCGCTCATCAACGAGCGCATCAACCGCCGCGAGGGACGCGGTGGCTCGGCAGACGACAAGGCCGCCGTTCTGGACGAGATTCTCAGCGAACTGCGCGCGATGCGCGAGACGTTAGAGACGAACTCCCCGTCTAACCGTCCATGAGCGACCTCGATTGGCTCGTCCCCGACGCAGGTGAGGAAGTCCTGTGGTCGGGCCATCCACGACTCACGACGGTGCTTCCGGCGATGGTCATCGGAGCGCTTCTCGTCGGCGGATTTGGCGCGGCTGGATTCGCATTCAACGAACCGCTGCTCGCCATTCCGGCACTGCTTGGATTCCTCATCGCAGGCGCTGCCTACCTGTTGGTCGTGAACACCGAGTTCGTCGTGACGAACGTCGGCCTGTACCGGAAAACCGGCGTCTTCTCGCGGAACGTCCGTCGGGTCTCGCTCTCGCGTGTCCAGAACAGTGCGTTCAGCCAGGGCCTCCTCGGGTCTATTTTCGGCTACGGGTCGGTCGGCGTCGAGGCCGCCGGTGGCGGGTCGATTCGATTTTCGAACATCGAAAATCCCCGCGACGTGCGGGCGCTGGTCGATACGTACGCTGGAGCAGACGACATTCCCGGAACGCTCGACCAGTGGCAAGCGGTGCTCGAAGAAGTTCGCGGCCTGCGAGCGGCGTTCGAGGCGCGGTCGTAGGAATCTTCGTTTTACCAGCCTGTCCAGTCAGTGTAGCTCCCTAACACACCGCATTTCCGGTGAAAACTGAAGGACTGCGCGGGTGAAAACGGACGACTGGCGATTAGAGGTAGCCCGCGTCCGCGAGGCGGGTGACGGCTTCTTCCAGTCGTTCCTTGCTGTTCGCGTAGGAGATGCGGGCGTAGCCGGGTGCATTGAACGCACTCCCCGGAACCGTCGCGACGTGGGCTTCCTGAATCGCGCCCTCACACCAGGCCGAATCGTCGTCGTCCACGGGAACCATCATGTAGAAGGCACCCTGCGGGACGGCGACGTCGACGCCGTGGTCTGCGAGGAGGTCGACGAGGAAGTCGCGGCGTTCTTCGAAGGCCGCACGCATCTCTTCGACCGCCTCAGACGTGTTTTCGAGGGCTTCGACGCCGGCGTACTGGACGAAGTGGGTCGCCCCAGACACCGAGTGAGAGTGAAGTTTGCCCGCCTCGTCGATGAGGGATTTCGGCGCGGCGAGGTAGCCGAGTCGCCACCCGGTCATCGAGAACGCCTTCGAGAACCCGTTTACCGTGACAGTGCGGTCTTCCATTCCGTCGAGAGTTCCGAGACTGGTCTGTTCGACGCCCTCGTAGGTGATTTCGTCGTAGATTTCGTCGGAGATGACGGTGAAGTCGTGTTCGACGGCGAGGTCGCGGACGCCTTCGAGGGCGGCGTCCGAGTACACCGCGCCCGTCGGGTTGCTCGGGGAGTTGACGATGAGCAGGTCGGTGTCGTCGGAGACGGTCTCCGCGAGGTCTGAGAGGCCGGGTTCGAGCTGGAAGTCGTACGGGGCGAGGTCGACGCGCTTCAGGTCGCCACCAGCGAGTTTGACCATCGCCTCGTAGCTGACCCACGCGGGGTCGAGCAGCACGACTTCGTCGCCGTCCTGAACGAGCGTGTTCACCGTCTCGTAGAGCGCCTGTTTCGCGCCGGGCGT
Organism: Haladaptatus sp. QDMS2; assembly: GCF_029338295.1. Classification (NCBI taxonomy): domain Archaea; kingdom Methanobacteriati; phylum Methanobacteriota; class Halobacteria; order Halobacteriales; family Haladaptataceae; genus Haladaptatus; species Haladaptatus sp. QDMS2. The sequence goes on from NZ_CP119791.1 coordinate 1,629,223, forward strand.
GACGATGATTTCGTCCGTGGCGTAGTCGAGGCCGTCTGCGTCGAGTTTCTGCTTTATCGCTCGTTTGAGCTGTGGAATCCCGTTCGACGGCGGGTAACCGGTGTGGCCGGCGTCCATCGCGTCCTTGCCCGCCTGAATCACGTTCTCGGGGGTCGGGAAGTCGGGTTCGCCGACGCTCAGGTTCACGACGTCCACGCCGTCTGCCGCCAGTTCGGAGGCGAGGTTGGAGATAGCAAGGGTCGCGCTCGGTTCGACACGTTTCACTCTGTCTGCGAATTTCATTGTAGTTCCTCCACGAGGTCGAGAGCGCCCGTGACCGCGTGGGCACCCATGTCGGTACGTGCTCGGGCCTCGTCCGCCGTCATCCCCGGCCCGGCGATGCCGAGCGTGACCGGCGTGTCGCGGTCGATGCTCACGTCCGTGAGTTTCTGGGCGGCGGCGTTGCCGATGACTTCGTCGTGGCTCGTCTCACCGGTGATGATACAGCCGAGCACCGCGACGGCGTCGATGTCGTCGCGACGGGCGAGTCGGTCCGCCGCGAGCGGCGTATCGTACGCCCCGGGAACGGCGAGGGTTGCTGCGATGTCCGCGCCGCGCTCTGCTGCGGCCTCACGGGCCAACTCCTCCATCTTCGACGTAATCGCGCGGTTGAACTGCGCGACCACCAGCCCAAGCGTTACCATGTGTTCGCGGTGGTGCAGGGTACTAAAAGAAGTACCGTTCCCGGTATCGCCTGCGAACAGTTTTCTGCGACTGGACGGCATATGTCAAAGACGCGTTTAACAAACAGAAGGATTCTAACCCCCGCGTGCGCTTTAGTGGTTCAATGGCAACGGTTGACGACCCCCGCTCTCGCTCTGACGACCGCCGGAGATTGTTCTTCGCGCTCGTCGCCATCGCCGCCGTCGCACTCATCGCGCGTCTCATTTTCCTCGGCGACCGCGTCGCCCACTGGGACGAAGGCCGCGTGGCGTACTGGACGCTTCGCTACGCAAAGACCGGCGTCTGGGAGTACCGCCCCATCGTCCACGGGCCGTTCCTCTTTCACGTGAACAAGTACGTGTTCACGCTGCTCGGGCCGACGGACTTCGCAATGCGCCTCGTCGTCGCCATCGTCGGCGGCCTGCTCCCGCTCACCGCGTGGAACTTCCGCGAGCACCTTCGCGACCTCGAAGTCGGCGTCCTCGGGGCGCTCCTCGCGTTCAACCCACTCCTGCTCTACTACTCGCGGTTCATGCGCAACGACCTGCTCGTCGCCGCGTTCATGTTCGTCGCCCTCGGCTTCTTCGCCCGCGCTTACGACACTGGCAAACACCGGTATTTCTACGTCGGCGTCCTCGCGTTCGCCCTCGCCTTCACCACGAAAGAGAGCGCGATTCTCTACCCCGTTTGCTGGGCCGGCGCGGCCGCCCTTTTGCTCGACCATCGGCTCTTCCGTGCTCGCGACCGCTTGCCCCACTCGTGGAAGCAGGAAGTCGTCGATTACGGCTTCTGGCTTCGTGACGTGCTCCGGGCGTGGGCCATCCCCCTCGTCGTCGGCCTCGTCGAGTTTTTCGTCGTCATCGTCGTGTTCTACGCGCCGCGCGTCGGCGGCGACGGCGTCGGGTTCGACACGATGTTCTCGAATCCTGCGCTCCTGCCAGCAGTCGTCGAACGGGCAACCGTCGGGTCGTGGGAAACCTTCTACGGCCTCTGGATTGCTGGCGGCCATCAGGACCACGCCTACCTGCCGTACCTCGGCGACTTCATCGAAACGCTCGCGTTCGGGGCCGGCCCGCTCGTGCTGTTCGCCGTCATTGGATTCATCGCAGACCGCTACTCCCGTGAGGGGCCACGCGACCTCGTCGCACTCGCGGCGTACTGGGGATTCGTCTCGATTCTCGGCTACCCCATCGTCACCGACATCATGGCACCGTGGGCGACCATCAACGCCATCGTCCCTCTCGCCATTCCGGCAGCGGTGGGCGTGGCGCTCATCCTCCGTTGGGGCCGGGAAGCCTTCGAAGATGAGGACATGGTAAGCGTCGGCCTGACGGCGATGCTCATCATCTTCGTCGCCGGATTTACCGTCGGCACCGCCGTGGACGTGGCGTACCTCAACTCCGCGAGCGAGGAGAACAAGGAACTCCTCCAGTGGGCCCAGCCACACAACGAGATTCGCCCGACGCTGGAGAAAATCTCCGCCATCTCTGAGAACCACGACGATGGGCCTGACGTGCTGTTCTACGGGACGACACCGCCGGGCAGTTCGGAGGAACGCTTCTACGTCTCGAACGAATCGAGCACGCTATACGCGCCTCCCGGCGGCCCGTCGTGGCACACGCGCCTCCCATTGCCGTGGTACTTCGAGGCCGACGGCGCACAGGTGACGAGCACGAAGCCCGGAACCGACCCCGAGTCCATCGAGGACATGCCACCAGTCGTCATCGCCTACGAATGGGACCGCGAGGAGTTAGAACCGCACCTCGAAGGCTACACGGCCTACGAACACGAGTTCCGCCTCTGGGCCGACACCATCGTCATCTTCGTCGACGAGTCGCAACTCCAGTAATCGACTGCCCGCCGCGGAATTTCTTTATACCTGCCGGTGAAATCCGCGATACGAATGACAACCCAGCGTCACGATTCCCGACTGTTTCTCGTCGTCACCGGTGTCGTTGTCGTGGCGCTCGCACTCAGACTGTTTACCCTCGGTGACCGCATCGCCCACTGGGACGAAGCGCGCGTCGCCTACTGGATTCTCGACTATCTGCGCACAGGCAACTACACGTATCGTCCAATCATCCACGGCCCCTTCCTTCAGCAGGTAAACCGCGTCGTCTTCGCGCTCATCGGTCCCTCTGACTTCGCCATGCGGCTTCCCGTCGCGATGCTCGGCGGCCTCCTCCCGGCAGCAGCCCTGCTCTTTCGGGCCCATCTCGACGACTGGGAGGTCGTAGCGCTATCCCTCTGGCTGGCGTTTACGCCGGTCCTGCTCTACTACTCGCGGTTCATGCGCGGGGACCTCCCGGTCGCGGCTTTCTCGCTTATCGCGGTGGGTTTCTTCGTCCGCACACTCGATACTGGCCGTCGCCGCTACCTCTACGCGGGCGTCGCCAGCCTTGCGCTCGCGATGACGGTCAAAGAGAACGTCATCGTGACCATCGTGACGTGGGTCGGCGCGGCCGTCCTCCTCCTCGACTACAGACTGCTGGTCGCCCGCGAGCGTGACTGGACGTGGCCAGCCGTTTCTGCCCAAGGAAAACAGCGGCTCGCCGCGCTGCGACCGTGGACCGTCCCGCTCGCGCTTGCCGCCGTCGAACTCGTCGCCATCATCACCGTGTTCTACGCGCCGCGCTCTGGGGAGGGGGGACCTGACTTCGCAACCGCACTTTTGAACCCTGGATTGCTGCCCGGCATCGTCTGGGAAGCCACCGTCGGGTCGTGGATATCCTTTTACTCGCTGTGGGTGCTCGGCGACCTGAGTGAGCACGCCTACGTCCCCTACCTCGTCCACTTCGTCGAGACGCTCGCGGTGGGCGGTGGGGCACTCACCGCCTTCGCAGTCGTCGGCTTCGTCGCCGCCCGCTACCGTCCCGAGGGTCACCGCGAACTCGTCTCGTTTTTCGGCTACTGGGGATTCGTCTCGATTCTCGGCTACCCCATCGTCACCGACATCATGGCTCCGTGGGCCATCATCCACGCCGTCGTCCCGCTCTCGATCCCGGCGGCCGTCGGCCTCGTCTGGTTCGCCCGGGCCGGCCGGAGCGCGGTCGCCGCGAGGGACTATCGGACGGCTGGACTCACGGCGGTAATCCTCCTGCTGGCGGTCAGTCAGGTCACCCTCGGCGGCGTGAGTCAGGTGTACCTCCAGCCCCAGGCAGAGGACAACCAACTGGTGCAGTACGGCCAGCCGGCGGACGACCTGCGCCCGACGCTCAACCGCATCGAACGCGTGGCCGCAGCAAACGACGGCGTGGACGTTCTCTACTTCGGCGAGTTTTTCTACATCACGAACGAGACCAGCGGGTCACTCCCCGAACGCGATAAGTGGTTCAACCAGCTTCCGTTGCCGTGGTACACAGCCATGTACGACGCGAACGTCACCTCTGCGCGCAATCGAACCCAGTTCGATCCGTTGTTCGAGCGCGAGCGCCCACCGGTCATCATCACCATCGCGAACGACCGCGGCTACGTCACGCGGCGCATTGGTGTCCACGAGGGAAGCGGGTACGACGAGGAAATCTACCGCCTGCGAACCTTCGGGACGCGGACGGCGTTCTTCGTGAACGAGTCGGCCGTTCCGCGAACCGAGGTGGTAACGTTTATTCCACCTCCATCGAAATCGCCGGATAACTGATGAAACTCTCGTTACCCGGCCCGACGCTCGGCATCGTCGGCGGCGGCCAACTCGGGCGCATGATCGGTGAGGCGGCGGCCCCCCTCGGGGTCGAAGTCATCGTCTCCGACCCGACACCCGACCCGCCGGCCGCACCGACCGTCCGCGACACGCTCGTTGGCGACTTCGACGACCCGGAAGCGGTCCGCGAACTCGCCCGCCGCGCAGACGTCCTCACGTTCGAAATCGAACTCGCAGACCCGGACGTGCTGGAGGACGTCCGCGAGGAGTTTGGCGTCGACGTTCACCCGACGCCCGAGACCCTGCGCATGATTCAGGACAAGTTCGTCCAGAACACGCGCCTCGCAGACCACGGGATTCCCGTTCCGGCGTTCGAAGCCGTCGAAGGCCCAGACGACCTCCGTGCCGTGTGCGAGGAGTTCGGTTATCCCGCGATGGTAAAAGCCCGACAGGGCGGCTACGACGGCCGGGGGAATCTCCCAGTCGAATCACCAGACCACGCAGAGACCGTCCTCGACGAAGTCGGAGGCGACGCGCTCGTAGAGGAGATGGTCGAGTTCGTCCGCGAAATCTCCGTGATTGCGGTCAAGGGCAAAGACGAAGTGGCCACGTACACCGCGGGCGAGAACGTCCACGAGGAAGAGATTCTCCGTGAGACAGTTGTCCCCGCGCGTGCGCCAGACGCCGTTCTCGACCGCGCCCACGACGTGGCCGAATCAGTCCTCGAAATTCTGGAGGGCCGGGGCGTCTACGGCATCGAACTGTTTGAGACGGACGACGGCGAGATTCTCGTGAACGAAATCGCCCCGCGCCCGCACAACTCCGGCCACTGGACCATCGAGGGCGCGGTGACCTCGCAGTTCGAGCAACACGCCCGCGCCGTCCTCGGGTGGCCCCTCGGGTCGACGGCCCTGCGCTGTCCGACCGTCTCCGCGAACATCCTTGGCGACGTGGACGAACCGGAACCCGCCGAACTGTCGGGCGTCGAGGAGGCCCTCGCTACGCCCGGCGTCAGCCTCCACTGGTACGGCAAACGCGAGGTGCGCCCGCTGCGGAAGATGGGACACCTCACGCTCGTCGATTCACCCGACAGCGACACAGACGACTTACTCGACCGAATTCGAACCGTCCGCGACTACCTGACTTTCTCCCAATGACCGTCGACGCAATCCAAGACCTCGTAGACCAGTTCGAACGCGAAGCGAACCTCGACCAGGAAAAGACCCCCGACGTGGGCATCATCATGGGCTCTGACTCCGACTTAGACGTGATGTCGGGAGCCTACGACGCGCTTACGGAACTCGGCTTCGCGGAGGTGACCGACTACGAGAACCCACCAGATGCCGAATTTACCTTCGAGACGTACGTCATCTCCGCGCACCGAACGCCGGGACTGATGTACGCCTACGCGCAGACGGCGGCCGACCGCGGTCTGGACGTCATCATCGCCGGCGCAGGCGGGAAATCAGCCGACCTGCCGAACATGACGGCTTCGCTCGCGTACCCGATTCCGGTCATCGGCGTCCCCGTCCAGGAGAAGTCCGTTGACTCGGTCATTGGCATGCCGACGGGCGCGCCAATCGTCGCCGTGGACGCCGGGAAATCTTTTAACGCCGCGCTTTCTGCTGCACAAATCCTCGCACGCTCCTCGTCGGCGCTCGAACGGAAGCTCGTCGAGTACCACGAAAGTCTCCAAGGAGACGTGGCGGCTGTGTCCAGGAAACTGCACGACAGCGGGACTCCCGGTTTCATGGCCCAACGCGACGCTGAGTGAGCGAACCATCCGCATGACTGCTGAGCGCTGATTTTTCGGGGAGAACGGGAAGAATCAACCCTTATATGGGTGCGTTCCCAACCGCCGAACGATAGGAGATAACGGTATGAGCAATCCATGGATAGCGATCGGCGCACTCGCGGTGGTCGGGGTCGGCATCCCTCTCGGTATGATGGCAGTGTCGAGTCTGCTCCGCCCCAGTGTGCCTGAGCAAGGAAAACGCGCCGTCTACGAGAGCGGCGAGATCCCGACGGGGAACACACGCATCCGGTTTAACATTCAGTACTACATGGTTGCGTTGCTGTTCGTCGTTTTCGACATCGAGACTGTCCTCATCTTCCCTTGGACAGTCATCTACCGTGACGCCGTCACCAACGCCGGGTTGGTACAGGCGCTCGCACCGATGCTTGTCTTCATCGGGGTCCTCGTCGTCGGCCTCGCGTGGGCGTGGCGCAAGGGCGCAGTGCAGTGGGTCAAAAGCCCACGGGCTGAACAATCGCGGGTGGACCAATAATGAGTAATCAGCCACAAAACACGGCGACAGGTACAGAAATTCAATCAACGCAGGAGGCCCGAATGGGTGGCGGCGTCGACGCACGCTTCAATTCTACGCTTCGTGAAGCGTTCGGGTCGACCCCGTTCATCCTCACCAAGTTCGACAAGTTCATGAACTGGGTCCGGGGCTCCTCGATGTTCATGCTGCAGTTCGGTATCGCCTGCTGCAGCATCGAGATGATGCACACGTACGCCATCAAGCACGACCTGGACCGGTTCGGTGCGGGTGTGCCGCGTGCATCGCCTCGCCAGGCGGACGTCATCATCGTTCCCGGGACCATCGTCTCCAAGTTCGCGCCCCGGATGAAGCGCGTCTACGACCAGATGCCAGAGCCGAAGTTCGTCGTCGGCATGGGGTCGTGCACCATCTCCGGTGGCCCGTTCCAGGAAGGCTACAACGTCATCAAGGGCGCAGAAGAGGTCATTCCGGTGGACATCCACGTCCCCGGTTGCCCACCGCGTCCCGAGGCGCTCATCTACGGCATTGCGAAGCTTCAGGAACGCATCGCGAACGGCGAGACCAGCCCGGTCACCGTCAAGCCGTACGAACTCGAACAGTTCGGCGACCTCGCGCGTGACGAACTGGTGGACAAGCTCGCAGAACAAATCGACGAGGACCAACTCGTCATGCGCTACAACTGGGCCGACTCACCATGAGCTTAGAGGAACCAACCCCAGACGTCGGTGAACTGCCCGGTGGCGACGTCAATTACGACGCCCTCGAAGAGCTGCTCGGCGACAAAGTCCTCGGTCGCGAAGAGCACCTCAACGCGACGGCCTTCGTCGTCCGACCGGACGCCGTAGAGGAGACGCTGCTCGCGCTTCGCAACGAAGCCGGCTTCGACCACCTCTCGTGTGTGACCGCACAGGAGTACGAAGACCGCTTCGAGAGCATCTACCATCTCCGCAAGTTCGATGCGCCGATGCAGGAAGTCGGCGTCGTCGTCCCGACGGCCCGCGACAACCCGGTGAGCCAGTCCGGCAACGCGGCGTTCCGCACCGCCGACTGGCACGAGCGCGAAGCGTACGATCTCGTTGGAATCAACTACGAAGGGCACCCAGATATGCGGCGTATTCTTCTGCCCGAAACTTGGCAGGGTCACCCACTTGGGCTCGACTACAACCAGGAAAAGCCACAGATCGTCACCCTCGACAAGCACAAGAACCCGCTCGAACCGGACAACGCACAAGGTGAATCGGACACGATGTTCCTCAACATCGGTCCCCACCACCCGGCGACCCACGGTGTGCTCCACCTGAAGACGGTGCTCGACGGCGAGCAGGTGGCCGACGTCGAACCCGACATCGGCTACCTCCACCGCTGTGAGGAGCAACTCTGTCAGAACGGCACCTACCGCCACCAGATTATGCCGTACCCGGACCGCTGGGACTACATTTCTGCTGGCCTCTTGAACGAGTGGGCCTACGCACGCGCCGCAGAGGACTTAGCTGACCTCGAGGTGCCCGAGTACGCACAGGTCATCCGGACGATGAGCGCAGAGATGTGCCGCATCGCGTCGCACATGCTGGCGCTCGGGACGTTCGCACTCGACGTGTACGGCGACTTCACGGCTATCTTCCAGTACGCGTTCCGCGACCGTGAAATCGTCCAGAACCTCTTAGAGGACCTCACCGGTCAGCGGCTGATGTTCAACTACTTCCGCCTCGGCGGCGTGGCGTGGGACCTCCCAGAGCCACGCGAGGAGTTCTTCGGCAAGACTCGTGACTTCTTGGACGAGCTGCCGGAGAAGATGGAAGAGTACCACGACCTGCTGACCTCGAACGAGATCTTCCAGCTGCGGTGTGTCAACACCGGCATCCTCGAACCCGAGGTCGCCAAATCCTATGGCGTGACCGGTCCGGTCGCCCGTGGCTCCGGTATCGACTACGACCTGCGCCGCGACGACCCGTACGGCTACTACGACAAGCTCGACTGGGACGTCGTGACGATGGAGGGCTGTGACAACTACGCTCGCGTCCTCGTTCGCCTCGGCGAAGTCGAACAGTCCGCACGCATCATCGAACAGTGTGTGGATCTCTTAGAGGACTGGCCAGAAGAGGACCGCGAGATTCAGAGCAACGTGCCACGCACCCTGCGCCCCGACGAGGACGCGGAGATTTACCGCACCGTCGAAGGCGCGAAGGGTGAACTCGGCATCTACATCCGCTCTGACGGGACGGACAAGCCGGCCCGTTTCAAGATTCGCAGTCCGTGCTTCTCGAACCTGCAGGCGCTGCCGGAGATCGCAAACGGGGAGTACATCCCTGACCTCATTGCGGCCCTTGGCAGCCTCGACATCGTGCTCGGCGAGGTGGACCGGTGATGTATCCGCTGCAGACGCTGCCGGAAACCATCGGCCAACTGCTCGGGTTCGGGTCCGAACTCGGTCCCGGTCAGGACTTCATCGCGTCGCTGCTCGCGGCATTTCTCATCGGGAACATCATGCTCGGCATGACGGCACTCGCCGGTCCGTGGGCAAAGCGGAAGATTACCGCCGCGTTCACCGACCGCATCGCAGTCAACCGTGTCGGGCCGTTTGGCCTACTCATCATCGTGGCAGACGCAGTGCGCCTCCTATCGAAGGAGCTCATCGTCCCCGAGGGCGTCGACCGCCCAGCGTGGGACCTTGCGCCCCTCATCATGGCTTCTTCTGCGCTGCTCGGTTTCGCGGTCATCCCAATGGGGAGCGGCATTCAACTCGCAGACCCCGAGACGGGGCTCGCGTACGTGTTCGCCGTTTCCTCGCTCGCGTCGCTCGGTATGGTTATGGCCGGCTACGCGTCGAACAACAAATACTCCCTACTCGGTGGCCTTCGTGCCGTCGCGCAGAACCTCGCGTACGAGATTCCGCTCGTCGTGACCGCGGCGTCCGTCGTCATCTTCGCCGGCACGCTCCAGATGAGTGGAATCGTCGCCGCCCAGCAGGAGACGCTCTTCTCCCTCGGTGGCTTCGACATTCCAGCGTGGTACGCCTTCGTGAACCCGTTCGCGTTCGTACTGTTCATGGTGGCGAACCTCGCGGAAGTCGGTCGGAATCCGTTCGACACGCCGGAAGCACCGACAGAGATTGTTGCTGGCTACCAGACCGAGTACTCCAGCGTCTACTTCGTGCTGATGTACCTCGGTGAGTTCCTGCACATCTTCCTCGGTGGCGCAATCGTCGCGACCCTCTTCCTCGGTGGCCCAGCAGGGCCCGGACCAGAGAGTATCGGCTTCATCTGGTTCGTCGTGAAGATTTGGGCCGTGTTCCTGCTCACGCAGTGGTTCCGTGCGGCGATCCCGCGCGTCCGTATCGACCAGATGATCGAAATCGGCTGGAAAGGGATGCTCGTGCTCTCGTTCGCGAACCTCGTCCTGACCGCCGTCATTGTGGGTGTGATTGCATGATTGGCTTACTCAAATCGATGGCAGCGACGATGAGACACGCCCTGGACGGGTCTACGTTCACGGTCGAATACCCGGACGTCGAACCCGAAGTGAGCCCACGGTTCCGTGGCGTTCACAAGTTCAGCCAGGAGCGCTGCATCTGGTGTCGCCAGTGTGAAAACGTCTGTCCGAACGACACGATTCAGATCGTGACGGACGACAAGCGCAACGGCGAGCAGTACAACCTCCACATCGGCCAGTGTATTTACTGCCGACTCTGTGAGGAAGTCTGCCCCGTTGACGCCATCATCCTCACCCAGAACTTCGAGTTCACGGGTGACACGAAAGACGACCTGGCGTACAACATGGAACAGCTGAAAAACGTCCCGTGGTACAAGGACATCGACCCCCTCAAGTCCCGCGAACCGGACCGTGGCGTCTGGATTGGCGAGGGCGAGGGCGAAGTCGACTACCAGTAAACCACACCTCGCGTCCGGGTGGCTAACGGACGCAAACCACGCACAACAAATCAATGGCAATCTACGAGACAATCGCGTTCGCGCTGTTCGCCATCATCACGGTGGGGAGCAGCCTCGGTGTTGTCCTCGCGCGGGACGTGTGGCACTCTGCACTCCTGCTCGGGATGGCACTGTTGAGCGTGGCGGTTCACTACGTGATGCTGCAGGCAGAATTCCTCGCAGCGATGCAAATCCTCGTCTACGTCGGCGGGGTTCTCATCCTCATCACGTTCGCCGTCATGCTCACGCGCGCACAGCAAACGGAGGTGAGTAACGCATGACAAGCAAACCCCGATTCAAGCTTGGGTCACACCTGGCTCCGGGGCTGGCTGCCGTCGCGCTCTTTGGCGTGCTGGCTGCCGTCTTCCTGACCGCATCCTTCCCAGAACCCGCCGGGTTCGGTGAGGGTTCGATTACGGCGAGCATCGGCTACGCCATGTTCGACCTGGTCAACCTCGCACAACACGACAGTGAGAGCTTCCTCGTGGCGTTCGAGATTATCGACCTGGCGCTCGTGGCGGCGCTCGTCGGTGCGGTCATGCTCGGTCGCCGCGACGAAGGTGAGGCCTTCGGCGGAGCGTTCAAACCGGGCGCAAAACAGACCGAACAGGAGAGTGACGACTGATGGTACCGGTCGAATACTATCTCCTGCTTTCGGCTGCGGTCTTCTGTATCGGCCTGTTCGGCATCCTCACCCGACAGAACGCGCTGTTGTTCCTCATGTCGGTCGAGCTGATGCTGAACGCCGCGAACATCAACTTCGTCGCGTTCTCGGCGCAGTGGGGGAACATCACCGGACAGGTGTTCAGTCTGTTCACGATGGCCCTCGCTGCCGCGGAAGTTGCAGTCGGTATCGGCATCATCCTGGTGCTCTACCGCAACTTCCGCGACGTCGACGTGACCAAGGCGACGACGATGAGGTGGTAATCTATGGCAGGTGTATTTGAATTTGCTCCGGCAATTGCGGCACTCCCGTTCGCATCGTTCCTCGTAGCACTGTTCTTTGGCAAGTACATGCCAAAGCGCGGCGCGCTCGCAGGAATCTTCGCGACGGCGGGGTCGCTGCTGCTGTCGCTGTGGGTGTTCCTCACGGTGGCTGGCGGCGAAGCGTACAACGAAAATCTCTACACGTTCGTCGCGGGGCAGGACACCTTTAGCCTGCACCTCGGCCTCCTGCTCGACCCGCTGTCCGCGATGATGCTCGTCATCGTGTCGCTGGTCGCGTTCCTGGTCCACATCTTCAGTCTGGGCTACATGAACGACGAGGGCGAGACGGGACTCCCACGGTACTACGCTGGCCTCGGCCTGTTCACGGCGTCCATGCTCGGGTTCGTGTTCGCGAACAACCTGCTCATGGCGTTCATGTTCTTCGAACTGGTCGGCCTGTGTTCGTACCTGCTCATCGGCTTCTGGTTCCGCGAACAGGGCCCACCATCCGCCGCGAAGAAGGCGTTCCTCGTCACCCGTTTCGGTGACTACTTCTTCCTCATCGGTGTGGTCGCTATCTTCGCAACCTTCGGGACGGCGGCGTTCGCCGGTTCCGAGAGCTTCCCACACATCGCAGAACTGGTGCTTGCGGGTGAGGAAACCCTCGAGTACGTGCCGTTCGGCTTAGAACCGGCACAGTGGTTCACCGTCCTCGGCCTGCTCGTCCTCGGTGGCGTGATGGGTAAGTCTGCGCAGTTCCCGTTCCACACGTGGCTGCCAGACGCGATGGAAGGTCCAACCCCAGTCTCTGCACTCATCCACGCAGCGACGATGGTCGCAGCCGGTGTGTACCTCGTCGCCCGGATGTACGGCTTCTACGCACTCTCCCCGACGGCGCTCGCGGTCATCGCGCTCGTCGGCGGCTTCACGGCGCTGTTCGCCGCGACGATGGGTGTCGTAAAGCGCGAAATCAAGCAGGTGCTCGCGTACTCCACCATCTCCCAGTACGGCTACATCATGCTCGGCCTGGGTGCTGGTGGCTACGTCGCCGGTGTCTTCCACCTGCTCACCCACGCCTTCTTCAAGGCGCTGCTGTTCCTCGGTGCTGGTGCGGTCATCATCGCGATGCACCACAACGAGAACATGTGGGACATGGGTGGTCTCAAAGAGAAGATGCCAGTCACGTACTACACGTTCCTTTCGGGGTCGCTCGCCCTCGCGGGCATCGTCCCGTTCTCTGGCTTCTGGTCGAAAGACGAGGTGCTCTACGAGGCGCTCGTCCACGGCCTGAACACTCCCGTGCTGCTCCTCGCGTACGCGATGGGGCTCATCGCGGTGTTCTTCACCGGCTTCTACACCTTCCGGATGGTGTTCCTCACCTTCCACGGGAAGCCACGGTCTGACACCGCTCGCGACCCACACGGCGTCCGGTGGAACGTCAAGTTCCCGCTCGTCGTGCTCGGGATTCTCGCAGCGACCATCGGCTTCGTCAACATGGTTCCGGTGGCAGAACTCACCGGGCTGGAAATCGAGTACCTCCACAGCTGGCTGGACTTAGAAGAAGGCTTCGCTGAGGCACTCAGTGCGCACCACTACAGTGAACTGCTCCACGACTTCGCTGGCTACAGCGCGGCAGAACTGTCGTCGCTCGTGGCTGGCGCTGTTTCGCTCGCACTCGCACTCGCGGGCGCAGGACTGGCGTACACGCTCTACAACGTGCCAGAGCCAGTCGAGCACACCGACAAACTCGGGAGCATCAAGACGCTCCTCTACAACAACTACTACCAGGACGAGTACCAGGTCTGGCTCGCAACGGGCCTCACCCTCCCGCTCGCTCGCGCCGCGGACAAGTTCGACAACGGCGTCGTCGACGGCATCGTAAACGGCGTCTCCAGCGTGAGCCTGTTCTCCGGCAACCGCGTCCGCCGGGTGCAGACGGGTGTGGTCAGCAACTACGCGGCACTGCTCACGGTTGGGCTGGTCGCGCTGCTGGTCGTTCTCGGTATCACAGGAGGTTGGTTCTAGATGATGATTGAATTGCTACTCGGCGTAACGTTCGTCGGCGCACTCCTGACGTTCCTCGCGCCGGATAAGGTGGCAGGAAAGCTGGCGTTCGCGATTAGCCTGCTCCCTGTCGTCGGCAGCGTCTGGATGTACCTGAACTTCGACGGCTCTGGCAACGCACTGCTCGGCGGCCAACTGGCCTACGAGACGAACGCTCAGTGGGTCACGCTCGGCCCGTGGGACCTGACGTGGTTCGTCGGGCTTGACGGTGTCAGCATGCCGCTGCTCGTGCTCACGACGGTTCTCACGACGCTCGCGATTCTGAGCGCGTGGACACCAATCGACGAGCGCCAGTCGCAGTTCTACGGCCTGATGTTGCTCATGGAAGCGAGCCTCATCGGCGTGTTCGCGGCGCTCGACTTCTTCGTCTGGTTCATCTTCTGGGAAGCTGTCCTCATCCCGATGTACTTCCTCATCGGTGTCTGGGGCGGCCCACGCCGGAAGTACGCCGCGATCAAGTTCTTCGTCTACACCAACGTCGCCTCGCTGGTGATGTTCATCGGCTTCATGGCGCTGGTGTTCGGACTCGGTGACTCCGTCACCTCCCTCAGCCTGCCGGCGGTTGCGCAGGCGCTCCGTGCGGGTGAACTCGGTTCACTCGCCGGAATCGATGCGAACACGTTGAAAGGACTCGCGTTCTTCGCGATGTTCGCTGGCTTCGCGGTGAAGGTTCCGGTCGTGCCGGTTCACACGTGGCTGCCCGACGCTCACGTCGAGGCCCCCACGCCTGTGTCGGTCATGCTGGCCGGCGTCCTCCTGAAGATGGGGACGTACGCCCTGCTCCGGTTCAACTTTACCATGCTCGCCGACGTCGCGACGGCCGCGGCGACCATCATCGCCATCTTCGCCGTCGTCAGCGTCATCTACGGCGCGATGCTCGCGCTCGCCCAGCAGGACCTGAAGCGCATCGTCGCGTACTCCTCTGTGTCCTCGATGGGCTACGTCATCCTCGGACTCGTCGCCTACACCGTCTACGGCGTCGGCGGCGCGACGTTCCAGATGATCGCACACGGCCTCATCTCGGGGCTGATGTTCATGGCGGTCGGTGTTATCTACAACACCACCCACACCCGGATGGTCGCTGACATGTCCGGGATGGCAGACCGGATGCCGTGGACGGTTGGCATCTTCGTCGCCGCCGCGTTCGCCTACATGGGCCTGCCGCTGATGGCTGGCTTCGCCGGCGAACTGTTCATCTTCCTCGGCTCGTTCGGCGCGTTCGCGGGCTCTGAAATCTTCACGTCGGTGGCGATGTTCGGTATCGTCATCGTCGCCGGCTACCTGCTGTTCGCGATGCAGCGGACTCTGTTCGGGCCGTTCCGGCTCGAAACGGACTACGAGGTCACGCCAGCGCCGTTCCACGACGTCGCACCGATGGCCGTGCTCCTCATCCTCATCATCGCACTCGGTGTCGCACCGGACATCTTCATGCAGATGATTCAAGATGCAATTCGTCCGATTCTCGCCGTCGGAGGGGGTGCCTAAATGGCAGTCTCTGCCGGACTGGCGCTCTCGCCGGTCCTCATCCTCGGCGTCGCGGCGCTGTTGCTGTTCCTGTTCGACAGCCTCACGCCCGACAAACGCGACGACGGCCGCCTCGCGGGTATCGCGACGGCTGGCTCGCTGACGTCGCTCGCCGCGACTGGCTACCTCTTCACGGCGACGGACCTCGTCAGTGAGCCGCTCACGCTCTACGGTGACCAGCTGGTCATCGACGGGATGAGCCTGTTCTTCGGGTTCATCTTCACGAGCGTCGCGGCGATGGTCTCGCTCGCAAGCTACGACTACCTCCGCGGTCACCGCAACCAGGCCGAGTACTACATCCTCGTCCTGATGGCCGCGATGGGGATGTCGCTCATGGCATCGGCAAACAGCCTCGCGTCGGCGTTCGTCGCACTCGAACTCGCCAGCCTGCCGTCCTACGCGCTCGTCTCGTTCCTCAAGCAGAACCGTGGCAGCGTGGAGGCAGGCCTCAAGTACTTCCTCATCGGCGCGCTGTCGTCTGCGGTGTTCGCCTACGGGATTAGCCTCGTGTACGCCGCGACCGGCGCACTGCAGTTCGGCGCAATCGCCGAAGCAGTCGCGAACACGGAGTTCGTCGGTATCCTCGGCCTCGGTGTGCTGATGGTGCTCGGTGGCTTCGCGTTCAAGACCGCGAGCGTGCCGTTCCACTTCTGGGCGCCGGAGGCCTACGAGGGCGCACCGGCACCGATTTCGGGCTTCCTGTCGTCGGCCTCGAAGGCGGCCGGGTTCGTCGTTGCATTCCGCGTGTTCGTCGAGGCGTTCCCGGTGGAATCGGTGCCCGTCGACTGGGTGCTCGCGTTCCAGATTCTCGCCGTCGTCACGATGACGCTCGGGAACTTCGCCGCCGCGGTCCAGGAGAACGTAAAGCGCATGCTCGCGTACTCCTCGATTGGCCACGCCGGCTACGTCCTCATCGGACTCGCCGCGCTCACCGGCGGCGGACAGAACGACCTCGTCCTCGGGGCGTCGATGATGCACCTGCTCGTCTACGGCTTCATGAACACGGGCGCGTTCCTGTTCATCGCCATGACCGAGCATTGGGGCATCGGCCGCAAATTCGAGGACTTCAACGGGCTCGGGAAGCAGGCACCGCTCGCCTGCGCCGCGATGACCGTGTTCCTGTTCAGCCTCGCTGGCCTCCCGATTGGGGCTGGCTTCCTCTCTAAGTACGTGCTGTTCGCCGCCGCCGTCGGTGCGGGCTTCTGGTGGCTCGCCGCCTTCGGTGCCGTGAACAGTGCGCTGTCGCTCTACTACTATTCGCGCGTCGTCAAGGCGATGTGGATCGAAGAGTCGGCAGAACCACGCGAACTCGGTGGGTACCCGGCCGGCCTCTACGCTGCCGTCGTCGGTGCGGCAATCGTCACCGTCGTTCTGCTTCCGGCGTTCAACCCCGTCGCGAGCACGGCCGTGGACGCAGCGAGCGTCCTCTTCGGCTAATCCGCGGCGGTTCCTTTCTGTCGCGTGTTTTTCACCCTGTTTCACGACCCGTCTGTAGGCGGAGGGTTTTAGCCTCATGAACGGGTACGGAGGCATATGGTTTTCCGGCTGGTCCTCGGCTGTGGCTCGTTCGGCCATTCGTTAGTCGAGACCATCCGCCGCGACCCGGACAGGCTGGTCGTCCTGACCGACGAGGACCGACGAGTCGAAACGCTCCGCGGGGAGTCGATAAACGCGAAACTCGCAGACCCGACAGACCCCGCGGACCTCCGGGCGAACGCGAGCGACGTGGACATCGTCATCGTTGCGGACGACGACCCGAGACAGAATCTGGCGAGTGCGAACGCCGCGAAGAAGGCGTTCCCGGACGCCCACCGCGTCGTCTTCGCCGGTGAAGAACCCGACGAAGCGACCTTCGAGGCGCTCGAATCCGTCGCCGACGAACTCATCGACCCGAGCGGCGCGGTCCGCGAATACATCGTCGAGCGCGTCGGTGACAAGGGCCTACGCCTGCGTCGGCTAGTGCGGATGCTCCGAGCACTCGACGGGAAACTCGCCGTCGTCACCCACGACAACCCCGACCCGGACGCGCTTGCGAGCGCCGTCGCCCTCCAGAAAATCGCCCACTCGGTGGGCTGTGAGGCCGACGTCGTCTACTTTGGCGACATCACCCACCAGGAGAATCGGGCGTTCGTGAACTTACTCGACTTACAGCTGCGGAATCCGAAGACTTGGGCCGACCTCTCTGAGTACGCCGGCTTCGCGCTAGTCGACCACTCTCGTCCGGGTGTCAACGACCAGTTGCCAGCCGACACGGACGTAGACGTGGTCATCGACCACCACCCGCCGCGTGCGCCAATCGACGCCCGGTTCGTGGACGTGCGAAGCGACGTCGGCGCGACGAGTACGCTGCTCACGGATTACCTCATGCAACTTGGCTACAAGGTTGACACCGCCGTCGCCACCGGGTTGCTCTACGGGATTCGGGTCGATACCAAGGACTTTTCGCGAGACATCTCCACCGCCGACTTCGAGGCCGCGGAGTTCCTCACGCCGCGGGCGGACAGCGCACTGCTCGCACAGTTCGAATCGCCGAGCATGAGCGCCGAGACGCTCTCCATCATTGGACGCGCCATCCGCGAGCGTCAGGTTCGTGGCGAGGTGCTCACGAGTTGTGTCGGGCCGATTTCTGACCGCGACGCGCTCGCGCAGGCCGCAGACCGCCTGCTCGACATGAAGGGCATCACGACGACGCTCGTCTACGGATTCAAGGATGGAACCGTCTTCGTCTCCGGGCGCGCCCGCGGGGCGGACCTCGACCTGGGAGAAACGCTTCGGGATGCCTTCGGGCAGATTGGCTCTGCGGGTGGCCACGCGGACATGGCCGGGGCGCAGATTTCCCTCGGCCTCCTCGGCGACGTAGAGGAGGGCCAGGAGGAGTCCCTGCGCCAGATTCTCACCGACGTCGTCACCGACCGGTTTTTCGACACGCTCACCTCGCGGCCGGGCCGGCCGGCCTCCGTGTACTCAATTCCGGAGTTCAACAGCCGCTTTTTCGACGACGACGAGTGAGCGAGACATTTTTGCGGCGGGCCACCGTCAGGAAGTACAATGGAAGACCTCGAATCGTCCGGCGGTAAACCCCGGGTCAAAGACTACATGACCCGGGACGTGGTCACCGTCTCACCCGACGCCACGGTCAAAGAGGTTGCGAGGCGCATCGCAGAGAGCGACGAGCACAGCGGGTTTCCGGTGTGTAGCGGCCGCCGAGTCGAGGGGTTCGTGAGCGCACGCGACCTGTTGCTCGCCGACGACGACGAACTCATTTTCAAGGTGATGAGCCAGGAACTCATCGTCGCTCACCCCGAGATGGACCTCACCGACGCTGCCCGCGTCATCCTCCGGTCGGGGATTCAAAAACTCCCCGTCGTCGACGATGCGGGGAACCTCGTCGGCATTATCTCGAACGCGGACGTCATCCGGAGTCAAATCGAGCGAGCGACCCCCGAGAAGGTGGGCAAACTCATGCGAACGCTCGAAAACATCCACGGCGTCACGGTGAGCGAGGAACGCCGGAAGGTGCAACTCGCGAACCTCAGACCCACGCAGGGCCGAGTGTACGCGGACGAACTGGAGGGGCGAAGTTACGAACTCCAGCGCGGCCTCGCAGAACCCCTCGTCGTCATCGACAACGACGGCGACCTGTTGCTCGCAGACGGCCATCACCGCTCGAAGGCCGCAGACCGGCTCGGGATTCCGGAGATGGACGCCTACGTCATCGTCCTCAACACCCCAGTGGACCTCGGGATGGCGAAGACCGCAGAGAAGGAGGGACTGTCCACCATCGACGACATCGAAGTGGTAGACTACGCCCGCCACCCACTCGTCGAGACGACCAAGCGATTCCAGTAATTGGCGAAATTCGCTGTCCGACCCCGGAATCTTAATGAATTTCCGGGCGGAAGCCTACGAGTATGTACGATGATGCCGACCTCGAAAAAATTCGTGAGTCGCGCGAGCAGTGGGAGGACGACACCCTCTCACCCGTTCTCGACGCCTACGGCGAGCGCAGAGACCGGTTCGCGACCGTCTCCAATCTCGAAGTAGACCGCCTCTACACCCCCGAGGACGTAGACGACATCGACTACGAGGAGGACCTCGGAATGCCGGGCGAGGAACCCTTCACCCGTGGCGTGTACCCGACGATGTATCGCGGACGGACGTGGACGATGCGCCAGTTCGCCGGGTTCGGTACCGCAGAGGAAACCAACGACCGCTTCCACTACCTCATCAAGGAAGGGCAGACGGGCCTCTCGACGGCGTTCGACATGCCGAGTCTGATGGGCATCGACTCCGACCACCCGATGAGCGACGGCGAAGTCGGCAAGGAGGGTGTCGCCGTAGACACACTCCGGGACATGGAGGTGCTGTTCGACGGCATCCGCGTGGACGAAGTCTCCACCTCGTTCACTATCAACCCGAGTGCGGCGGTCATCTACGCGATGTACATCGCCCTCGCGGACAAGCAGGGCGTCCCCCGCGACCAGATTCGCGGCACGCTGCAGAACGATATGCTCAAAGAGTTCATCGCTCAGAAGGAGTGGGTCATCCCGCCCGCACCCTCGCTCGACGTGGTCACCGACACCATCGAGTTCGCCGCGAAGGAGACGCCAAAGTGGAAACCAGTCTCTATCTCGGGCTACCACATCCGCGAAGCGGGTTCGACGGCCGTCCAGGAACTCGCCTTCACCCTCGCAGACGGCTTTGCGTACGTCGAAGACGCGATGGACCGCGGCCTGGACGTGGACGACTTCGCGCCACAGCTTTCGTTCTTCTTCAACTCGCACAACTCCTTTTTCGAGGAAATTGCGAAGTACCGCGCCGCCCGGCGCATCTACGCCCGCGTCATGACCGAGTGGTACGGCGCAGAGAAGGACGCGAGCAAGCAACTCAAGTTCCACACCCAGACGGCAGGGCAGAGTCTCACCGCCCAGCAACCGCTCAACAACATTATCCGGACGACGATTCAGGCGCTCGCTGGCGTCCTCGGCGGCACCCAGAGCCTGCACACCAACAGCTATGACGAGGCACTCGCCCTGCCCTCCGAAGAAGCAGTGCGTGTCGCGCTTCGCACCCAGCAGATCATCGCCGACGAGTCGGGTGCTGCAGACATCGTGGACCCGCTCGGTGGCAGTTTCGCCGTCGAGGCACTCACCGATGAGATGGAGCAGAAGACGATGGCGTACATCGAGCACATAAAGGAGATGGGCGACGGCTCCGTCCGCGACGGCGTGCTCGAAGGCATCGACCAGGGGTACTTCCAGCGCGAGATTCAGGAGGCCTCCTACGAGTACCAAAAGCGCGTCGACCAGGGCGACGAAATCGTCGTCGGCGTCAACAAGTACAAACTCGACGAAGAGGTCGAACCGGAACTGCTCCACGTCTCCGACGAAGTGCAGGAAAAGCAGTTAGCGCGACTCGCCGAGGTCAAAGCAGAACGCGACGACGAGGCGGTCACGGAGACGCTTGCCGCCCTCGACGAGGCCATCGAGAACGGCGACAACGTGATGCCAGCCATCATCGACGCGGTGAAAGCCTACGTCACGATGGGCGAAATCATGGACGTGTTCAAGGAACACTACGGCGCGTACTCGGAGAAAATCGGGCTGGCGTAAGCGCCACAGTGTTGGCGTCGTGACAGCGGACTCATGCGATTTTTGGCGACGGTAGAACTATGGCACCGTGTACCTAATTTGGGATGAACGGTGTCAACATATGGCTAACGATTCTCAACAGACACTCGAGGCACGACTGAGAGAGCAGGACTACTTCCGACCCTCTCCGAAGTTCGTGGGGCAGGCGAACCAGACCGACCCGGGGATTTACGACCGGTTCGAGGAGGGCTATCCGGAGGCGTTCGCCGAGTACGCGGCGTTGCTCGACTGGGACACCCACTGGGACCAGGTGTTCGACGGGAGCAACCCGCCATTTTTCGAGTGGTTCACGGGCGGGAAGCTGAACGCCTCGTACAACTGCATCGACCGCCATCTGGACGAGCGAAAGAACCAGACGGCGCTACTCTGGGAGGGCGAAGACGGCGAACAGCGAAACATCTCGTATCAGGACCTCTACCGCGAGGTAAACGAGTTCGCCGCACTGCTGCGAGACGTTGGCGTCGAAGAAGGCGACATCGTCACCCTCCACATGCCGATGGTGCCGGCGCTGCCGGTGACGATGCTCGCACTTGCCCGCATCGGCGCACCCCACAGCGAGGTGTTCGCCGGCTTCTCCGCACAGGCACTTGCAGACCGCGTCGACGACGCCAACTCTGACTACGTCGTCACCATCGACGGCTACTATCGCCGCGGCGAACTGCTCAACCACAAGCAGAAGGCAGACGAGGCGATGTCCCTCGCAGACCACGACGTCGAGAACGTCCTCGTCTGGACGCGCGACGAGGACCTGCACCCGGACGTGGAACTCGAAGAAGGCAGAGACCTCCGAGTCGAGGACATGCTCCCGGACTACAAGGGGGCACGCGTAGACCCCGTCTCCCGGGATGCAGAAGACCCCCTGTTCTTGATGTACACCTCGGGGACGACCGGCCAACCGAAAGGCTGTCAACACCGCACGGGTGGGTATCTCGCCTATGCCGCGGGCACCTCGAAGTACGTCCTCGACATCAAACCCGAGGACACCTACTGGTGTATGGCGGACATCGGCTGGATTACGGGCCACACCTACATCGTCTACGGGCCGCTCGCGCTCGGGACGACCAGCGTCATGTACGAGGGCGCACCTGACTTCCCGCACAAGGGACGGACGTGGGAACTCGCAGAGAAGTACGACGTAGACATCTTCCACACCTCACCGACGGCGGTGCGGATGTTCATGAAGTGGGGCGAACAGTACTTAGAAGACTACGACTTCTCGTTCCGTCACATGACGACGGTCGGCGAGCCGATTCAGCCGGAAGCGTGGCTCTGGTACTACAAACACGTCGGCAAGGAGGAGGCCGTCATCGTGGACACCTGGTGGCAGACCGAGACGGGCGGCCACCTCATCACCAACCTGCCGGCGCTGAAAGACATGAAACCCGGTAGCGCGGGCGTCGGGTGCCCGGGCATCAAACCGGGCCTGGTCGACGACAAGGGCGACCCACTCGAACCCGCGACGGGACAGGCGGGCAACCTCGTCATCACCCGGCCATGGCCGGGAATGCTCCAGACGGTGTACGGCGACGACGACCGCTTCATCTCGACCTACTGGGAAGACTTCTCCGACACCGATTCCGACGACTGGCGCGACTGGACGTACAAGGCCGGGGACGGCGCAGTCCACGAACGCGACGGCTACTTCCGCATCCTCGGACGCTTAGACGACGTGATGAACGTCGCGGGCCACCGCCTCGGGACGATGGAACTGGAGAGCGCCGTGGCAGAAGTCGAGGACGTCGCCGAGGCCGCCGTCGTCTCGAAAAAAGATGCCCAGAAGGGCGAAGTGCCAGACGTGTACGTCATCCTGCGTGAGGGCGTCGAAGCCAGCGACGACGTCCGACAGCGCATCGTCGGGGCCGTGGAAGACGAAATCGGCAAATTCGCTCGTCCGGCGAACGTCCTGTTCGTCGAGGACCTCCCGAAGACGCGCTCTGGGAAAATCATGCGTCGCCTCCTCGAAAACATCTCGAACGACGAGGAACTCGGGAACACGACGACGCTCCGTGACCCATCCGTCCCGGAGAAGATTCGCGACCAGCTCAAGTCGAACTGAGCACAAATTTCGGTTCCTCTTTTTTCTTGGAGTAATCTCGCCTGCTGGTAAGACTTAACATCTGCCGATGGCGAAAAACCTATGGTCCATTTTACCAAGTTTATCATGATACATGGAAAAACCGCTACTCGTCACCGAGTTTTTGGACAGAGCTCGGACCTATTACGGCGACAAAGAAGGGGTCATCGCGACCACTGGGGAGCGACTGACCTACGACGAAATCGGTGAGCGCGCAGACGGCTTTTCTGCGGCCCTCCAGGCCCGCGGTGTGGAGAAAGGCGACCGGGTGGCAGTGCTCGACCCCAACACCCACTACCACCTCGAAGCCGCCTACGGCAGCATGCAAATCGGCGCGGTTCACACGCCGCTCAACTACCGCCTCGTCCCCCGGGAGTTCGAGTACATCATGAACGACGCCGGCGTCAAGGCCATCTACGCCGACTACGAGTACGTTCCACAAATCGAGCAGATTCGTGACGACATCCCGACGGAAATCTTCATCACGAACGACGCGGCTGCAGTCGAGGGCGACTGGGAAGAGTTCGACGACGTGGTCGCAGAGTCGACCGACTACGAGCGCCCGGAGATGGCTGAAGACGAAGTTATCACCATCAACTACACCTCCGGGACGACGGGCGACCCGAAAGGCGTCATGCGCACCCATCGCTGTGAGACGCTCCACGCCTACCTCATCACCCAACAACAGCGCATTACCGACGAGGACGTGTACCTCTGGACGCTGCCAATGTTCCACGCAAACGGCTGGGGACACATCTTCGCGGTCACCGGCATCGGGGCGCGCCACATCTGTACCCGCGGCATCGACGCAGAGGGAATCTTCGACACGGTCGTCGCAGAGGACGTTTCCTACATGTGTGCCGCACCGACGGTGCTCAACTTGCTGATGGAACACTACGACGAGGCCACGCCACAGACGATTGGGGACAGCGACGTACGCGTCGCCACCGCCGGCAGTGCGCCCCCCGAGGCGACACTCAGAGTGGTCGAAGACGAGTTCGGCTGGTATCTGATGCACGTCTACGGCGCGACGGAGACCGGACCGCTCATCACTACCTCCGACTTCAGGAGTTTCTTCGACGACGATGACGACGGCCGCTTCCGATTCAAGAAGCGCCAAGGCATTGGCTACCTCGGCACGGAGATTCGCGTCGTGGACGCAGACGGCGAGGACGTGCCGTGGGACAACGAAACCCTAGGAGAGGTCGTCGTGAACGGGAATCAGGTCATGGAAGGCTACTGGAACAAAGAGCAGGAAACGCACGAGGCCTTCAACGACCGCGTCGAGGGCTACTACCACATGGGCGACCTTGCGGTCGTGGACGAACACGGCATGATTTCGATTCAGGACCGCAAGAAGGATATCATCATCTCCGGCGGGGAGAACATCTCCTCTATCGAACTCGAAGACACCCTGTTCGACCACGACGCCATCGCCGACGTGGCCGTGATTCCCGCGCCGAGCGACAAGTGGGGCGAAACGCCGAAGGCGTTCATCGTGCCCGCAAACGGCGATATTAACAACCCGGGTATCACGCTCGAAGACATCGAGGACTTCTGCCGAGAACGCCTCGCAGGCTACAAAGTCGTCCACAATGTCGAGTTCGTCGACGAACTGCCGACGACGGCGACCGGCAAGGTCCAGAAGTACGAACTGCGCAAGCAGGAGTGGGACGACCAAGACTCGATGGTCGGGCAGGGATAAGGCTAATTAGTTTTCTTTTCCGAGTCTAACACTTATTTGCATCCTCTCCGAGTAGTTATTGATTACCGTGTTCTTCCTCATCGTCTCGCTTGCGTTCATTACTCTCGGGAGTATTTCGATGTACAACCCACAGCGATTACTGGCGTGGTCTTACGGACCACTAATGAAACATGACCCATTAACCGATTCTGGCACCATGTTCTATCAATTCGTTGGGTTCGTGAACGTCTTGATGGGCATTTTCATTCTGTTCACGGAGTCAGACCTACTGTAACTGCGTTAGAAATCAAATCCGTAGAGACACCCCTACTCCACATACCGGTCTGAAACGTAGATAACCAGCCCGAGGACGACGCCGAGCACCACGGCGAGCGTCAATCCGCCGTAGGCGGCAAGGCCGAGCGGGGTCGGCGGGAACGGAATGATGCCGAGAAATTTCGGTGCGAGGATGTCGCCGCTCACGAACGTCCCGAGGATGAGGCCGGTGAGGGCCGCGATGGCGACGACGATGACGTAGATGGTGAGGACGACGCGCCGACCGCGGGTGAGCCCCTGCGTCTGTGCCATACCGGGAGTTAGGAATCGCCGACGATTAGCCTTTTGACCTCGCGGTGCCAACCGCACGTATGTCCGACAAAGAGCTGTTGATGCTCATTCTCGGTGCAATCGCCTCGCTAATGTTCCTCGGCGGCTTCATCCTCGTCCTGTTCTGAGTCGCTGCGGGCGCTCAGACTTCTGTTTTCGACTGACCGCGAACGCGTCGCTCACGACGAGAGCACACAGAAAAATCGACCCGCAAAAACGGCCTATTCGTCTTCGACTTCGCCGCCGTCGGTAGCGACTTCTTCTTCACCGCCGTCCGCGGCGATGAGCGAGCGGTTGAGGCGGTTGCGGTGCCAGACCCACTCGTGACCGAACTGGTTGGTTTCTTCTAAGTCCCACGGGTCTGCGTTCTCCAAGACCGGCCCTTCCATCCAGGAACTGACGACGTTCCAGACGAAGATGAGCGTCCCGACAGCGATGAGGAACGCGCCGAGGGTCGCAATCTGGTGGAGTGCCGTGATGGCCTCCATCGGCGTGATAGCCGGGTTGAAGTCGTAGGTCGCGTAGCGACGCGGCATGCCGAGGTAGCCGAGGATGAGCATGCCGAAGAACGTCAGGTTCGTCCCGATCATGACGAGCCAGAAGTGCCACTTCGCGAGCGTGCGCTGGTACATCCGACCGGTGACGATTGGGAACCAGTAGTAGAGCGCGCCAAAGAGACCGAAGCCGATGACGCCCATCACGATGTAGTGGAAGTGACCAACGACGTAGTAGGTGTCGTGGAGCACGAGGTCCACCGGAATCGAGGCGAGGAACACGCCGGTCACGCCGCCGATGATGAAGTTCGAGATGAACCCGATACAGAACAGCATCGGGGCGGTAAGCCGGAGCTTCCCGTTCCAGAGGGTCGTAATCCAGTTGAACGTCTTGACTGCACTCGGTATCGCGATGGCGAGCGAGACGGCCATGAACGAGGCCCGCAGACGTGGGTCGATACCCGTAGAGAACATGTGGTGGGCCCAGACGCCGAACGAGAGGACGCCGATGGCGAGCGTCGAGTAGACGACGAACTTGAAGCCGAACAGTTTCCGGCCCGCGAACTTTGGCAGGATGTAGCTGACCAGTCCCATCGGCGGCAGCACGAGGATGTACACCTCGGGGTGGCCGAAGAACCAGAACAGGTGCTGCCAGAGGATGGGCGACCCGCCGCCGACAGTGAAGAACGTCGTCGCGAAGTTCCGGTCGAGCAGGAGCATCACGATAGCGCTGCCGAGCAGTGGGAATGCGAAGAGCACGAGGCCGGACTGGGTCAGGATGGTCCACGAGAAGATGTCGAGGTTAGCCCAGTTGACCTTGCTTCCGCGTTCTGTGAAGATGGTGACGATGAAGTTGATGGCACCCATGGTGGCAGAAACCCCGGAAAGGTGCAGTCCCAACAACATCAGGTCCACGCCGGGGTTTGCCTGTTCAGCAGACAGCGGCGTGTACATCGTCCAGCTGGTCTGGGCGGCCTGAATTTGCCCGCCC
Source organism: Haladaptatus sp. QDMS2 (assembly GCF_029338295.1). Taxonomy (NCBI): domain Archaea; kingdom Methanobacteriati; phylum Methanobacteriota; class Halobacteria; order Halobacteriales; family Haladaptataceae; genus Haladaptatus; species Haladaptatus sp. QDMS2. The sequence continues at coordinate 1,655,791 of NZ_CP119791.1, forward strand.
GTGAGTGGGTCGAGGAAGAAGCCAGCCCAGATGAGGAGTGCCGCCGGTGGCAGGAGCCAGAAGGCGATGGCGTTGATGCGTGGGAACGCCATGTCGTCTGCCCCGATGAGCAGCGGGATGAAGTAGTTCGAGAACGCCGCAATCATCGGCGTCCCGAACAGGAACAGCATCGTAATACCGTGACTCGTGAGCAGCCCGTTGTAGAGGGTTGGCTCGATGAGGTCCTGTGCGGGTGCCGCGAGCTCGATACGCATGAGCAGGACCGCGAGGCCACCCCAGACGAACGCAATAATCCCGTAGAGTCCGTAGAGGATGCCGATATCTTTGTGGTCAACCGTGGTCAGCCAGCGGATAAGTCCCGCAGGCTTCTCCTCGTGAGCGGTGCCTGTCTCTCGTCTGTAGCCCCCGCCACCCGACAGCGGAGCGTACGAGCGCCAGTCCTCGACGCGCGAGAGCCAGGCAGCGACGGCGATGAGGAATACCCCCATCAACACCGTCAGTGCTAACTGTCCATTCGCCATGCTCGCTCCTCGGAACCACAGGGTAAAGAATGGTTAGGTTCCGTCCCCGCGGCGGCCGGTTTTCCCGGCAAAATAGGTCGCAAATTGGCGGCGCTCAGCCCCATTCGTGAGGGGTGATATTAGGGGCAGTTCGAGACGCGTCACTCAGCGGGCAAAAAATCGTCGAAACAAGGGCCCTGTGGACTGCTCAGTGGGTCTCGTACGGATTTTCCATGTTCTCGTTCTGTTCGATTTCACGCTCACCGGTCGAAATCGCCTTGCCGGCGTAGTAGGTGAGGATACCCATCGAGATGAAGGGGATGAGGAGGAGGCCGTACTGAAGGCTCGATTTCTCGAGGTTGAACCCCCACGGGTTGAAAATGGCGAACCCGATGATGAAGAACAGGATGATTCCCATCGGAATCATGTTCACCGTGAGGTCGAGCCACGTATCCCGGTCGAAGAGCGGTGTTGCCATCGTTGGGGGATGCTACGGCCACCGGAATAAATAGATTGTTGGTTCGGCGTTCAGAGACGAGCGGGTTCTGCGACCGCGCCGACGACACCACCGATGGCGAGGATGGCCCCCGAGAGAAGAATCGACAGGCCACGGAAGACGAGGCCGTTCATCGCTTCGAGTGCGGCGACGACGGCGTCGAGCGAGAGTCCGGCGGTCTGTGAGAGCACGAGGCCAGCCCCAACGACGAGGAGGAACACGCCGATACCCGAGAGGAGGGGCCACGGCGTCTCGATGTGGTCGGATTCTTGCAGGATGCCGGTCACGCTCCCTGCAAACAACAGGAGGCCGCCGACAGCGAGAGGAAACAACGCCATGACGATGCCGACCTCGGAGATGGCGAGGCCGAGGGCGACGAACACCGGCCACGGACTGGCCCGGCTGTACTGGTCGCTCAATCCCGCTTGTTCGTCCATGGACGCGACTAGGGAGTGGCGATAGAAAGGGGCATCGGAACGCCACTCAGGCGAACAGCGAATAGGCGAACAGGAAGCCGAAGTAGAGGAACACGAGGGCGGCGAGCGCCTTCAATCGGAACGTTCGGAGGTCGGCTTCCTCTTCGTCGCGAGCGGTCTCGACCGCCTCACGCTCTGCGGGGGTCAGCTTGCCGTCGTGTTCGAGGCCGAGGTGCAATGCCTGCCACTGTTCGCGGGCGAATCGCTGGTCACAGTACGGACACGAGGTGGGTGCTTCGTCGGTCATATGAACGGGGGAGTGAGGGCTGGTTCTGCGACGATCCAGAGGCTGACCATGGTGTAGAACATCATCACGGCGATGTAGGGGTACTGGCTGCGCACGGCCTGCAATCGTGACGGGAACAGGTCGTAGGCGGTGGCGTGGGCTACCCAGATGGCCCCGAGGTGGCCAAGCAGGACGAACGTGAGGTTGACGCCGCCGAACCACGACGGAAGCGGGAGGACGGGCACGTCCGGTGGGGGCGAGAAGGGGGAGGCCGCGACGGTCACCAGCGCGGGCGATAGCGAGAGAAAGTAACCGAGGAAGTGCGCGAGGTGGTAGCCGGCGGCGATGGCGAGCAGCGACGGGGCGAATCGGTTCGCGAGCGTACGCGGTGGCAGATACGTCTCCGCGTACTCGATGCTTTTCGTCGTCGCGAGGCGGTAGGCTCCGAGGAACAGGGCGAACCCGGCGAGGATGGCGGCCGGGTAGAGGATGACTGCGGGCACGCCGAGGCCGACGAGCCACGTCGCGAAGTCCACCCACGCGGGCGTGGTGACGAGTCCGTCGTACGTGGTGACCCAGAGAATCGCGATGACGAAGGCGATCTCGTCCGGGCCGGTGACGAAGCGCGTCTCGGAGAGAGCGGCCCCGGGAAGGCGGAAGCTGAGCCCATCTTTCGTGCGCTTGAAGGGGGCGACCCGCCCGTAGTACCGAAACACCCGCGAGACGGGGTCGACAGTCGAAAACCACGTCTCGGGACCGTAGACGACGGCTCCGGTGAGCGTGACGACGGTGTAAGCGAGCACCACCGTAGCGAGCAAGTCGGCCTGGTCTGCGAGCGGACTCACGACTTCGAGCCAAACGAGTGCGAGCAGGCCGGCGACGCTCGGCCACGCGCCGAGACTCTCGGGGTACGGCGCATCGAGTGCGGGCAATGCCTCCGCGAGGGTGCGCCACGGGTTCACTGCCTCCCAGGTGTTCCCGAGGAGGTAGACGGAGATGGTGTACCCAGCCCACCAGCCGACCCAGACGGTCAGGATTGCGAGATTGCTGAGGGGGAACTGTGGACCGAAGAGTCCGAAGTAGAGCACCGCGCCGAGGCCGACGACGCCGACGAGTTTGAGGACGAGGGCGAACACCGTCTCGCGGGGGACCGAGAGGAGTCGGTGCCATTCGTGGACTGCGTCGATGAACCCGCGGTTCGTGACGAAACTCGCTAGCAGGAACGACGCGCCGATGACGCCGCCGCCGGTCATGAGAAAGAGCCACGTCGGAATGGCGAGTTCCTCGGGGGTGGCAGAGCGCAGACTCCCACCGTGGGCGAGTGCGCGGCCGGTTGCGAGCGCGGACACGAGGAGAATAACCGTAACACGGCGGAGCCATCTGCGACCTCTCAGGGGGGCTCGGTCGCTCATTGTCCGGCGGTAGTCGTGGCACGAACGTGTACCTTCCGAAAGCACTTCCTGGCAAACGCGGTTGGGAGGGTTTTTAGTATTCCACTGTAAACGTCCGACCATGAGCGTAGAAGACGCATCGGATGACCACGGTGGTCACCACCACCTCCCCGCGGTCGAGGACTGGCCACGCGGGTTCGGTGAGGCGAGTTGGTGGCCGTTTATCACCGCCCTTGGTGGTGCTGGGCTGTACACCGGCGCGGGCCTGTTCGTGCTCGGTCGGGGTGAAGACGCACTCGTCGACCCGATGGCCGGGCCGGCGGTGTTCATCGCCAGCACTTTCCTCTTCCTCGCCGGCCTCTACGGCTGGCTGTACCACGCCTTCGTCGTGAACTTCTGGGAAGGCGGTTCCCACAGCAAAGGCCTGCGCCTCGGAATGGTCACGTTCCTCGGGTCTGAAGTCGCAACCTTCGGTGCCGGGTTCGTGTACTACTTCTTCATCCGTGCAGGCGCGTGGCCGCCAGAACACATACCTCACGGGTTCCTCGGTGCACTCGTCATCGGGAACACCATCCTGCTGATTCTCAGCAGTATCACACTCCACTACTCACACGTCGCCCTCCGGAAGGGCAACCGGACGCGATTCATCCAGTTGCTCGCCGCGACGCTACTCCTGGGTATCGTCTTCCTGTTCGGGCAGGTGTACGAGTACTACGAGTTCATCGTCGTTGAAGGCTTCACGCTCACCGAGGGCGTGTTCGCGAGCGCCTTCTTCGGCCTGACGGGCCTTCACGGCCTCCACGTTTCGATGGGAGCTGTCCTTCTCGGCATCGTGTTCGTCCGCGCACTCAAAGGGCAGTACTCAGCAGAGCGCCACGTCTCCGTCTCGACGGCCTCGATGTACTGGCACTTCGTCGACGCAGTGTGGGTCTTCCTCGTCGTCGTGCTGTACGTCGGCGCGGTGTACTCCCTGTAGTCGCCCACTCCTTTTTCGGCCTCCCATCGCCTGAGCGACGGCACCTCTTGCCGACACTGCCTGTCGAACATCGAGACATTCCAGGAATCGTGAATAATCCTTAACAGTTTGACACAGGAATTATTAGCTGTGGTTCTCTGTGACGATGATTGATAAGCTCTGCTACCTCGACGAACCTGCAGTCCTCGACGGCTTAGACTGTACCGTCCACGAAACCTACGAGTTCGGCGAAGCCGGGAGCGCGGTCCACGTCGGCGCAACTCCCGGGGGCTTCAGACAGCTGCGTGCGGACGACCGCGTAAACCGCGTCGAGGAGAACCTGCTGGTTCGCGTGCCCTACGAACCCGCCTTCGTGAACGAGGAAAAATCCTCGCTCGCGACCATCGAAGACATCAGGCAAGTCCATTCGATTCCCCGCAACGGTTCGACCGGCGACGGCGTCACGGTCGTCGTCCTCGATTCGGGTGTGGACCCGAGCCATCCCGTCTTCGACGAGACAGCGATGCGCGAGGTGGACGTGACCGAGGAAGGGGGCGGCGACGCAATCGGCCATGGAACCGCCGTTTGCGGACAGTTGGCTCGCCTCGCGCCAAATGCCGACCTCGTCTCGCTTCGCATCTTCGGCCAGCGCGGGCGCACCCGTACTGACACCGTCCTCCGCGCCTACGAGTGGCTCCACAAAAACCGGTCGGCCTACGACGTGGTCGTCATGTCCTGGGGGACAGAGCGTCGGTCGCCCGCCCTCGACCGCATCCACGAACACCTACTCGACGCTGGAATCCGCGACGTGGTCGCCGCGGGCAGTTCAGCGGCGCGCAACGGCAGTCCGGCGACAGCCAAGCGCACCCTGAGCGTCGGCGCGTGTACGATGGACAGCGAACGCGCCTCGTTTTCTGCGACCACGCCCGGTCGGGACAACCCGGACGTCCTCGCCATCGGCGTGGACGCGCGCCTCGCGCAGGCAGGCCGGACGAAGATGGGTATCGACCTCGCGGGCCAGTGGGTCAAAGCCTCCGGCACGTCGGTGGCTGCTCCGACGGTGGCCGGACTCGCCGCACGGTATCTCGAACGGTTCCCGGAAGCTACTCCAGAGACGCTCAAACGCGATTTCGAAGCGGCAACGACGGCGAAGACCGAGGGTGGGGCCGGAGTTATCGATTACAGAGAGACGGTCGCACAGGCGATCCGACGAGCAGGCTAACCGGGCCGCTGGCTCACTGCGGATGAAAACAGAGAGAAGAGGTGTGGTTACAGAAAATCAAGGAGAAAGCCCACGACTGCAGTCGTGGGAGAAGTCACGCGGCGAGTTTGGCCGTGGAGTTGTTGCTCGCGGCCGTCGTGTTGTTGCCGCCCGCCGTGGTGTTGTTGCCGCCAGACGTCGTGTTGTTGTTACCGGCTGGCGCTTCTTCTGCGCTCTGTTGCTGTTGTTGAATCCACGCGTCGTAGGTCTCGCCGTCGGTGACGTTCACTTCACCGAGCATCGCGGAGTGACCGACGCCACAATACTCAGCACAGTAGAGCTGGTAGGTGCCCTCACCGGACGGGTTCACCTTCGTCTTGATGGTGTGGGTCTCACCGGGGAAGGCGTCCTGCTTGAGGCCCAACTCCGGCACGTGGAAGGCGTGCAACCAGTCTGTAGAGGTTATCTTTAGATACACCGGGCGGTCGGATGGGATGACCATCGTGTCCGAAGCGTTCACCCCGTGTTGTGGATAGTGGAACGTCCAGAAGTACTTCTGTGCGGTGACTTCGACCACCACGGCATTCTCTTCCTCGATGTTCTCGGCTGCGTCTTCTGGGGCGGTGACGAACTCGTTGCCAAGCACCTGGTAGGAGGCGACACCGACGAAGAGCAGGATAATCGCGGTGGCAACGGTCCAGGTGATTTCGAGCCGACGGTTCTCCTGAGTCGGTTTCGCTTCATCCGACTTGCGGAACTTGAGGACGGCGTAAATGAGGATGCCCTCGGTGAGAATTGTAATCGGAATCGCGACGTAGAGGAGTTTGCTGTTCAACCCATCGATGAGCCCCTTTGTAACCGACGTCGCTTCTTGCGCAGCCACTGGTTCGACGACGAATGCAAGAAGCGCTACGGAGAGCAGGGTCCCGAATCCGACGCGCTTGTAATTCATCCTTGGTTGGGCTTAGAAAGAGGGGCATAAATACCTAACTTTCCCCTCTCCGTGCGCGGAAAGCGCGGGGAATAAATAGCCACGCATGGAACGTCCGAGTAAGAGGGTACGTTATCGTGTCCGACGCCACTGCTCCAAAATTTACCACGTTGCTCACCGGTGCAGCGATGGGTGTCTACCTGCTGGTGGTCGTCGGCGCAACCGCCTCACTCACCGACGCAGCGGCCGCCTGTTCTGGCTGGCCGGTCTGTGGTGGCGGCGGATTCGACCTTTCTGACCCGGCTATCGTCGTCGCACTCGGCCATCGTCTCGTCGCCGCGCTCGTCGGCTTACTCGTGTTACTCGCCGTCGTCCGCGGCCTCCGCGGAGCCGCCTCCCGCCGGGTCAAACTCGTCCTCGCGGCCGTCACCGCGCTCTACCCGGCGCAAATCGGCCTCGGCGCGCTCGTCGCCACGACCGGCGCGACCGCGAGTCTGCCGACCGCCCACCTCCTCGTCGGCATGGCCATCTTCACCGGCCTCGTCGTCGCACTCGCCTGGACCCTAGAGGAGGAGACGGCCCAGTTCAGCAACGAACCACACGAAGGCGAGGAGCCAGAGCCAGCACAGGCTCCCGACCACGTCACCCCGCTCAAAGACCGCCCGCTCGCCGCCCGCGCGAAGGCGACCATCTGGGCGTACTTCCAACTCATGAAACCGCGGCTGATGTGGCTGCTCGCACTCGTCGCCGCCGCCGGTATGGCGCTCGCCTCCGGCCCGGGACTAAGCATTCGCACCGTCGTTCTCACGCTCACGGGCGGCGTCCTCTCGATTGGCGCGAGCGGGACGTTCAACCACGTCCTCGAACGCGACATCGACCAGAAGATGGAACGCACCTCGAAGCGCCCGCTTGCGACCCACCAGGTGCCCGTCCGCAACGCGCTCATCTTCGGCTTCGCGCTCACGGGCATCTCGCTCTGGGTGTTCGCGCAGGTCAACCTGCTCGTGGCCGCCCTCGGCCTCACCGCCATCCTGTTCTACAGCGTCATCTACACGCTCGTCCTCAAGCCCAACACCGTTCAGAACACGGTGCTTGGCGGGGCTGCGGGCGCACTGCCCGCACTCATCGGCTGGGCCGCCGTCACCGGCGACATCGGCCTTCCGGGCCTCGCGCTCGCGGGCGTCATCTTCCTCTGGACGCCGGCGCACTTCTACAACCTCGCGCTGGCGTACAAGGACGACTACGCCCGCGGGGGCTTCCCGATGATGCCCGTCGTCCGCGGTGACGCGCTCACGCGAAAACACATCCTCTGGTACCTCGCGGCGACGCTCGTCGGCGCGAGCATCCTCGGCACGGTCACGACGCTCGGCTGGCTGTTCGCGTTCACGACCGTTGCCCTCGGTGGCGTGTTCCTCTGGGCGGTGGTCAAACTCCACCGCGAGCGGACGACCGACGCAGCGTTCCGCGCGTTCCACGCCTCGAACGCCTACCTCGGGATGTTGCTGCTCGCCATCATCGTCGACGCCCTCGTCCTATGAGTATCACAAATCGCACGTTCAGCCTGCCGCGTCCGCGCCAGTCCACTCTGATGTGGGGGGCGCTGCTCGTCAACACCGAATTGTTGCTCGTCATCGCCTACCTCCAGGTTTCAGACGCGCAGCCGACGCTGGCGTCGCTGAAGTACTACATCTATCCGTGGGTCTGGATCAACGTCTCCCTCTGGGCGCTCATCCGGACGACACCCGCGCCGACGAGCCCCGAACACCGACGGCTCGCAAAAGCCGTCGCCGTCGGTTACTTTGTCGTCCTCGGCATTGCAGGCGGCATCGTCGGTCCCGCCTCGGGCCTCCAGCCGACGGGTCTGCGCCTCGCAGTGCTCTCGATTCCGCCCGGTTGGGGACCGGCGCTGCTCTACGGCGGCGAAGCCATCCGCTTTGCGCTGATGCCGTACAATCTGCTCGGCTACCTCGCGCTCGCCTACCTCGTCTACGCGACGGTCATCGACGCGGCGAGCTCGGCGATTACGGGCATCCTCGGGCTGCTCTCGTGTGTCTCCTGTTCGTGGCCCATCCTCGCCTCAATCGTGAGCGGCTTCGTCGGGAGTTCAACGGCCATCGCCGGCGCGGTGTACGCCCAGTCCTACGGCCTCTCGACGGCCGTGTTCGTCGTCACCGTCGGGTTACTCTACTGGCGGCCGTTCGGTCGGTGAAGCTAACCGTCCGGCGACGTACCCTCTTCACATGACCGACGTGGAAATCACCTACTGCGTGCCCTGTGGCTTTCTCCCGCGCGCAGAGGAGCTTCAACACGCGATTTGCACCTCTTTCGAAGGACACCTCGACAGTCTCACCCTCAGAATGGGTGACCACGGCGTCCTCCGGGTGACGGTCGACGACACGGTCGTCTTCGACAAGGCCGACGACGACTACGACGTGGACGCCATCGTCCGCGAGTGTCGCAATCACGTACGCTGAAACCGAACCCCTTACGACCTGGACGAGTCTGCATTTAGGTATGACTGACGTACTCGTCTGCGAGGACGTCCAACGGAAATACGGCGACACCGTCGCCCTCGACGGCGTTTCGCTGACCGTCGCAGACGGCGAAGTGTTCGCGCTCATCGGCCCGAACGGCGCGGGCAAGACCACCCTCATCCGGGCGCTGACGGGGACGACCGACGCCGAGGGAACCATCTCCGTCTTCGGCAACCCACCGGCCGAGGCAGACCGCGCTCGCATCGGCTTGCTCCCCCAGTCGTTCGACCCACCAGAGCGCCTCACGCCCCGCGAACTGCTCCACTATTACGCCGGCCTCTACGAGGAGGGCAACGACCCAGACGACTTGCTCTCGCTCGTCGGCCTCGAAGAGTCGGCCGACACCTGGTACGAAAAGCTCTCGGGGGGCCAACAACGGCGTACCTGCGTCGCCATCGCGCTCGTAAACGACCCCGACCTGTTGTTCCTCGACGAACCGACGACGGGCATCGACCCCGCCGGCAGACGAGCCATCTGGGGCCTGCTCGAAGACCTCGTCGCCTCCGGGACGACGCTCTTTCTCACGACCCACTACATGGAGGAGGCCCACCGCCTCGCCGACCGCGTCGGCCTGCTCTCTGCGGGGAAACTCGTAGAGGTCGGCCCACCCGACGAACTCGTCGCAGACTACGGGGGCGAGAGTCGCCTGACCTTCGAGACGAGCGCCCAGACCGCAGACCTCGCGGGGACGGGCTATCGCGTCGAGGCGAGTGAACATTCGCTCACTATCTTCGACGTGCCGCCTGAGCAAATCGGCGAGGTGGTGGCCGCCCTCGAAGCCCGCGGCGTGACCTACGACGCGCTCTCGTGGAGCCAGCCGACACTCGAAGACGTCTACCTCAGACTCACCGGGTCCTCGTTCGCCGACGACGATGCCCTTGCAGAACCGGAGGCAGCGCGATGAGTCCACCGGGTCGCGTCGCCGCGGAGTTCGTCGCCGCGTGGCGTTCGTTCACCCGTCGTCGGACGGCCGTGTTCTTCACGTTCTTCTTCCCGGCACTGCTCGTGCTCATCTTCGGCGCGCTCGTCCAGACGCAACCGACCGGTGGCGGCCTGTTCGCGGAACCCGCGGGCTACTACGTCCCCGGCTATCTCGCCGTCGTCGTGCTGTTTACACCTCTTTCACGGGTGGGGAGCGAAGTCGCTCGTCACCGCGAGGGCAACCGGTTCGAGAAACTGGCGACGACCCCCCTCAGGCGATGGGAGTGGCTTGCGGGCCAGACGCTCGTGAACGTCGTCATCATCGGGATTGCCGCGTTGCTGTTGCTCGGCATCATTCTGCTCACGACGGGCGCGGACATCATCCTCTCGCCGGTCATCCTGCCGTTCCTCGTCGTCGGCGTCGCCCTGTTCTGTGGCCTCGGGGCGATTCTCGGCAGCACTGCTGGGTCTCAGGACGGCGTCATCGCGGCGAGCAACGCGATTGCCCTGCCGCTGTTGTTCCTCTCTGAGACGTTCATCACGCCCGACTTGCTGCCCGAATGGTTCCGCCCGGCGATGGAACTCTCGCCGCTCACCTACTTCGCCCGCGGCGTCCGCGCTGTGACCTACGGGCCTGTAAGTGGTGGGCCGACAGCGTGGATAGAATCGTTCGTCGTCCTCACGGTGCTCGCGGTCGTCGTCTTCGGCGTGGGTGCGGTGCTCATTCCGACGACGGACTGATATGATTCGAGCGGAAGCCCACGACTGAAGTCGTGGGAGGATGTCAAGCTCAGGCGACCGATATTCTGCGGGCGGGTTTCGGCCGCGTGCCGAGCGTGAGCGTCTCGGTGAGGCGTTCGCCGTCACGGATGATTTCGACCGTGAGCGGTTCCTCCGGGCGAGTCTCCAGAATTAAGTATCGCATGAGTTCCTCGTGGGCGCGAATCGGGTGGCCGTTTACGCCAACGATGATGTCGCCGCCGACGGGAACCTCCTGACCGCGAACCTCCTTCGTGCCGTGACATCCGACGAGTGCGCCGCTCGCCGGGCCGAGGCTTACGTCCGCGACGAGTACGCCCTCTGGGTGGTCGAGGTCGTTCGCTTCCGCGATGGTCGGCGAGACGTCGATGGTGCGAACCTTTAGATACGAGTGGTTGAACTCGCCGTGTTCGATGAGTTCCGGAACGACCCGGTTTATGATTTCTGCGGAGATGGCGAAGCCGATGTTGTCCCCGCCGCGCGCCCGGTTTACGCCGACGACTTCGCCGGCGAGTGTGACGAGTGGGCCGCCACTGTTGCCGGGGTTGATGGGAGCGTCGGTCTGGACGGTGTCGGGAATAGAGAAGCCGTCCTGAGTTATCATCGAGCGATTCGACCCGCTCACGACGCCCGCGCTGATGGAGCCTTCTAAGCCCATCGGGTTGCCGAGTGCGGCGACGTACTGGCCCGGCCGAGGATTGGTCGACGCGATTGGCAGGGGGTTCGCGTAGTCGGGGAGGTCTGTGACTTCGACCACGGCGAGGTCGGTGTAGGCGTCCGTGCCGACGACGGTGCCGACGCGCCAGTCACCCTCGCTGAAGCGAATGTCCACCTCGGGTGCCGTGGTCACGACGTGCTGATTCGTGACGATGTAGCCGCGGCCGTCTCTCGCGTCGTAGACGAACCCGGACCCGGAGCCGTTGTAGCGCCCGCCGTGGAGAACGTACAGCGACACGACGGAGGGAATCGTCTCGCTGTACAGGGTTTCGTAGGTGTGATTTTGCGTCATAGGTCAGACAGCTAGCGTCCGCGCTGGCTGCCTTTACCTGTGGTTAGGGTCGCTGAGAAGATAAGGCGTGTGCAGACCTGTCACGGCCGACGCAGGCCGAGCGTCGGGAGCAGGAACAGTGCCCCGCGATGGAGTGGTTCCCACGCGTAGATGTGGTTGAGCAGGAGGTAGGTGACGATGCCGAGGCCGAGACTGAGCGTCCACGCGGCGACGGCGATGCGGCCGACTTTCGCGTGATTCGTCCGCTTCAGTTCTTCCGGTGTGTGCGTCAGTCCGAGGACGACGGCGAAGATGACCACCGGCACGGACACCACCGAAAGGAGGATGTGGACGGCGAGCATGATGAGGTAAGGGATTTTCACCAACTCGGGCCCGACGAACGCCTTCTCGAAGCCGCCGCCGACCTTGAGCAGGTAGACGACGAGGAACAGCAAGATGAGCCCGAATGCGGTGAGCATCGCTGCCCGATGTTTGCGAATCTCGCCGCGCTTGATGAACCGCCAGCCGGCGAGCAGCGCGAGCAGCGCCGCCGAGTTGATGACGGCAATCAGGTCAGACAGCAGGATGACCGTCTCGTTGCTAATCTGCGGGAAGATGTCGATGACGCCGGCGAACACGCCGATGACGAGGGCGTAGCCGACCACCGACAGCAGGATGGTGAGCGTGCGCGGATTCTCCTTCGCCCAGGAGGTACCACTGGCAGTAGCCATTGGTCGGGAGTAGCCACCGGTCGGCTATGTGTCTTTGCGTTTTGCGCCACCGCACGGGGACCTTTGGACGATTCCACTAGCCCACTTTTGAGGATACTCCGTCTGGGTTGATTCAATGCGAGAGCGACACAATCTCAATCGACGAAGCGTCCTCCGGGCGGCGGGAGCACTCGCGGGCGCTGGCCTGCTTTCGACCACCAGCGAAACGGCCTTCGCGGCCGAGGTTCAGGACGGCATCGAGACGACGACGGGGACGTCAGAACCCGACTACGAGGCCGCCCCGGCGTATCACGAGTACGTCCAGACAGAATTCGAAATCGACGGGCAAGCAGAAGACCCGAAACTGTACGGTGAAATCATCCGCCCGCGCGACCCGGAGACGGGCGACCTCGTCGAAGACGTGCCAGTCATCCTCACCTACTCGCCGTACAACGATCTTCGGAGTCCGAACCGCGAGGCTCCGGACACCCTCGCGCCGACCGAAGACTCCGGTGAGAGCAAATCGACGGCCGACGACGCCACCTCACAGTACTTCGTGCCCCGGGGCTATGCCCGGGCGATGTTCGACCTCGTCGGGACGCGAAACTCGGGCGGGAAGTACGACTACGGGGGCATCCGCGAGCGCAAAACGGCCGCGCAACTCGTCGAATGGTTCGCAGCCCAGCCGTGGACCAACGGCAAGGTCGGCATGATAGGCGGGTCCTACGATGGCACGACGCAGTGGGCCGCAGCCATCGAGCAACCACGGGGCCTCGCCACCATCGTCCCGCAGGTAGCCATCGACCGCTGGTACGACTACGCCTACATCGAAGGCGTTCGCTTCGACACGTTCGGGACGCCACACCTGTTCGACTTCGGGTTCTCCGTGGCCCCGCCGCTCGACGCAGACCCCGAAATCGTCGAGACCATTCTCGAACACGCCCAGCCCGGTGACCGCCTCGAACACACCGTCGAATCCTCCGAGTTCGACGTGCTGTATGACGAATTCTGGGACCGCCGCGACTACAAGGCCAAGGCAGACCAGATTCAGTGTTCAGCCTACGTCGAAGGCGGATGGCTCGACGACAACGTCAAACACTGGGACTCGACGCGGATGTACAACGCTCTGCCCGACGACGCGCCGAAGAAACTCGTCATGGGCCAGTGGGGGCACGACGTGAACCAACTGCCAGACGCCCTCGACGTGCGCCACGCGTGGTTCGATTACTGGCTCAAAGGCCTCGATACCGGCGTCATGGACCTGCCACAGGTGGACACGCAGATTAATACCGGAAGGCGGTACCAGTACGACGCGCCGTCGTTCCCACCCGAAGACACGCCCGAAGTCGCGTTCCCGCTCGTCCGGTCCGACCCCGACCCGGGCGAACTGGCGCTTCGCGGCGCGAGCATCCCTACCTACGAAGACACCCTCGAAGGCATCGACGAGGCCACGATGCTTTCGGAAGACGGGGCCGGAGAGACACATCTTTTGTTCGAGACTGACCCACTCGCAGACCCGCTCCGGTTTTCCGGAACGCCCGTCCTCGACCTGCTCGCGAACACCACCGACGACTCGGCGCACTTCGCCATCCTCGTCTACGAGCGGACGGCAGACGGTTCGACAGAACTGGTCGCCCGCGGCGCACGCAACGCAAAAAATCGCCACAGTCTCCGCGAACATTCGGACGTCCCGACCGACCGCCCGTATCGCGTGCCCGTCGAAGCCATCGACATCGACCACGAAATCGCCGCCGGCAACCGCCTCGGCCTCGCCATTGCCGCCGACAACACCGACTTCATCCGCGAGGACCCGGACGGCAGCGGTACCCACGAAGTCGTCCTTCGCGCACCCGACGGGACGGGCGGGACGGCACTTCGCCTACCCATCATCGACGGTGCGGCGACCGCAGGCGAGAACACGACGGTTCTGCCCGACGTAGACGTGACCCGATCTGACGACGGAAGCGTGTTCTACGGCGGGCAGACGAATCAGGTCACGCTCGACCTCGCCGTCGCCGACGCTCCGGTCATGCTCCGGGAACCCGTCCCCGAGGGCTGGTCGGTGGTCGGCGGCGACGGCACCGTGAGCGACGGCTACGTCACGTTCGCAGAACGCACGCAGGGAGCGAACGTCTCGTACTTCGCAGAGGCCCCCGACGACCTCGCCGCGACCGGCGAGTACACCTTCGGGCCAGTCGAGTTCAGCCCCGACGACGGCGCGACATGGGTGACGCTCTCTGAGACGACGGACACCAACGCCGTTCTCGGCGTAAGCGAGACCTAATCCGGGCACGCTGTTTTCGCTATCTCGCCCGTGGATGTCGGTTCCGGTAGAGTAAAATTGCCTGATAAAGAATGACTGACCATGAGTACAGAGCAAGCACAGCGACCGATTCGGTGTCTCGTAGCGAAAGTGGGTCTCGACGGCCACGACCGCGGCGCACACGTCATTGCTCGCGCCTTCCGCGACGCCGGATTCGAGGTCATCTACTCGGGGCTACACAAGGCCCCCGACGAAGTCGTGCAGGCGACGGTCCAGGAGGACGCAGACGTCCTGGGCATCTCCATCCTCTCTGGCGCACACAACACCCTCGTCCCGAAAATCATCGACGGCCTGAAGGAGTACGACGCCTTCGACGACACGCTCATTCTCGTCGGCGGAATCATCCCGGACAAGGACAAGAAGGCACTGCGGGAAGCGGGCGTCGACGCCGTCTTCGGGCCGGGCTCTGCGATGGAAGACACCATCAAATTCGTCCGCGAGAACGTCCCCGCTCGCGACTGATATGAGTGCGACAGCGAGTCTCGTAGACGACCTGCTGGCTGGCAAACACCGGGCGCTCGCGCGGACCATCACGAAAATCGAGAACCGCTCGCCGGGCTACCGCGAGCTGGTCTCACAATTACACGCCCACACCGGCGACGCGGAAGTCGTCGGCGTCACGGGCAGTCCCGGCGCGGGGAAATCGACGCTCGTCGACCAGATGGCGAAAGTTTACCGCGACCAGGGGTTCACCGTCGGCGTCATCGCCGTCGACCCTTCCTCGCCGTACACGGGCGGGGCCGTCCTCGGCGACCGCATCCGAATGGCTTCGACGGTCGGCGACATGGACGTGTTCTTCCGGTCGATGAGCGCCCGCGGCAGCCTCGGCGGTCTCTCTACGGCCACCGCAGACGCGGTCAAAGCGCTCGACGCCTTCGGCAAGGATAAAATCATCATCGAGACGGTCGGTGCGGGACAGAACGAAATCGACATCGTTCGCACCGCGGACACCGTCGCCGTCCTCGTGCCGCCCGCGAGCGGCGACGACATCCAGATGCTGAAAGCCGGCATCCTCGAAATCGGCGACGTGTTCGTCGTGAACAAAGCCGACCTGGATGGCGCAGACCGCACGGTCCAGGAGCTAAAGGAGATGATTCACATGCGCGATTCGGACGACGACTGGGAGCCACTGGTCGTCGAAACCATCGCCAAGTCGGGCGAGGGCATTGCGGAGTTCCTCGACGCGCTCTCCGAGCACTACGCGTATCTCGAAGACTCGGGCCGCCTCGAAGAGAAAGCCCGGACCCGCTACGCAGAGGAGATTCGGGCGCTCTTGCGGGCCGATATTGGCTCGCTCATCAGCGAGGAAGTCGAAGACCAGGGCGGCATCGAGGCACTGGTGGACGAAGTCGTCGCCCGCGAGGCAGACCCCTACACTATCGCCGACCGAATCATGGAACCGCTCGAAGACTGCGTGAGCGAGCGCCGTCAGTCCTAAAGCGTTCGCCCCCGTTTGATTTTCTATGAAGCGACGCCTCCTCGCCGGAGCCTCAGCCCTCGCACTCGCATCGCCCGTTATCGCAAACACGTATCTCGCCCGCCAGGCCGAGGACCTCGAACCCGCGCTTTCTGGAACCCAGCACACCTTCCACTGGCGCGGCTTCGACGTGGCGTACACCGAGGCGGGAGACGCAGACGACCCGGACGTCCTCCTCTTGCACGGCATCAACGCCGCCGCCTCCAGCCAGGAGTGGGTGGAACTGTTCGACGCGCTCGCCGAGGACCACCACGTCATCGCGCCAGACCTGCCCGGATTTGGCAGTTCAGAGCGCCATCCGGTGACCTACGACGCCGAGTTCTACACGAACTTCGTCAGCGAGTTCGCCGCCGCCATCACCGAGGACGCAACGTGGGTCGCCTCCTCGCTCACGAGCGCCTACGCGGCCGCCGCAGCCGAGGATGCAGACTGCGCGGAACTCGTCCTCATCTGCCCGACGACCACGACGATGGGCCAGCGCCCGTGGGTACAGACGCTGATTCGCCTGCCGATTCTCGGCCAGACGCTGTTCAACCTCGTCGCCTCGAAGCGGTCGATTCGCCACTTCAGCGCGGACCACAGCTACTACGACGAGGCCGAAATCACCGACGAGCGCACGGACTACGAGTGGCAAACGGCCCACCAGCCGGGTGCCCGCTTCGCCCCCGCCGCGTTCGTTTCGGGAGCACTCGACAGCGACATCGACCTCGGCGAAACCCTCGCCGCACTCGACGTACCCGTGACCATCGTCTGGGGCAACGACGCGGACATCTCACCGGTCTCCGAGGGTCGCGAACTCGCAAAGGAAGCCGATGCGAAGCTCTTCGTGTTCAAGCGGGCGAAACTGTTGCCGCACGTCGAGCGCTCCGAAAAAGTGTTCGAGAAAGTGTTCGCTTAACGCGGGCGGAAGATGAGCAGACGTTCGCCCATCGTCGCCGTCTGTTCGACGCCCACACCGACGACGAGGCCCGTAGACACGTCCTCGGGGTCGATACCGCGCACCTGCCCGGTGAGACGCACCGGGCCAAAGTTCACGACGGCGGTCACGTAGGGCGTATCTTCTGCGAACTCCGGGGTTGCGACGTGGACCACGGTGTACGTTTCGATTTCTCCGGATTCGGGGAGCGGTTCCTGTTCTAACGCCTGAGTTCCGCAGTGGGGGCACGCTCGCCGCGGCGGGAGCGACCCGTGGCCGTTCGCACAGCGCAGGTAGAACCCCTCGCCCGCCTCGATGGCGTCGAGCAGGTCGTCGTACCCGGCGTCGCGGACGTTTTCGGTCATGCGACCACCTCCAGCACGTGGACGACGGCGCTGCCGACGGTACCACCCGCGTTGTGACAGACGCCGACGGAGGCCCCCGGGATCGCGTCGCTGCGGGCGTGGTCGCCGCGCAGGAGTTTGGTCATCTCGACGAGTTGGGCCGTGCCCGTCGCGCCGACGGGGTGGCCCTTCGCTTTCAGACCGCCAGAGAGGTTGACCGGCAGCGACCCGGAACGGGTGGTCTTCCCGTCTCGGGCGGCCGTGATGCCTTCCCCGCGCTCGAAGAAGCCGAGCGACTCGATGGCGAGCACTTCGGCGATGGTAAAGCAGTCGTGAACCTCGGCGACGTCAACGTCTTTCGGGCCGATACCGGCGTCCTCGTAGGCCTGTTTTGCAGCCTTGTCCGCTGCGGGCGACGTGGCGAGGTCGCCGCGGTCCTGAAGGGCCATCTTGTCGCCACCCTGGCCCGTCCCGGTGACGGCGACGGTCGCTTCGATGTCGTGGCGCTTTGCGTAGTCCTCACTCACGAGCACCGCCGCGCTCGCCCCGTCGGTGATGGGGCAGGCGTCGAACAGGCCAAGTGGAGAGGCGATCATCGGCGCCGAGAGCGCCTGCTCGACCGTGATGGTCTTTCTGAACTGGGCGTACTCGTTGGGCAGCGCGTTGTCGTGGTTCTTCACCGCGATAGCCGCGAGGTCCTCGCGCGTGCCGCCGAACTCGTCGAAATACGCGCGGGCCATGAGAGCGTAGGCCCCGGGGAAGGTCATTCCCGCGCGGACTTCGTAGAGGTCGTCTGCGGCGATTGCGAGCGCCTCGGTCGCACCTGCGGTTCCGAGGTTGTTCATGCGCTCTGCGCCTCCGACGAGCAGGACGTCCGCCTCGCCGTTGCGGATGTTCTTCACGGCCTGCCTGAGGGCGACCCCGGATGAGGCACACGCCGCCTCGAAGCGTGTCGCGGGCACATCGAGGCCCACGGCTTCGGCCATGAGCGGGCCCTGATGGCCCTGATGTTCTGCTAACTCGCCCATGAAGTTGCCGTAGAGGAGGGCTTCGATGTCGTCTCGGTCCACGCCCGAGTCTGCGATGGCCGCGAGCCCCGCCTCGGCGAAGAGGTCACGGGCGGTCCGTTCTGGCTGCACGCCAAAGGGTGTGAGTCCGACCCCCGCGACGCGTACGGTAGTCATACGTTGACATAAGTCGTGTGCGAGATAAAGCCCTGCCGGACGCTCCGATATTTGAAAAGTGGTGTCTGTGAACGTGACAGTCGCTACATTCCCATGTCGTCTGCGGCCTCCGGAATGGGAAGGTCGTGGGGCGAGACGGCCAGGAGTTCTGCGGCGTGGTCTAAGGCCATGTCGAAGCCGTAGTAGCGTTCGAGTTCGTCGCCGTCGGCACTCGGGCGCACCTTGAGCATGGCGTACCCCTCGATGTTCTGGGCGATGGCTGCCGTTTTTCCGCCTTTGTCGAAGGTGAGGACGCGCTCGTGGTCGGTTTCGAAATACCGGGCCGTAATGTCGTTTTCCGTGAGTTCCGTCTCGCTCATTGAGAGCAGTAGTGAATGAAGGCAGTCGTACCTATCGGTTCTCGCCTACTTCAGCAACTGTGCGGCGATGGTGTTGCGCAGCACCTCAGAGGTGCCCTCGTAGATTTCGTTCAGCTTCGCGTCGCGGTAGAAGCGCTCTGCCGGGAAGTCCTTGGTGTAGCCGTAGCCGCCGTGAATCTGAATGCCCTCGTTCGCGACTTCGCGGGAGATTTCACTGGCGTAGAGTTTTGCCTGTGCGGCCTCCTTGATGAAGTTCTCGCCGCGAATCTTCTTGTCCGCCGCGAGGTGCATGAGCATGCGGGCGGCCGATATTTTCGTATCCATGTCGGCGAGTTTGTGCTGGATGGCCTGGAACTGTGAGATGGGGCCGCCGAACTGCTCGCGCTCCTGGCTGTATGTGACAGCCTCGTCGAGTGCTGCCTGTGCAATTCCAATCGACCGGGCGGCGATGGTGATGCGCCCACCGTTCAGGGTCTTGAGCGCGTGGACGAAGCCCTCGCCTTCCTCGCCGAGCAGGCGGTCTTCGGGGATGCGCAGGTCGTCAAAGCGGAGTTCGGCGGTCGGACAGCCCTTGTCGCCGAGTTTATCCTCCGTGCCTTCGACGTAGAAGCCGTCGTCTTCCTCGGGGCGGACGATGAACGAAGAGATGCCCTTGTTACCGGCGTCGGGGTCGGTTTTGGCGAACAGGGTCACGGTGTCGGCGACCGACCCGTTCGAAATCCAGAGTTTGCCGCCGTTGATGACGTACTCGTCGCCGTCTTTCTCCGCGGTCGTGCCCATCGCGGGCACGTCGCTACCTGCCTGTGCCTCAGAGAGAGCGAACGCGCCGATGTCTTTGCCTTCGGCGAGTGGCGTGAGATACTCCTGTTTTTGCTCCTCGTTGCCGAACTCGTAGAGCATGTTGCCCGCGAGCGAAATGTGTGCCGCGACGATGGTGCCGACGCCGCCACTGCCGCGTGCAATCTCCGAGAGCCCAATCGCGTAGGAGTGGTAATCGAGGCCTGCACCGCCGTACTCCTCGGGGAAGGGCATTCCCATGAGGCCGAGTTTGCTCATCTCGGAGATGAGGGCTGCCGGGAATTCGTCGTCGTGGTCGATGTCCGCTGCAATCGGTTTGATCTCCTCGTCGACGAACTCGGAGACCATGTCCTTTATTTGCTGTTGCTCAGCGGAGAGGCTGAAGTCCATACGGAGGAATTAGGATGGTCGTTCCTTTACTTTTCGTATCCCCGCCACGATTTGCCATCGCAGCGAGGGACGGTCTTACTTGTCCTCGAGAGCGTCTGCGATGCGGCCGAGTTCACGGCGGATGTCGACCATCTCGTCGCGGACCTTGCGCACTTCACGGACGAGTTCCTCGTTCGCGCGGCTGTTGCTCTGTTCGCGCTCTGGTCGCCCGCCCATGGCACCGCCGGGGCCGCCACCGCCCATCATGCCGCCCATCATCTGGGCGAATGGGTTGCCGCCGCCACCCATGCCGCCGCCCATACCGCCACCGCCGAAGGCTTCTTCGAGGCGCTCTTCGCGGCTTCGGTCGCCCTCGCCTTCCTCTCGCTCTTTGGCTCGTTTCTCGCGAATCTCCTCGACGCGCTCGCGGAAGGACTTTTCCTGTGACTCTGACTCGGCTTGCTTCTCCTGCTTGTCGTCTTTCGTCATAGGCCCGGGTTGGGAGTGACCGGGGAAAAACGTTGGGGGATGTAGACTTAAAACGCGAGCAGGCTCGACTGGACGGGTTTCGTCGACGCTTCCGCGGTGAGTTCGTATCCGACGAGGCCGCGAAGGTCGACAGCATAGGTCGACCCGGCGTGGCCCAGGAGTAGAACGCGCCCCTGGCTGCCGATGACGGTTCCCGTCGCGAGCGTTTCGGCGATAGGCGGTGCGTCGAGAGAAAATCCGTAGTCAAAGTCGAACTCTTCGATGACGTCAAAGTCAGTGAGAAGGGCGTTCCACGCCGCCTCGTCAACCGTGCGGTGGAGGCCCGGAATCTTCGTCGGGACGCGCACCCGGTCAACCAGCCGGTTCGCGATTTCAGCTTCGCGCTGGCGAGCGATGCGGCCGTCTTTGACGGTGGCGATGTGCGCGCCGCGGTCTGCACCCTGCTCGGTGAGGCGTTGGCGGAGTCGCCAACTGCGGGTCACGCCGACTTTGAAGATGTCGGGGGCGAACGCGGCGAGGTAGATGGCGTGTTCCTCCTCGCAAGTGTCGACCGGTTTGTCGCAGTTTCCGGTGCAGATGGCACACGGCCACAGGTCAGAATGCAGGTCGCAGTAGGGAGCGCGAGGTTCGTCACAGGCGACGTGGTCGTCGTCGTGGACGACGCCCGCACAATGTCTTCGACCGAGCGAATAATCGAGTCGATGGCCCGGAACCAGTGGCTCGCGGTGAACTGTGCCGTCCTCGGCGACGAGGAGGGCGGCCTCGTTCTCCTGGCCCGTCCGGTACCCGACGATTTGCACACTGCGGGCTACGCTCGCAGCCGGTAAAAGCCGTCCGTTACCGTCGGTCGCGATGAACTCACGAGTCGATTACCTACATCGAGACACTCCCCGCCAGAAACGTACATGAACTATCATTGAATTAGTTAGCAGGTTAATATTTTCAGAACAAAATTGCGAAAATTTTAATTGCAGACCGTCTGTCTCGCAGGTATGGCTGATTTGCCAGACACTCTCACACGTCGTAACGCACTCAAACTTCTCGGAACCACGACGGCCGCCGCCGGACTCACGGGCGTCGCAGCCGGTGACCTCAGCGGCCAGACCACGCGCGTGAACGTCGGTTTCGACAATTCGAGCGCGAAGCAGGCCGCGCTCGACCTCGCGGACACCGTCCACTGGGAATTCGCGTGGAGTGCGGTCACGATTTCACTCCCGACCGCTGCTATCGACACGCTTCGTGGCGTCCCGGGTGTTCGCTACGTCGAAGTCGACCGAACGATGGAAGCAATCGCACAGGACCTCCCATGGGGCGTAGACCGCACGGACGCGGAAGTCGCGCACGCCGCGGGTGACACCGGCGCGGGAGCCGATATCGCCATCATCGACACCGGTATCGACCAGTTCCACGCAGATCTGGCAGACAACCTCGGCAACGGTCGGGCCTTCACCGGGCCAATCGCGACGAGCAACTGGCAGGACGACAACGGTCACGGCACCCACTGTGCGGGTATCGCAGACGCTCTCGACAACGACACGGGCGTCGTCGGCGTCTCCACCGAAGCGACCCTTCATGCCGTCAAAGTTCTCACCGCCGCCGGAACGGGGATGACCTCCGACGTGGCGAAGGGTATCGAGTGGGTCGGCGACCAGGGCTTCGACGTCGGGTCGCTGAGCCTCGGCGGCGGCGCCTCCGAGACGCTCAAAGAGGCCGTCGAGTACACCACCAGCAAGGGCGTCCTGCTCGTCGCCGCGGCTGGAAATGACGGCCCGTGTACGGACTGTGTTGGCTACCCCGCCGCCTATCCCGAAGTCGTGGCCGTCAGTTCGACCAACCAGAACGACGGCCTGTCGAGTTTCTCCTCGCAGGGACCGGAAATCGATATCGCGGCTCCGGGGTCGAACATCTACTCGACGTACACGGGTGGCAGCTACGCCACCCTCTCAGGCACGTCGATGGCCTGTCCACACGTCTCGGGCGCAGCGGGGCAATTGATGGCGCAGGGTCAGTCGGCGAGTCAGGCACGCAACACGCTTCTCTCGACGGCAGAAGACATCGGTCTCTCCGCAAACGAGAGTGGCGCGGGCCTGGTCGACGTGGCCGCCGCGCTCGGCCACAACTCCGGCGACGACCTATAAGTGACATCCTCCCGCGCCTGAAGACGCAGGCCTCCCACACCCACCAACGGGCGGTTCGTTGGGATGTTTATGGTTCGCACCCCGACGAGGTGCTGGCTATGCCACGTAGCCGTTACTCCTATCTCGTCCGGGCAACGGACGGGACTCGGAGGTACCTAGTTGTTTTGTGTCGGTCCGCCGTCCGCGGGCTTACGTTTTGATGAGGCAAACACCCAGTCAACTGCCAGGTTTCGGACTGTCAGAACCCGATGGGAAACCATCGAATCGACACCGAGTGATACGCACGGAGAGCACCTAAGACTATGCTGTACAGTGAAAGTAACCAAAGACGGCGATTCATCCACGTCCTCAAGGGCGTGGTATTCTCGCCTGCAATCCTATAAACTATCGATTAGATAGTTCAACGGTCCTGAATTGTTTCCACTAAGCAGTTCTCTGCCAATTATTTTCATAATTAATAACAAAGAATTTAATTACTGTTGGCTTCTGGTGAGGTTATGACAGAATTGTCAGAGACTGTCACTCGTCGTAACGCACTCAAACTCCTCGGTTCGACCGCCGCCGCAGCCGGGCTCACGGGTGTCGCCGCGGGCGACCTCACGGGCGACTCGATGCGGGTCAACGTCGGTTACGATACGGAGACCGCAAAACAGGCCGCACTCGACCTCGCCGACACGGTTCACTGGGAGTTCGCCTGGGACGCCCTCACCATCACGATGCCGACAGCGGGCCTCGATTCGCTCCAGGGCGTTTCGGGTATCCGCTACGTCGAGAAGGACACCGAAGTCGAAGCGCTCGCTCAGACGCTGCCGTGGGGCGTAGACCGCACGGATGCGGAAGTCGCACACGCGAACGGTGACACCGGCGAAGGCGCAGACATCGCCATCATCGACACCGGCATCGACCGTTATCACGGCGACCTCGTGGACAACCTCGGCGAAGGACGGGCGTTCACCGGGCCAATTGCCTCCGACAACTGGCACGACGACAACGGCCACGGCACCCACTGTGCGGGTATCGCGGACGCGGTTGACAACGACACGGGGTGTCGTCGGCGTTTCGACGACCGCAACCCTTCACGCCGTCAAGGTACTCACCGCCGCCGGCAGTGGGTTCAACTCGGACGTGGCAAAGGGCATCGAGTGGACCGTAGACCAGGGCTACGACGTTGGCTCCATGAGCCTCGGGGGCGGTGGCTCCACACAGAACGGGAAAGAAGCGGTCGAATATGCGGCGAACAAGGGTGTGTTCCTCATCGCCGCCGCTGGCAACGACGGCCCCTGTACGGACTGCGTGAGCTACCCGGCCGCATACCCCGAAGTGATGGCCGTGAGCGCGACGAACGACCAGGACCAGCTCGCGAGTTACTCCTCACAGGGTCCTGAGGTCGAAATCGCCGCGCCCGGCACGGACATCTATTCGACGTACACCGGCGGGACGTACAACACGCTTTCCGGCACGTCGATGGCCTGCCCGCACGTCTCGGGCGCAGCGGGGCAACTGATGGCCGAGGGGCAGTCCGCCAGTCAGGCCCGGAGCACCCTCAAGAGTTCTGCTGAGGACATCGGCCTCGGCGCGAACGAAAGTGGTTCGGGGCTGCTCGACGTGGCCGCCGCACTCGGCCAAAACTCCGGCGACGACCTGTAACCTCGGCAAATAGTTGTGAACTACCCTGCCCTACCGCGCTCGGGGCTACCCGCCCCTCGCTTGTTGAGGACAGGGCTTCCTGTTTCTGTGTCAAGACTTGCACCCGTGGGCACAGCGGTCTCAGACTCCGCAGGCGATTTCCCTTTACGGGCAGTTCGGAGTGTCCCACTCCTACTGAATCGACACTCGGCCACAACCGACGATGCACGCTTGTTGTCGTCGTTCGAAAGGCGCGACGCGCCTTTCGTGATGACGAAACGGCTTCGCCGTTTCGAACCACGTTTGAACAACGCCGGAAGCGTGGTGAGTATCTTACTACCCCCTTCGACCGAATCGGTAGTAAGCGTATCGTACATAGTGAATGTGAACTATGCGGGCGGTGTATCCCCTCCCTACTCGCGTCTTCGACGCTCGTTGAGGAAGGGGGCTTACCGCCTTCGATTATGCTAAACTACACCACCGCCTCTATCCGGACATGACGCTCGAAAAATCGCTCACCGCGACGTCCACGAACGGAAGCGTCGATTTCGTCCTCACGCTCAGGAACACTGGCGAGGACACCGTCTCGCTCACCTTTCGCGATTCGGGGAAGGCAGACTTTGTCGTCTTAGACGGCGACGAGGAACGCTGGCGCTGGTCGGACGGGCGCATGTTCGCCCAGGTGCTCACGAATCAGGATATCGAACCCGGAGACACAGTCGATATCGAAGCGGAGTGGGAGGACCCAGACCCCGGCGAGTACGAAGTCGTCTGCGAACTCCGGACGATGGAAGCCGAGGAAGAACGGACGACATTCTCGGTGTGACTGGGCAGTAACACCAATCAGTAACACCAGTCGGTTAGTGTTCCTGGTCGGGGTTTTCGAGCAGTTCCTGTACCGCTTTCCGCACCGATTCGTGTGAGGAGAGCCGTGGCTCGTAACCGAGTGCAGAGAGTTTCTCGATAGAGAGGCGCATCTTCGGCACGTCGCCGGTCCAGCCACGGTCGCCGCCCGTGTACTCGTATTCGGGGTCGAGGCCCATCTCGTCTGCGACGATGTCCGCGATGGTCGTGACTGAGGTGGTCGTCCGGGTACCGAGGTTGTAGGAGTTCATCGGCGCGTCTGCGTGTTCGACGACGTGGGCGATGGCTTCGACGCACTCATCGACGTGCATGTAGGACTTCTCCTGGCGACCGTCGCCAAGGATGACGAGTTTCTCGGGGTCGGCCTGCAACTTCTCGACGAAGTCTGGGACGACGCCGTGGCCAAAGCGCGGGCCGACGATGTTCGCGAAGCGGAAGTTCCACACGGTGAAGTCGTAGGAGTGGGCGAACACAGAGAGGAGACTCTCCTCTGCGAGTTTCGCCGCGCCGTAGATGCTGATGGGTTCGAGTGGGGCGTAGTCTTCTGGCGTCGGACGCGGGGCCTCGCCGTACACCGTCGACGAGGAGGTGTAGACGATGTTCGAGACGCCAACGTCGTCCATCCGCTCTAAGATGTTGTACGTGATGTCACCGTTCACCTCGAACTGCTTGCGCGGTTCGTCCGAGTTCACGTACTTCTCCGCTGCGGCGAAGTGGAACACGGCATCGAGGTCGTCGGTGATGACGTCCCCGACGGCTGATTCGTCGGTGAGGTCGGCGTTCACGAATTCAGCGTCGTCGGGGACGCTCGACCGGATGCCGTTCGAGAGGTTGTCGGCGACGACGACGTCGTTTTCGGGGAGCAACTGGGCGACCATCCGCGAGCCGATGAGACCCGCACCGCCCGTGACGAGGATGCGCTTGCCGGAAAGCTTCATGCGCCGAGATTTGTCGGGGTGCTCAAAGTCGTTCTGGGTCGGTACGGAGAATTTGTGGTTAGGCATCAATGCACAAACACTCGCGATTTCTGGATGGGTGTCCAAGAGCCAGAACAATTATTAGTGAAATTCTGCAATACCAGACAGAATGCCAACTGAGACGTACGGGTTGATTAGTTTGCTGCCTGCGTTGCTGGCAATCGTCCTGACCCTCATCTCGCGACAGGCGTTACTGTCCCTGTTCGCCGGTGTGTGGCTCGGAGCGACCATCCTTGTCGGGTGGAATCCAATCGCAGGAGGCGCAAAATCGCTCGCACTCGTCGTATCGAACGTCACCTCCGCGTTCAATGCAAAACTCCTGTTGTTCACCTTCCTCGTCGGTGCGTTACTGGGCATGGTGTTCCTCTCGGGGGGAATGCGAGCGGTGGCCGATGGAATCGTGAAGCGAATCAAAACGCGCAGACAGGCGAAAGCGGGCACGGCGTTCCTCGGGACGCTCATCTTCTTCGACTCCTACGCGAGTACGATGATTTCCGGGTCGGTCATGCGCCCGGTCACAGACCAGTTCGACATCTCGCGTGAGAAACTCGCCTACCTCCTCGACTCGACCACCTCACCGATGGCCTCTATCGCCGTCGTCTCGACGTGGCTCGGTTTCGAGGTGGGCCTCATCCAACAGCAGTTCGACGCACTCGGGATTCAGCAAAACGCGTTCGTCGTGTTCGTCGCGTCCATCCCGTTCCGGTTCTACAGCGTGTTCGCGCTCATCCTCGTCTACATCGTCGTCTTCACCGACTGGAACTTCGGGCCGATGAAGAAGGCAGAAGAGCGCGCACAAAACGAAGGCAAACTCATGCGCGACGACGCCTCGCCGCTCATGGAGACGCAGGCGAGCGACATCGAGACGCCCGAGCACGTGAGTCCACGCTGGTGGTACTTCGCCGCACCAATCCTCGCGCTGGTCGTGGTCACACTCGTCGGTCTGTGGTGGACCGGTGGTGGCCCGGCGAAGACGAACGCCGCGCTCGCCGGAACCAGCGGCCTCGGTGCAGTGTCTGCGTTCCTCGGGTCCTACGCAGACGCGCTGAAGGAAGCGGGAACCGCCGACGCCATCCTCTGGGCGGCGTTCGCCGGGTGTGCGACGATGCTCACCATCCTCGTCGGTCACGCCCGCATCGGCCTCGACAAGGTCAGCGACGCCATCTTCGAGGGCTTCAAGATGGTCATGTTCCCGGTCGCCATCCTCTCGCTCGCGTGGACGATCGGAAACGTGAGCCAGTTGCTCGGCGTCGGCCCGTACGTCGTGAGCGTCGCAGAGGGCATCATCACCGCCCCGCTGCTCCCGGCCGTCATCTTCCTCACGGCCGCGCTCATCAGCTTCGCCATCGGGACCTCGTGGGGGACGATGGGGATTCTGTTCCCGGTCGCTGTCCCGCTCGCCGTCGAACTGAACGCGACCCTCACGCTGGCCATCGCGGCCATCCTCACCGGGTCGCTGTTCGGAGACCACTGTTCGCCAATCAGCGACACCACGGTCATGAGTTCGATGTTCGCTGCGAGCGACCACGTAGACCACGTCGCCACGCAGATGCCGTACGCGATTCTCGCCGCCGTGGTGGGGACGCTTGGCTTCCTCGTGAGCGGCTACACCGCGCTGTCGCCGTGGGTGACACTCGCCGTCGGCACCACCATCATGGGCCTGAGCGCGTACCTCCTCTCTGAGTACGTCGGCAAGACCGACCGCGTTGGCGTCGGCGCGCTATTCGAATAATTCGGGACGCCGTCTCCCGCCTTTTTCGCCTCTCACCATCGCGTTCGATTGATAGACTTTTCTCCCCCGGTCTGATTGTGCGGGTATGCGCCTCCCCTACGAGTGGGCAGAAGCGACGATTCCAGTCAACGGAGTCGACCTCCAGTGCTACCGAACGGGGAACGGCCCGCCACTCCTCATGGCACACGGCTTCTACGAGAACGCGCCGTGTATGGCGCAGTTGGCGAACGACCTGGCCGACGACTACGAGGTCATCCTCTACGATGCTCGCGGCCACGGAATGTCGGATGCATCCGAAGCCGGGTACACAATCGACGACCGGGTTGCAGACCTCGTCGGTGTTGTAGACCACCTCGACCTCGAAGACCCCATCCTGTTTGGTCACTCGATGGGTGGGTCTGCGGCGGCGTGGACGACCGCGACCCATCCCGACCTCCCGCGTGCCCTCGTCCTCGAAGACCCTGCCAACCTGCGTGGTCATCACGAAATCGAGGCCGAAAAACGGGTGGCGCTCGTTCGAGACCGACTCGAAGCCATCGACTCACAGACGGTCGCAGAACTCGCGAGCGACTACGAGCAGTACGGGCCGAACGCCGCCCGTCAAATTGCCATCGCGAACACGGAGTGTCACCCACATATCGTCGAAATCGCTCGGGAAGGGTATCCGCGGACGGCGGACGCCTTCCCGAAAATCGAGTGCCCGACGCTCGTGTTGAAATCCGATGCCGACACGGAGGTTCGAGCAGCTGACGTGGCCGCAGCAGAGCCGTTGAGACACGGCAGACTCGTCCACATCTACGATGCCGGTCACTCGGTGTTCCGCGACCAGTACGACGCCGCGTTCGCCGAATTACAGACGTTTCTCCACCGTGTCGAAACCCGAACGTCCCAATCCGAAACCCCCTAACCGTCGCCGCCGCTTTGCTCGTCTATGCAGGGAGAACCCGAAGTCGTCATCCTTCGGCTGGGTCACCGCCCCGGTCGGGACGAGCGGATGACCACGCACGTCGGCCTCACGGGCCGAGCGCTCGGCGCAGACCGCGTCATCCTCGTCGACACCGAGAGTTCGAAGGACACAATCGAAGACATCACCGACCGCTTTGGCGGCCCCTACGACGTGGAAGTCGTCTCCTCACACCGCCCGGTCATCCGCGACTGGGAGGGAAAAATCGTCCACCTCACGATGTACGGCGAGCGCGTCCAGGACGTTGAAGCCGACATCCGCGCCGCCCACGCCGAAGAACCCCTGCTCGTCGTCGTCGGCGCGGAGAAGGTTCCCTTCGAAGTATACGACGCCGCAGACTGGAACGTCGGCGTGACTAATCAACCGCATTCTGAAGTAGCCGGCCTTGCCGTGTTCTTAGACCGCCTGTTCGAAGGCCGTGAATTAGAGCGCGAGTGGATCGGGGCGAAAAAGCGCGTCATTCCCCAGAAGAAGGGCAAGCGCGTCGAACCGGTCGAGGAGTGAGCGGTCGCTGTTCTCACTGACGTTCGAGCAGAAATCCGCGGTTTCAATAGTAGAAGGAGCAAAATCGGTCGATTTTCGCAGTCTTCTCCGGAAACGATGTCCCGAGAGTTCGTTTCGAGATAATGGCCACACTCAGATGAAGTCGATGTCGAGGATGTCGGTGATTCCAGCGACGTCAAAATCCGAGTCAGCCACAACGAGTCGCTCATCGAGCCCCTTCGCAGTGCCAGCGATGAATGCGTCTCGCGCAGCGAGTGCCTGGCCACGCTGGTGCAGGTCGTTCTGCAGTTTTGCTGCGGCGCGTTCCAGGTTAGCTGTCTCTTCGATAACGGCCACCCACTCGAGGGCATCTTCGAGGGCGTCAACATCTGCGGGGCCGGCTTTGAAAACTTCTCCCTGGTAGACTTCGAACATCACCAGTGGGGGGTGCAATTGCGCGTTCGTCGAGGTGACTCTCGACGTAGTCGATGGCTTCGTCGGTCCCATCGAGATAGTCGATGAGGACGCTGCTGTCGTAGAGCGTCATCGAGTGCCGACGCCCTGCTTCATGTCTTTTCGTGCATCGCGGGCTTTCTGTGCGGCGTCTGTCCCTTTCCAGAGTCCGGCACCGTCTCGGACGGTCTCCCGCCGTTCTTCGATGAGTCGAGAGAGCAAGTCGTCGAACGTCTCGTCGCTTCCCTTGAGCGCTGCGAGCGCTGCATGGGTGTCGTCTTTGACTCGGATACTCTTGCTCATAGCGGTTGTATACAGGCCCGTATACAAGGGTGTTGCGTCGATTGACTGAACCTAGGTTAACGGATTTCGCACACATGGGCGAGAGCAGCATAATTTATCACCAAACTGCCACGTTGTCGAAACATGGCGGACACCACGCTCGAACAACGAGTGACCCGCATCGAACGCCTTCTGTACCTCGTTATCGCAATCCTCGTCGTTCCGTACCTGCTCGGATTTGCAAATCACTTCGGCCTGTGGGTTGGCGGGAGTCTCGGCGTTCTGGTTGGCCTGGTCCTGTTGGTGCTGATTGTCGCTGTCACCCGGTGGCGCGGTGGTGCGACGACGAGGTAACGCCCACCGCTCAAATCGCGTGTTCGGCGTCTCGAAACGGTCCGTGACGGACGACACGACGCAACCGCGCACCCGATGGTTTTAAACTGCTGAGCGCACCACGTTCTGGTAATGGCTTTTGAGGAGCTGCTCGAGGACCCTGTCATCCAAAAATATCTTCACGAGTTGGTTGGACCGACGGGTATGCCGGTCGCCGCCGCGCCGCCTGACGGCGAGGTGACTGACGAGGAATTGGCGGAGGATCTGGGGCTCGAGCTCAACGACGTGCGACGCGCCCTGTTCATCCTCTACGAGAACGACCTTGCGAGCTACCGACGGCTCCGCGACGAGGACTCCGGCTGGCTCACCTACCTCTGGACGTTCGAATACGAGACGATTCCGGAGAACCTGGCTGACGAGATGGAGCGCCTGCTTGGCGCGTTAGAAGAGCGCCGTGAATACGAACAGAACAACGAATTTTTCCTCTGTGAAGTGGACTCCATTCGCTTCGAATTCGGCGAGGCGATGGACTTTGGCTTCCAGTGTCCGGAATGTGGCTCGCCGCTCGAATCGATGGACAACTCGCGGCTCGTCGACGCGATGGACGACCGAATCGACGCCCTCCGAGACGAACTCAACGTAGACATCTGAATGGTAGTACTCGCAACGAAACTGTACGTAAAAGGAGAGGCCAGAGAGCGGTCGCTTGACGGCCTTCGCTCGCTCATCGACAACGACATCGGCGACTTGGACGTCACCTACACCATCGGGATACTCGACAACG
Source organism: Haladaptatus sp. QDMS2 (assembly GCF_029338295.1). NCBI lineage: Archaea > Methanobacteriati > Methanobacteriota > Halobacteria > Halobacteriales > Haladaptataceae > Haladaptatus > Haladaptatus sp. QDMS2. The sequence continues at coordinate 1,686,774 of NZ_CP119791.1, forward strand.
ACTTCCCGTCGGTGACGCTCGACGGCCCAGACGCCACCGTCGCCAGAAACGCCCTCCGCGAGTCGTGGGGGGAGATTACCGACTCGTTCGCCGAGGGCGAGACCTACGTCGGTACCTTCGAACACTGGGACGACGACGGCTTCATCCTCGATGCTGGCCGCGAGATTCGGATTCCCGCTGACGAGATTGGCCTCGGAGCGGGGACGCCCGAACAGATTCGGAAACGCTACGGCCTCGTCCAGCACATGCCACTTCGGTTCGTCTACGGCGAGCCGTGTCGGCTGGCCGACGAACAGCGCGACGACCTCTACGAGTGGACTCGTGGCCTCGGACGCGTGAACGTGAACAACGCCACCCGTGGCGAGGTTCGCGCCACGGTTAACCGTGCGGGCCACGCACAGGACATCGTGACGGTCGAACGCCTCGGCCTGTTAGAACAGAGCATCGTCTGCAAGGAAGGGACCGACCCGCCGGGACTGCTCGCCAGTATCGGTGAATACGTCCCCGCAGAACTCCTCTGTGTAATTCCATGAGACGCCGGCTGCTCGCCCTCGCTCTGCTCGTCTTGCTCACCGCATCAGCAGGCTGTATGGGGATTTTCGGTCCCGGCGAGGTCGACCAGCAACGTCTCAACGAGGATGCATCGTACGACTGGAACACGTCGGCAAACGCTACTATCGACGTCCGAAGCGGCGAGTACCAGTCGGTGTACGTCGTCTCGAATCAGTCTGAAATCGAATTCTACGAGCGTGACGGCTTCGGCACCGAACGCCCGCTCGAAATCTCCGCGCTCAAATTCCAGTACGAAAACGGCACGGTCGTAAACGCCTCCGCGCTCGACGTTTCACAGACGCGCAACCGTCTCATCGTCGGCCTCCCCGCCGCAGACGGCAAAGTCGCGTTCACCGGCGCGGCACAGGGCAAGAGTTTCGCGACGCCGACGTTCGTGACGGGCACCTACGAGGTCATCTTGCCGCCCGGCATGCGCGTCGATTACGTCCCGCTCGCGCAGGTCCAGCCCGGTGGCTACGAGACGCGCCTCGAAGACAATCGCGTCCACATCACGTGGGATGACGTCCAGAGTCGGGCGATCGTCCTCCGCTGGTACCTTGACCGCGACCTGACCATCTTCGCGACGGCGGCGGCCGGCCTCGCCATCGCGGGGGTCGTCGGGGCGTTCTACTATCTCCGGCAAATTCGCGTCCTGCGCGAACGCCGCGAAGACCTCGGTCTCAGCGTGGATATGGACGACGACCGGCGCAGACCGCCGCCGGGAATGCGTTAACTCGCTGCGAGCTGGTTCTGGTCGACTTCGTAAATCGTCACGTGCGAACTTTCGTAGGCAACGCTCACCCCGGACAGCCGTGAGAAGTCGCCGGGGTCGTAGGCTTCGCGCTCCTGTGGCCCGACGTAGATGTAGCGCACGTCGTACTGTTCGAGGACCGCGACCTGCTGGTCGGGCGTACCCGTGTAGAACTGCGTGACGTCGCCGACCCGCTCGTCGTAGGCGGCCTGCCCGCGATAGCCGATTTCGTGAGTCCACCCGAGGACGGTCGGCAAGCCGGTGAGCGCGGAGGGTGCGTTCGACCAACGGTAGGCCCGCCCCGGTGCTTCGATGATGTGTGGCTGGCCCTCCTTCTCGTCGAGCCAGTGGATGGCCTCGACCTCGCTCGCGTGATAAACGGAGACATACTGGAGACTGTCGAGAGTCATGTCGTCGGTCGCGCCATCGTCGAAGTGTCCCGCGAGGGCGAACGCGCCGTAGAACGACGTGGAGACGACGAGCAGTGCGGCGAGTACCGCGGTGCCCTTGCGCCAACTGGTCGGGATGGCGCGTCCGCCGCCCAGAAGGCGTGCGAGCATGATGGAGGCGGCGACCGACCAGAGCACCCACACCTGCATGTACACCTTGAACACCGTGTTGAACCGGCCGGGGGCGGCGTCTTCCTGGACGAAGGCGAACTCGACGATGAGGACGAGGCCGAGGCCGGCGAGCAGCAACACTGTCTCGTAGCCGAGGTCGTCGCGGAGGCGCAACAGCACCCAGCCGACGACGAGCAGCGGGGCAAAGACGGCGATGGCGGCCAGACCACCGAGCCACGCCGTCGGGACGAACAGCGCGAGGACCACACCGGTCTGGGCGGCGTGTTTCTTTATCTCGGGCTTGACGTGCGCGAGGAGGTAGGGGACGAACACCGCGAGGAACGCGCCGTGGACCACGAGCAGGCCCGCGAGCGGGCTTCGCTCTGGGAAGAAGCCGATACTTCGGCCGCTCGCCGTCCCGAGCCAGAACGGGAGCGTCCAGAGAAGCCCGCCGACGAGCACGAGAAGGGCGACGCCGAGTGCGCCACCGAGTCGCGACCCCTCGCGGGTAATCGGTGAGTCGAGGCGCTCGGCCCGCGTGACGACCGACGTTGGCAACAGCGAGAGCGGTCGTGCAGGGGCGAACGCGACAGAGAGCCACGTCAACCCGACGATGGTCGGGAACGACCAGGTGTTGACGACGGCAATGAAGCCCGCGAGCGGTGGAATCGCCCCGAAGACGAGGAGTCGACGTCGGGTCACCTCCCGCTCGGGCGTCCGGAAGTACGCAAACAAGAGGCCCGCGCCGAGCAGGAGAAACGGCGTGCTCATCATGTGGGCGTGGAGGTCGCCGTTCAGCCAGGCGAAGAAGGGGAACTCGTTGATGGTGCCCGGAATCACGCGACTCGGATGCCAGTAGGCGAACTCACTCGGTGGAGCGACCACTTTCTCTGCGGCGAGTTCGTGGAGGTTCGCGGCGATGGCCTGTCCGAGTGGCCCGCCGATGGCGTCGGGAAGCGCCCAGACGAGCACCTGCAACCCGGTGAGGATGTTGCTCGCAAAGCCGACGAAGAAGACCGCAAAGAGGCCGGCCGTCCGCCGCGAAACATCGAAGCTCCCGGCGACCATTCCGGCGACGCTGTACGCTGCCGTGAGGAGCATTCCATAGAAGCCCGCAAGCGCGAGGTTGTACGCGAAGCGCGTCTCGGTTCCCGTGAGAATCGTCAGCAACGCGGAGATGAGGTGGCCGCCGTAGTAGTAGCGCACCGGTTCGCCCGCGTACCAGAAGTCTTCAGGGGGCAACACGGGCGACCGGAGCAGCGTCTTCAGCAGGCCGAAGTCGAGGAACTTCTCACCGCCGCCGGGCCAGACACCGGGGTCCGCCCCGCGGACGACAATAATGAACAGAAACGCGAGCGTGAACAGCAGGGGTACGTCGATGCGGTCGCGCCACCCCACTTCGACGCCCCGAGAGAGGGCGAACGCAGAACCGGCGACGAGAACGACAAGCCCTGCGGCGAGGGCAACCCAGCCAAAGGCGAGGTGGCCCACCCAGTAGGCGGTGAGCGTCATGATGCCGAGACCGAGCGGCAGGGCGAGGCCCGCCCCGCGGTCTGCGACCCGGTCGAAGATGAGCGCGGCGAGCGGCATGGAAAGCGCCCAGAGTGAGAGATACACCGCGAGCCAGAGCGCGACGAGACCGACTTCCATTATCCGAGAGAACGGACAGGAGGAATTATACCTCTTGTGGATGCCAGAATCGCCCGCCCTGCGCTCGAAGGCGAATCGCTTTTAGCCTCAGCGATTGTCACGTAATTAAGATGGAGTGGTCTGTCGGCATCGTCGTTCCTGCGTTCCAGCCAAACGTCTCACAGCTCCAGGCGTTCGTCCGGGCGCTCGACGAGACCCTCTCGCCCGCCGTGATTCGCATCGAACTCGACGACCCGCGCCCGGGGGTCGTCGACGCTCTCTCCTCGCTCCCCGCAACCGTCAACGCCGTGGACGCTCGTCGCGGCAAAGGCGCGGCCATCGCCGCCGGCTTCGAAGCCCTCGACACCGACGTCTACGCCTTCGCCGACGCTGACGGCGCGACGCCCGCCAAATCGATTGCGGACGTAGTCAAACCCGTCCTCGACGGCCGAGCCGACCTGAGCGTCGGGTCGCGCAGACACCCCGACGCCGTCGTCAAGAGTCACCAGACGCTCGCCCGCCGCCGCCTCGGCGACGCATTTGCATGGATGGCCCGTCGCCTGCTCACCGTCGACCTCTACGACTACCAGTGTGGCGCAAAGGCGATGACCGCAGACGCCTGGGCCGCCGTCCGCGAACACCTCTACGAACCCGGCTTCGCGTGGGACGTCGAACTCATCGCCATGGCCGGCGCACTCGGCCAGCGCGTCACCGAAGTCCCCGTCGAGTGGCACGACCAGCCCGACTCGACCGTCGACCCCGTCGGCACGACGAAAGCCCTCGCCAAGGGCCTGTTCGTCTCGCGCCACCGCGCGAAACTCGTCAGTCAGGACCGGTTCCACCAGGCCATCGCCAACCGCCGCGACCAGCCGACGGCGCTGGTCGATCTCGGGACGAAAGACGACTAAAGTGCCCGCAGTCGGAGGTAGGCCGGGTGTGTGACAGGTATCGCCTCCACGGCAGGCAAAATGTCGCACACGGCGGCAGAATCACAACCCTTAATGGGGGTGCTCGAATACACTGTAGTAGCGAGATGGGATAGCCAGGAGATTCCGCCGGGCTCATAACCCGGAGATCGGTAGTTCAAATCTACCTCTCGCTATCATCGTCGGGTTGACATGTTTCTTCTCAACCCGCTCCCATCCTTGTATTTTTTCGTGTATAGCTTTAGGTAGGTGTCTGTGGTTGCTTTGCTCAAAGACACGCAACTTCCACACTGTTAGATGATACGAGGTTGGAAAGTGGTTCTTAGGAAGAAGCAGAACTGCATTTCAGGTAGTAATCTTTCAGTAACCGGCATCCAGTACGCTGAGCCTTATAAACGATAACGGGGCCACAGAGGGTGTGGCGAAGCAATTGACGAAGACGCTTGTCTTTCAGCTCGAATGCAACGGTGACGAGCAACTGCTCCACGAGGCGTATGTTGAAGCCCGAAACGTGTACAACGAGACGATTCGCCTCGCGAAAACGGGGCTGAATTGGACCGAGATTTCGTCGAAGGTAGAAGACGAGGCAGCGCTCGTGAAGAACACTACTCAGCGCATCGTCGCGAAGGCCTACAATGCCTACGAGCAGTACCTCACGCACGACGACTACAACGAGCCAAGTCACACCAAGTTCGGACCATATCCTCTGCGAATGAACTTCACTGAAGGGTACACCCTCTCGATCGAAGACGAGAAGATCAGGTTTCGGGTGAGTGCGAAACCGTACAAGCCAGTTACCGGCACTCTTCGTGGCGCTCCTGAGAGCGTAGCGTTACTCCAGACCGCCATCGAATCGAAGACGTGGCGTGTTGGGACTGCAGAGGCGATGGGGACGAGCGTGCCGTCTAAATCGTAGACGACGGCGTCGTAGTCGGTCATCTTCCGGATGGACTCAGAGTTGGTGCAAAAGCGTTCCCGCCGCCTGCTCACGATTTCCCGTATCGCTCGCGGAGCACCGACTGGTCGACGGCGTAGATGGTGACCGAGCCATGCTGGAAGGCCACGGAGATGCCCTCCTGGGCGGCGAAGTCGCGCACGTCGTAGGCGTCTCGCTCTGCGGGGCTGACGTAGATGTACTCGATGTCGTAGGTGAGCAGGTGCTGGGCGGCGATGTCCCAGCTCCCGACGTAGATGGTCTTCACGCGGCGTTCGCGGATTTCGACGGCTTCCTCGCCGTGGTAGCCCTTTTCGTGTTCCCAGCCGACCATCGTGGGGATGCCCGTGAACACGGACGCGGGGTTCGCCCAGGTGTACGTGGCTCCGGGGTGTGAGACCATGTTCGGTTGCCCCTCGCGCTGGCTCAGCCACTCGAAGGCGGCGGCCTCGTCGGGGTGCCATTGCTCGACGAAGCGCGTGGCGTCGAGGGTTGGTTCGACAGGTCGGTCTGCGGTGAGTGGCCCGCCAAAGTGCTTTGCGAGCGCGAGGCCGCCGAAGGTCGCAGACGAGAGGACGAGCACGGCGAGGGCGACGTTCGCGACGGTTCTCCCGCGACTGCGAGAAACTGTTGGCAACAGTGACCGCTCCAGGGGAGAACCCCCGTCGAGGGCGCGGGCGAGTGCCACTGCACCGCCGACGCCCCAGAGCACCCACACCTGCATCGACACCTTGTAGACGGTGTTCCAGCGCAGTGCGTTCGGGTCGTGGGGCCACACTTTCGCGTAGACGAACTCCACGATGAGTAGGAGGCCGAGGCCGGCGATGAACAGGAGCGTCTCGAAGCCCACGTCGCGGTCGGTTCGGAGCAAGAACCACCCTACTGCGAGAAACGAGAGGAGCAGGAGGATAGCTCCGACAGTGAACTGGGTTGCAAGCAACGTTCCGGGACCAATCACGACTGCTCCAACGACCACGGTTTCCGCGCGCCAGAGATCGTGCTCGCGGAGGAGTGCGGTGACTCGGGGCGCGAAGTAGCGGGCGAAGATAGCGAAAAAGAGGCCATAGACGAGCAGCAGGCCGCTGAGGTCGCTCCGCGATGGGAGGACGCCGAGACCCTCGTTCGGGGGGCGGCTCAATACGAGATACGGAGCTGCCCAGAGCGCCGCGAGCAGGGCGACGCCACCGAGGAGGAGGCCGGCGGTGACGAGTCGGGTGCATTCACCGCGGAGCGACTGGTCGGTGGTCGAATTGGTGGAACCAGTGAGGAGACTGCGGGGTGTCGTCGGCGCGAAGACGAGCGTCAGGCCGGTGAGGCCGAGCGCGGTCGGTCCCGACCAGGTGTTGATGTACGTGAGCAGGCCGGCCATCGCGGGGAGTGCGCCGAAGACGAGGAGACGGCGACGGAGCAATGCGTCTGCAGGCGTCCGGGTGTAGGCGTAACAGAGCGCCGCCGTGAACACGAGAAACGGCGTGCTCATGAGGTGAGCGTGGAGGTCGCCGTTCAGGAACTCCCAGAACGGCGTGACGTGAATGGTGTCTGGAATGATGTACCGGCCAAACCAGTAGCTGAGCGTCTCTGGATTCGTGGCGACGACGAGTGCCTCCTCGTAGGGCATTCGAATCCCATCGAGGAAGACGTGACCGAAGCGGGCGGCGAGGTCATCGGGAAGGACGCCGAGCAGCAGCCGACCGGGCGTGGCGAGCGTCCCGGCGAAGCCGACGAAGAAGGCGCTCAGGGCTCCGGCTTTGCGGGGTGAACTCCCATGGTGTGCGGCAATCGTGGCCGCGAGGCCGTACGCGCCCGTGACGAGCGTGGCGTAGAAGCCAGCGAGCGCGAGGTTGTACGCAAAGCGGGCTTCGGTCCCCGTGAGCCACGCGAGGGCGACCGTGAGCAGGTGGCCGCCGTAGTAGTAGTTCAGGCGCTCGCCGGCAAACCAGAAGTCCTCGGGCGGAAGGACGGTCGCACGCAGGAGCGTCTGGAGGAGGCCGTAATCGAGGAACTTCTCCCCGCCCGGGGCGTGGACTGCGGGGTCTACGGCGCGGACGGCGACGAGGAAGGCGAACGCGAGCGAGAAGACGACCATCGTCTCTGCGTAGTGGGAAAGCGAGAGCGAGACGCCGCGTCTGAGTGCGAGTGCAGTGCCCAACAGGAGTACCCAGAGGGCGATGAGAACGGTCCAGAAGGTGAAAAACACGTGGCCGAGGAGGAAGGTCACGACTGTCAGTACGGCCAGTGAGAGGGGCAGGGCGAAGGTAGCGCCGCGGTCACGAAACCCGGGGAAGGCGAGGGCTGCGAGGGGAGCACCTGCGAGGGTGAGGGCCGCGAACGCCACCAGCCACCAGAGGGCGAGGGCGAACTCCATGTGGATGGTTTCAATCCTCCTACATCACGGTCGAGATAAGTGTCTTCTGGTCGGCAAGACAGCAGATATTTACCCCCGCTCGCGGTGAGTCTCAGTCAATGAAGAGGTCTCTCTGTGGGGCGGTGGGGATAGCGACGGTGGAGGGGACGCAGTGAGTCAGCCAGACGAGCGCGGGACGCTCTGGAACCTCGTCCAGTCGCTGCTTTCAGGAGTGCGTTTCGGGCAGTTTCTCTCCGTCGGCATCGTCGGCCTCCTGTTCGACAACGCCGCGCTGTTCGTCCTCCACGGCCTGCTCGAAATCCCCCTCTGGATAGCGAAGGTGGGCAGCGCAGAGACGGCCATCGTCGTGATGTTCCTCGTAAACGAGAACTGGACGTTCTCGCGGTGGGGTGAGTCGAGTCCCGGCGAGTTAGTAAAACGCTTCCTGAAATCCAACCTCGTGCGCGTCGGCGGCGTCGCCATCGCGTGGGCCGTCCTGCTGGTGTTAAACGGTGAGTTCGGCGTCTGGTACCCCATCGCCAACAACGTCGGCATCGGTGTCGCGTTCCTCTTTAACTACGCCTCAGAGAGCCTCGTGACCTGGCGCGTCCACGAAAACGAGTGACTGATTGACTACTACGAAAACAGAAAACTAATCGTCTGAATCGACTGAAGTCGCCTGATTATTGCTCGATGCTCAATTCGTCGAGCAGCGTCTCTGCGGCTGCGGCCGAGGAGCCCGGCCCACGCGCCGTGACGAGGTCGCCGTCGACAGTCACGCTGGTGTCCGAATCGAGTTCTGCATCCCAGTTGCCGCCCGCGGCGACGACCTCGTCTTCGACCCAGTAGGGCAGTTTCGTCCCGTCGGGGAGCACATCATCGTCGTCGACGATGTCTTGTTCCCACGCGTTCGGGAAGCCGGTGACGTCGCGCCCCTCCACGAGGAAGCCGTCGTCGCTGTCGCGGGTAAACGCGAGGATGCCTACCGCGTGGCAGATGACGAGCGCCGTGCCCGACCCCTCGACGGCGTCGCGCAGGAGCGTGCGTGCGTGGACATCTTGGTTGATGTCCCACACCGTGCCGTGGCCGCCGGGGAAGACGACGGCCTCGTAGTCGCTCGCGTCGGCTTGGGCGACCGGAATCGGATTGTTGAGTCGCTCGTCGTTCTCGTGGATGTCCATGATGTGTTCAGCCTGCTCCTCGCCGATGTCATCAGGGTCTACCGACCGCTCGTCGATGACGGGCGGTGACCCGGACGGTGTAGCCACCGTCACGTCGACGCCCGCGTCGCTGAGTTGGGTGAGCGGTTCGATGCATTCTTCGCCCCAATACCCGGATTCGCTGACGACAAACAGTGCTGATGGCATTGTAGCCCAGGATATTGGCCCGTGGCGCATAAGCGCCACGCCCGGAGAGAAACTGACCGCCTAATCTGACGGTTAGTTGTCGCCGTGTTCGTCCACGATGACGACTTTACCGTCCCGGACGTCCACGTTGATGAGCGTCTTGACGTTGTAGCCCGTCCCCTCGATTTTGTTCTCGCCGCCGACCTTCTTGATGACCGCGACGACGTCCACGACATCCGCGCCAATCTCTTCGAGTGCGCCCGTGAGCGCCTTGAGCGTGCCGCCCGTCGAGAGCACGTCGTCGAGCAGGAGGACCCGGTCACCCTCGTCGACGTCGTTGATGTACATCTCGTTCTCGGAGTAGCCCGTGACCTGCGAGAGCGCCATCTCGCCTTCGAGGCCGTACTGGCGCTTGCGGACGACGACGAGCGGGATGTCCGTCATCAGGGAGACGGCAGTGGAGATGTGGATGCCCATCGCCGCGGGCGTGACGATCTTGTCTACGTCCTCTAAGCTCACCTTGCGGATGATCTTGATGACGATCTCACGGAGCAGACTCGGCTCCAACATCGGAACGCCGTCGCTGATTGGGTGGACGAAGTACTGATACCCGTTTTTCTCGATGATAGGGGCCTCAAGCAGAGACTGCTTCAACTGGTCCATGTCGTGGGTAGTACAACCCCCCGGTAAAAACTGACGATTATCCGGCCAGCAACGGGAGTTTCTCCGCAAGCCACCCGACAAATGGGAGTGCGAAATCCCCGGCGTAGGCGAAGTATTCGATACCCGAGAGTAGGAGAAACAGCGTCCCGACACCAGCGGTGAGGCCGAACAGCGCGGCTCCCAGTCGGTCGCCGCGGTCGGTGAAAAGACGCCAGACGGCCCACAGCCCGAAGGCGAGTCCGACCCCGATGCCAAGCAGTGCGTGCAGCTGCACCGCCTCGCCGAGCGCGGGCCGCTGGACGAGCAGGAGGAGGACGAGCAATTGCCCACCGACGAGTATCGTCGCGGTGTAGGCCCACGCGAGCGTCGCAAACTCGTTCTCGACGCCACGAGGAACCGAGGGGAGGCGCATCACCGCGTAGAGGAGGAACGGGAAGACGGGGAGGAGATAGCGAACCGTGATGGTTGCATGAAGCGGGAGGTTCGGGAGATACACGGCCGTGAGGCCCAGGCAGTACACGAAAACGAACACGTCAGTCGCCCCTGCAGGTGAGGACAGCCACGACGCGACGCGATTCTTCGACCGGAGTCGCTGGACACCATACACCGGAAACGCGGTGAGTGCGCCGAGCAGTGGCGCGGATTCGAGAATCGAGAGGTTGATGGCTTCGTTGCCGTCCATCTCGATACCGCGCACGTAGTAGCCCTGTCGAACGTAGGTCTGGAACAACCGTTCAGGAGAGTTGAGGGCTGTGTCGATACCCCGGGTGGCCATTTGCGTGAAAAGCGCAACTTTCCCATTGAGTGAGGCGAGCAGCGACTGGATGAGCACCCACAGACCACTTGGACTATTTCCTCCCGAACTACCGCCTCCACCGTTACCACCGCCACCCCCTCCACCGCCCGCCCCTCCACCCGACGTTCCAGAGTCGGGAATCGGGCCACCGTCGTACTGAGGCAACAGAAGCGGCGGTTCGAACGGATTGCCTGAGATGAGGAAGTTCGTCGCGAAGAATGGAATCGACGAGAGGAAGAGCGCGAGTCCAAGGACCGAAAGCGTTCGGATGTCGTTCGTCGGTGCAGTGAGAAGGTCGACGATACCGAGCGCGAGGAGCAACACGAGCGCTTCGAGCCCCTGAATGGAGGCCGTCAATCCAACGAAGACGTACGCAAGCGCCCGCATTCGGAGATCCCCCTCACGACTCCGGTAGAAGCAATAGAGCGTCCCGACCGCGAACAACGTCGTGAACACGTGACGTTTGGGAATCGACGCCCAGAACCCGACCGGCGTCGCGAGCACCGCGAACGCACCCGTGACCAGCCCGACGCGTCGGTCGTACAACTCGGTGAGCAACCGATAGAGCACGACGCCGACGAGTGCCGCGGCGACCATTGCCGTGACCTGGAGTGCAGCCTGGTGCATCCACACCGGGTCGAGCGGGCCGGCGAGGGCGACGTTTCCCGCGAACAGGAGGAGTGCGAGACCGCTGCCGACGAGGGTGAACTGCGTGCGCCGTCCGGTCAATCCACCCGCGAGATAGAATCCTACGAGGGTGAGACCACTCCAACCGGCGACGATGGCAATGCGCGGGTCGGCGACGACGGAGACGGCTTGCAGCACCCAGAGGACGGGCAACGACATGAAAATCTGGCCGTAGTTGCGGCCGTAGAGTTTGCCGTCAAGGAGCACCATCCCAGGCGTGTCCGGGCCGGGACCGTACGGGAAGCTCTCGAGCCAGAGGTGCCCCTCGGAGACGGCGACGAAGGCGTTCACCACCGTCCACGTATCACTGATGAAGATACCGATGCGCCAGTAGCCAATGAAAAACCAGAGGGCGACGACGAACAGGAGCAGGCCCCAGCGGTCGCGGAAGATGAGCCGTCCGACTCGTTTGCTTTTGTGGACGAGGGATTCGTCCGTCCGGTCGGTCATCTGCGCACCTCGACAGTGACCGGCTGTCGCGCCAGTTCGCGCTCCTCGCCGCCGGCCCGAACCAAGACAATGAGTTCAGCGTCGTACTCGTCTGCGGTCACCCGTCCCGGTGCGAGCGCCTTCTGCTGAAGCGCGATTGATTTGTTCCCCGTGTCCTCCGGGCTCAAGAACAGCGTCGTCCCGTGGGTGTACCCGAGGTCGGGAATCCGTACCTTGTAGACGACCATCGGCTGGCCCGTGACCGCATTCACTCGAATCTGTGCATCGGGAACGCGAAGATAGAACGACTCAGCGCCGTACTGACCGCGAACGAGTGCGACCCCGTCGGTGGGAATCGAGTGCACAGTCACATCCACCGCTCCCGAACCAATCGGCGCTTCGGGCGTCGATTCCTCGGGCGCGGGCGTAAGGTCAATCGCCCCGACGAGCGGGCCGGAGAGTACGGTCACGACCAACAACACGAGAACGGTCGCGGACGCGACTACTCGTTCCGGTTCCATCGTTCTCGAAAACTAACGGATAGCCCATAAATACCACCGCTCTCAGACCTTCGCATTCGGGCCGTGCCACTCGGTGATGATGATGTCGACGTTTCTCTTTGGCGCGTGCCACATCACCTGGACGGTGGCCTCGGGCGGTACGCCCTCGAGTCGAAGCGTGTCCCCGGCGTTGATGGGGCCTTCCCACTCACCGAGATACCGACCGTTCGCCGTCCGGAACCAGATTCTATCGCCCGCGAGCGAATCGCCCGATTCGTGAACGACAGTGAGCGTCTCGGTGCTTTTGTCGTACTCAAAGCTGAGAGCCACTGACGGCGCGGGTTTCGGCGACTCCGTGATCTCGGCGAACCCGAGGAAGCCAACAGAAAGGGGAACGAGCAACAGGAGCGCCACGGCTACGATGAGCGCGTTGCGACCCTGCGGACTGTTAATTAAATCTCGAACTCGGACACCCCAAATCATGGTTCACCCCGGCCACAACAGCGAAGACGCGAACCGTCTACCCCATCCCTAGCCTACTCGAGTTAAGGCGGTACTAGGAGATAAAATAGTTGGCTTGAATGAGTGTTGTGAATGTTGTCATTCGGGTGGGTGAGGACTGAGATTCGGTTCGAGGTGGAATCTTCACAATTGGCCCGAATCCCCGGAAGAGACGGGTGTGTGGACGATAGAATCTGAGTGTGGAAACTGGGGTGTTTGCGGGTGAATTGGCGTTCTGCGGAACGCGAAAGCTAGAATTCAGGCGTTTCAAAGCCTGAACGCCCAGAATTTGCGTGTGGAAAACACCCGATTGTGGGCTGATTTCGCGTCATTTTGGGTGTGTTGGGCGTAGAGAATCTCCACAATCGGTTGCTGTCTTGCGGTTTTGGTTTGTGGTGGAAATCGAGGAGGAAATTGGGTGTGTTTTTGAGAGTCTTGGTTTGGCTAGAAGCGTAGAATTTCGATGTTTGGAGCGCTCTCGCGCAATTCAGGTACTCGTTGCTTTGTGAAGCACTTTCCACAATCGGTTTGCCACACTCGCCCTTTCGGGGTCATTAACAGTACTCTTCCGGGGTTTGAACCCGATTGTGGAAAATCTGAGTGTGGAGATTTGGAGTTGCAGGACCGATGGCTCTCGAAGAATATGTCACGTCGATAAAAAGCGAAAATTTGGTTATTGGATTACGCTTCTGGGCCGTCCCAGGTCTGAATGGTAGAAGTATCCCCCGAACCATCGTCGAAGATTAGTCGAATAGTATCGCCGGGGTCCACTGCACCACCATTTCCTGTGGTAGAATCTACCGTAATGGATGAACCAGCAGTAACAAATGTAGTACCACTGTTAAAGTTATCCCAGGTTTGTTCAAATCCTGCACTGGATTTCACATTAAGATTTGAACCTTTAATCTTGTCTCCTGATTCGTGGGTGATGTCCAAACTGGTAGCGCCTTCATCGTAGTCGAAGCTGAACTGTGCCTGTGGTGCAGTGTTCCCTACCTGGTCCCCGAGACCAAGGACGAACGTTCCAATCACTGCTGCGAGGATGACCGTGATGGCGACCATCAAGATGACGCCAATCACGGGCGATACCGCGTCTTCCTCCGTAAAGAGTTGTTTGAGTTGCATGGTATGGTTCCATGCACGCCCAATGGCAATTCCAATGATTTGTCATAGCGACAAATCAGACATATTTGCCTCCGCTCAACAGACGTGCCCGACGTTTGCCCGTCGATGTACCCAGATTTGAGCGTGCTAGTTACTCATTTAGAGTGTCTTGTAATAAAGGTATTCAGTATTTTCATAAATTATGAATTCTATTGATTTTAGTCTGACAATAAGGGCAAAGTGAGATAAAAAACGTGTTACCGAATTAGGCGTCTGGGCCGGTCCACTTCTGGAGCGTCGAGGAGTCGGAGTTGCCCGACTGCCAGACCACACGGACAGTTGCTTTTGAGAGGTCAAGGGTAGTACCAGAGGTCGTAGCTGCCTTGAGTGTCACAGATGACCCTGCCGACACATCTGTGTCCCCACCCATTCCGCTTGGTCCCCAAACTGCACTACCACTTGCGTCACCGTCTCCGGACGCACCAGACCACTTCACGGTGAGGTCAGCACCCTTAATTTTATCTCCGCTTGAGTGAGTAATCGCGAGTGTATCTGCGTTTGTATCATCAGTATAATCGAATTCGAAGCTGGCCTGTGGAGCCGTATTCCCGACCTGGTCGCCGAGTCCCAGCACGAACGTGCCGATGACGGCGGCCAGAATCACCGTGATGGCGACCATCAGGATGACGCCGATTACGGGCGATACCGCGTCTTCCTCTGTGAAGAGTTGTTTGAGTTGCATGGTTTTGTTTCCATGCACGCTCTGATAGGGCGTGGCACCGAGCTAACGATTCGACACACGTGTCGCCTTACCCCTTTGAGCGTGCTAATTCCCTTTTCTCACTGACAGGATATAAATCTACGCCGAAAAAATTAGAACAAAACACTGTACGACTGTCAGACACGAGTCTGACGGCTCACGCTCAGTATGTATAATTACGACTCTCAAAAATCTGTTCGGAAAACTTTACCGCGTGATTATGCGTCTGGGCCAACCCACTTCTGGAGGGTCGAGCTGTCACCAGAGCCGGCGTTGTAGAGCACGCGGACGGTGTCGCCTGAGCCAACAGTCTGAGTGATGTCAGGGGCTGGAGTGCCGGAAGGTCCGACCGTGATTGAATCACCAGCAGTAACGAACGAGTCACCATCGTCTGGCCAGGTTTGTGCAGCAGTGTTTCCTACTTTGACTTGAAGGTTTGCTGCCTTAATTTTGTCACCAGATTCGTGCGTAATGGTGAGCGTATCTGCTCCCGAATCGTAGCTGAAACTGAAGCTCGCCTGCGGAGCCGTCTTCCCCACCTGGTCGCCCAGCCCGAGAACGAAGGTACCGATGACTGCTGCGAGGATGACCGTGATGGCGACCATTAAGATAACGCCGATCACGGGCGAGACTGCGTCCTCTTCTGTAAAGAGTTGTTTTAAGTGCATTGTGTTTACCTCAAAGACACGCTGACCTCGTGTGGCGGGGCCGAATTCCCGCGCCCAGTTAACCTGAAGCTGGTCGAAGATTTGTTGGCAAATCCCCTTCCCCCCTCTCCAGTTCAGACCAGAGTGTTCACCCTTAGTAATGTATTCAAGTATCTTAAATGTTTCTGTTGACATTAATTATAGACTAACGACTGGAAATGTGCGCTTACCCAGGACCGTCCGGATTTCGTGGGTATGTTCCGGCAAGGATGGGGGGAGAGTTTGGGAAATCGGAAAATCACGCGGAGACGCGCTCACGGCGCGCATTGAGAACGGTTAAGTTGATTTACTGGTGAGAGACAGTTGTGCTACCACAGACGCTGTCACTCCTGCAGGCGTCTGGCGCTCGCGAGCTCCTCTCGCTCCTTGGCTCCGGCCCCTTGTCCGGGGTCGTCGCCGCGACGTCAGCGCCTGCCCCGGACACACAAGCGTTGCTCGCGGTGCTCGCGCTGCCATTCATCGGCGCGGCACTCGTCCCGGTGGTGTACCGCGCCCTCGGCGAGCGCACGGCCTACTACGCCGCGGCAATCGCGCTGTTCTGTTTCGCGCTCGTCGCCACGCAGTACGGCCGCGTGGGTGCGGTGACCATCCCCTGGATACCTGAACTCGGCGTCTCGCTCACGCTGTACGTGGACGGCCTCTCGCTGCTCATCGGCTTCCTCGCGAGCGGCGTGGGCGTGCTGATTCTCACCTACTCCGGTGGGTACATGCACGGCGAACCGGGCCAGGCAAAGTACTACGCCTCACTGCTCGCGTTCATGGGGTCGATGCTCGGCGTCGCCTTCGCCGCTGACCTCATCGCGCTGTTCGTCTTCTGGGAACTGACAAGCATCTCGTCGTTCATGCTCATCGGGCACTACCAGCGCAAACGCAGTTCGCAGTACGCAGCCCGCAAGTCGATGATCATCACCGTCGCTGGCGGCCTGTTCATGCTCATCGGCTTCCTGCTCCTGCACGCCCTCTCGGCGGGAGCCATCGGCGAGGCCACGTTCACCCTCGTCGGCACCGAGGGCGCGATGATTGAGAACGCAGACGCTATGAACGAAGCCCTGCGTTCGTCTGGCCTGCTCGTGCCCGTCATCGCCCTCATCGGCGTGGGCGCGGCGGCAAAATCCGCGCAGGTGCCACTCCACATCTGGCTGCCAAACGCGATGGAAGCGCCGACGCCCGTTTCGGCGTTCCTCCACTCCGCGACGATGGTCAAGGCAGGCGTCTACCTCGTCGGACGCTTTCGCCCACTCCTCGTCGGCGACGAGTGGATGCTCATCTTCGCCACGCTGGGCCTCATCACGATGACCGTCGCCGCCCTCCTCGCGGTAGGGGCGACCGACATCAAGGAACTCCTCGCCTACTCGACGGCGTCACATCTCGGCCTCATCATCGCCGGCTTCGGCTTCGCGAACGAACTCGGCGCGGAGACCGGCGCGTTCCACATCCTGAACCACGCGGTGTTCAAGGCCGCGCTGTTCCTCGTCGCCGGTATCATCGCCCACGAGGCGGGCACGCGACTCATCTCCGACCTCGGCGGGCTCAGAAAGGACCTGCCAATCGTGGCGGGCATCACGGCCGTCGCGGCGCTCGGCATGGCCGGCTTCCCGCCGTTCAACGGCTTCTACTCCAAAGAACTCCTGTTCGAGGCGGCCTACGAAGTCGCCGCGCACGCGGGCGGCCTCTGGTGGGTGTTCCCCGCCGTCGCCGTCTTCGGGAGTATCTTCACCTTCCTCTACTCCATCAAGTTCCTCTCGCTGTTCTTCGGCGACAAACCGGACGGCCTGGGGGAGGTCCACTCGCCACCGTGGACGATGCTCGCGCCGCCGCTCTTGCTGGCCGGCATCGCGCTGGTCATCTCCATCAGTCCGCAGACGGCCATCGACACCATCGTCCAGTCGGTGTTCGAGAGCGCGATTCCCGCCCACGGCCCGGGTGAGGAAGTCCACCACATGACGATTGGTCTGCCGACGAAACTCAAGCCGGCGGTCATCATGAGCGCCATCACAATCGCCGTCGGCGCGGTGGCGTGGCCGTTCTACGACCGCCTTCACGCGGGCGTGAACGCGCTTACCGACGTGAAGTATCTCCGTGCAAACTGGTACTACGACAACGCGGTCTACGGCCTCACGAGCGCCTCACAGCTCTCGATGCCACAGGTTCAGACCGGCCTCGTCCGCACCTACGTCACGTGGGCGCTCGCGGCCGTGAGCGTGCTCGCACTCAGCGCGTACCTCGCGGCAGGGGCCGCCCTGCCCGCGTTTACGGGCATCGGCCTCGGCATCCCAATCGTGCTCGTGTTGCTCGTCGCCGTCGTCGGCGCAGTCGCCGTGAGCATCGCCCCCTCGCACATCGCGGGCGTACTCACGCTCTCGATTCTCGGGTTCATGGTCGCGGTGTTCTTCGTGCTCGCGAACGCACCCGACCTCGCCCTGACGCAGTTGGTCATCGAGACGCTCGTGCTCGTCATCTTCCTGCTCGTCCTCGACAAACTGCCGGCCTACTACGGCACGGCACGGCGAGCGGTGGCGGCACGCGACGCCGTCCTCTCGGCTGTCGTCGGCGCGACGGTGTTCCTCACCGTCCTGCTCTCGACGGCCGCGACGCCGGACGACCCAATCTACACCTACTTCATCGAACGCGCGGGTATCCCCGAGGAACACGGCCCGCTCCTCGTCGATTACGGTGGCGGGGGCAACATCGTGAACGTCATCCTCGTGGACTTCCGAGCGTTCGACACGATGGGAGAAATCGCGGTGGTTGCGATGGCTGCGCTGTCGGTGCTCACACTCATCGCCATGCGTGGACGAGGTGAGCGCGGATGACGGACAAGGACACGACCGTCATTTCGCGGACGGTCACCCGCATCGTCGTCCCGCTCATCTTGCTTCTAGCCATCGCGCTGCTCTTACAGGGCCACAACCTGCCGGGCGGCGGCTTCATCGCCGGCGTCCTCACGGTGGCAGCGTTCGCCCTCATCTACATCATCTTCGGGCTTTCCTACCTCGAAGAAGAACTCCTGCATCGCCGGCCAGAAAGTTCGCTCGACGTTATCCAGCCGCGCATCGTCGAAGACTATCGCGGGATGTTCGCCACGGGGCTCATCCTCGCGGCGGGCAGCGGCATCGTCGCCATGACGGTCGGCTTCCCGTTCCTCACGCAGGCGGTCCTGTTCGTCTACGACGTTCCAATCTACCATGAAATCGAACTCGCCTCGGCGCTCGTGTTCGACCTCGGCGTCTACTTCGTCGTGGTCGGTGCACTGCTCACGATTCTCGGGGTGGTGGGGGCAGAATGACGCAGTTTGTCCTCGCCGCCGTCCTCGGACTGCTGTTCGCCCTCGGGACGTTCCTCGTCCTGCGACGCGACATCGTCCGCGTCGTCTGGGGCGTGACCATCATCAGCCAGTCTGCGAACGTCTACCTCGTCACCATGGGCGGGCTCTCGGGGTCGGTCCCGATTCTCGCCCACGGTGCCCACGGCGACCTCTCGGGCGTGACCGACCCGCTCGTCCAGGCACTCGTCCTCACGGCCATCGTCATCGGCTTCGGGACGACGGCGTTCGCACTGGTGCTCACGTATCGCGTCCACCAGGAACACGGGACCATCGACCTGTTCGAACTCGAACGTGGAGGTGACACCTGATGGAACCTGCACACCTCGTCATCGCGCCGCTGCTCACCGCGCTCGTGACGGCCATCCTGACGCTCGCCACCCGCAGTTCGCTCTCGATTCAGCGCGCCCTGAGCCTGGTCGGTGGCGTTGGCTACCTCGTCGGCGTCGGCGTGCTCTACAACGCGGTGCAGACGGACGCAGACGGCGTCATCGTCTACCAGCTTTCTGACTGGGCTGCACCGTTCGGTATCACGCTCGTCGCGGACGCGCTCTCCGTGTTCATGCTGGGGCTCGCCGCGCTCGTCAGCCTCGCCGCGCTCGCCTTCTCCGTGCGCTTCATCAGCGATTACGGCCAGCGCGTCTCGTATCACCCACTGTACCACCTCATGATGGTGGGCGTGACCGGGTCGTTCCTCACGGGCGACATCTTCAACCTGTTCGTCTGGTTCGAAGTGATGCTCATGTCGAGTTACGTCCTCGTCGCGTTCTACAGCGGGAAACAACACACCCGTGCGGCGCTCACCTACGTCGTGCTCAACCTGCTCGGCAGCGCGGTCATGTTGCTCGCCATCGGCGGCCTCTACGCCACGACGGGCACGCTGAACATGGCAGACATGGCGCGTCGCCTCGCAGACCACACGGCCTACGGCATCGACCCCGCACCCGTCCTCGGCCTCTCGGCGATTCTGTTCACCGTCTTCGCGCTGAAGGCGGGGATTGCCCCGTTCCAGTTCTGGGTGCCTGCCGCGTATCGCGCCGCACCCGCGCCGGTCGCCGCGATGCTCGCAGGCGTCGTGAAGAAAGTCGGCGTGTACGCCATCATTCGACTCTACTTCACCATCTTCGCCGCGGCCACCCTGCCTGCAGGCCTCTCGTTGCCCGGCCTCTCGGGGACCGCGTTCCTCGACTTCTTCGGGCCGGTGTTCTTCATCATGGCCGCCGCGAGCATCCTGCTCGGCGGCTACGGCGCAGTCGGTCGCAGAACCTTAGACGGGATGCTCGCCTACTCCTCGATCGGCCAGGTGGGCTTCATCCTGCTCCCACTCGCGGTGGCGGCGACCGTCCCCGAGGTGCGCACCCTCGGCATCGCCGCCGCGCTCATCTACTCGCTCAACCACGGCTTCGCGAAGGCACTCCTGTTCCTCGCGAGCGGTGTGATAGAGCGCATGACGGGCACCCTCGAATTCGCGAACCTCGGCGGCCTGACCGAACGCGCACCCGTCCTCTCGGGTGGCTTCTTCCTCGGCGCGCTCGCCCTCATCGGCATCCCGCCGCTGACGGGCTTCTTCGGGAAGTTGCTGGTGTTCGACACGGCCGCACGCGCCGGGGCTGACCTCGCGCTCGCCGTCGCGCTCGCCGGGGCAATCCTGACCATCGCCTACTTCTCTCGCGCGTGGAACCGCGGCTTCTGGGGCGACCCGGTCGAAATTCTCGAACAGCCCTCGGGCACACTGACCGTTGCCGTCGCCGCCCTCGCCCTTGGCGTGGTCGTCCTCGGCATCGGCTTCGACCCCGTCATGGACGCCGCGAACGCCGCGGCGGGCGCCGCCTTAGACCGGGCGGGCTACGTCGAGGCTGTCGCGCCGGAGGTGGTCCAATGAAGCGTTGGCCAGTTCTCGGCGTCGCACTCGCCGTCCTCTGGCTGTTCGTCCGCGGCGCACCGTTGTTCGAACCCGTCGCGCTGCTCGGCGAGTTCCTGCTCGGTCTCGCGCTTGGCGTCCCAATCGCGTTCGCATTCCGTCGGTTTTACGCCGACGACGTGAAACTGGGTCGCGCCACCCGGGCCGTCCCGTACGCGTTGCTCTACCTGCTCGTGTTCGTCCGCGAGTTGGTGACGGCGAACGTGGACGTCGCCTATCGGGTGCTCTCGCCGTCGATGCCCATCCACCCGGGCGTCGTAGAGGTGCCCCTGCGCGTCACGTCCGACCTCGGCATCACCACCATCGCAAACAGCATCACCCTGACACCGGGGACACTCACCATGGATTACGACGAGGAGAAAAACGCCCTCTACGTCCACGCCATCGACGCCCGCGACCCCGCGGCCATCGTGGCACCCATCCGGACGTGGGAGGACTACGCACTGGTCATCTTCGACGAAGAACTGAGCCCGGACGACCCCGTCCCGAAACTGGGAGGTGAGCCAGATGGCAACTGAGGCCGCGACCGTGCCCGGCTTCGTCACGCTCGCGTTGCAGGCTGGCCTGATCGTCGCAAGCGGCGTCACGCTGCTCGCGGGCTACCGCGTCATCCGTGGACCGACGACGCCAGACCGCGTCGTCGCCCTTGACACTATCGGAACGAACGTCGTCGCCATCGCCGTGTTGTTCGCACTGCTCTCTGCAGAAGGCCTGTTCATCGACGTGGCGCTGGTGCTCGCCATCATCGGGTTCATCAGCACGATTGCCGTGGCGCGCTACGTCACGGAGGGGGATATCATAGAATGACCGCCGCTATCTCCACCCTGCAGGGCGTCGTCATCGTCGCGCTCGTGGCCGTCGGCGCGTTCTTCCTCACCGTCGGGACGGTGGGGCTGATTCGCCTGCCGAACGTCTACAACCGGATGCACTCGACGAGTAAGGCGTCCACGCTCGGCGCGGTTTCGTTGTTCCTCGCCACGTTCGTCTACTTCGGACCGCGGGCGGAGGGACTGACCGCACTCGTCGGGATTGGCTTCCTCTTCCTGACCGCACCCACAGGTGCGCACATGATTTCGCGGGCGGCCCAGAAGATGGGCATCCCCTTCTTAAACGACATCGCCTGGCCGGGCGACGAAGAGAACTAGCGTTCGCCGGCCACTTCTTCTGCGACCCGCATTCCGAGGTCGAGTTTCGACCCCTCGAACACGCGTGCGCTGTGCTCTCGGACGATGAGCGCTCGCGTCTCGTCTTGTCCCATCACGCTCGCGTCGTTCGCGACAACGAAGGAGAGATCCGCGCGGGCGAGAATCTCGCGAGCCTTCTCGATGAGCGCGGCGTCGTCCCCGTTCGATTCGGCTTTGAAGCCGACGATGGTGAGGTCGGGGAACTCCTCGCGGATGGTGTCGATGAGTTTCGGCGTGGGAACGAGCGAGAGCGAGAGGTCGTCCTGGCGGGAGCGAATCTTCTCGTCGCTCGACTCGACGGTGTAGTCGCTGATGGCGGCCACCGAGACGAGCGCATCTGCACTACCCGCAACCGCGCGGACGGCGTCGAGCATTTCCGCGGCCGACTCGACCTGTTCGACGTCGGCGTAGGGCACGTCCGGGCCGTCGTGGACGAGCGTCACGTCCGCCCCGAGGACGAACAGCGCGCGGGCGACGGCCCGCCCGGTCTTTCCTGAGGAACGATTCGCGATGACGCGCACGGGGTCGACGGCCTCCGACGTGCCTCCACTGGTCACGACGACGTGCTTGCCAGCGAGGGGGCTGTCGGTCGTGTACCGGGCGACGTCGAGGACGATGGCTTCCTCGCTCGCGATTTTCGCCTTCCCCTCCGCTATGCGCGGTGCGACGAAGTGGACGCCCCACGATTCGACCTTCTCGATGGCTTCTAAGACGCCCGGGTGGTCGTACATCGGTTCGTGCATGGCCGGGGCGACGATGACGGGAATGCCCGAACCGAGGGCCGTCGTCGCGCACGTCGTGACGGGCGTGTCGTCTACGGCGTGGGCGATTTTCCCCACCGAGTTGGCCGTCGCGGGCGCGATGAGGAGCACGTCTGCCCACCCATCGTAGCCACACAACTCGACGTGTTCGACCGCGCCCGTGATTTCGGTGACCACGGGGTTGTCGGTGGCGTATTCGAGCGACCACGGGTGGATGATACCCTGTGCGCTGCCCGTCATCACCCCCCGAACGTTCGCGCCCTGCCTGCGCAACTCGTGGGCGAGTTCCACCGTCTTGACCGCCGCGATGCTCCCTGTCACGCCCAGCGCGACGTTCACTCCCTGTAGCATTGCTCGTATCTCCGTCACCCGGGGGTAAAAATGTGGGACTGTCGCGGGTGGTTACTCGTCTGTCTCGCGGCGCTTCGCGACGACGCTCGGATGCATCGTCGGTTCGTCGGGGTGTGGCTCCTCGAAATACGACTGCATCAGTTCGAGCGATTGGCGCTCGCGGCGCTCGCGTTCGTCTTCCGAGATCTCCTCACAACCGGGTGGCACCTCGCGGCCGCGCTCGGTGAAGTAGCCTTCCGGGGCCACCCAGTCGTTGTAAAAGGGCACGTCCGAGTCGTGGATGAGCGTCAGCGCGACCTCTGCGCCGTGGCCAGCGGAGACCACCGTCTGGTGGTACTTGGCGGCGATGCGACCGGCGGCGTACAAGCCCTCCTCGTCGGTGCGCCCCTTCTCGTCTACGCCGACGTACTGCTTGCTCCCGCGTTTGTCGAGTTCCACGTCGAGCCCGTCGAGGTACGTGCTGTCCGGCCACGAGGCGACGATGACGTACGTCGTCTTCAGGATGCCCTCGTCGGTGTTCACGACGAAGCCTGCATCGTCGCGTTCTACGGCGAGAACTTGCTCGTCGGTGAAGACACAGCCGTTTCGCGCGGCCTGTGCGCGGGTCATGTCGAGAAAGAGCCGTGAGTTGACGCCCGCCGGGAAGCCGGGGACGTTTTCGAGGTGGGAATTGCGGTTCAGAATCGACTCGCCGTGATTGACGACGAGCGTGTCCAGATTCGCGCGGGCGGTGAAGATGCCTGCCGTCAGGCCGGCGACCCCACCGCCGACGACGAGCACGTCGTGTCGGGGTGCTTCGGTCATTGCCACAGACTTCGTGGGTCGGGGTAAAAACGACTGTGTTCGGGCACACCTTCATAGCCCCGCAACCCGAATCGAGCGTGTGGACGAAATCGAAGTCAGCACGGTGGTCTACCTGCCTCCAGCGGAAGTCTACGACTTTCTTATCGACTTTCCGCGATACACCCGCTACTCGAAGCACCTTCAGGACGTCCGGCGACACGGCGACGGCACCCCGGGCACGGAGTACGACCTGCAATTTTCGTGGTGGAAACTCTCCTACACCGCCCGCTCGCGGGTGACCGAGGTGGACCCACCGAACGAGATTCAGTGGGACATCGTCAAAGACATCGAGGCGACGGGCTACTGGCGTATCGACGAAATCGACCCACCCGATGGCGAAGACCACGCCTGCCGGGTCTGGCTCTACGTCGAGTACGACCCCCACTCCGCCCACGTCGGCGCGCTCAACCTGCCCAGATTCGTCTCGTTCGACTGGGTCGTCAGAAAGGTCAAACCGCTCATCCTCAAAGAAGCAGAACGCGTCGTCGAACGAATCGTCGCCGACATCGAAGGCCGACGTCGCGAGGTCGAACTGACGATTCACCAACCGCCCGACGCTATCTGATCACTCGTCGATTTCGTAGTTGCCGCCGTACTTCATGAAGAAGTAGACGAACCCGAGCACCGTAGAGAGGCCGATGGTCGTCGCGATGCCGATGGCCTTCGCGCTGTCGGGAATCGGTGAGACCGCTCCACCGCCTGCGGGGGCCGCACCGGACTCGTTGATGACGATTTCGCCGACCATGCCGGAGGCCTTGTGTGGCTGGCAGTGGTACGCGTAGGTGCCGAGTTCCTCGAAGGTGAACTCCGTCTCGAAGCCCTCGTTTTCGAGCGATTCGTGGCCCTCCCAGCTGGAGCCGGGCTGGCTGTCGACGACGATGTTGTGGTTGTCCGATTCCCAGACGAATTTCACGGTCGTCCCGGGCGATGCGTAGAGTGGCTCTTCGGTGCCGGGGCTGAACACGAGGTCGCCACCGGGGCCGACGGCAACCTCTTTGCTCCCGCCGCCACCGCCACCACCACCGCCCGAGGAACTGTTGTTCCCGGAACCGCCTTCTTCCTGTGCGCTTGCGTTCCCCGCAGCGCCGGCGACCGCTGCGGACCCTGCGGCGGCCTGCAGGAAGCCCCGACGGCTCACCGCCTTGTCAGATTTGTCACTGCTCATGCGCGGGGCTAAGAACCAGCCCGTACTCAATACTTTGGTTCGCGTTCGCCATCCCTTATAAATGACCGGGCGGAACGACGGACAGTCAGTCTATAGTGAGTAGTCGTGGTCGCCAGTTTCCGAATCGAGGAATGCGACAAGCAGGTCGATGGTCGCGGCGACGTCCCCGTGGTGGGCGCACTCGGCGACGGTGTGCAGATAGCGCGTCGGAATCGAGAGCGCGCCGACCGGCTTCGCACCGTGGGAGTTCTGTAGGCCACCGGTGTCCGTGCCGCCCGCGGGCAGGATTTCCAGCTGGAAGTCGATGTCTGCGTCCTCGGCCACGCGGCGCATGCGACGGTGGACCTTCGGGTTCGTGATGACGCTTGAATCTTTGAGTTTGATAGCCGCACCCTCGCCGAGCGTCGTGACGTAGTCGCCGGGCTCGAAGCCGGGAACGTCGTTCGCGACGGTCACATCGATGGCGAGCGCGAGGTCCGGGTCTAAGTCCACGCCGAGGGCCGTCGCCCCGCGCAGGCCGACCTCTTCCTGGACCGTCGCCGCGAAGTGGATCGTCACGGCGGGGTTCTCGATGCGGCGGGCGGCTTCGAGCATCGCGAACAGGCAGACGCGGTCGTCGAGCGCTTTGCCCGTGATGTTGTTGCCGACCACCGTCGTCGTCTGTTCCATCGAGACGAGGTCGCCGACGTTCACGCGCTCGCCGGCCTCTTCGCCCGAGAGCCCGAGGTCGACGTACACGTCCTCGACTTTCGCCTCCTTTTCCTTCTGGGCGTCCGTGAGCGTGTGTGGCGGCACAGAGCCGATGACGCCCGTCAGGTCGCCGTCCTCGGTGTGGACGGCCACGCGCTGGGCCTTGAGCACGGAAGCGTCCCAGCCACCGAGGGCGTCCAACTGGAGGAAGCCCTCGTCGGTGACGTGGCGGACGATGAATCCGATTTCGTCCATGTGCGCGGCGACGACGACTTCGTAGTCCGTCTCACCTTCGATGGTCCCGACGACGTTGCCCATCGCGTCGGTCTGGATGCGGTCGACGCTCGCCTCGAATTCCCGACGGACGATGTCACGAACCTCGTCCTCGTAGCCGGGCACGCCGTGGGCCTCGGTGAGTTCTTTCAGGAGCGGGTAGTCGAACGGAAAATCCGGAGTTGCGGTCATGCCTACTCGTCAGGGCCGACCGACTATAAGGCCTAGACGTTTCGCTCGACGACGAACCGGGTGAAGTCAGCGAGCAACTGCCCCGTCTCGGGGTCTACGTCAACCTTCGCCAGTTCCTCGCGGGCGGCTTCAGAAAGCGCGAGTGCCTGTTCGCGTGCGTACTCGACGCTCCCCGTTTCGAGGAAGATGTCGAGCACTTCGGCGATTTCCGCCTCGGTGTTCTCCTCGGCCCAGAGAATCTCTTCGAGGCGGGCGACGGCTTCGGGGTCTGCCGTCTCCGCTGCGTGAATCACCAGCAGCGTCTTCTTGCCTTCGCGGATGTCGTTGCCGAACTCCTTGCCGAAGTCGCCGCCGTCTTCTAAGGCGTTTTCGGCGTCGAGGATGTCGTCGCCAATCTGGAAAGAGATACTCATGCGCTCTGCGTAGGCGGCGAGGTGGCGTTCGACCTCGGCGGACTGACCCGTCACGATGGCCGCGAGGCGGGCGACGATGCGCCCGAGACACCCCGTCTTGCACGCACACATCTCCAAATACTCGGGTTCGCCGACGCGAATCTCCTGTTCGTTGTGCCAGTGAATGTCCATCCCCTGACCCAGATGCGTGCGGTTGAGTTCGTACATCAGCATCTCGTAGGCGGCGAGTCGTCGCTCGGCGTCGAGGTCGGCCGGATTGTGGGTGAGAATCTTCAGCGGCAGGAAGTACATCGCGTTGCCCGCGTTGAGTGCGATGTCTTCGCCATAGACGTGGTGGAGGGCAGGCCCGTCGCGGCGCAGTGTTGCGCCGTCTTCGACGTCGTCGACGATGATGGTCCCGTTGTGGAGAATCTCCGGAATCACCGCGTAGGGGAGGTACGGCTCCGGGTCCTCGCCGAGTGCCTGGACGAGCAGTACGAAGATGACCGCACGCCAGCGTTTGCCACCGCGGTCGAGCAGCTCCCAGAGCGGCGTCGAAAGCGCCTGCTGGAGGGCGACCGAGTCGTAGCGGTAGGTCGGTTCGCCGAAGAACTCCTCGAGGTAGGCTTCGTCTACGTCGCGGGGGAGGTGTCGGGCAATCTCGTCGTCGATAATCGGGCGCCACTCCTCGAGTACATCCCGCATACTGTGGTCAGTGGCAGTCGCGGAATAAAGTTCTATTCCCAGGGGAACCCGATGCCCCTATGGCCCTGTGCTGTGTGATGACCAGTATGACTGACTGGATCGGCGAGACCTTCACCAGCACCGTCGGCTGGGACCATCTGGAAACGCTCGTAGACATCGGCAACCGACAGGCCGGCAGCGTCGGCGAGCGCGAGGCTGCAACAGCCACGCGCGACGCCCTCGAAGCCGCTGGCGCACGCGACGCCCACCTCGAGGACTTCCCGATTCAGGGCTGGACGCGCGGGTCGAGCAGCATCGAAGCCGGCGACACCACCCAGCGGTGTATCGCCCTCCCACGCAGCCCGAGCGGCGAGGAAACCGCAGAACTCGTGGACCTCGGTTACGGCCTCCCCGAGGACTTCGAAGACGCCGACGTCGAGGGGAAAGTCGTCATGGTGTCGACGAACGTCCCGAGTTGGTATGAGCGGTTCCCCCACCGTCGCGAGAAGTACTACCACGCCGTCGAGGGCGGCGCGGCGGCCTTCGTCTTTAGAAATCACGTCGAAGGCGGCCTCGCACCGACTGGCAGCGTCGGCATGGACGCCGCGCCCATCGGCGAGATTCCCGCCGTCGGCGTCTCGAAAGAGGTCGGCGCACGCCTCGCCCGCCGGTTCGACGGCGAGGAAGTGACCGTCTCCGTCGAGGCAGACATCCACGAGGCGACGAGTCAGAACATCCACGCAGACCTCGGCCCGGACACCGAGGAGGCAATCCTCATCACGAGTCACGTCGACGCCCACGACATCTGTGAGGGCGCGATGGACAACGGCGCGGGCACGGCGATGGCCGTCGAACTCGCCCGGACGCTCGCAGCCCGCGAGGGCGAACTCGACACCCGCGTCCACTTCCTCATCTTCGGCGCGGAGGAAGTCGGCCTCGTCGGTGCGAGTTACGCCGCAGAGCGCATGGACCACGACCACATCAAAGCCATCCTCAACAACGACGGCGTCGTCCGCGGGCGCGACCTCAAGTTCTACACCCACGGCTTCCCCGAACTGAAAGAAGCGGTGAACACGATTTCCGAGCGATTCGAGCACCCGATGACCGTGACCCCGCGCCTCGGGCCACACTCTGACCACTGGGAGTTCGTCCAGTGGGGCGTGCCAGGCTACCACGTCACCTCGGAGACAGGCGAAGCGGGCCGCGGCTGGGGTCACACTCGCGCCGATTCACTCGACAAACTCGAAGTGCGAAATTTCCGCGAGAGCACGATTCTCCTCACCGAACTCGCCGTCCACCTCGCGGCAGACGAGTTCAGCGTCGCACACCGAGACCCCGAGGCCATCGCAGCAGACCTCGAAGCCGAGAATCTGGACACCGCCCTCAAACTCACCGGCGACTGGCCGTACTGAGTCCGATTCGTTGTCGAATCCCGCAGTCTTTTGGCAGCCCGGTGCGTGATTTCAGTCAATGACTGGTCGCAGGCGTCCGTGTCTGGAGGTGGCGGTGTGAAAATTGGCGTGCTCACACAGCCGGCGGTCGACGACACGCTCGCCGAGGCCATCGCCGCAGCCGGCGGCGACCCCGTCTCCGTGACCCCAGATACCCTCTCTGCGGTGGACGCAGTCGTGACCGTCGGGGAAGCCCAACTGCTCGCACTCGCCACCGAGTCGCGGTCGGTTCCCATTCTCCCGATAGACGCGGCCCCAGGCGTCCAGACCGTAGACCGGACAGACGCGACAGCCGCCCTCGAACGACTCGTGACTGGCGAGTTCGAAACCCAGCCCGTTCCACTGCTCGAAGTCACCGTCGGTGAGCGAACTGTGTGCGCGCTGCGCGACGTGATGCTCGTGACGACCGAACCGGCCCGTATCTCGGAGTACGCCATCGACAGCCACGGCGAGCGCGTCGCGGCGTTTCGCGCAGACGGCGTCGTCGTCGCCACGCCCGCGGGCAGCCACGGCTACGCGCGCGCTGCGGGCGGGTCGGTGCTCGCACCCGGCGAACAGGTGAGCGTCGTCCCCGTCTCGCCGTTCGCCATCGACATGGACCAGTGGGTGCTCCCGATGGCCGGCCTCTCGCTCTCGGTGGTGCGCGACGAGGCAGAAGTCGAATTACTCGCCGATACACGCCGTGAGATGGTGGTTCCGCCCGGGACGACGGTTTCTATCGCCCCGAACGGCACGCTTCCGGTCGCGGTCGTCACAGAAAGCCGCCCCGCGCTGACCGCCTCATCGGCCCGGTAGATTGGAAAACTTCTAATGGGTAACGGACTGAATGACGCGTATGCAAACCCTAGCGATGTTTGGTCCGCTTGACACCATCCTCGCTCCCATCATCCCGTTCGTCGTGCTCGGGCTCCTGGTGGCGAACATGGTGACGCGGGTTCTCGCACACCGTTCCTACGTCAAACAGAACAACGAGGGCGGCGCAGAGTCCATCACCCGCTCTACGGTACACACCGCGACGACGTTCCTGCTCATCCTCGCGACGTTCTACTACCTGACCGTCGATTCCTACGCCGGCCTCGTCTCCGGCGTCCTCATCCTCGGGATGGTCGTGAGCGACTTCTTCGAGTTCGAGGCACGGCTGGTCGAAGCCCGCCGCGAAGTCCCACTCGACACGCCAAAGAGCGCGATTGCCGCGTCCGTCCTCGCGCTGCTGTACGTCGCCTTCCAGACGCTGTTCTTCATCGTCGAACCGTTCTGGCAAGCAATCGTCGGCTAATCGGGTACCCGCTTTTTCGTTTCTCACTACCCTGAGCGACGGCGCTGTGTTACTCCGACGGCGCGGTTGGTACGAGTAGCTCCCGATTGCCTCCCGCAGACAGCGCTCTAGCGTCAGCTCCCCCCGTCACACCACTCGACGCAAACCCCATACTGGCTGCCCGTCTGAGCTACTCGCCGTGTGGCCGAGGAGAGTCTGCCTCGTGAGAAGAGATCCGTGAGACAGCCACTGTGAGCGTCCGGCAGCTCGCTCGTGACCACGTGGTGCGCGTAGTCGCCATCACGAGCCACCGCGCTGCAGAACCAGTCCCCATCGCTCGACGAGCCGATGGCTCACCGGACGAGCACAAAGAGAGAAAGACCGTGTTAATCTGCCTTCGCGCGCTCTGCGCGAGAGGCGCGATACTGGTTCACTGCCGGGATGATGACCCAGAAGGTGAGCGCGCCGAGGATTGCGAACCAGAAGAACGCGTCTCGGAGGTAGACGGCCATCGTTCCGTACAGGTCGAGTTCCTCCGGGGTTGGTCCAACAAGTTGGGCACCCTCGAAGTGGGGCGTGTTGTACCACCCTGCGAGCACCATCCAGAGGAGGCCAGCACCCGTGAAGATGCCAAGCCCCTTCGCGAATTCGTCAGCCATTATCTGCAGGTTCGTCGGCGTCGTCTTTAGACTTTCCCATTCCCTGAGCGCGAAACCGCGTCGAGAAGGCGTAGACGACGGCCCCGAGTGCAATCAATCCGATACCCGCGAGCGCGATGGGGACGTTCACCTCCTCTGCCGACAGCGACGACTGCTGCGTCGCCACGTCGAGGACGAGAAATCCCCCGACGACGGCGAGTACCGCGAACAGCGTCGAGAACACGGTGACGGTCTTGTACAGGCGAATCGGGACCTCGATGTCCCGTGCGCGTCGCTCTTCGGACGCTGACTCCGGCGATGGCTCATCGGTTGGTGGCATTGACAGAATGTGAGAAAACCGGGTTACCGCGGCGGCCGCAGGCGGTAGTACCGGCGATTGAGTTCGAACATGTAGCCCTCTCGCATGGCCTTCAACACCGCGTAGGTGATGAAGCCGGCGACGAACGGCACGAGGAACGTCAGGTCGAACAGCAGGTTCGCGTCCATCGGGACGAGGTTCTTCACGGAGAGGACGCTCACCGTAAACGCGAACACGACGCCGAATACACCGACGGCAGCCCAGAAGGGCTCCTCGACGGGACGGCGTGCGCTGCCTTTGTTCAGGAACGGGACGATGGCGATTACTCCGACCACGACCAGGTTCGCGACCACACCGTAGGTGCGGTCTGCCATCAACTTCGTCCCACCGAGGATGGCGAGGTCAGGGTTGAGCGGACCGAGCTTCAGCAGCCCGAACGACCAGTAGAGATACCAGTCGGGCAGGATAATCGCCGGCGTGGTACTCGGGTTGGCCGGCGGGCCGATGTGTGGTGGGAGCGTCGCCGAGAGGAACAGCAACATCCCGCTGAAGAACGCGACCAGCGAGAGGTTCCGAATCATCTCGTGGGGCCACGCGGGGAAGCCGAGCACGTCGCGTTCGACGTAACTCGACGCCATGCGCAGGTCCTGGTCCTCGCGGCGGGCGCGCTCGAAGTATTCGTAGGTCAGCCGGGAGAGACCCTCGGTGCGCTGTTTGCGCTCCAGCCACGTTGGCGTCTCATCGTCCGGCGGGACGATGCCAGTGCCGTCGGTTCTGACTTCCGTGTCGTTGTTGTCGCTCATGGTCTTAGTGTGGCTCTGCGATACCCTGCATCCAGACGATGCCGATGTGGAGCGCGATGACCGCGGTCACCACGAACGGCAACAGGAAGACGTGCAGGATGTACATTCGCTGGAGCGTTGCCTGCCCGAGGGTGAACCCACCGAACAGGAGCTGTGCGGCCCACTCGCCGACGAGCGGGATGGACAGGGCCATCTCCACACCGATCTGGCCGGCCCAGAAGGCAAGCTGGTCCCACGGGAGGAGGTAGCCGGTGTACCCGAACACCAGCGTCAGGCTGATGAGGATGATGCCGATAATCCAGTTGAGTTCACGCGGTTCCTTGTACGCGCCCGTGAAGTAGACACGGAGCATGTGCAGGAACACGGCGGCCACCATCACCTGGGCGGACCATCGGTGAATCGACCGCAGCATGAACCCGAAGTTCAGGTCCTGCATGATGAACACGATGGAGTTGTACGCCGTCGAGGGGTCGCCCGCCGTCGCGGGGGCGTAGTAGAACCCGAGCAGCGCGCCGCTTATCGCGGCGGCCACGTACGCCAACGTCGAGAAACTCCCGAGGGCGTACAGCGGGTACCAGTACCAGAATTTGTTGTCCAGATTGTACTGCTCGGTGTGGGACTTTGGCATCTGCATGTTGACCTTGTAGTACAGGTCTTCGAGCAGTTCCAGGTAGTCCACGAGCCGCAGGCGCTGGTCGAGCCAGATGAGTACCGTGAGGTACGTCTGCTCGACCGTCGTCAGGTCGCGTTCGCGCATCCACGCGCCGTGGTCCATTTCGTCTTTACGTTCGAGACTCATCGTTAGTTATCCGGGCGTGGCAGTGCCACGAATGATTTCTTGATCGTGCTGAACGGGTCGTACACCGACTGGTGGCACTGACAGTACACGCGGTCCTCTGCGCCGAACTTCGAACTGTCGCCGAACGCCTTGAACGCGGGCACACAGCAGAAGTGCGTACACTTGTCGAGCCAGGCGATGAAGCCCTCGGCGGTGGAGGCACGCAGCCACTCTGCGAACTCGCCCTCGCCGCTCTCGACTTTGTCGAGGATGCGCTTGCTGCGGAGTACCTGAATCGGAATCTGCTCCTGGGGCGAGACGCCCTCGGAGCGCCACGTCCCCATGGCCGGTTTGCCGAGGCCGCTCGCACCGATGCCATTGCCCCACGATTCGTAGTCCTGGAAGTCGTCGATGTGGATTTTGTCGCCGCCAGAGTAGGTGCTCGATTGCCACTCGTACGGGGGCGATCCCGTCGAGCGGAAGAAGTTGTCCTGGTCTGCCGCTGGTTGGATGCCGGGCAGTGACTGGGCTCCGCAGTACTGGAACCACTCAGAGGAGTACGTCTCCCCACCAAGTTCCATCTCCGCGACCGTGATTTCTCGACCCTGCACCGTTCGCGTCTCTGGCTCCGGCCAGACTCCCTTGATGAAGCCTTCGGAGTCGATTTCGATGGGTATCTGCGGCATGCCACGAGGCGCGGGGCCGTCCGTGTTCTCGATGCCGAGATACTGTATGATACCACCACCGGCACCGGTCGGCGCGGTCGCCGAGTTGAGTGCCGCGACCCCGCCGGTTCCGACGCTGGCGAGAGTCGCACTCCCGACGACGCCCTTGACGAAGCGCCGTCGGCCTGATTCAGTTGGATATTTGTCGTCGTCTACTGGCATAGGTTACCTCTTGTAGTATGGATAGACTGCGCGTTTGATGCTCTCCCACGGACCTTCGTCGGAGAAACCGGAGCCATACATGTCCTCTTCTTTGATGTAGAGGTCCTCCCACTTCCGACGCCGTTTCTTCACAATCATGACGTCAGGGAGAAACTCCTTGCGGTAGAGCATGAGAATGAACGCGAGGTCGATGAAGATGACCGACAACACGCCCCCAAGGAACATGCTCCCGAGCCCGGTCTGGTCTGCCGACGACCAGCCGGTAAGCAAGCCAAACACGAACAGGCCGACGAACGCGACTTCGATGACCGTCAGCAGGACGATTGCGATTGCTGCGGCGGTGCTCTCGCGGGCTGGTTCGTAGCGGTGGATGTCACCGTAACTGCTCTCTGATGAACTCATGGGTTAGTTACCTCCCTTCGCGTGTGGCGATTCGCCGTATTTGAGCAGGAAGAACGTGTAGATGAGCGAAACGACGAGCATCAGAATCGTCGCGATACCCACGAAGTGCGCCTGAATCGGCACACCCATCTCTTCTGCGTCGATTTCGACTTCACCGCCCGTTGGCGGTGCACCCGACTCGTTGACGATGATTTCGCCGACCATGCCGGAGGCCTGGTGGGGCTGGCAGTGGTACGCGTAGGTACCGGTCGTCTCGAAGGTATGTTCGTATTCGAACCCCGAGTTTTCGAGTGGTTCGTGGCCTCCCCAGTTCGCGCCGTCGGGTTGGCTGTCGACGACGATGTTGTGGTTGTCCGACTCCCAGACGAACGTCACGGTCGTCCCGGGCGAGGCGTAGAGCGGTTCGTCGGTGCCGGGGGTGAACACGAGGTCACCACCGGGGCCGACGGTGACGGTTTTCGAGCCGCCACCGCCGCCACCGCCGCCGCTGCCTCCGTCCGTGCTGTTGTTGCCCGCTCCTGGCGTCGTCGTTCCCTCGCCAGAGGAGCTATTGTTGGAGGATGTGGGCTCCTCCTGGGCCACAGCGGGGGCAGCGCCGACGACGGCGGTACCGCCTGCAACACCGCTGGCGGTCAGTAGAAAGTCCCGTCGCTTCATGTACGGTTGGGACTCAGTACCCGGTTTGTATAAACCCACCGAATACGGGTGTCGGGGCCTATACATCGGGGTGTAACATTGGCGCAGAAACACCACCATGAGGCGCCGGAACAGTCAACCATTCGACAATAGCGTGTGAGTCCCCTCACGAGGAGGTGTTCTCTGAGCGTTCCGGTTCGGTGGTTCCGTCCAGTTCTCGCGCCCGGCGCGCTGCCTGCAAGCGGTCCCGCCATTCTGCTGGCAGCGATTCGGGGTAGGACCCCGATTCGACGTCGAGCGACCGCAACCGCTCGCGATACTCCTCGGCCCGGAACCGGTCTGAGAGGCGGGCGTTCGCCACGATAACCGAGAGGAAGAAGCCGAAGGCGACGAAGCCGAGGCCGACGATGATGGTGAGCAGGA
Organism: Haladaptatus sp. QDMS2; assembly: GCF_029338295.1. Classification (NCBI taxonomy): domain Archaea; kingdom Methanobacteriati; phylum Methanobacteriota; class Halobacteria; order Halobacteriales; family Haladaptataceae; genus Haladaptatus; species Haladaptatus sp. QDMS2. The sequence continues at coordinate 1,721,333 of NZ_CP119791.1, forward strand.
TGGCCCGACCGACGGGGAACAGCGTCAGTTCGCCGACTGGCGTCCCGCAGACGAACCCGTCACCGCCCGGAGCGGGCGAACAGAATCGTGGGAGCAGCGGGTCGTAGATGAACGGCCCGACGAGGAGGACGAGCCCCGCGAGCAGGTTCAACCCGCCGACGGTGAGCAGTATCGTGTTACCGAGTTTGCCGGACCCCTCGCGGACGTCCTCGGGTCGGGGAAGTGCTCGTCCCTCAGGAGCGACGTGCGGCTCGTAGTCGTCCATCGCACAGAGGGCGACGGTGGGCTTTACGTCCCGGAGCACCGTCCCGCTCCCCTCGACGCTGCCGTCCGAGTAGACGACGGCGTATCCCTCGTCAGAATAGGCGAGCAGGCACTCTTGCCCGTCGTCGCGGACGCGCTGGACGCGGGCGAACACCTCGCGGACGGCGATTTGCCAGCGAAGGTCTGACTCTACGCGGGCGAGGAGCTCTTCGCCCGTAATCCACGAATCTGCGTCGAAGGCAACGTCCCACTCCTCGGGCGTCATCTTCGCCATGTCCGCGGGCCCGAAGTTCTCGAAGTCGTACTTCGCTTCGACCCGTCTGCGGAGTTCCTCTACTGACGGTGCCTCCTCGTCCGCCGACGAGGAGTCCTGCGTCTCGTCGGGTTCGTCGGCGCCCGTGGAACGAGCATCTCCCATTTCCGTGAAAGTTAGGCGTCGACCGGTAAACGCTTTCCGAACCCCCGTTCCAGCGGCTGGTTTCGCCACGTTTTAGCGCGTCGCGTCGCTACGAACGGTAATGCTCGGCCTGCCGGATGCCACGATTGCGGCCGTGGCTGCCCTCCTCGTGACGCTCAGTTTTCCGTTCTACCTCTACGGCGCGTGGATAATGATCGACGCAGAAGAGGTGACGTGGGGCGTTCTCACCTACCACCTCAAATTCATCTTCGTCGGGCTTACGCTGAACACCGTCCCCGTCGTGTTCTGGATGGTTCCCCGCCTGTTCGAACAGTTCGACGGCTTCGCCGCGTTTCACGCCTTTCTCGGCCTGCAAGCCTACGCGATGCTTCTCTTTGCGCTCACGGGTATCGTCCGCATCTTCCAGGCGAAGTACAAACACAACCTCTACCACGACTACGACGAGAACGTGTTGCTCTCTGAAATCGGCTCGGAGAAGATGGACTTCTGGCGTAAACGCCTTCGAATCGGCGTCTTCGGCTACGTGATATTCTGGATTTTCGCGTGGGTTGTCGGGATGGCTCGGTTCGTCACGAAGTACCAGTTCTTCTGAGTGGTCCGGTTCACACCCCGTCCGCGAGCGTCAATCCGAGGTAGGAACCGGCGACCATGATGAGAAACTGCTCTACAGCCTCACGCGGCGTTCCGATTGGAAAAATTTCGAAGAGAGTGAGGTCCACGACGAGCGCCACGAGTGAGACGACACAGACGAACCCGAACCGCCGCAGGCTGACCCACTCGGAGGCGAGCACCCGCGCTGGTACTGACATGGATGAGTAGTTAGCCGGTTGACATGGACCGGGAAAACGGTTCTGACTTACCAGGGTTCGCCCTTTGCCAAATCGACTTCCCGATCGATTTTCGAGGATGGACAGATGTCTTCGAGCACACACTCCTCACAGTCCGGATTGATGGCCGTACACGTTGCCCGGCCGTGACTGATGAGCAGGTGGGTGAAGTTCTGCCAGTCCTCGCGGGGGATGATGGGCATGAGGTCCTGTTCGATGTTCTTCGGACTCTTTTCCTCGGTGAGGCCGAGACGTCGTGAGATGCGCTGGACGTGGGTGTCCACGACGATGCCCTCCACGATGTCGTGGCCGTGCTGGAGGACGACGTTCGCGGTTTTCCGCCCGACGCCTGCCAGGTCGGTCAGTTCCGACATCGTGTCTGGAACCTTCCCGTCGTGAAGTTCCAGAATGTCCGCACACGCACTGCGGATGTACTTCGCCTTGTTGTTGTAGTAGGTGATAGAGGAGATGTCGTCTGCGAGTTCTTCCTGGTCTGCGTTGGCGTAGTCCTCGGCGGAATCGTACTTTGCGAACAACTCGCGGGTGACCTTGTTCACCCGTTCGTCGGTACACTGCGCAGAGAGCATGACCGCAATCAGGAGTTCGAGTCGGTTCGAGTAGCGAAGCGAAATCGTCGTGTCGGGGAACTCCTCGTAGAGGCGGTCTAAGACCTCTTCGGCCTGTTCCTCGCGCGACGAAAGCGGCGTTCCCATGCCCGAGGAGAACGCCCAAAAACAATTGAGTGATTCGGTTTTGTCACCAGAGCACCGCCGGCCAGACGAACATGAACAGGAGCATGATGAGCCCCGTAAGGACCGCCGTCATCACGACGTTCAACACGATGCCGGCTTTCATCATGTGTTCTTGTTTCATGTGCCCCGACCCGAACACGATGGCGTTCGGCGGGGTGGCCACCGGGAGCGCGAACGCGAACGAGGCTGCGATGGCCCCGCTCACCGCGAGGAAGATGGCTGCCTCCGGTTTCGCCACGCCGAGCGTCCCCGCGAATACGCCCCCGAGGGCGATGAGGATGGGGACGATGATGGCGGAAGTGGCGGTGTTCGAGGTCATCTCCGTGAGGAAAATGACGAGCAAGACGATGGCCCCGATGACGATGAGGATGTTCGTGCCGACGAGTTCGTTGAAGATGCCGCTGACAATCCACTCCGTTGCGCCCGTGTCTGCGAACGCCCCAGCGAGCGCAATCCCGCCGCCGAACAGGAGGATGGTCCCCCAGTCGATGTCCACGATGTCGTCCCAGTCGACGGTGTCCGCGAGGACGAGCGCCGGGATGGCGTAGAGACCGACCATCACGTAGTAGAGCAGCCCCTGGTGGCCCTCGACGCCGAAGATGGTCATGCCCTCACCGCCGAAGAGCGTGGTGAACACGGCCGGTGGCAGGAGGGGTTCGAACAGCAGGTCGAGGCCGCCGAGCACCCACAGGAACGCCGTTGTGCCGAAAATCCACGCGACGCGGCGGCCGCGAGTCGAGAGTGCGCCTTCCTCTGCGAGATACTCCGCTGCCTTGCGGCGTGCGGCGCTCACGTCTTCGACTTCCGGCGGATAGAGATGGAAGGTGAGGAGGTACCAGACGAGCGGCAGCGTCACGAAGACGATTGGAATGCCGATGACGAGCCAGTCGAAGAAGGTGATTTCGTAGCCGAGCAGTTCCTTCAATTGCCCGGCGACGATGGCGTTCGGCGGCGTGCCGATAAGGGTGCCAACCCCGCCGACGCTGGCGGCGTAAGCCGTCCCGAGCAGCGTGGAAATTTGCATATTTGAGAAGGCCTTCGCGTCGTCGGTCTGCTCCTGAATCTCCTCGCGGCCGATGACCTGGGTGAGGACACCGACCGCGATTGGCGTCATCATCGCCGTCGTCGCCGTGTTCGACACCCACATCGAGAGGAATGCCGTGGCGAGCATGATGGCGAGAATCAACAACCGGGCAGAAGAGCCCATCTTCGCCATGAGCCAGAGCGCGATGCGCCGGTCGATATTGTACTTCTGGAGCGCGTTCGCGAGCATGAACCCGGCGATGAACAGGAAGATGAGGTGGTCTGCGAAGCCTTCCAGTGCCGGGTCGATGTCGTTGTAGACGCCGAAGGCGGTGAGCAACACCGGAATCGACAGCGCCGTCACGGGGAGTGGCAGCGCCCCAGTAATCCAGAGCGATCCCGCGAAGAACATGGTCGCGATGGCGTATTGCCCGCGGATGGTCAGCCCTTCGGGATTCGGGGCGAGCGCGATGAGCGCCGTCCCGAGGACAGCGATGCCAAACAACGTGACGCGTCTGCGCGAGGCGTTAGCACCCGATTGTATCATTGATACACCGCCTCATACCAAACAATGATATTTAACAATTGTCTTACGGAGTTACACGATAGTCGTAAAACTAACTAATCGCTGCTGATACGTCAACAAATGTGTGGAGAAAAACAATCAGAAGTTCGACGTGAGTGCGCGAATCTGATCTGCGGACAATTCCGTGCTGTACAGCGAAAACAGGGCTTCGCGCCGAGAGCACGAGAGTCCTCGACTCCCGCCTTCGAGCATCGAGACGTGCGCCTGGAGCAGGTCGTCTACGCGCCGCTCCACCTCGCGTTGCTCGAATCCCGCCGCCGTCCGCAGGAGTCGCCACGCCAGTGGCGAGATTTCGTCGACATCGACGCCGCCCTCCTCGGCCCCTCGCATTGGTGGAACTCGCACAACCTGACGCAAAACAGTTACGTATCAGTCAGGTCACCGCGGACGACAGAGCGGAGGAATTAAGCGCGCTTCTCCCACCTCACGAAGTATGAAAGCGACGGCGAAAGCCCACCCGATTCAGGGGCTCGTCAAGTACCACGGGATGCGAGACGAGGAACTCAGACTCCCGTATCACGACAGTATCAGCCTCTGTACCGCCCCGAGCCACACGAAGACGACCGTCGAATTCGACGACTCGTTAGACGCGGATCGCTTCCGCGTGGACGGCGAGGACATCACCGGGCGCGGCGCAGAGCGCATCGAACAGGTCGTAGACCACGTTCGGTCGCTCGCCGGTATCGACACCCGCGTGCGCTTCGAGAGCGAGAACAACTTCCCGAGCAACGTCGGCTTTGGCTCCTCCTCTTCGGGATTTGCCGCCGCCGCGCTCGCCGCCTGCGAAGCTGCCGGCCTCGACATGACCCTCCCCGAAATTTCGGCAGTCGCCCGCCGTGGCTCCTCCTCCGCTGCCCGCGCCGTCACGGGCGGCTTCTCCCACCTCCGGACGGGCCTCAACGACGAGGACTGTCGCTCAGAGCGCATCGAATCCGACTTAGAAGGCGAAGTGGCCATCATCGCCGCGCTCGTCCCGGCCTATAAGGAGACCGAAGAAGCGCACAAGGAAGCCGCAGACAGCCACATGTTCGACGCGCGGATGGCCCACATCCACGGCCAAATCGCCGAGATGCGCGACGCCCTGCGCGCGGCTGACTTCGACCGCGTGTTCGAGACGGCAGAACACGACTCGCTGTCGCTCACCGCGACGACGATGACCGGCCCCGCGGGCTGGGTCTACTGGAAGCCGGACACACTCCGCGTGTTCGAAACCGTCCGCGAACTTCGCGACGACGGCGTCCCCGTCTACTTCTCGACCGACACGGGCGCGAGCGTCTACGTGAACACCAAACCCGAATACGCAGACCGCGTCGAGGAGGCCATCGCCGCCCTCGACATCGAGACGCACGTCTGGGAAATCGGCGGCCCGGCCCGCATTCTCGACGAATCCGAAGCCCTGTTCTAGCATTTTTGCGTCTGGGGGTTCTACAGGACGTATGCGCGTCCTCGTCCTCGGCGCCGGCTACGCCGGCCTGACCCTCGCCTATCGTCTCGAGCGCTCACTGCCCGACCACGCGGAGCTTGCGCTCGTAGACGACACTGGCACCCACCTCATCCAGCACGAACTCCACCGCGTGATTCGTCGCCCCGCGCTCGCGGAAGCCATAACCATCGACCTCGCCGACATCTTCGACCGTGCGACGGTCGTCACCGACCGCGTGTCCCACGTCGATACCGAGGCAAAGCGCGTCGAACTCGAAGCCGGAGAGAGCCTCGACTACGACCTGTGTGCCGTCTGTCTCGGCGCGGAGACTGCCTACTACGGCCTTCCGGGGCTCGAAGAACACGCGACGCCGCTCAAAACCGTCGGCGACGCGACGACGATTCACGACACGTTCGTCGAAAGCGCCGACGACGACGGCCACGTCCTCGTCTGTGGGGCGGGTCTCTCGGGGATTCAGGCGGCGGGTGAACTCGCCGCGCTCGCCGCAGAACGCGGCTGGGAGCCGAAGATTCGACTGCTCGAACAGGCCCACAGCATTGCTCCCGGTTTCCCCGAGAACTTCCGGGTGGCGGTTCGAGACGCGCTCACGAGCGAGGGCGTCATCATCGAAACCGAGACCACGGTCACGAGCGCGGACGACGACGAGGTTCATCTGGAAGACGGGTCGATGGCCTACGACCAGTTGCTCTGGACCGGCGGTATCGCGGGTCCCGAGGCGCTTTCGGGCGAGCGTCGCCGCGTCCGAAGTACGATGGAAGTCGCAGACGGGACCTTCGTGGTCGGCGATGCGGCGGACGTTATCGACGCGGACGGCCAGCAGGTGCCCGCGAGCGCTCAGTCGGCTATCCGCGAGGCGCGCGCCGTCGCAAAGAGCATCGAACGACTGGCGACCCGCGACACCGCAGACGGATTCGCGCCGCGACTTGAGGCGTTTCGCTTCGACTCACCGGGGTGGATCGTCACCGTCGGCGAACAGACCGTCGCGCAGGTTGGACCGACAATTTTCACGGGAACGCCGGCCCTCGCGCTCAAGGCGTCGATTGGCGCGGGCTACCTGACGCAGGTCGGCGCGGTACAGTCGGCAATCGACCTCGTCCGGTCGGAATTTGCCGACTAAAAAGGGGCCGCTCAGACGCCGGGAATGCCGATGGCGCTGAGCGAGATGATATTAAGCGTGCCGAGGATGAACAGCACGACGGTGGCGGTCACCCAGGCGACGAGCGCGATGGCGATTGCGTTCACCCAGCCGCCCGGATACCGCCAGTTGACCACGGCGATGTAGGCAATGAGCGCGAGCAACGTCCCGATAAGCGGGAGGAAACTCAAAACCGCCCACACGACGGCCCCGATGAGCGCCGTGATGACCGCTTGGCCGTAGTCGTCTACGTCGGTAATGACCCTCGCACCGACGTAAATGCCAAATCCACCGACGAGCAGGCTGACGACGAACAGGATGACCGAATCGATGAGCGCCATACGTATCGTACGTTCGTCGCAGCAGTATATATTCATTGGCCAACTGACGTATCCTCTCGCCGATGGTCGGTTCCGCCATCCCAACCGTAAACTGCGTGGCGACCACAGGGCCTGTATGTCCGAAATCAACAGACAGTTTCGCCTCGCGAGTCGACCGACCGGAGAACCCGACCTGGACGACTTCGACCTCGTCGAATCCGAGGTTCCGACGCCCGAGCACGGCGAAGTGCTCGTCAAAACCTGTTATCTCTCCGTCGACCCGTACATGCGCGGTCGAATGCGTGACGCAGACTCGTATGCCGAACCGTGGGACGTCGGCGACGTGATGAAAGCCGGCGTCGTCGGCGAAGTCGTCGAATCGAACCACGACCAGTTCGCGGAAGGCGACATCGTCGCTGGGAACCTCAACTGGGCCGAGTACGCCACCGCAAAGGGCCACCAGCTTACCGCCGTGAATCCCGAGCACGCGCCAATCTCGACGGCCCTCGGCGTCCTCGGGATGCCCGGTCGGACCGCCTACTTCGGCCTCCTCGAAGTCGCAGAGCCAAAACCCGGCGACACCGTCGTCGTCTCCGGCGCAGCAGGCGCGGTGGGTTCGGTCGTCGGCCAACTGGCGCAACTCGCCGGCTGTCGCGTCGTCGGCTTCGCTGGCAGCGACGAAAAGACGGCGTGGCTCACCGAAGACCTCGGGTTCGACGCCGCCATCAACTACAAAACGACCGATTCGCTCGACGCGGCGCTCACAGAAGCGGCTCCCGAGGGTGTGGACGTGTACTACGACAACGTCGGCGGCCCGATTACGGACGCCGTGATGCGCCAGTTGAACGTCGATGCACGCGTCGCTGTCTGCGGCCAGATTTCGCAGTACAACGCGACCGAGCCACCGCAGGGACCGCGAAAGTTCGGCCAACTCATCGTGAGTCGGGCGCGCGTTGAAGGCTTCCTCGTCCGCGACTTCGAATCCCAGTACGAAGAAGCGACCGAGCGCCTCGCCTCCTGGGTTGCTTCGGGCGACATCGAATACCGCGAGTCCGTCGTCGAGGGCTTCGAAAACGCACCCGAGGCCTTCCTCGGGCTGTTCTCGGGTGACAACATCGGAAAACAGCTCGTGAAGGTCGCAGAGCCGTCACTCACAGCGTGAAAACAGGTGAGGACGGAGTGAGTCAGTCGGAGGGTGCGACCGGAGGAAGTCGCAGGCTGACACTCGCCGTAATGGACGCTTTCTTTTTCAGAGGAACCGCTGGCCGAGAGCCGTGATGCCGAAGGCGGCGACCGTGAGGACGCTCAGCAGGTAGCTCGACAGGAGCGCCGCTGGAACGAGGCTCAGGGAAATCGCGCCGAGGAGGAGGGCGCTCACGGACGAGAGGCCGAGGTAGTAGTTCGACCACGCGAGGTCGTCGTCGTTCGCGTCGGCCTCTGCGTCCTCGGCCTCGCCTACGTGTTCCGAACGGTCCTGCGTTGCCGGAGTCTCGGTCGGATTCGCCGTTTCGATGAACGGGTACAGCTGGTCTGCGTGGTTCGTCGGGGTGACGATCCCGCGGCTCTGGTTGTACTCGATGACGCCGGAGTCGTCAAGCTTGGGGAGGTGGGTCTGGTAGAGCGCGATGTACACGCGCTGGCGCTCGTCAGAGTGGAGCTGCTGGACCGTCGTGTCGTTCTCCCACGCGGCCACCTGCTCTGCCACGTCACGCATGCGGACGCTGTCCTCGTCCGATTGCGCGAGGTACCGGAGTACCGCACGTCGGCGTTCGTTCTGCAGTAGGTGGAAGATGTCATCCTGCGTGAGTGGTTCGACTGTGGGTTCCGAGTCCGCGTGGGGTTCGGATTGCACGTTCGCGGTTGGGGAGTCGGTGCTTGCCGTCATCACAACTTCGAGAAGAGAGGGGGAGACAATAAAGGGGGCCTGTGGTTTCGACCCGTTTCGAGAAGTTTCAGACCGTTTCAATCGGTTCACGTATTGCGGTTAAACGGAATTGAACGATCCGTGCGTGGTGCTGTCAAACAGGTTCGGAATCCGGAGTCACACCGATTTAATTTCGATTCAGTTACATTTGAACACAGTCGGGATTGCGGCGGCATCTTAGGTCCCTATATTGTGTCTTATCCACACCGGTGTTGTTCGTGTATGCACCCCTCCACCTAGGGTGTATAAAGACAGGAACGTGGGGGTTACCGCGACGCGGTAACTCCCCGCTGGGCTGCTCCGATGAGGAGCAGGGCGAAGAACGCCACGACGAGCCACTGGCCTGTCTGTGAGCTGAGCGCTTCCGCGACCATGCCCAGCAGATTCGCACCAACGGCTTGACCCAAGGCGAACAGGAGCAGGACGAAACCGATGAGGACGACGCCTACGCGGATCGCGGTGTTCGCGAACCACGACGCCTGCGACGTCTGGGCCGGTTGCTGGCCCTGCTGGCCTGCACCCTGCTGGGTGCCGCCCTGTTGTGTTGCACTCTGCTGATTCGAGCGCTGTTGTCCGGAATTATGCCGGGAGTTTGTTCCTGATTGGGGCATTGTGGGTCACCCCAGATAGCCCATAGAACAGTACCCTTGTTATTATACGGCGGCTAAGCGGCGAGAAATCAACGGCTTAGAGCAGTTTAGGGGGCCAACACGCCGCGCGGGGGTCGGTTACCCACCACCGAGCCCAGAGAGCGCCCACCGGTAGACGAACCCGACGCCGACGGAGATGGCGTAACTCGCGAGAACGAACGGTGCCCAGAACACGTAGAACTCGAACGTCGGGAACAGCGCCTTGCCGAGCGCAGACCCGATAGTGAGAATGAGATAGCCGGGAAGCGCGAGCGGCGTCATCCACTCGGTGTTCCACGCGCCGAGCGCGAGTGGCACGACGAGGAAGAAGAACACAGCCAGGACTACCGGACCGGCGAACACGCGTTTTAGTTCCATCTCAATCACCGTTAATCCGTTCGATACCGTGTCGTTCGAGTAGTTCCGCCGCCGCGCGCGTCGTCCACGCGGTGCGCGTGGGCAGGTCGAGCAGGAAACTCGTCGATTCGACGACGTACGCGGGCGTGCCCAGGTCCTGACCGACCTTATTCGCGATGAGGGGGCCGGATTCGGGCATCGGACCGCCCGAGTGATATTTGTGGAGGGGCATGTACCACGGAACCACCTCGTCGTTCAATAGCTCTGCGACCGCCCGTGCGTGTTGCTGGGCGTCGCCCGCCGCCGACGGGAAGATAGCCTGCCCGACGTAGCCGGGCTGGACGCCGTAGATGCCGAGCGAGCGGTGGAGGTCCATGAACACGTCCGGGTCGTGGCGCTCGATTTCGGCCCAGAGTCCGCGTGCCAGTTTGGATTCGGGTTCCTCCCCGGGCGGAAACAGGCGGTTCAGGTCGCCGCCGGTTCCCTCACGGGTTCCTCGCTCGATCGCGACGACGTTCACACGCGGGACGACGACGAGCGTCCCACGGGCGATGTCCCAGGACGCGACGTTCTCGGCCGCCCGAAGCCCGGAAGTTTCGTCCCCGTGGACACCTCCGGTGACCATCGCCGTCGGGCCCGGTTCGGAGCCCTCGATGACGTGAACGGTCGTGGCGTGGTCCGTGTCCGGCAGGAGGGTGTACGTTTCACGGGTTGCCGTAGCAAAATCACTGTGCTCGCCGGTCGCTGGCGCGCTGCCCGCGACTGCAAGCGCAAGAGCAGCGACTGACCGGGAGAGCACGGTGCGACGTTTCATCGGTGTCTGGTTTGCACGTGACGACTAAACTTATGTGGCCGGTAAGCGGTGGAACACGCACGAACTTGCATAGTAAATATAAATCCCTGGGGTGACAATTAATTCCATGGACGAGTGGGTTGAAAACCGGACAATCGGTGAGGGGCGCCAGTATCGCGTCGCAATCGTCGAATCTCCAGACGCCTTCGGTATCGCGATACAGACCCGTGACGACCCGGCTGACGCGTTCAGCGAACGCATCGTCCTCAACCCCGCAGAAACGGAATCGTTCATGGAGTTTTTAGAACAGGGCGTCGGCGTCGCCCGATATCGCGCTCTCGCAGAAGTCGTCGGCCCCGACGCTCTCGACCTCTACAAACGCGGTGAGATAACCGCCGACGAACTGGTCGAGAACTTCGGCAACGAAGTTCAACGAGAAGTAAACGACAGCTAACTCGTCCGTTCTATCACCTCGATTCGATTCCCGAACGGGTCGCGGAAGGAAAACCGCTCGCGGCCCGGAATCGGCGTCTCTTCTTGAATGACCACGTCGTGTGCTTCGAGTCCCTCCCGCACCGCCAGGAGGTTCGCAACTTCGAGCGCGACGTGCTGTTTCGAGCGCTGGTCGTGGGAGGCTTCGACGCCGAGGTGGAGTTCTATCTCGCCCGCACGAAACCAACACCCACCGTTTTGCTGGAGGGAGGCTGGCTTCGGAATCTGTTCGAATCCGAGGATGCCGCCGTAGAATTTTCGGGCTTCGGGTTCTGTGCCCGGTGGAATCGGAAGCTGAACGTGGTCAATGCGAGACCAGGAAATCATTGGTCACTGAGGGTGCTGATGGCTGAAAACGGTGGCTGTTCGTGAATGGAGGATTTCGACGTGTAACGCGAGACGAGTCCTGCGGCTCACGTGTTTGTGAGCCGCAAAAAATGACGAGCGCTGAGAGATTTGAACTCCCGACAACTTGGTCCGAAGCCAAGCACTCTGTCCAGGCTGAGCTAAGCGCCCTCATCCGATTATTCCATGCGGTCTATGTTAAACCCCGCGATTTTCCCCGCGGGATTCGCGCCTTTTATCCTCCCCCCGACGACAGTTTGCCCATGTCGATGGGAGACCGCGTCCGTGGCCTGCTGGAACTCACTCGCCCGGTCAACGCCGTCGCAGCGGGTGTGCTGACGTTCATCGGTGCGTTCGTCGCGGGCGGCGCGTTCGACCTGCCGGTTCCCACGGCCGCAGCGGTAGGAGCGACCATCTTCGCCACGGGCGCGGGCAACGCCATCAACGACTACTTCGACCGGGAAATCGACCGCATCAACCAGCCCGAGCGGGCCATTCCCCGTGGAGCCGTCACGCCGCGTGAGGCACTCGTCTTCAGCGTCGCGCTGTTCGCGGCCGCGGTCGTCCTCGCGCTGTTGCTCCCGGTTGCGGCAATCACCATCGCGGTGGTGAACCTCGTCGCGCTCGTCGCGTACACGAAGTTGTTCAAAGGACTCCCCGGCGCGGGCAATCTGGTCGTGGCGTATCTCGGCGGGAGCACGTTCCTGTTCGGCGGCGCAGCAGTCGGCGTCCTCAACGAGGCCGTCATCGTCCTGTTCGCGCTCGCGGCCATCTCGACGCTGACCCGGGAAATCGTAAAGGACGTAGAGGACATCGCCGGAGACCGCGAAGAGGGATTACACACGCTCCCGATTGCGATTGGAGAACGAAACGCGCTCGTCCTCGGCGTCGCGCTGCTGGTGGTCGCCGTCGCTGCGAGTCCCGCGCCGTATCTCCAGCAAACCTTCGGCCTCGCCTACCTGCTCGTTGTCGTCCCGGCTGACCTCGTAATGCTCTACGCCGGATACGAGAGTTTTCACGACCCGACCGCCAGCCAGTCACACCTGAAAGTGGGCATGTTCCTCGCCGCGTTCGCCTTCATCGCCGGGCGAATCGGTGTCATTCTCTGACTGTCGTGGCAGTATATGGGTTTATGAGGGTGTATCGCATTGACCTGTGTAGATGCGCAGGTGTGAACGGGACGTTCACGGACCGCGTTCATCGACGATAGTTTCTCGTGGGTTCGGGGGCGACGATGTATAATCTCGGACCACGACTTGACGGGCACTCGGTGAACCCGGGCTCGAACATCCTCATTACAGGGCCGCCACTCTCCGGAAAGCGACAGCTCGCGCTCAACATCCTCAGTCAGGGCATCGAAGACGAGGAGGGCGCAATCGTCGTCTCCACGAAGGAGAGCGGCGAACGAATCAAACAGGAGTACGAGGCGACCCACGGGCCCGTCGGCGACCGCCCGCTCGGCATCGTCGATTGCGTGACCAAACATCAGGGCCTTGGCCCTGCGACCGAGAGTCAGACGCTCAAATTCGCCTCCTCACCCGGAGACATGACCGGCATCGGAATCAAGCTCTCAGAGATTCTCGAACACTTCTACCGCGACCGGAACGTCCAGCACAATCGGGTGTTGCTTCACTCGCTTTCGACGCTGGTCATCTACTCGAACCTCCAGACTGTGTTTCGCTTCCTGCACGTGTTCACCGGGCGAACCCAGAGCGCGGACGCCCTCGGAATCTACATCCTCGAATCGACGGCCCACGACGAGAAGGCGCTGAGCACGCTCGCCCAGTTGTTCGACGGAGTCATCGAAACCACCCAGGAGGCGGAGACGGTTCGGCTCAAGGGGTCGGTTGCTTAATCCGCCACTGAATGCAGGCAAATCGCACACCTGCGGTACGCTTTTCCGACGCGATTTCATCTGTAGCGGTATGCCAGTCGAGACGGACGCGGAGCTCCGTGAGATACTCGGACTCGAGACGATCGCCGTCGTCGGGTGTTCATCTACACCCGGCAAAGACGCCCACAACATCCCTCGCTACATGCTGAACCACGGGTACACCATCATTCCGGTGAACCCGTACGCCGAGGAAATCTTCGGCATGGAACCCTACGATTCACTCGCCGAGGTCGAAGAAGAAATCGACATGGTGGACGTGTTTCGCCCCTCGGACGAGGTTGCCGGCATCGTCGATGCCGCCATCGAACGCGGCGACGTGAAGGTCATCTGGACGCAACTCGGCATCCGCGACGACGAGGCGGCAAAAAGGGCAGAAGAGTCGGGAATGCGAGTCGTACAGGACCGCTGTCTGAAAGTCGAACACGCCCGGTTGCTCTAGGACGCTCGCGCGGTCAGTTTTCCCACTCGTCGAAGGACCGATAGATACCCTTCGAGAGGTAGCGCTCGCTCGAATCGGGGAAGATAGTGACGACCGAGTTGTGGGGTGCATCGACGTCACCAAACTCGATTTTTCGCGCGAGTCGGAGTGACGCGACGCTCGCCGCGCCCGCACTCGACGCCACGAGGTGGCCCTCCTCGCGGGCGAGACGTTTGAGTTCGTCGTGGGCGTCCCGGTCTGCAACCTGCTCGACGCTGTCGACGATGTCCGGGTCGAACAGTTCGTTCGTCGCGACGTTGTGCGTCCCGATACCCTCGATTTTGTACTCGGCCTCTGGGACGTCCTTGCCCTTCGTCGTCGAGTAGAGCGACCCCTCCGGTTCGACGGCGCAGATGTGCGTGTCGGGATTCTGTTCGAGCGCGTAGCGGGCGATGCCCATGAGCGTCCCGGCGGTTCCACACCCGGCGACGATTGCGCCGACCGCACCGTCCAGCGCGTCGAAGATTTCCGGGGCGGTCAACTCGTAGTGCGCCTCGGCGTTGAGCGGGTTCGCGAACTGCTGGGGGACGACGGCATCGTCGAGTTCGTCAGCAAGTTCGTGAGCGCGGTCGATGGCTCCACCCATGCCGTCCTCCGTCGGCGTGTTGATGATTTCTGCGCCAAGGGCGGTCATGAGCTGCTGTTTCTCGACACTGAAGCGTTCGGGGACGACGAAAATCGCGTCCAGTCCGAGTTGTCCCGCGGCGATGGCAAGGCCGATGCCCGTGTTCCCGGCTGTCGGTTCGATGACCGTCCCGCCTGGCGAGAGTTCGCCGCGTTCGAGCATCTGCTCTAACATGTAGAGCCCGATGCGGTCTTTCACGCTCGCGCCCGGGTTGAACGATTCGAGTTTCGCGTAGACGGGAACCGTATCGGGCGAGGCGTGGACACGGACGAGCGGGGTTTCGCCGATGGTGTCAAGAACCGAGTCGAGGGGTTCTCGGTGCGAGGTCATACCCGGTGGTTCGCGGCCCACCAGTTAAAGCGGCAGGTTTTACCAGTCAGTTCGTGCCGTCGGTCGGCGTTTCGGCGGCCGGTTCTGCATCCGATGCCGCCGATTCAGCGACCGTCTTCTCTTCCTCTTCGACGGCGGCCTCCGCGAGCAGTTCGTCCACGTCGAGGCCCTGTTTCTCCGCCAACGCGGCGAGAATGACCTGCTGGCGCTCGATAGTCGCTTCCATCGAATCGACCTTCTCGCCGGTCGTCTCGACCTGCGCCCGGAGCGCCTGAATCTGCTCGCGCAATTCGTTCAGCCGTCGGTAGAGTTCCTCTGCTGTGTCCGCAACCTTCTGGAGTTTCTTTGCAGTTCCGCCAAGTCCCATGCCCGGGCGTTTGGGGCGAGGCTACGTGTGCGTTGCGGCTTTCGCTGGCTTACTCGTCGGGGTAGGACTCAAGCGGAAGCCGGTCGAGACCAACTGTGTCGTAGTCTTTTTCACTGGACAATACTGCTCCACCTCCGGTCGCAGCCATCCCGGCGTGAAGTGCATCGAACGGCGTCATGTGGTGCTCCTCAAGAAAGCTTGCAGCGGCGAGAACCGCTTCTTCGTGTTCCACAGGTCGAATCGGTACCAATTCGAGAAGGTTTGCGATTGCACGTGGGGCATCAATCTCGTAGGCTGACTGTTCCCGGTCGTAGAAGAGCACCAGTACCTCTGCATAGGCTAAGATTGACGTGTGAATGTCTTCTCGGTCATCGAGCGCTTGAAGAGCCGACGCTTGGAGCCAGTCTTCGTCCTTGATGAGTGCCGTCAGAAAATCCGTTTCGACGTACACTGGTCAGTCCTTTCGCCCTTTGGAACGCGTTTTTTCCTCTGCTTGTACCTCTTCGTCGATGCACTTTCGCGCAGTCTTTTTCAATTGACCCGCATCCTCGCCTTCGAAGGCGTCACCGACCGCCTCGCGGATCCCTTGAAGTGGGTCGTCATCGACAGGGAACAGCGCGACGTGGCTTGGGAGTTCGACAATGCGGTACTTGTCTCCGAATCGTTCGCGCACGGCTTTTGGGAGGTAGATGCGACCGCGCTCGTCGGTGGATTTCGACATCCTTGTACAGAGTACTACGGGAAAATATTAAAAATTTCCCACGGGTTCGAAAATACTCCCGTACCAATCTGTTTTCGGTCAGGGACACTTCGAAGTGCGTATCAATTTGCCCAAATCGAACGCGTGTCGCTAGAACGGGGCGTTTAATTCGATTCCCCGACAACTCCCGGCAATGGCAGAGGAACCGACCGTCAGTACCCCCGCCCCCGTGCTCGGTATCGTGGCAGATGTCGCCGTCCTCGTGGCGATAGTTGTCCCCTATCTCATCGTCCCGGAGAGCGCCTACTCCGGACTCACAGTGTACTACACGAGCGGCCTCGCCGGGGTGTTCGGCGCGGCCGGGTTCGCACTCGTCACGCTCATCGCGTTCGCTGCGGGCTACAAGAACCGCACCGAGCCGGTGACCGTCGCCGGGGCGACCATCGCGCTCGGCGTGTTCATGGTCGTGCTCACGTTGCTGTGGGCGCTCGCGGTTCCCGCGGACGTGATTGGAAGCATCGCCACGCTCGAGAGTTCGCTTGCAGCCACGTTGATGGAGAATCATCGTTGGCTCATCCTCCTGTTCTCGCTCGGCGTCCCCGCGAGCGGGGTGTGGTATGCCCGCGCCCTCAAGTTGTTTTAACGCAGGGGAGTCGAAAGGCCCTTAAGCCGCAACCGGATATCTGGTAACTGGACTAGGTCGGGCAGTTAGGCCCTGCTCGTCACCCACGCTATGGTCTTTAGTGGGGACCGAACAGCGGGCGCGTCCGGTCAGACCGGCACGGGCCCCGGGAGCCAACGTAGAAGCCTCGTCCTTCGGGGACAGCGGTCCACCGGCGAACGTCTGCAGGGACGTCACGCCGTGGTTAATCGCGAGCAACCCGTCAGGCGCGGAAGCGAGCAGCGAACTCGCGGACACCTGTCGCTCGAAGGGGTGCGGGGTGGAGGCGGCAACCGGGATTCCCCGTGCCGGAACGCCGGGCAAGCCCGTCCGTCCGCATTCATATCTCATTCACGTTTTTGAGCCGTGGCTGTGGTCCTGCTTTCCAATATCTGCACAGCGCAACCGCTCATCACGCGATAAACCGAAAGAACTAGTCGGTTACAGAGATTCGAGGAGAAAGCCCACGACTTCAGTCGTTGGAGGAAGTCAGTGTTCGACTGCGCCGAAGTCAGAGCCGTCCTGGAGCATGACCGTTCCAGAGAGGTCGCGCTGTGGGTACGGAATCTCGATTCCCTCGGCGTCGAACCGTTTCTTGACGTTCGTGACGTACTCCCCACGCGTCTTCACGAAGTCGGCGCGACTCGGATTGTCGATCCAGATGCGCGACTGGAGGCCGACGTAGGAGTCCGCGAGTTCCGTGAGCCGGACGGATGGCTCCGGGTTGGCCATGATACCCTCGTGTTTCTCTGCTTCCTCCATGATAATCTTCGTCGCGAGGTCAATGTCGTCGTCGTAGCCGATGCCGAAGACGAACTTGAGGCGGAGTTTGCTCTTCGCGACGGGGTTCTTGATGACCCCGTCGGTCAGCGTTGAGTTCGGGACGGTGAGCAGTTCGTTGTCGAAGGTGCGCACTCGGCTGACCCGGAGGCTGATGTCTTCGACGATGCCCGAATAGCTGTCCCACTCGATCCAGTCGCCGATGCGGAACGGCTTGTCCGTGTAGATGAAGATGCCCGCGACGAAGTTCTTGATGACGTCCTGCATCGCGAACCCGATGGCGAGCGTCGCGGCCGCCGCGATGGTTGCGAGCGAGGTGAGCAGGTTTCCGAACCCAGCTGCCGCGAACGCCGCAAAGAGCGCGAGGAAGAAGATGAGAATTGCCACAACGCGGGCGAGTGGCTTTCTCGCGTGGTCGTCGAGACCCCGGCGCTTTACCAGTCGCTCGAAAATCGGGGTGAGGATGACCTGCCCGATGAGGAAGACGACGAGGAACGCGCCGATGAAGAAAACGATTTGTGCCGCATACTGGCCGTAGGTGTTCCCAAGTAGTTCGTTAAAAATTGGAATCTCTGGTGCCATCTAGTGGAACACCGCTGTGTTCCCGCGCGTGTCTACCACCTCAGCGCCTGCTTGTTCGGCGAGTGCCGCTGCCATCTCTTCGACGGTCGTCCCCGCTTGCGAAGAGCGGTGGAACTTCACCTTCACCAGTTTGCGGTCCTGGAGCTGGTCTTTCAGTTCTTCTAAGACGGCGTTCGGGCCGGCCTTGCCGACCCACACGGTTACGTCCACGTCGTGAGCTTCTTTCCGCAGTTCGTGATTGCTCATTAGCTTATGGGCTCTATTGACCGAAGCTATGTGAATATTGAGGTATGAAAGTCGCTTACCGGTACGCTACACCGGGACACACTCACCTAAGAAAGTTGTCAGTACGGGTAGCGTCCGATGTGGCCACAGTCACACGCGATGACGACGTGGCCGTCCCGTAATCTCACGCGCGCGTTGCGCCCGGGGACAAGATACGTATCACACGCGGGACAGGTGTAGCGTTTGAACTCCCGAGGGAGTCGGAGGCGATTTCGCTCTGCGATGCGACGAGCGAGGCGCACGTATTCGCGCGCTCGGTCCTCGTGACCTGCTTTGACGGCGTCTCTCGAAAGGTCGTGCAAGCGCGCAATCCGCTCTTCGGCAATCGATGTCATGTACGGAAACGAGGGGTGGGGTGGGGGGTTTCCGGGGCCGAACACAAAGGAAAGAAAAGCTCCTGTGTTGCCCCAAGCGAAGAAATTCCGTGTTATGTATAAATAGATTCCGATTGAGAGAGGAATCGACAGTCACGACCGCAACAGTTAATCGACTTCCGTGGGTCGGTTTTGCTGTGCGCGCGCTCAACTATCTCGAACTGGAGTCCGCCCTCGCCCGAAGCGGCATCGGGACGGCGACCGACCAGCAACGCGCAGCCCTCGCAGAGACCGAGGTCGAGGTCATCACCAGCCCCTGGGTCGGTGGCGACCTCGCGCGCGGGGTGCGGAGCGCGCTCTACGGTGGGCCGCTGCTCGAATCGGTGGACCTCGTCCACTTGAACACCATCGGCCCCGTCTCGCTCGCGCTCGCGAGGCGCGCGAAGTCCCAGGGTGTACCGCTCATCCTCCACGCCCACACGACGGGCGAAGACTTCGCGGAGAGTTTCCGCGGCTCGACGCTCGCCGCCCCAGTGCTCGCGCGGTACCTCAAGTGGTATTACTCACAAGCTGACCTCGTGCTCTGCCCGAGTGAGTTCACGAGAGGAATCCTCGAATCGTACCCCGTGAACGCCCCAATTCGGCCGGTCACGAACGGGGTGGACATCGACGCGCTCTCGGGTCACGACCAGCTTCGTGAGGAATACCGCGACCGCTACGACCTGGAGGGGATGGTCGTCTTCGCCGTCGGCAGCGTCTTCGAGCGAAAGGGCCTGACCACCTTCTGTGAACTCGCCCAGGAGACCGACTACGACTTCGCCTGGTTCGGCACCTACGACACTGGCCCGCAGGCGAGCGAAACCGTCACGCGGTGGGTGACCGACCCACCTGAAAACGTCACTTTCACCGGGTGGGTGGACGACATTCGCGGCGCGTACGGCGCGGGCGACGTCTACCTGTTCCCGACCAAAAACGAGAATCAGGGCATCGCCGTCTTAGAAGCGATGGCCTGTGGGAAGGTCGTCGTCCTCAGTGACATTCCCGTGTTCAACGAGTTCTACACCGACGGCGAGGACTGCCTCATGTGCTCGACACAGGCGGAGTTCCGCGAGGCTCTTGACAGGTTGTCGAACAACCCCGAACTCAGAGAAAAACTCGGTGAGAACGCCAGACAGACCGCTGCGGAGCACGGTCTGGACCGCGTCGGAGACGAGCTGCTTTCAATCTACCGTGATGTCACAAACCATTAAGTCTCGCCTGAACAAGGGTGTCGAATGATGCCCCGGGTCGCCGCGTTCACCGACACCTACCTGCCGACGGTAAATGGTGTCACCTACACCGTAAAGACGTGGCGTGAGCGGTGGCAAGCACGGGGCGGTCGAATGGACATCGTCTTCCCGCGTGCGAGTGGCTACAGCCCCGAACAGGGCGAGTACGCGGTTCGGAGCCTCCCGTTTCCGTTTTACGACGGCTTCTACCTCGGTACGCCGTCGGTTCCGGCGGCCGTCGAAGACGTGGATATCGTCCACGCGCACACGCCGTTCGCACTCGGCCTCGGTGCGCTCAGACTGGCCCGCGACCTCGAGGCCCCGTTCATCACGTCCTATCACACGCCGACGAGCGAGTACGCAGAGTATCTCGCCCAGCGTGAGTTTCTCTCGAACGGTCTCGGCCGAATCGCCGAATCCTACGAACGCTGGTTCTTCGGGCAGGCGAACACCGTCCTCGTCCCGAGCAAGGACACCAAACGTCACCTCACTGACGGAGTGGGCATCGAGACGCGCGTCGAAGTCGTGCCGAACGGCGTGGACATCGAAACCTTCCGTCCCACCGATGGCGAGGAGTTTCGCCGAAAACACGACATCGACGAGGACCGCCTGCTCGTCGGCTACACCGGTCGCCACGGCTTCGAGAAGTCGCTCGGTTCGATTCTCGACGCAGTTGCGGACCTCGACTACGACGTG
Organism: Haladaptatus sp. QDMS2; assembly: GCF_029338295.1. Taxonomy (NCBI): domain Archaea; kingdom Methanobacteriati; phylum Methanobacteriota; class Halobacteria; order Halobacteriales; family Haladaptataceae; genus Haladaptatus; species Haladaptatus sp. QDMS2. The sequence continues at coordinate 1,741,622 of NZ_CP119791.1, forward strand.
ACGGTGGTGTTCGGCGGCGACGGCCCCGCCCGCGAGACGCTCGAAGCGCGCGCCGCGGACATGGCCATGGACATTCGATTCCTCGGCTTCCTCGACCGTGAGGACCTGCCCGCCTTCTACGCGGCCCTCGACGTGTTCGCCTTCCCGAGTCCGGTCGAGACGCAGGGCATCGTCGCACTCGAAGCCAACGCCGCAGGAACACCAGTGGTGGCGGTGAACGCCGGTGCACTCGCGGACACCGTCGTCGACGGCGAGAACGGCTACCACTTCGAACCGGGGGACATCGCGGGGTTCAGAGACGGCATCGAGCGCGCACTCGCGAACCGCGAGGCGCTGAGCAAAAATTGTGTTGCTCGCCGCGACGAGATTAGCGTCGAGGCGGCGGTCGACCAACTGCTAGATATCTACGAGCGCGAACTCGCTCAGTACTCGTAGAAGCCCTTCCCCGTCTTCTTGCCGAGGTCGCCGGCGTCGACTTTGCGCTTCAGGAGATACGCCGGCTTGTAGCGTTCGCCGAGTTCCTCGAACAGCGTCTCGGTCGCGTGCAGGCAGATGTCGAGGCCGATGTGGTCTGCGAGTTCGAGGGGGCCCATCGGGACGTTCGTCCCGAGTTTCATTCCCTTGTCGATGTCTTCTTTCGTGCCGACACCCTCGTCGTAAGCCCGAATACCCTCGTTGAGCCACGGCATGAGAATGCGGTTGGTGACGAAGCCGGGTTTGTCGTCGGATTCCCACGTTTCCTTGCCAAGTTTTTCGGAGAGGTCGTGGGCGAGTTGGCCAACGTCGGGGGCGGTCTTCTCACCGATGACGACCTCGACGCCCTTCATGATGGGGACGGGGTTCATGAAGTGGAGGCCGACGACCATCTCTGGGCGTTCGGTCGCGCTCGCGATGGTCGTAATCGAGAGCGTACTCGTGTTCGTCGCGAGGACGACGTCTTCGGGCATGAGGTCGTCTAAGTCGGCGAAGATGTCCTGTTTGACCTCCATGTTCTCGACGGCGGCCTCGACGATGAGGTCACACGCAGCGAGGTCGTCGAACTCGGTGGTGCCGGTGATGCGTTCGAGTGTGGCCGTCTTCTCGTCTTCGCTGAGTTTCTCCTTCGAGACGAAGCGACTGAGCGAGTCGTCGATGGCCCCCATGCCACGTTCGACGAACTCGTCTTTGATATCGCGCATCACGACGTCGTACCCGGCCGCCGCGGCGACCTGTGCGATGCCGTTGCCCATCGTTCCCGCGCCAATCACGCCAATCGTGTCGATGTCGTCCATGCCGCGCATACGAGAACGACTCTCGGGAGGGGGTGTAAACGTGCCGGAGTCACAGGGGGTGACTCGCCTGAGCCGGCAGCAATCTCCCCGAATGACATGGTTTATAACACCGGGATGGACTACGATAACTCATGGCAATGCGAGGGTCGCGCGACCAGTTTCCCGTCCATCGGCAGGTGCCGTTCGACACCGAAACCGCCCATCGATTGAGCTGTGAACTCGGCGAATATCTCACGACACAGCCGCCTGCAGAACCCCTCGCTACCGTTCGCGACGATGCGGGCCGCGCCGTGACGGTGTACGCCCTGACCGAACACTCGTGTGTGGTCAGGTTCAGAACGTCCGTTGGGCATCTGCGATTTTTCGAGGTGCCGCGAGCGGACGTTTCGACCACCATCGACCAGCTTCGACAGCGTGGCTGGCAGCCAGTCGATTCCGGCGCGTAGGGGTGTGGGTCGTGGACATACGGCACAATCCGACCCAATAGACTATTAAGCAAAGTCGCCACAGTCTTAGGCGTATGATTCCGGTTGACGACTCCCCAATTACCCGGGATGGAAAGTCACTCATTCTCGCGTACGACCACGGTCTCGAACACGGTCCGGTGGACTTCACCGACGTTCCAGAGCGGATGGACCCAGAGACGGTGTTCGACATCGCGACCCACGACGCAGTAAGTGCCTTCGCCGTCCAGAAAGGTCTCGCAGAAGCCTACTACCCATCGTACGAGGACGACGTGAACCTTCTCGTCAAGATGAACGGGACGTCCAACCTCTGGATGGGCGAGCCAGACTCGCCGGTTAACTGCTCTGTGGACTACGCCGCAGAAATCGGCGCAGACGCCGTTGGCTTTACCGTCTACAGTGGTTCGAACCACGAAGTCGAGATGTTCGAAGAGTTCCGCGACGTTCAGGAGAAGGCCCGCGAGTACGACCTCCCGGTCGTCATGTGGTCCTACCCACGCGGTCAGGGGCTCAAAAACGACACCTCGCCGAACACCATCGCCTACGCCGCCCGCATCGCCCACGAAATCGGCGCGGACATTGCGAAGGTCAAGTACCCCGGCAGTCAAGACGCCATGGAACTCGCCGTCACGGCCGCAGGCGCGACGAAAGTCGTCATGAGCGGCGGGTCGAAGACCTCCGACGAGGAGTTCCTGAACACGGTCAACTCCGCGATGAACGCCGGCGCGACGGGGCTCGCCGTGGGCCGCAACGTCTGGCAGCGCGAAGAACCAGAACACATCTTAGACGCCCTTGGCGACCTCATCTACGAAGGCAAGTCGGTCGACGCCGCACTCGAATGAGCACGCTCGACCGCATCATCGACACCGTCGCCGAGACGGCCCCCGACATCCGCGAGGGGCTGACCGGGCGGCGCACCTACGAAGAAGAGGAAAATCCGTCCGGGGAGGCCCAACTCGCGGCCGACCTCTACGCGGACGAACTCCTCAGTGAGCGGCTGCTCTCACTCGACGGTGTCGCGACCTACGCCTCGGAAGAACGCGACGACATCGACGGGAACCCAGACGACGACGACGGCTTCCACCTCGCGTGTGACCCGCTCGACGGGTCCTCGAACCTGAAGTCCAACAACTCGATGGGGACGATTCTCGGCGTCTACGACGCACCCATCCCCGCGAGCGGACGGGACCTCGTCGCGGCCGCCTACGTCCTCTTTGGGCCCATCACGACGATGGTCGTCGCCCGTGACGGCGCGGTGACCGAGTACGTCATCGAAGACGGTGGCAAGCGCGTCGTCAAAGACGACCTGACGCTACCCGACGACCCCGTCACCTACGGCTTTGGCGGGCGCGTCCCCGAGTGGACGCCCGCGTTCACCGAGTTCGCCCGAGAAATCGAGCAGGAACTCAAACTGCGCTACGGCGGCGCGATGATCGGCGACGTGAATCAGGTGCTCACCTACGGGGGCATCTTCGCCTACCCGAGCCTGCAGTCGCGTCCCGAGGGGAAACTTCGCCTCCAGTTCGAGGGGAACCCCATTGCCTACATCGTCGAAGCTGCGGGTGGCCGCTCATCCGATGGCAGCCAGTCGCTGCTCGACGTGGAAGCGACCGAACTCCACCAGCGAGTGCCGGTTCACGTCGGCAATTCTCGCCTCATCGACCGGCTCGAAGCCGCACTCGCCGACTGAGGGGCGTATAACCCTCATCAATTTTCAAGGGAAACGGTTTCAATCCCCTACCGCCTCTGCTTTTTCATGAAGGTCACCATCGCGAAGGGTGCGAGCGAGGAGGAGGCCGCCGCCATTGCGGAGGCACTCGCCCAGAACTTCCGAAACGAAGTCGAGGTGTACGTTCGCGGGGCAGAGGAACCCGCCGCCACGGCAGACGGCAGCGACCTGCCCAAACCGGAGTCGGAACCCGAAGCAGACGACTTCGGCCCGACCGAGCGCGAGGGGGAACTGTGGGCGGAAATCGAGGAAATCGAACTCGGCGGCCCAGAGAAGTACAAACAACGCCTGCCAGACCAGGGGAAACTGTTCGTCCGCGACCGGATGGACCTCTGGTTCGACGACGGCTTGCTGTTCGAAGATGGCAAGTTCGCCCAGTTCGACGCGGACGACCAGTTGCCAGCAGACGGCCTCATCACCGGCGCGGCGGAGTTCGAAGGACGGGAAGTCCACTTCATGGCCAACGACTTCACGGTGAAAGCCGGGTCGATGGCCCGCCACGGCGTCGAGAAGTTCCTGCGGATGCAACAGCGTGCGCTCAAAAGTGGCAAGCCAGTCCTCTACCTGATGGACTCCTCGGGCGGGCGCATCGACCAGCAGACCGGCTTCTTCGCCAACCGCGAGGGTATCGGCAAATACTACTACAACCACTCGATGCTCTCGGGTCGCGTCCCGCAGATTTGCGTGCTCTACGGCCCGTGCATCGCTGGGGCGGCGTACACGCCAGTGTTCGCCGACTTCACCATCATGGTCGAGAAAATGAGCGCGATGGCCATCGCCTCCCCACGGATGGTCCAGATGGTCACCGGCGAGGACATCTCGATGCAGGACCTCGGCGGCCCAGAGGTTCACGCAAAGGACACGGGGAGCGCAGACCTCGTCGCCCGCGACGAGGAACACGCCCGCGAACTCGGCGCGAAACTCATCTCCTACCTGCCCGACAACGCAGACGAGAAACCGCCGCGCGCTGAGCCAAAGCCGCCGGCGAAGTCGCCAGAGGGCATCGACGGCATGATTCCACGAGAGCCAAATCGCGGCTACGACATGGTCGAACTTATCGAGCGCCTCGTGGACGCCGATTCCTTCTTCGAGTTGCAAGCCGAGTACGGCAAAGAAATCGTCACTGGCTTCGCCCGACTCGACGGTCGGCCAGTCGGCATCATCGCGAACCAGCCAGCCCACCGCGCGGGAGCCATCTTCCCGAAGGCCGCAGAGAAGGCCGCAGAATTCGTCTGGAAGTGTGACGCCTTCGACGTGCCGCTGCTCTACCTCTGTGACACGCCGGGATTCATGGCCGGGTCGCAGGTCGAAAAGGAGGGCATCTTAGAACAGGGGAAGAAGATGATTTACGCGACGTCTTCTGCGACGGTGCCAAAGCAATCGGTCGTCATCCGGAAGGCGTACGGGGCGGGCATTTACGCCATGTCAGGACCGGCTTACGACCCCGAAAGCGTCATCGGTCTGCCGACGGGTGAAATCGGCATCATGGGGCCGGAGGCTGCCATTAATGCCGTCTATCGCAACCACTTAGACGCCATCGACGACCCAGAGGAACGGGCAAAGCGCACCGAGGAACTCCGCGAGGAGTACCGCCACGACATCGACATCCACCGCATGGCGAGCGAAGTCGTCGTAGACGAAATCGTCCCCCCGAGTACGCTTCGCCAGGAACTCATCAACCGGTTCAACTTCTACGAAAACGTCGAAAAGGACCTGCCGAGCAAGAAGCACGGCACCATCCTCTAAACTGCAAACTGACTGTATAGTTTTCAGAACCCTCTGCCCTTCCTGAGCGTTATGTCGCTGCTACAGCGAATCGTCGCGTGTAAGCGACACGTAACTATGTGAGCGGTTTGCTTACTTGTTGCTGCCGTTGCGGTGCTGCGGAACGCTCCATACGGCCGGTGTGTGAGAACGCACCGGCCGCTCCCGCGGAGCAACGAGTAATCCCTATGTCCCACGCTGATGAGCCACGTCGACTCCCGCCGACGCCAGTCATAGAATCGCCCCACGCGTCTGTCCAATCGGATGGATGGATTAGCCGCGTGCTTGGTCCCGTCCAGTACAAGATGTGGTTCGTCGTGCTCAGTGCGATGATCGCGGACGTACTCTTGACGATGTACGGCCTTCAGCTCGGCCTGACAGAAGTGAACCCCGTGGCGGTGCGCGCTATGGAGCTGTTTGGATACGCAGGACTTGGGTTACTCAAGACGGTGGCAATCGGAATTGGACTGCTGTGCTGGTTCCTCACGCCGCCGCAATACGCGCCTGTGGTCCCGGTTGGACTCGCAGCACCGTCCATCGTGGCGGTGTGCATCAATACGGCACTCGTTTTATACGTGATGTGAGTCGCTATTCGGATGGTTTCTTGAGCGACAGCGCGGTCCGGTCGAACTCACAGACCAGTTCGTCGTCCTGATTCAACACTTCGACGTGCATCGTCACGACGCCGCGTTCACCGTCCGAGGTCTCGCGTTTGTCCGTGACCGTGGTCTGCGCCCGAAGCGTGTCGCCGTGGAACACTGGTTTCGGGTGGCTGACGTTATCGTAGGAGAGGTTCGCCACGATGGTCCCGTCGGTGGTGTCGGGGATGGTGAGGCCGACGGCGAGGCTCATCGTGTAGAGCCCATTTACGAGGCGACGGCCGAACTGCGTCTCTTTGGCGAACTCCTTATCCAGGTGGAGCGGTTGCTGGTTCATCGTCATGTCGCAGAACGTCTGGTTGTCGCTCTCTGAGACGGTGCGATGTTTCTCGTGTTCGATTGTTTCCCCGACCTCGAACTCCTCGTAATATCTGCCAGTCATAGTCCCAGTTGCGTGCAGTGAGGTGAAAAATCCCGTCGATTTTCCAGAAGACTTTACCGATGGTAGATATATGTTGGCACGTCACATGACGGGGCCGTCGTGCGGTGGAGCGGCGCGGCGGTTCCGAACTTGACAGAACAGTTTGAATTCGAACCGTGTACGCACGATTCTCATTGCAGCGCTCGCCATGACGGCCACCTTCGCCGGGGTCGTCACCGCAGAACCATCGGCCGTCGTCGAGGCCGACCCCACCGCGTCGGGCGCGGACGCGAACCACAAGGTGTTCGTCGTCGTCGACGAGCAGACCCAGGGACGCTTTACGAATCTCACCGTCGATTACGGCGACAGCGGCGTCGACGTGAGCAGTATCGAGAAGACAGACATCACGCGGATGAGCATCGACCGGAGGAGTTCGATAGACGGGATTCGGACGAGCGAGCAACTTACCTACAGCGTCGAGGGCGTCTCACCAAGCGCCGAGGGCACGGCGGTTACCATCCAGATGACCGGGCAAAACCAGTTGAGCGCGGGCGACGAGGTAGTGCTCGTCCTCGGCGGCGTGACCAACCCCGAGAAGGGTTGCGCAACTGCTACAAAATTCGGTAGCATTAAGTATCGAACAGTATAATATGGGCGTGTATGCCTCGGTCGTACTCCGTTGGAGAGTTTGCAGACGAGTTAGGAGTACACCGTCAAACCGTCAAGAGCTGGTGTCGTGACGAGAAAATCGACTTCACACGCACACCCGGCGGTCACCGAAGAATCCCTCACCGAGAACTCCTGAGACTCTCAGGAGACACACAACCAACCGATAAAGTCGCCATCTACGGACGTGTTTCAGGCCACGCTCAGACCAAAGACGGCGACCTCGACCGCCAACTCGAATCCCTCACCGAATACGCACACGACCACGGATGGAGCATCGAAAACAAATACTCCGACGTAGGAAGCGGCCTCAACGAGAACCGTCGTGGACTGAACAAACTCTTGGACGACGCTGAAAACGCCGACTACGGGCGCGTTCTCGTGACCTATCAAGACAGGCTCACCCGGTTCGGATTCTCCTACCTCGAACGCCTCCTCGACCAGTACGGTGTCGAAATCACCGTCATCAACGAAGAGACGGACAAGTCTGCACATGAAGAACTCGTTGACGACCTGCTCCAACTCGTCGCCAGTTTCGCAGGAAAACTCTACGGAATGCGTTCCTCGAAATGCAAACGAATCGTTGAAACCGTAGAATCTGAGGTGGCAACCGATGAGTAGCCACCTCTCACTCCCGATTCGACTCTCCTTCGAGGAGCGAGAGCGACATGCTCGGTTAGACACGCTCACGAATAGCGTTGCAAATGCGCTCATCGAGCGATACTGGACGCCTGAACACCTCACCGGGATTGACGACTACTCGTATCAAGCATGGAAATACTTCGATGAGGCCGAAGTGTTCGCAGACGTTGACCTGTATCTCCCGAGCCGGTACAAGCGATGTGTGATGCAGAAAGTCGGAGAAACACTCCGAAGTCACGCAGACAAACGCAAAGCGTTCCAATCCATCCACGCGGTTCTCCCCGACCACAAGATTCGACGCATCCACACCCGCCGAATCAAAGAACGACTCTGGAACTCAGAGAAATACATCAAATCTGGATACGTTGATTTGCTCATCGGCCAACTTAACTCGTATTACGACCGCCACGGGCGGTTTCCAGAGTCGTATTTTGAGATGCAAGAGTGTCCCTCGTACTCGAAAGGTGTGCTTCCGTACTCCGCTGACGATGGGCCGACATCAGGGCAGGCTGTCAAATACGCATACGACGAAGATACACAAATACTCACAGTCAATCTCAAAACTCCTGATACAGTCGAACCTGAGACTCGTGGCGATTGGACGTGGACGGAACACGAACTTGGGGGATACGAAGCGTTCCACGAACTGCTCGAACACGGTAGCCTCTCCGCACCTTCGTTCCACCCCACCCAAACGAAAACCGGGGACGAATACTACGAATTAGTGTTCCCAATCGAGGTCGAACACCAATCGAAACCAGAGGACGTGGAAACCGTCTTGGCAATTGACGGAGGCCTCAGAAAAGACGCTACTGCCGTTGTCGTGAACACAGACGAAGAGCAAATATCCACTCCGTATTTCATACAGAACACGGAGCGCGAACGGATGCGAAACCTCGCTCGTGAACGAAACCACCTCAACTCCAAGTTAGCATATTTGCGTCGAGAAGGACGCGACCACACGAACTCGTTCAAACACGTGCAGGCAGAGTACGAGCGAGTGAACAACAAAATTCGGCATAAGCGTGAGCAGTTAGTTCACGACGTGGCGAACCAAGTCCTCGCCATCGCGCTCGTGTACGACGTTGATGGGATTGTTCACGAAGACTTACGCAGCCTGTCACCGCCGCGTGGTGAGGGACAGTTGTCGTGGGAACTTAGTTCGTGGGCACGTCGTGAAATCATCTCGAAAATCGAGTACAGGGCGGACATCGCCGGATTGCACGTAGAGAAGGTGCGTCCGGGCAACACGAGCCGGTCGTGCCCCCGGTGCGGCTCCACGGGTCACACTACGAAGTCGCCTGACCACGCATTCGAGGTGTGGTGGGGCGGTCACTTCCGGTGTGACAACGCCCGGTGTGGCTTTCAGGCCGACCGGGACTACGGTGGCGCGGTCAACGTAGCTCGCGTGTTCTTCAGCGATTCAGCAACACTGGACCACGATTTCACGTCTTCCTATACGGGGGGTTCTGAAATCGTGCCAGTTAGCCGTTCTGCTGGTGAGCGAAGCTGCGCTTCGCGATCCTCGGCAGCGTTCGATGCTGCCGGTGGCCCGCGTCTCGCGTTCGGTACTGCTCCTGTAGCGTATATCGGACAGTCGAAAGTGGTGACTGCTGGTGGTGGGTCGTGCTTGATAGCGCCCGCTGTCACCCCGACAGAGACGAAAAACAATAGTAGCAAACCTTCCGCGTCAAGCCCAGCGATGCTTGGAACGACCCGTTTTGCACGAGTCACTACCAATTGCTGCCGAAAATAGGCACGGTACGTTCAACATCCCCGCGCCCGACGAACCCGTATGGCACGCAGAAGCGTTCTGTTCTCCCCGGGCGACCGCCCGGAAATGATGCGGAAAGCACCCGGTATCGGCGCTGACGTGGTCATCTTCGACTTGGAAGACGCGGTAGCACCGGAGCGCAAAGCCGAGGCACGCGACGCCGTCTCCGCCGTCCTTACCGACGACGAGTTCGACCCCGATTGCGAAGTCTGTGTTCGCGTGAACCCCATCGGCACCGTCACCGAGGACGACCTCGACGGGATTCTGCAGGGGGACTCACGACTCGACGCTATCATGCTGCCGAAGGCGACGGGAGCTGGCGACGTGGACACGCTCGATGAGCTGCTACAGGACCGTGGGTACGACCTCCCGGTGTTTTCGCTGGTCGAATCGGCCGCAGGCGTCCTGAACGCAGCCGACATCGCCGCCGCGAGCGCGACTTCGGCGCTCGTCTTCGGCGCAGAAGACCTGGCCGCAGACCTCGGCGCGACCCGGACCGAGGAGGGGACCGAAGTGCTCTACGCCCGTGAACACGCCGTCCTCGCGGCGAGCGCCGCGGGTGTCGATGCCATCGACACGGTCCACACGGCGATTCGCGACACGGAAGGACTCAGAGCGGAGACGGAGTTCGCCATCCAGCTCGGCTACGACGGGAAGATGGCCATCCATCCCTCGCAGGTGACGGTCATCAACGAAGCGTTCACGCCCGAACCCGAGCGCGTCGAGTGGGCAAAAACCGTACTCACTGCGCGCGACGAGGCCGCCGTGGAGGGCCGAGGGGTGTTCCGTGTCAACGACGAGATGATAGACGCGCCACTCATCGCGCAGGCAGAGCGGATTGTCGAGCGAGCGCGGGCCGCAAATCTGCTCTAGGGGAGGCTACTGTCGGCAGATTTGCCGGTACGCTTAACCGTCGCGTGTTCCATTCTAACAGGTATGACAGAAGAGGCGAACCCATTCGAAAGTCTTCAGCGGCAAATCGACAACGCGTCTCAGTTTCTCGACGTTCGCAAAGACGTTCTCGAACGACTCAAACACCCCGAACGAGTTCTCGAAACGAACTTGAGTGTGAAGATGGACGACGGGAGCATCGGCGTTTTCAAAGCGTTCCGGTCGCAGTTCAACGGCGACCGTGGCCCCTACAAGGGTGGCATTCGGTACCACCCGGGCGTCACCCGCGACGAAGTAAAGGCCCTCTCCGGGTGGATGGTGTACAAGTGTGCGGTCGTGGACATCCCCTACGGCGGCGGCAAGGGCGGCATCGTCATCGACCCGAAAGCATACTCAGAAGGTGAACTAGAACGCATCACGCGGTCGTTCGCGAAGGAACTGCGCCCGCTCATCGGAGAGGACCGCGACATCCCCGCACCGGACGTGAACACGGGCCAGCGGGAGATGAACTGGATTAAGGACACCTACGAGACCTTAGAGAACACGACCGCGCCGGGCGTCGTGACGGGGAAAGCCCTCGAAAGCGGCGGCAGCGAGGGGCGCGTCGAGGCGACCGGCCGCTCGACCATGCTCACCGCCCGCGAGGCGTTCGACTACCTCGACATGGACATGAAAGGCGCGACGGTTGCGGTCCAGGGCTACGGGAACGCCGGGTCCATCGCCGCCTACCTCATCGAGGACCTCGGCGCAAACATCGTCGCCGTGAGCGACTCCTCGGGTGCGGTGTACAACCCCGACGGCCTAGACGCCCGCGCCGTCAAGGACTTCAAGAACGACACGGGGTCGGTCACCGGGTACGACGAAGCCACCGAGGAGCTGTCGAACGAGGACCTCCTCACGCTCGACGTGGACCTGCTCGTCCCCGCGGCGCTCGAAAACGCCATCGACGGCGACCTCGCGAAAGACGTGAAGGCGGACGTCATCGTCGAGGCCGCGAACGGGCCGCTCACGCCGGAGGCAGACGACATTCTCACTGAAGCCGACGTCCACGTCTTCCCCGACATCCTCGCGAACGCGGGCGGCGTCACCGTCTCCTACTTCGAGTGGGTCCAGAACCGCCAGCGGTTCTACTGGGCAGAAGAGCGCGTGAACGACGAACTGGAAACGGTCATCGTGAAGGCGTTCGACGACCTCGTGTCCGCCTACGAGAAACACGACCTGCCAAACTTCCGGACGGCGGCGTACGTCGTCGCCATCCGCCGGGTCGTGAAGGCGTTCGAAGAAGGCGGCACCTTCCCATAACCGCGCGGCATCCACGTTCTTGTCACCGCTAAGTCTATTATTCTAGACACTGAAACTGTTCGAACGTGCCGAGACAGAGGAGTCCCTTCAGGTTCATTTATCCCGAGCGAGGATTCGTCGTCGTCGCACTCCTGCTCTTGCTCGGATACGTCCTCGTTAATCACACGACGGGGCCGCTCTCTCGCACTCTGCACCCCACCTATCCATCGCTGTTTCCTGAACCGGTCCACACGCTCGCGCTGTTCGTGTTGGCGTTCACGTCGATAATGGCGCTCGTCGGTGAGGGATACCGCCAGTACAAGGCGAATCCACGCATCTTCATGAGCCGAGAGGAGGTCCGGGCGTTTCACTCCCACGAACGATTCGACGAGCAACAGTACCGCAATACCCTCGCCATGCTCGTCGTCGTCGCGCTCGTCGTGGTACTCGGCTGGAGCAAGTTCATCGTCTCGTACGCGGGGACGGTGCGCGTCGTCGCTCAGTTCCATGTCACGGGGACGATTGGAGCGATAAATCCGCTGAACGTCGGCTGGGGCATCGTGTTTCTCGCGGGATTTTTCACCTTCGCAATCGGCCTCGACTGGCTGGTCGTCGCGCTGTGGCGAGACCTTCGGTTCAAACTGTTCAAGGATCGCGTTGAGGCCTGATAAGAAACAGAAAACTGGGGCATAAATGTTTTATCAGGAACAGGTTAGATACAGCTATTATCCTTCAGGCTGTAAGAATTTCATCGTGAAGCGGGGGAAGGGGACGTTCAGATTCGTGTATCCTAAACGCGGGACAGTCGCGCTGTTGCTCGCAATCGGGCTTGGCTACTTTCTCGTCGAGCACGCAGCGACGTCTCTCGCGGAGACGATGGGACCCGCACATCCCGGACTCTTCCTCGAGCCGATGCGCACGCTCGCGCTTGGCTTCCTCGCGTGGATTGGAATTACTGCGATTTTCGTCGAACTGTATCGGCAGTACGAAGCGAATCCACGGACGTTCAAGAGCGTCCACGAGATTCGAAATTTCCACGTCGCAAAGCGGTTCGACAGCGAACAGTACATGACGAACAGTTCCATCGCGATTCTCGGGGCCGTGATGGTTCTCTACGGGTGGCCCGAGTTCATCAGCATCTTCGAAGAGACGGTCCATCAGTTCATCCTCATGTACGTCGTGGGTGGGCGCGGCGAGATTCCGCCGCTGCACTTCTTCTGGCAGGTCATCTACCTCGGTGGGTTCGCCGCGTTCGCGCTCAGCCTGGACCGCGTCATCGTCGCCTTCCTGCGCGACCTACGAATCAAACTGCTCCAGCGACAGTTGATTCGCAAGTTGCGGGCTCAGTAGCTGTGCTGTTCTGCGAGACTGCCGGCGTCGTCGTAGACGAACACCGTATCACCTGAGTTGTTCCAGACGGCCTGCGTTTTGCCCCAGTAGAGGTCAGACGAGGTGTCCGTCCCGCTGCCGGTGTGGAGCGTGACGGTTGCGCCCGCGGCGAGCGAGAAGCCACTCGGGAAGGCGTAGGTCTTGCCCACCTCGTCTTCGACGGTCCAGCCGGTCAGGTCGAGCGACCCTGAGCCGACGTTCTCGAACACGACGTACTCGTCGTTCAGATTGTCGTTGTCGTTGCCTGCGGCATCTTCGTGCACCTGCGCGACGTCTATTTGCCCGCCACTCGACCCGCCGCTGCCGTAGGCGGCGAACAGCGGGAAGGACGTGTCGAAGTTCGTCGTCTCGGGTACCTCGGCGTCGGAATCGACGTTGTTCGTGCCGTCGGTGACGAGGTCCTCGTTCAGGCGCAGGTCCGTGCCGAGGTCCCCGGCGAGTGCGTTGAGGTTCGCGCGTGCGTCGGCGGTCACTTTCCCGTCGCCCATCAGAATGACCGCGCCGCCGTCCGCAACGAAGGTGTCGAGTGCGCTGACTTCCGCGGACGTGAACGACCGTTCCGGCGTCGTGACGACGAGCGCACGCGCCTCGGAGAGGTTCGCGTCCGTGATATCGTTGACTCCGGCGAGTCCGATGTCCTGTCCTTCGAGGAAGCGCATGTAGTAGGCCGTGTCCTCGGCAGAGAGGCCGAAGGTCGTCCCGAACTGGCCGTGGCCGCCGTCTACGAGCACGTCACCGGAGTTCGTCCCGAGGTAATCGATGAGATTCGTGAGGAAGACGAAGTTCTCGTAGTTCGAGGTGTCCACCGCGTACCCCTCGTCGAGTTCGTACCCTTCGTCGACGAACGGGCCGCCGACCACGGCCACGCTGTTCGTCTCGTCTACGGCGACGAGCGGGATGTCGCCTGAGTAGTCGTGACCGCCATCGAGGTCTTGCGAAGCAGACGATTCTGCGAACACCGGGACGCGGGCCGGGTCCACTGCGCCCGAGGTGGTTCTGACGCTCGCCGTCGTCGGGAAGAAGAGGTCGTCTACGTCGCGGTTGCGAATCTCGGTGCTGTTGTTCGGGTCGCTCTGTCCCCAGACACCTGTCGCGCCGTCACGGGCGTTCGTTTCGGCGGTGATGAACGAGTCGTGGTTCGCGAATCCGGAGTCGTAGACACGGGCGTAGCCGTCTGCGACGGCCTGCTCGTTGTAGAGCGTGTCGCGCGTTCCGCTGCCGGCGTCGTAGGTGATGTAGCCGAGGACGCGCCCGAAGGCGTCGCGGACGGGTTCGTTTGCGTCGAAGTGCAGGTCCACCGTCTGGTTCGAGAGTTCGGCCGTCGCGTAGTCGGTGGCGTTCGCACCCCACGTTTCGAGGTACGAGGAGTCCTCGATTCCCTCCCACTCCTGGACGCGCTCGTACTGGCTGTTCGCGGACGTTTCGGGCGTGTCGATGCCGAGGATGCGGATGCTCTCGGTCGTGCCATCGTCGAACTGGACGTCCACGGTGTCACCGTCGGTGACCGCCGTCACGTCCACCGTGTACGTCGCCGTCGGGTCGAGGCCAAGTCCTGCACGGTCGTCGAAGTACGGGAAGGTGGCGTCGTTGAACTCGTCGGTGACGGGCTTGTAGTTCTCGCCCGCGTTCACGATGTCGTCCTGTAACTGGTCGTCGTTGAAGCGATAGGCGAGTTCGAGGTAGCCCGCGATGTCGTTCAGATTTTGGGTCTCGTCGAAGTTCGAGTAGTCGGATTCGTTGTGGAGGAACACCCAGCCACCGCCGGAGACGAAGGATCCGAGGTCCGAAAGTTCCTGCTGAGTGAACGCCGTGCCGGGTGCCGTGATGACGACGGCGTCCGCCGAGGCGAGGTCGGCAGAGAGGTTCTGCGTGGCCGTGACGGTGTACCCGTTGGACTCGGCGTAGTCCTCGAACTCGCTCGCGCTCGCGAGGTCGTAGTACTGGCCGTGTCCCTCGTCCCAGAGGACGGTCCCGCTGCCGCCGAGGGCGTCGTCCCAGACGTTCAGGACGAACTCCTCGTTGCCGTACTGCCAGTTGACGCTGTCGTTGACGAAGATGCCACCGAACCCGACGGTGTTCCAGTCGGTCGCGACGACGGGAATCTGGGAGTTCTCGCCGTAGGTGGTGGCGTCACCGTTTCCGTCTGCGTCCACGTTCTCGGTCGTGCCCTCCGCCCAGACGGAGACGACCGACCCGTCTGCGAGTTCGTTGTACTGGTAGTCGAGCAGACTACAACTGGAGTCGAGGACGAGGTCTTCGATGGTCCCGGAGACGGCCACCGCGTCCCGACTGAAGGAGGCGGTGCCCAGTGTGGTTGCCGCGGTTGCCGTTGCGAGTGTGCTTACGAATTGACGACGACGCATGTACTGGCCACTTTTTTCCACCCCTATAGTTTGTTATATTATCTTCGCGGTGGCGTACATTGACACGGGGAACTGCCAGCCGAAAGAAGGAGAGCCGCGTTACAGGCCGAGCTGGCGGCCGATGACGAGGTGCTGGATTTCGGAGGTTCCCTCGCCGATTTCCATGAGTTTCGCGTCGCGGTACATCCGCTGTGGGGCGAAGTCAGTGGTGTAGCCATAGCCGCCGAGCACCTGCACGGCGTCCTCGGAGACTTCGCGGGCAATCTCGCTCGCGTCGAGTTTGGCGAGCGCGGAGGACTTCGTGACGTCCATGCCCTGGTCGTACTGCCACGCCGACTTGTGGGTCAGTAGGCGAGCACGCTCGATTTTGCGGTCCATCGAAACGATTTTGTCGCGGATGGCGTCGAACTTCGAGATTGGCTGGCCGAACTGCTCGCGCTCTTTGGAGTACTGGTGGGCCGCCTCGTAGGCTCCCTGTGCGATACCCACGGAGAGGGCGGCGATGGAGATGCGCCCGCCGTTGAGCGTCTTCATCGTCTGCTTCCAGCCCTCGCCTTCCTCGCCGAGCAGGCGGTCTTCGGGGAGGCGCACGTCGTTGAACTGAATCTCGCAGGTCGGCGAGGCGTTTAGACCCATCTTGTCCCAGATGGTGGTAACCTCGAAGCCGTCGTCGTTGCGCGGGTCCACGATGAACGTCGAGATGCCGTCGTAGCCCTCGCCGGGGTCGGTGACCGCCTTTACGAGGACGGACCCGGCTTCGCTCGCGTTCGTGATGAACTGCTTCGTGCCGTTCAGGACCCACTCGTCACCATCTTTGACGGCCGTGGTGTCCATGTTCGAGGCGTCACTGCCGCTGCCCGGTTCGGTGAGCGCCCACGACCCGATGTACTCACCGGTCGCGAGCGGGCGCAGCCAGCGTTCTTTCTGTGCTTCGGTGCCGAACATCTCGATGGGTTTCGAGGCGAGTGAGATGTGGGCGGCGTAGGAGAGACCGACGGAGCCGGAGGCGCGGCCGATTTCCTCGGTCGTGAGGGCGTACATGAGCTGGTCGCCTCCGAGGCCGCCGTACTCCTCTGCGATGGGGACGCCCATCATGTCGAGGTCGGCGAGGGCGTCAAAGATTTCCGCAGGATACCGGTGTTCGTCCTCGATCTCCTGGGCGATAGGGACGATTTCCTCGTCGCAGAAGTCTCGAACGGTGTCGCGAATCATCCGGTGTTCGCTCGGTAGACTGAAATCCATACCCAAAGATTCGGTCAACGGAAGATAAAAACACCGACAATCATTACAGATTGTGCGACAGCGCCACGTAGGACAGTCCGTGTCACCGCGAACGATTCGGATAAGCGTTCTGGCGAAGACCTATGCCGACGGAACCCCCGTATCTGGGCAATGGCATTCAGGCGGTTCCTCCGCGGGCGCGTCGAATGGGACCGACTCGAGTCGGTCGCGAGAGCCATCGCAGACCGGTACGGGGAAGACGACGTGCACGTCGAATTTCTCGAAGCCGACAACTGGCTCTCTACTCCCTGCGTCGTCAACGAGCGGTGGTTCGTGAAGATAATCACCGAACAGAACTCGCTCGTCCACGCGCTGCTCACGACGGGCCGTAACATCGGTGCGTTCACGAGCGGGACGGAGGGCTTTTTCGACCACTACGGCACCGCCTACGACATGGCCGAACACGAGTTCGAAGCGACGAAGAAACTGCGGGAAATCGGCATCGACGCCCCCGAACCGATTGAGGCCTTCGAGTTCGAAGACCTCGGCATCCTCGTCCTCGAATATCTCCCCGAGTTCCGGACGCTGAACGAACTCGACCGCCGTGAAGCACTTTCCTACGCTCCCGACCTGTTCGAGGCGCTCGCGACGATGCACGACAACCGCCTCGCCCACGGCGACCTGCGGGGGGAAAACGTCCTCATCGCGAACAACACGCTCTACTTCATCGATGCGACGAACGTCAAAGAATCCGGCCTCGCGGACGCTCGGTCCTACGACCTCGCGTGCGGGCTCGCCGCGCTCGAACCCATCATCGGGGCCGGCCCCGCCGTCGATTCGGCCCTCGACAGCTACTCGATAGAAGAGGTGCTCGCCGCCCGTGAGTTCTTAGACTTTATCAACATGCGCCCGGACCACGATTTCGACGCCAGCGCGGTGAAAGGCGAAATCGAAAAACAGGCCAGCTAACCCCAGAGGTGAGTATTTCAGCCTGCCAGTGCTAGTTTTCCAGTGGTATGAGCCAGCAGGCAACAGAAACCTTCCGCCACTACATCGGCGGGAAGTGGACCGAGGGTGCAGGAGGGGAGACGTTCGAGAGTCTAAACCCAGCGACGGGCGAGGTGCTCGGTGAGTTCGCGAAGGGGACGCCGGCGGACGTTGACGCGGCCGTCGACGCCGCCACAGCCGCCTTCGAGGAGTGGCGCAATCTTTCGCACATCGACCGCGCGGAGTATCTCTGGGACATCTACCATGAGATGCGAGAACGCACCGACGAACTCGCAGAAATCGTCACCAAGGAGTGCGGCAAAGAAATCTCGGAAGGCCGGGCCGACGTGGTCGAAGCCTACCACATGGTGGAGTGGGCCGCAGGCGACGCCCGCCACCCGAAAGGGGACGTGATTCCCTCGGAGATTCCGAGCAAGGACGCCTACATGCGCCGTAAGCCGAGAGGTGTCGTTGGCTGTATCACACCGTGGAACTTCCCCGTGGCCATCCCGTTCTGGCACATGGCCGTCGCGCTCGTCGAAGGGAATACGGTGGTCTGGAAACCGGCTGAACAGACGCCGTGGTGTGGGCAAATCATCGCAGAGATGTTCGAGGACGCGGGCATCCCCGACGGTGTGTTCAACATGGTCCAGGGATTTGGCGACGCCGGGGCCGCCATCAGCGAACACGAGGACGTAAAGACGGTGTTGTTCACGGGATCCGCCGAAGTCGGCCAGAAGGTCGCCCAGATTGCGGCCGCCCAGCCCGGAAAGCTCGCGGCCTGTGAGATGGGCGGGAAAAACGGCATCGTCATCACCGCGAACGCAGACCTCGACATCGCCGTTCACTCGGCCATCATGTCGTCGTTCAAGACGACCGGTCAGCGATGTGTCTCGTCGGAACGCCTCATCGTCCACGAGGACATCTACGACGAGTTCAAAGAACGGTTCGTCGAACTCGCCGAGCAGATTTCGGTCGGTGACCCACTCGACGAGAACACCTTCATGGGGCCGGCCATCGAGCCAGACCACGTCGAAAAGATTCGCCAGTACCGCGACCTCGCGATAAAAGAGGGCGCAACCGTGCTCGTAGACCGCACGGACCTCGACGCAAGCGAGATTCCAGCGGGCCACGAGGACGGCTACTGGGTCGGCCCGCTGGTCTACGAAATCGAGTACGGCCCGGACGTGCGCGTCATCCGCGAAGAAGTGTTCGGCCCGCACGTTGCGCTGCTCACGTACGCAGGTGACATCGAGGAAGCGGTGGCGATGCACAACGACACCGAGTACGGACTGGCGGGAGCCATCATCTCCGAGGACTACCGCGAAATCAACTACTTCCGTGACCACGCGGAGGTGGGCCTGTCCTACGGGAACCTCCCGTGTATCGGCGCAGAGGTCCACCTCCCGTTCGGCGGCGTCAAGAAATCAGGGAATGGCTATCCTTCGGCCCGCGAAATCATCGAAGCCGTCACCGAACGGACAGCGTGGACGCTCAACAACTCGAAGGAGATTCGGATGGCTCAGGGCCTCTCTGCTGATATCAAGACGCAAGACTCGTAGGTGAAGTGTAAGAGCGGTTCGAGGCGAAGTGTGGGCCGTGTCGCGTGTGCGCCCCTGCACGCGACGCAGCCGGGTGACGCTGCGGCGAGCGTCGTGTGGACCGAGGCCATCGCAGTCCACGAGTGGCGGTGCGTTAGTTACCGGATTGACGAGAAAAGCGTCGTACCGGTACCTGTTGGAAGGCACTCACGACATTTAAATGCGGTGCATCGGGCAACCGGCGTCCGGTTACGCGGAGGTTTTCAGGTCTTCGAGCAGGGCGGCCTCTAAGTTCTTCAGCTCCTTCGAGAGATTGCGCTTGAAGAAGCGTTCGACGCCGGGGACCTTCCCCTCGACGACGAACCGGTTTTCCAATTTCGTCCCGTTTTCGGTCTCCGTGAGTTCGTGTTCGCCCACGACGTGCATCACCGACGACCGACCGACGAACTTGATGTACTCGGGTTCCTCGCGTTTTACGTCCTCAGTTCGGACTGGGACGGTCTTGTCGATGAACGGAATCGGGATGCTAATCTGCCACGTCGCTTTCGTCCCCTCGTCGTCGTCGATGGTGTACGAATCGACGACGCTGATGTACTCTGCGCGTTTGGCCGGGTCTGCGATGAACTCCCAGACGCGCGCGGGCGTGGCGGGCAACTCGAACGTTTCTGCAACCCGGACGGTCATACGACTGTTCCTACTTGCTCGCCGCTTAAAAAAGGCGCTGACTGGTTAGCCAAGCGTCACGCGCCACGTCGTAGACCGGGCACGCCCCCACTTTTCGATCTCGATGTCTTCTGACTTCTCAGAAAGGCGTGGGAGACGGACTCCGACCTGCTTTGCGGTGAGCCCAATCTGGTCTGCGATGTGCTTCGCGCGGAAGTAGCGTTCCCCCTTGGCAACGCTCTCGCGAAGGTGTGCGAGAATTCGCAGGTCCTCATCTGTGAAGTCTGTCATCACCGGGTCAATAGGACGTACAGAGGTTTAACGGTTACCGAGTCAGTTCCCGTAGAAGTGTAATAATCCAATCAGAATGCTCCCAAACACCATGGCGGCGGCGAAGCCGTAGGCGGCGTTCAGTGTCTCTGGGAAGACGTACATCGCGAGTGCTCCGAACAGTGCGAGCGCGCCAAAGAGCATGGCCATGCCGACGCCCTTGTCCGTGGCTGCGGCGGAATCTGCGGTCATGAGAGGAGGTAGCAGCAGGAGGGTCTTAGTTCATTCTTTTCCGGCGGCGGGAGACGACAGAAGAATTTTACGCGACTGCGCACTCACCTCTGGATAATGGCAGGGGCAAAGACACTCTTCTTTGGCAGCAAACTCAAGGTCGTCGTCGCCGTGGTCGGCCTGCTCAGCGCCAGCGTCGGCGGTGCGTGGGCGCTCGGTATCGTCGGCGTTCCGGGCGTCGTCGCCGTCGAAAACCGGTTTACCGGCGTGAGCGACACGGCGACACAGATTCAGACCGACCTCGTGGTGAACAATCCGAACCCGATAAGCCTCCAACTCGGCGGTACGTCGGTCGAGTACGACGTGGCGATGAACGACGTCTCCATCGCCAGTGGGCAAAAAGAGGGGCTAAACATCGACCGGGGCAACACCACCCTCCAGTTCGAAACGCAAATGGACAACGAGAAGATTCCCGCGTGGTGGGTCACGCACATCCAGAACAACGAGACGACGAACGTGAACATCGACGCGACGGTTCACTCCTCGCTGCTCGGCCGCTCGTTCAACGTCCCCCAATCCCAGCAGGTGAACACGAACCTCATCGGGCAGTTCAACTCGGACGAGACCCGACGTATCGACGCGAATCAGGCGCTCATCTCCGACCCAGTCCTCTACATCAACCAGACGAGCGCCGAGTGGGGCACGGTGACCCAACAGAAGACGCCAATCGACCTGCGATTCAAGATGTACAACCCCAAACTCACGCCCTACACCATCACCGAACTCGGCTACACGGTGACGATGAACGGCATCACGGTCGGTGAAGGGACGACGGACCGCTCCTACGTCATCCCCGGCGGGGCCACCGAGACGGTCCAGACGAAGGCGAACATCAACAACCAGCTCCTCGACGACTGGTGGGCCTCGCACCTGCGAAACGACCAGGTGTCGGAACTGCGCATCGACTTCTACGCGAAGGTGCAACTCGGGCAGAGCGGCCCAACCGTCCGCCTCCCACTCGACCAGTTGACCCACAGCCAGACCGTCGAGACGGACATCTTCGGGACCAAAGACCAGACGGACATCGAAACGAACGCGAGTAGCGACACCTCTGCTGGAGACGATGCCCAGTCTACCACGACCGACGGAACGACGACGAGCGAATCAGAAGCGACGACCGCCACCGAGGAGACGACCACCAGCCAACCGACGACCACCGAAGACGGTGGCATCCTCGACCTGCCCCTCGGAACGCGCGTGCTCTGGGCTGGCCCGGCGATAGCATTTTAATCCCCCACCGTCTACGTTGGAATACAATGACACGGAGTACCCAGGCTCCTGGTCGCGTTCTTCTCCCGTGAGCAACGCGTAACGGCAGACGGCGAATCGATTATCCTGACGATAGACGGCGACACCCACGAGTTGCCACGCTCGGTCGCCCGACAGTTGCACGACGAAATCGGCGAGGCGTTACACCACCGCGAAGAGTTCTTCCGCACCGTCGGCGAGTATCGTGAGAACGGCACCTACCGCGTGAGTCGCCGCGGCGCGACCTCCGGCGGGAACGCCAAGGTGTTCCGCAGTTTCGAGGAACTGGAACGCCTGTACGAGCGGTTACCAGCGGCGTTCACCGCAAACGACATCGGTCGGACCGGCATCACCGGGTCGCGTCGGCACATGCTGGTGCGTCACTTCGCCGAACATCCGACCTTCGCGTGCAAAATCACGCGCCGAAATCCACTGACGGTGAAAAAAGGGTAGCTATCGAATCGTCGTGTGCTCAGATTCCTCGTTGAGCGCGAGGTTCGTCGCGATTTCGGCGTTACGGACGGCGTACTGAGCCGTCTGCTGGAGGCTCACGAGCACTTCTCGGACCTGCAGGAGGTCCTTATTCGACATCTCCGGGAGGTCGTTCAGGATCTCGTGTTCCTTGTCGCCGATTTCTGCGAACATCTTCCTGACCTCGATGGTCATCTCGAAGTCGCGTTCGACCGCAGAACGGACGGCGAGCTCCGTGATTTCGTTCACCTGGTCCGTAAACTCGCGGATGCGGCGCATCGTCGCGGAGTCGACGTTCAGGGTGTGGCCGTCCGTCTCGATGACGGTCTTCGCGATGTCCTCTGCGTTGTCGGCCGTGAGTTCGAGGTTCTTCGCGATAGAGCGGTAGCCGATGAGCGGGAAGCCATCGGCGAGGCCCACGGCGCGGGCGAGGTTGGGGTTCTGGTAGGCGGTGAAGATGAGGCGAAGCAGCAGGACGAAGATTTTGTTCGCCTGTCGCTCGCGGTTCAGGGCGCGCTGGGCGAGGTCCGGGTTGCCGTGCGCGAGGGCCTTTACTGCCTCGTTTCGCATCGTAGAGCCGGTCGATTCGAGGCGTTCTAAGAGATTGTCGAGTGTGAAATCTTCAGGGTCAACAGAACAGCGGATGGCGATGCGGTCTGGGGTCTCCTCGATGACGCCGAGGCCCATGAGCTGGGTCTCCGCGTTGTACACCGCGTTGATGTGGGCGCTGGTGAGGGTCTCACCCTCGTCAGCTTCCACGTGGATTACCCGGCGGCCGAGGACATACTGCGCGACGATTGCCCGCTCGACGGAATCTGCGTCGAGGTTCTTCGCGTGGATGATAGCCTCAGACTCCTCGGTCTGTGCCGACTCCGGCATGACCGTGAGTGTACCCTTTCCGCCCATCCGAATCGTCACCTCATCGCCCTTCTCGACTCCGTGTGCCTTTGCCCATTCCGCGGGCAACGTCATCGCCAGAGTCGAGGGTCCGAGTCGCTGTACCTTACGTGTCTCCATACGGAATCTTCTCTATTCGGACTACCTTATATCTCACCATATGGGAATAATCCACCTTGTTCTCCGTACTAGGGCCTAAGAGGGTGTTAAACGGCTTTCAGCATTCGGTGTTCGAATCGACCGACGCGAACGCGATACCAGCCCTTTAATTCCTCGTCGAGCGCCGAATCGCCCGTGTCAACACGCAGCACACCAATGTCGTCGATCTTCGCTCGCGACCCGACGACGTCGACGTCGCACTGGCGAATGACGGCGGGAGACAACTGGTGGTTCCCCCGCCCAAAGATGAATCCCTGCCCACCGATGGGGGAGACGACGATGCGATTTTGTGCTCCGAGGGCGTCGAGAATCTGCGCTTCGTTGCCGTCGGTGACGAGTACCTCCCCGTCTCGCCAGACGTCGACGCCCAGTGGCGACCCGTCGAACCCGAGCGCGTCTTTGATTGCGCCCACGGTGCTGCCGGGACCGAGGACGTAGGTGACCGCCGGGTCGATGTCTGCGACGAACCCATCGACGAGCGTCTCGATGGTTCCAGAAGAGAGTTGTTTCGACGACTGGCGGTCGTCTGCAACCGGGACGTTCACCACACCTTTGAGTTCCGCGCGCACCTCGCCATCGCGGTAAGCGGCCTCGTCTAAGTCCATCACTTCGCTCGATTCGACGCGGTCGAAGGTGGCTGCGATGTGCCCTGCCGCACTCGGCGAGACGGCGAACACGGCGGAGTAGATTTTCACCCCGGTCGGAATGCCGAGCATCGGCGTCTCCGCGTCCAACTCGGCGAGCGTCTCGGCGACGTCCACAGCGGTGCCATCGCCGCCAGCGAACAGGACGAGGTCCACGTCAGCTTCGACGAACCGCCTGACGGCTTCCCGGGTGTCCGCGGCAGTGGTGTCAGCGGGTGCTTCGGAGACGAGTTCGGGAGTGAAGCCAGCGGCCCTCGCTGCGGCCTCACCCATCTCCCCGGAGACCGTGAGAATCGTCGCGTCGGGGGCGTGTTTGGCGAGGCTTTCGAGAGCGTCGCGAGCGCGAGCCGGCGAGCGTGGTTCCGCGCCGAGTTCGCGGGCCTGCTCGACCGCGCCGTCAGTCCCCTTGAGGCCGACGCGCCCGCCCATGCCGGCGATTGGATTCACCACCACTCCGATGCGTCGCATGGTCGTTCATGCGCGAGTTCGACACAAAAGGGGTGCGGTGGCGGCGAGGGAGAACCAAAGCCCAATTATTATGTCAATCTACCCGATTAGAGCCACCACACAGGAACGGAACAGATGATGATAGACGAATTAGATGAGATAGTCGAGTACGCTACGTATCGATTCGGGGACAGCCTCCGCGTCGTCGGATACGTCACCGAAAATGAGCGTCATTCGACAGTTATGCGCGACGATGTCGCAGAGCAGTACGATGCAGCAGAGTTGGACAGAATCAGGGACGAACTCGTGTTGAGCACCATCGACCACGACCATCAGGAAAACCTGTACGCAATGGGGACCCCCCAGGCGACCGTGCGGGTGTTCGAGGAGGCCGTCCTGGTCGCGTTCGACAATCCGGATGAGAACGCAGCAATCATCGTTTCGCTCGACATCGACGTCGACTGTTCGCTCGTCGAATTCGTCACGGAGTGTCGGGCGCGATTCGACGGCGGCGGTGGCTGAGCCAACGTATGAACATTTAAGCGAACCCGCTTGCAACGACTTTTCATGTTTGTTCCACTCGTCGAAGCGGGAGAAACGGCCTTCACGGCCGCACAAATGAACCTCATCGGAGGCGCGATGGGCGTCCTCGGACTCGTCCTCGTCGGCGGCTGGTGGTACTACCTCTACCGCTAAGCTTCTGTCACGCGTTCTCGTAGCCACGCTTTCGCCGCAGCGACCGCGTCTTCGTCCTCGCTTTCGAGCTTGATGCGAACGTTCTCGCCTGGATAGCTGCCGACCTTGACGCCGAACTTCGCTTGAACCTCGTTCATCCGGTCGATGAGCGCGCTCTCGGGTTCGGCGGCGACGACCTGATCGGTGTAGCGTTTCGTTCCCGCGAACTCGTCCGCGACGAGGTCGAACATCGCCTTCATCTCCGCTGGGACACCGGGGAAGACGTACACCGACTCAACCACGCAGCCGGGGGCGACGCCGACTTCGTTGGGGAGCATTCGCGCTCCCGAGGGCAGGTGGGCGGTCCCCGTCGCGAGGTCGTCGCGCGAGTAGCCGCCGTGCGTCGTGAGCCATTCGAGAGCTTCGTCGTGTGGTTCGACGGACTTTCCGAACGCGGCGGCAATGCCGGCCATCGTCAGGTCGTCGTGGGTCGGTCCAAGTCCGCCCGTAACGAGGACGGCGTCGTACTCGGCGTGGTATTCGTTGACCACGCGGGCGATGTCGGCAACCCGGTCGGGGACGGTGGTCACGCGTTCGACCGTGACACCGCGCGCGGCCAATTGCTGGGAGAGCCAGGTGGCGTTCGTGTTGACGGTGTCTCCAGCGAGTATCTCATCACCGACGGAGACCAGGGCGACGCGCATACCGCTCGGTAGGAGTGGGGGTCGTAAAAATCCACAGTTAGCAGCGAGTTACCTGACGTCGAAGTCCGTGAACATCCCGAGTCTGTAGTGGGCCGGGAGGTTGCAGATGAGTGCGTAGTGTCCCGCTTCCATATCGACGGTCAGGGTCGCCGTGTCTCCAGTCTCCAGGTCCTCTACCTCGTCTACGAGTTCGATGCCCGGTGCACCGGCTTCGTCTACATCGCCGTTCTCGTCGGTCGGTAACTCAGCCGCGGGAATCTCCGTCCGTAGCACGACGAATTCGTGGACAGAGGGCCCATCGTTCGTGATATTGAACTGGATGCGCCCGGCCTCCACGGAGTCGTCACTCAGGATGATGTCGAAGTCGTTGAGCGTGACGTCCACTTCTGTGTCAGCAGTTGCACCCGTCCCGCCAGTACAGCCGGCGAGCGCGACGACGGCGAGGCCCCCAGTCGCTTTCAGGAAGGTACGACGGTCGGCCGTCCCCAGTTCCCCACGCAGTACCCCAGTTGACGCAGCCTTCGTGCTGGCCATAGGGTAGTGTACGCGGGCTGTGAGGATAGGCTCATCGTCGGGTCTCAGCACGTGAGACTACGCGAGATAGCGAATTGCAGTTGAAGAAATCCTGCCCGGTCAGATAGCGAGGTCGCCTTTTGCCTTGACGACGTCCACTTCTGAGGCGTCGATTGCA
Organism: Haladaptatus sp. QDMS2; assembly: GCF_029338295.1. Classification (NCBI taxonomy): domain Archaea; kingdom Methanobacteriati; phylum Methanobacteriota; class Halobacteria; order Halobacteriales; family Haladaptataceae; genus Haladaptatus; species Haladaptatus sp. QDMS2. The sequence goes on from NZ_CP119791.1 coordinate 1,767,785, forward strand.
TCGACTTCGAGGTGCATCGGGATGAACTCCCGGCGCTCGAAGGCTTCCTGTTCGTCTGCCGTGCCGATGGTACACCAGAGCTGGACGCGGTCCGGGCCGTGGTAGTCACCCTGTCGTGCGACGCCGAAACAGACCATCTCTTGACCGTCGTAGTTGATGATACCACCCTTGCGGATGCCGGGGTCCCCGTGGATGATGAGCCGCTTCATGGTCGTCGGTTTGGGCGACGGTGAAATTATACTGTCGGTTGCCGGTGGCCAGCCATACGCTCCAATTTGCCATCCGCCGTGAGAAATATAGTCTCGCCAACATTAACTCCTGAGCGATTGTATATTCCGGAAATGTACGGTCGTCGTCCGTTTCTTCTCGCCTGCGCTGTTGCGCTGTCCGGCTGTTCGCTCGTTACCGACCGGGATGGACCGTCAGAGAGCACGCTCACGCTCGACGTTCGAAACGAACGCACCGGTCCGGTCGACGTGACCGTGACGGTCACGGACGAAGAGGGAACCGTCGTGGACGAGGAAACCGACCGAATCGACGCCAGCGTGAGTCGAGCGTTCGAATTCGAGGTCACGGACCAGCGCGAGTACACAGTGACCGTTTTCGGGAGCGACTGGGGGACGGAACTCGCCTGGAACGCGGCGACCTGCGCGCTCCTCGATTCGACCGTCCGGCTCACCGACGAATCGGTCGAAAATAGTGGTGAATGCGTCCAGACCCGGTAACGGGTCGTTACTCGTAACTCGCGACGTTGTCCATGTGGTAGACGATTTCGTCGGAGACGTTGTCGAGATAGCCGGAGTGGTTGCTCCCAACCTGTGAGGTGGCGTCGTAGTCCCAGTAGTTACCGGGCGCGGTGTTGCCCGATTCCTTGCCAGTTTCACCCAGCGCCTGGTCGAACTCGAAGGAGTTGTAGGCCCAACTGAGCGTGCTGTCGTCGTTGCTGTAGTAGTTGAACGTCGCTCGGGTCTCGTTTGCCACTGCGTAGTAGCCGTCGCCGTGTTCGAGCGTCGGGCGCTCGTTGTCGACGGCCGCGCCAATCAGATGGACCGAGTCGATTTCGTAGCCGTACTGGTCCCAGTCGGAACTCACGTCGAGCGTTTCGAGGGCGCTGAAGGTGACGTGCGCGCCGAGCGAGTGGGCGACGATGCGGATGGTGCCCCCACAGTAGTACTTGTAATCGAGGAGGAACTGGGCGAGTTTTGGGCCATTTTGCTGGGCGATGTCCTGTGATTCGTTCCAGCCGTAGTCGCCGCCCCCGCCCTTGTTGTTGTCCCAGCTATAGCCGATGGTGGTTCCCCAGTAGCCGTTAGCGTCGAGTTGGCTGTCTGCGTGTTCCATCTTGTCCTCGGCGGCTGCCTCCGCGTCGCTGTCCGAACCCTTTTTGTCCCAACCGTGGACGAAGACGGTCATGTCGGAGACACAGCTCGTGTCGATGCCGGGAACCGTGCCGTCGGTGTCGTAATCGGTCGCCGTGTGACCCGCCGTGAGGTTGGCGTCGTCGTCGAAGTGGCCGCGCGTCGAGACCACCGGAACGTACGTGGCCGCCGAGGCGGTGGTCGCGCCGAGTGCGGTGAGTCCTGTCGCTGCGATGCCGGTGCGTTTGAGGAAGTTGCGTCGTTTCATTCGTTGGTAGCGTGTAGTGGTTTGCGAACTGGCCGACTGCCCGTCGCGTGACGAACAGCTTTTGTTACAGATAAAATTATTATAAAATTATCTAATAGAACTACCGGGGTGAATAATAAACACGTTCCACCCATGTATGCCAATAGCTGTGATGGGTTACGCCGTCGCGGACCCGCGGAAGGCGACGGGGCGACACGTGCGTGAGACACGGGAAAACCAAATGCGTTTTAAGGCGTGGCACGTTACGCCAGCATAAGGGATTAGCTATGCAGATGCCACGACGCTTCAATACGTACTGTCCGCATTGCCAAACGCACCACGAACACGAAGTCGAGAAAGTTCGTCGCGGTCGCGAAACCGGGATGAAGTGGATCGACCGCCAGCGTGCCCGTGGCAAAGCCACGATCGGTAACGCAGGCAAGTTCTCCAAGGTGCCTGGTGGCGACAAGCCAACGAAGAAAGTGAACCTCAAGTACCGCTGCAGCGACTGCGGGAAGGCCCACCTCCGCGCCGGCTGGCGTGCTGGGAAGCTCGAGTTCCAGGAGTAATCTCATGGCAGGAGCCTTCATCACCGTCAAATGCGCAGATTGCGAGAACGAACAGACCCTCTTCGAACGCGCGGCCACGGAAGTCGCCTGCGCCGTCTGCGGGCACACGCTCGCCCGTCCGACCGGCGGCAAGGCGACCATCGAGGGTGAGGTCACAGAGGTCGTCGAGTCACGATGAAATACAGCGGCTGGCCCGAGCCGGGCGAACTCGTCGTCGGAAAGGTAGAAGACATCGAGAACTTCGGTGTGTTCATCGACCTCCAGGAGTACGACGAAAAGCGCGGACTCGTCCACATCAGCGAGGTGGCCAGCGGATGGATCAAGAACGTTCGTGACCACGTCCGTGAAGGACAGACCGTCGTCTGTAAGGTGCTCTCGGTCGACGAGAACTCCCAGCAGATCGACCTCTCTATCAAGGACGTAAACGACCACCAGCGCAAAGACAAGATTCAGGACTGGAAAAACGAGCAGAAAGCAGACAAGTGGATGCTCATCGCCTTCGGTGAGGACATCGCAGACGAGGAGTACGCATCCATCGCCAACGAACTGCTCGACGAGTACGGAAGCCTCTACGCTGGCTTCGAGGCCGCCGCAATCCACGGCGCGAGTGCCCTCGAGGACACCGACTTAGACGACGACGAAGTGAGCGCAATCGTCGAATCCGCTCGCGAGAACGTCTCTGTTCCGTACGTCAACGTCACGGGCTACATCGACCTGCGCTGTCCGGCCCCGGACGGCGTGGACGTCCTCAAAGAGGCGCTGAAGGCGGCCGAGGAGGACGCGGACCTCCCCGACGACATCGAACTCGGCGTCACCTACGTCGGGTCGCCCGAATACCGCATCAAGGTGAAAGCGCCCGACTACAAACTCGCAGAGGACGCCCTCGAAGCGAGCGCCGGGCGAGCAAAGGACTACATCGAGTCCCACGGCGGCACCGCGCTCTACCACCGCGAACGCCACGAAGACGACGAATGAAATCAGACATCCGGGTGTGTTCGGCGAGTGCGACCGCACACGACCGCCCGGTGTACACGCTTTCTGCGACCTGCCCGATTTGCGGCGCCAAGGCCGTGAACTCAGCCCCGGCGAAGTTCAACCCCGAAGACCCCTACGGCGAGTACCGACGCGCTCTTAAACGCAGAGCACACGAATAGTGCCGTATGGACGAGTTTGACATCGAGGTCCTCGCCGACCCCGAACTTTCTGACCCAATTCTGGTAGAGGGACTCCCCGGCGTGGGCCACGTTGGGAAGTTGGCCGCCGAGTATCTCGTAGAACAACTTGACAGCGAGCTGGTACGCCGCGTCTACACCGAACACTTCCCCCCACAGGTGAATTTGGAAGATGGCATCGCGGAACTCACCTGTGCTGAGTTCCACGCCATCGAAGGCGAGGAACACGACCTGCTCGTGCTCACGGGCGACCATCAGGCACAGGACAACGCGGGTCACTACCGCCTGACCAACGCCTTCCTGGACGTGGCAGAGTCGTTCGACGTCTCGAAAATCATCGCCCTCGGCGGCGTCCCGACTGGCGAACTCATCGAAGAGTACGCCGTCCTCGGCGCAGCCACAAACGAAGACCTGGTCGCCGAACTCGAGGACCTCGGCGTGGAGTTCCGCGAGGACGAACCGGCCGGCGGCATCGTCGGCGTGAGCGGCCTCATGCTCGGCCTCGGTCGCCGGCGGGGCATCCCCGCCGCGTGCCTGATGGGCGAGACGAGCGGCTACCTCGTGGACCCAAAGAGTGCACAGGCGGTGCTCAAGGTGCTCGAAGCCGTGCTCTCGGTCGAACTCGACTACGAGGACTTAGAGGAACGCGCAGACGAGATGGAAGACGTGATGGGCAAAATCAAAGAGATGGAACAGAGCGCGGCCCCGACCGACGAGGACCTGCGCTACATCGGCTGATTAGTTCGTATCGACACCGACGACGAGGTTCGTCTCGTCAGTGCCACTCACGTCAAAGAACCCTTCTCTGACGGTTGGATTCACCTCGACCGGCCCGAAATCGTAGGTGCCCGTCGAGTCCGGACACTCGACGAAGTACGAATAGTTCGTCGTCGCGTTCGCAATCGCCTCCTTCGTGAAGTAGACGTAGTTGCCCTCGACGCGGTCTACGTCTTCGCTATATGCTTCGAGCACCGTCCAGCCGTCGGGTACGTAGTCGCGGACGACAGACCGGTCCGTCGGCGTCACCGACAGTTCGAGGTGATTCGTTTGCCCGGCCGTGAACACGGAGCCGTCGTCGTGGCGCTGCCCGGAGACGGAGAACGCCTCCTGTGGCGCTTCTACCGGGTCCACCGAGAAGTCGCCACCGCCGAAGGTGACGCGCTCCAGTCCGTTCTGCATCGTCCGAACCTGCGTGAAGCCCATCGCGTTGGTCAGGACGAGGTAGCCGAGGAACGAGACGGAGTAGTCGAGCATTCCGAACGGGTGGAGATTCGACTGGGAAGCGGGCGGGAGCAGGCTGCCGATGCAGTGGATACCCGTCCGGTCGTCTGCCGTCCACGTAAGCGAGCCGGCGGAGATGCGCCCGTCGGTGGTCCCCGCAATCGAGGGCACGGCGGCCCCGCCCGCAGCTTCTTCGAAGGCTTCCACGTCCACGAGCGTCATCGGCGCTTCGTTGCTCGTGGAGTAGCCAAGCGGCGTCATCTTCCAGAGCGCCTGTTGAATCGGTCGGGTGTCTTCGAGCAGCGGGTGTTCTGGGTCCTTCTCGCCGAGGTGGCCGATGTAGAAGTTTTCGGGTGAGACGCGTTCGCCCTGAACGTCTGCGGCAAGGGTGTTTTGCAGCTTGCCGAGCAGATTGAGGCCGGTGTCCGTGAGGACGAGGTTGCCGTCGTTTTCGACGAACGCGTCGAGTGCATCGACGTAGGCCGGTTGCTCACCGCCGAAGTTGTGGATGACGACGGCGTGGTCGTAGTTCGCGAGTGCGCCGTTTGCCACCTCGTCTATCGTGACGGGTTCCACCGAGCCACTGTCGAGGAACCCAGCGAGGTCCTCGAAGAATTCGAACGGCGTCACTTCGTAGTCGGTCTGCTCGTAGCCGAGTGCACGGACGGGGTCAGGGTTCGGGCCGGAGGACCCGAGCGTCCCGTAGCGGACTTCGGTGAACGCCGGTTCCGCCTTCAGATTCTCCATTCTGACGGTCCACGTACCCGCTTCCGGGCGCTTCACTTCCCAGGCTTCCTGGTCACAGCAGCGGCCACCGATGGCGTGGCCACCTTCGAGTGGGTTCTCGGAGCGGACGACCTCGCCGGATGGGGCCACGAGTTCGGTTTCGAGCAGCGCATCGTGGGCGTGGACGTGCGCAGAGAAACTCGAGAGTCCCGACGGTACGTCGAACGTGCTCGTCGCGACGCCGTCGCCGGCGACCTGCTGTTGGTCGGTCGAACTGCTCGTCGTCGTGGTCTGTGAACTCTCGCCCGGCCCGAGGAACGTCGCATTGATTTCGTACGTCGAGGCGGCGTTGGCCCACGTCTCCGCGATGAAGGTGTACTGGCCCGGCCCCGCGAGGTCTGCGGAAATCGTCTCCGGGTTGTCGGCCGTCGCCGCCGCCCCGATGCGGTTGCCGTCCGGGTCCTCCAAGTAGAATTCGAGGTCCTGTTGTTCGGGGGTCCACGAGAGTTCTGCCTGCACCTTGGTCGGACTCCCTTCGAGGTCGACGGTGTGGAAGGTCTCTTCTGCCGTCGTCTCCGCGCCCGTCGCGCCCGGCCCAATCGTGCCGGAGGCGCTGTAGGAGTCGAGTTCCTTGAGAGTAAAGGAGAGGTCGTCCGAGGAGCGCGTCAGCCCGTCGGTCGTGACGTAGGCCACTCGGTCGCCGCCCGTCTCGATGGACGTGTCGAATTCGTCTGTGCTGTTTGGCGTGTCGCTGTTCTCGTAGGCGTAGCGGGCGATTGTCTGGATGGCCGTCTGATAGCCAGTCACCTGCATCTCGACGATTTCGGGGTGGTAGACGTTCGTCCCGACCATGTGCGAGTAGGCCATCTCGAAGTCCATCGTCGTCATGCCGAGGCCGCCGAACTCCTCGGGGTGGGCCATCCAGTCGCCCATCGCGCCCGTCACGGTGTAGTCGATGGTGTCCCAGATGCCGGCGTAGTCGAACGCCTGCTCGGGGAGGACGCCGAAGCCCTGTGGCGAGACGTTCGTATCGCCTGTGATGGTCTTCTGTAAGTCGGCCGCGGTAACCCACGTTTCGAGGGCGCTCTCCAGGTCGTCGTCGATGACGCGACACATCTGGTAGAGTTCGTGGAGTTGCCGGGAGTCGAACTGGTCCTGGCTGATGAGGCCCAACACGAACTCCTTGGCGTTCAACATCCCGTGCATGTCCGCGCCGTAGTCCAGATTCTCGTACCCGCGGAAGTGGTCCACGATGGTGAGCGCGTCGGTCACTTTGTCGAGCGACCGTTCTGCCGGGTCGTCCGGTTCGCCGGGATAGTGCGCCGGCGTAATCCACCCGACGGTCGGATACTGGCGGTTCGTGTCGTAGACGCCAGCGTTGCCGCGCTCGTACATCGGAACGACGGGGACGCCGTCGTCCGGCCCGACGAGTTGGTAGCCGCTTTCGTACTGGGGATGTCTCGCGACCCAGCCGTCGGGGTTGGTGTAACAGAAGATGAGCACGAGGTCATCGAGCAGTTGTTCGATTTCGGGGTCGCCACCGCGGAGTAACTTCTCGATGTACCGCGACCCGGCCTCCGCCCCGGCGCGTTCTAAGCCGTGAAGTGACAGGCTGTAGAACACCTTCGTCTTCTCCTCGAAGGCGGTCTGGTCCTCGATGTCGTTCGTGATTTCGACGACGTAGACGTCCTTCGGGTCCACGCGCCCGCTAATCTCGTTGTAGTGGCCCGGACTCGTGCCGATGGAGTAGTAGCGCATCCGGTCTGCGTTCTCTTCCTGAAGGTGGCCGATGCCATCTATCATCTGCTCGTAATCGACGTAATCGACCGAGCGCTTTGCCTCCGGGAAGACACCGAGTGGGTAGTAACCAAGTCGCCAGAACGGGTTCGACCCCGGCGAGTGGCTGAGCGTCTCCGCCGTCGGTAGGTCCGCAACCTCGGCCGATTCAGTCGCCGTGAACTGCCCGTAGGCGGCTGGTTGTGGCGTGCTCGTCGTTTCGAGAGCGGCGTCGAGGTCGAGCGACGCGATGTCGTCGAGCCCCGACTCCTCTGAGAACGTGACGAGCGTCGGGACGGCGTAGTCCGTCGGCGTGTGATTGACGACGTATTCGTATTCCGCGCTCATCGTGTCTGCGGACACGTCGGCCGTCGCGTTGCCCGGGAGGGCGAGCGCCCCCGCGGTCGCCACAGAGAGGCGGACGAAGGTTCGACGTGAGATACGACTGGCTGCGAAACGGTCTGTCGGTGGAGAATTCTCGTCTGTCATAGTGTCGGTGTGGGCAGCAAGGCCCACGCGTATTTTCACGAGATGTCTCTCAGGTACAAAGTCTTCTGACAAATGTGTCCAATTAACACGCCATCCACACGGTTCATACGCTTCGCGGTCCAACATCATCCGTGATTGGTGACCTGCTGGCTGCGCTTCCCGGCTGGCTCGTCCTCGGCGTTGCGCTCGGGATGGCATTTTCCCTCGCGATAGCCACGGTGTTCGTCGTCGGCGAACGTCTGTACCCGACGGCCCCAATCGACCCGCGCCACGTCTGGAGCGGCGACGAGCGTCGGCGCAACGAGATTCGGGAGTTTCTCCATACTATCGGCGAACCGTTCGCCGAAAACCACCCCGTCGAAGGCCAGACGGTCGATTTCTACCTCCCGATGCGCGACGTGGCGATAACGTTCGACGCACGGGCCTACTACCGCATCGAAGGTTCGCCCACCTACGCCGTGCTCGTCGAACACGAGATGCCCGGCTTTCAACTGGCCGGCAGACTCCCCTTCGAAACGCCCGAAATCGAGATTACCGACGGCACGCCCGACGCGACGAGCATGGCCTTCGCCGTCCTCGGTGTCCCGAAAACAGCGAACAGCACGGAACTCAAGCGAGCGTACAGAGAGCGCATCAAGGAGGTCCACCCCGACCACGACGGCGACTACGAGACGTTCAAGCGCGTCCGCGAAGCCTACACCACCGCGAAAAAACGAGCGGACTGAGTGCGTGCGAACTGATTAGAGGTCAGCGACTTCGTAGGCGAGTCCCGCATCGCGAAGCGCGTCGGTCACGCGACCGGCGGTATCGACGGTGGCGACGACCACGACCGAGAGGCCGCGACTCGCCGCGTCGGCGGCGACTTCACCGGCCGCGAAGATGGTGTCCGGCGTCCGTTCGATGCGTCGGAGCGCCCCGACTGCCTCGACGCCCATCGCCGCGACGAGGTCCGCCGTCTCGCAGGCCGCCGCGAGCGTGTCTTCGTCAACCTCGTCGTCACCGGCCCGAACCGGCGACACCTGATAGACCGTCACGTCGCCCGGTTCGAGGTCGATGACGCCCGAAAAGCCGGTGACGCCGACGACTCGACCGGACTCGGCCATGGTCGTCGCGACGCCGGTCGCTGGTCCCGCTGCGCCGGGCGTCGCGTGGAGGAGGCCATCGACGATAGAGAGGGTCACCGTCTCGCCAGCCTCCACGGAATCGGTCGCGATTGCAGCGTCCTCCTGGACGTTTCCGAGCACGTCCTCCGTGACGTGTTCTGCAAAGCGCCGAACGTCCGTGGCGGCCTGAAACAGCCAATCGACCCCCTCCTTGGTCACGCGGTAGCGCGAGCGCCCCTCCTTGCGCACGAGGCCCTCAGCGACGAGGTCACGGATGTACTCGCTCACGGCCTGACTCGTCACGCCGACGGCCTCCGCGATTTCGCCCTGGCTCACGGCTGGCTGTCGGTCGGCGATTTCGACGAGGATGCGAAATCGGGTTGCGGCGCGCTTGTTTTCGAGGACGTCCGCCATACCACGTTCTACGGACGGGGGGCTATAAATTGCGTCGCCTTACCGGAGTGGCTAGAGCGGTCAGCGGTGGTCCGCCAGCACCACCTCCGCCGCGACCCGCCCGCTCTCGAGTGCGCCCTGAATCGACGACCACTGGGTCCAGTCGCCCGCGAGGTAGACGTTCTCGTCGCCGTCGCGCACGTCGGGCAGGCCAGATTTGAATCCGGGTGGCTGGCTAAACTGCGCGAACTCGATGCGGTCGGTGTGGATGTGTCGGAGGCTCCCGAAGGACTGTTCGGGGAACCACGACGCGAGGGCGTCGCGGCTTCGTTCGGTGAGTTCCGCGTCCGTCGCATCGGGCAGGCCGAGATAGGTGGCGCTCACGAGATGCTCGCCGCCGGGGGCGTAGTTCGGGCAGACCGCGGAGAGCGGCGCGACCTGATTTGGCCCCTCCTCGGTCGCGTTCAACACGAGCCGGCGGTCGGTGTCGAGGGGCGTCGAGAGCGAGTAGTACTGGGTGACACAGGACTGGGCCTGGCGTGGAATCGCGGACACGTCGGTCAGGTCGTAGGCGGATTTCGGGTCGGTGGCCACGACGACGGCGTCGGCTTCGAGCGTCTCGTCGTCGAGTTCGACGGTCGGTGCGTCCCCGCCGAAGACGCCGACTGCGTGCGTGTCGAGGGAAATGTTCGCACCCGACTGGCGGGCGTGGTCGGCCAGTTGCTCGGGAATAGCGCCCATCCCCTGTTTCGGCACGACAGTGTCGCCCGTCGCAAGCATCTGGAACGTGTAGTCGAACACCGCAGCGGAGGTGGCAAGCGACCGGTCGAGCGTGATGCCGCCGTAGAACGGCGCGGCGAAGTTGTCGATGAAACTCTGTGAGAACCCGCGTGCGCGGAGACCGTCTTCGATAGACCGGTCTTCTCCGTCGAAGAATGTCTCCGGGTCCCGTTTTCCGAGGGCACGACGGAGTTTCAGGATGCGGAATTTGTCGCGGAAGGTCACCTCGCGGTTGAATAGCGACTCGCTCAGGTCGCCGGGGTTGCGAAGCGGGTCTGCGAGGACCGACCGGTGGCCGGGGCGGGCGATGGTCGCCCCCGGTTCGAAGGCGTAGAGTTCGAGGGCGTCGAAGTCGAGTTCCCGCCGAGCGGCCGGATAGGCAGTGAACAGGACCTGAAAACCCCGGTCGAGCGTGAAACCGTCTTTCTCGATGGTTTGCACGCGACCACCGACGGTGTCCTCCTGTTCGACGACGTGGACCTCGATGCCGGCGTCAGCGAGGCGGCGGGCGGCGACGAGGCCGGAGAGCCCCGCCCCGATTATCACGACTCGTGTCATAGTTTCGTATAGTCCGGCGAGACACAAAACCGTATTGCGCCGAGACAGACAGCGATTTGTCGATTGCTCCGTAGATACAGGTATGGAGACGACTGCTGCGTTCCGCGGTCTCACGTGTACGGACTGTGGCGAGGCGTTCGACGCCGAGGCGGCCACCCACCGCTGTCCCGAGTGCGGCGGCATCCTCGACCCCACCTACGACTACGACGACATCGAGTTGACCCGTGAGGACCTCGAATCCCGGCCTTTCACCGGGATGTGGCGCTACGAAGAACTGCTCCCCTTCACCCGCGCGTCGAGCGTGACGATGGACGAGGGCGCGACGGCGCTCGTCGAGGCTCCCGCCCTCGCAGAGCGCCTCGGCGTCGGCCGCGTCGTCATCAAAGACGAAGGGCGCAACCCCACGGGGACGTTCAAGGACCGCGGCCACGCCGTCGCCGTCACCGCCGCCGTCCAGCACGGCGCGACGGACATCGCGCTTCCCTCCGCCGGAAACGCCGGCCAATCCGCCGCAGCCTACGCCGCCCGCGCTGGCCTCGCCTCACACGTCTTTCTCCCCTCTCGCTCCGCGTTCGTGAACAAGGCGATGGTCAACGTCCACGGCGGCGACATGAAAGTCGTCGAGGGGCGCATCGGCGACGCCGCAGACCGCTACGCGAGCGCGATGGCAGACGAAGACTGGTACTCGACGGCCACCTTCCAGACGCCCTACCGCCACGAGGGCAAGAAAACCATGCTCTACGAGATCATCGAGCAACTCGACTGGGAGGTCCCCGACGCCATCCTCTACCCGACCGGCGGCGGCGTCGGCCTCGTCGGGATGCACAAGGCCGCCCGCGAGTTCCGCGACCTCGGCCTCATCGACGACCTCCCGCCGATGTACGCCGCACAAGCCTCGGGGTGTGCGCCAATCGTCAAGGCGTTCGAGGAGGGCAAAGACCGCCACGACGTGTGGGAGGTCCCCGACACCATCTGCGGCGGCATCGAAATCCCCGACCCCGGCGCGAGTCCGCTCATCCTGGAGGCCATCCGCGAATCAGACGGCGGCGCGGTGGCGACCGACGACGACGAAATTCTCGACTCCGCCGTCGCCGTCGCCCAGCAAACGGGCGTCGAGATGGGCGCGACCTGCGGGGCGGCCGCGAGCGGCGCGTGGGAACTCGCAGAGCGCGGCGAGTTCGGCGAAGACGACACCATCGTCCTGCTCAACACCGGCGCGGGCAACAAAGAGGACGACATCCTCCGCAGTCACCTGATGGGAATGGGCTTCTAAACTACCACAGAATCGGCAACAATCCCGTTTTTGGACCGTATTTTCGTGTGAAACGGAGGCCTACCAACTGGCGTGAGACGTATGTTGCAACTCGTGGTAGACGCAGGTTTCAGCGGGACTCCGCACCTGCCGAACCTGAAACGTTGAAATTACAATATCCAGACGTATTGAATCAACAGCGGGTGAAACAGATGAACCGAACCCGACGATCGTTTATCAAAACCGGCGTCGCGCTCGCGGCGCTCGTGAGTGGGACGACGACTGCAGCTGCTGGGGGATGTGGGAGAGAGCCACCACAACCACCACGACAGGAACCGTGCAACAAGTTCGATGATACCGAGAGTGATTGGTATCTCAACCGTGACAGGGTAAAGGGAGAAGATTGGGCTGATAATGCAGACACAGCCGGGAATTTTGGCCCGCAACCTGGTGAAGTGGCTAACGACGTGGTGTTCCCGACGAATGCCGACCTTCCACCCGGACACGATAAGGTTCCAGAACCGCACGACAAAGACGAAAGTCCGCCACTGGAGAACGGACAGAAAGTCGGACACTGCAAATTCGACCCGCACCCGAACAGCTCAAACGACGAGTAAGCGGCTTTCGGAACCGACGCTGCAACAAAGTCACCTTTTTCGTGGCCAGTCCCCTACGACCAGCCAATGCTGGATATCCTCTCGACGCTCGTCGCGGGCGTCGTCTTCGGGCTCGCTATCGCGGCCCCGCCCGGTCCCATGAACGCGGTCATCGCAGAGGAGAGCGTGCTCCGAGGGTGGCTCGCTGGGGTTCGTGCCGGGCTCGGCGCGTTCACGGCCGACGTGGTGTTTTTCGTCCTCGCGCTCTACGGCGCAGTCGCGTTCGTCGAGACCTACCCGACTGTGCGCGGCGTCATGGTCGCCGCCGGTGGGTTGTTGATGCTGTACTTCGCCTATGGTGCGGCCCGGAGTGCGACCCAGACGTTCACGGGTGACGGCCTCGACGACGACCAGAAGGGGTTCCAGAAGGCGTTCGTCCTCGCGCTCACGAACCCGTATCAAATCGTGTTCTGGCTGACCATCGGCGTTGGCCTGCTCCAGCCGGGAACCATCGACGTGTTCGCGCTCGTTCCCTATGTCGGCGACCAGCTCGCGGGGTCGCTCGTCGTCGAGACGGGAAGCACGATGCTCCTCGTCGGTTTCTTCGGCGGCATCCTCGCCTGGGTCGGTGGCTTTCCGGCGACGCTCGTCGCGGCTGAACACCGGACGGATGCGTTCGCTCCGGTCGTCGCGTATCTCAGCGCCGGGATTCTCGCGGTGTTCGGCGTGCTGTTCCTCACAGATGGCGCAACGACGCTGTTTTAGGGCTGGTCGGGGTCGCGGGTCACCACGCCGTCCCCCGTCGAGAAGGTGACTTCGCGGTCTTCCGCGACGGTGAGGTCCACCGTCGCTGCGGTGATTGGCGACTCGGCGGTCTCTTGTGCCGACTGGTCTTCCGTCTCGGGGGACCAGCGGACGATGGCCGCGCGAGGGGCGAGGTCGTCGGTCTGGGCGTCGGGGAAGGTCAGACACCCCTCGGCACGGACGGTGTCGCCGACGCGGGTCAGGGTCTGCATGTGGACCTGCTGGGCCGAAGACCCGTACGGTCCCTGGACCACGAGGAGGGTGTGTTCGTCGAACGACGTCTCCCTGGCGAACGAAGCGGCGTCCTCCGGCAGGTTGGAGTAGTCGAATCGCTCCGCCTCGTTTTCGGTCGAGACGAGCGTGGTGTAGTACTGTTCGGTTCCGTCGTCGTACTCGTCGAATCCGCCTTCGATGAACCCCGCACGGGCGACGCTCACGCTGTCGAAGTCGATGGGTGATTCGCCCATGTCCCGACACAGGTGGAGTTCGTCGTTCGACTGGCCGATGGTGTCAGCGCAACCCGCCAGCCCGGCGAGTGAGGCACTCGCTGTGAGGGACAGAACCTGTCGGCGACTCGGCGACATAGGCGAGGCTAGGGACCCGCTGGGCAAGAAAGTGGTGGCCCACGCGGCTGTGGCCCGCTATACGTCGGCGCTCATCTCGGCGATTTCAGCCTCTAGCCACTCCTGGAACCACTTTACGCGCTTCAGGCGCTGGAACGCGATCGAGCGAGCAGTTTCCGACTGCACTCGCTGGGCGGCGTCACGGCCGCGTTCGAGCACACGTCCAACCATCTCCGCCGAATCCATGTGCGTCCGGGCCTCGTAGCCCATGCGCAGGAGCATCAGCGTGGTGCCGTTCGCGCCGACCTTGTCGAGCAAGTCGGCCTCAATGAGACACTGCGTTTCGAGCGTCAGATTCGAGAGGTCACCCTGATACGAGTGGTCGGTAATCGAGTCACACACCTGCGTGATGAATGACTCAGGGTAGTCGCCGTGGGATTCGAGGAACGCCTGCGCGACGCGGGCACCCTCCTCTGCGTGGACCTCCTGGTCTGCTTCCAGTTTCGCCACGTCGTGAAACAGCGCGGCGACGCGGGTCACGTCCACGTTCGCCCCCTCGTTGCGAGCAATCTTCGTCGCGAGCCCGACCACGTTCAGGATGTGGTTGTACCGGTACTCGGCGGAGTGCCACGGGTACCATCGCATTCGGCCACCCTCGTCTTCGTTGCGGACTGAGGCCTGGAGATAGTCGTAGACAAACTGCTTCATCTCCTCGAACGCCTCGTCCGTGATGGGTGACTCCTGAATCTCAACTCCCACAGAACCGCCCCCAGAGCGATGTAGTTGTGTTCATGTTACGTAGAAAAAGGTATGTTCTACTCTTTAGCGTTACGACAATCCGATTGATTAATCAGGAGCCTCCACTAGGTGGTATGGATTCGATACCCCGGTATCTCACCGACACCGACGCGAGATCTTTCGAGTCGACCGTTACCCGGGTCGCAGACGACCGGGTCGTTCTCTCAGAGACGCTCTTCTATCCCGAAGGCGGTGGCCAACCGGCAGACCACGGAACGCTACGGGCCGACGATGCGGAGTGGGCCGTCTCCGACGTCCAGAAGAAAGACACGATATACCACACGCTGGGAGCAGAGCCGCCCGCAGAGGGCACCACCATCACCGGCGAACTCGACTGGGAGCGCAGATACGCTCACATGCGCTACCACACGGCCCAGCATCTCCTCTCTGCGCTCCTCATCGAGGAGTACGACGCACCGACCACGGGGAACCAACTGTACACCGACTATGCACGCATGGACGTCGAACACGACCGCTTCACCGACACCGACCTCGCCGATATCGAAGCCCGGATGAACGACCTCGTCGACGAATCCCTGCCCGTGACCTGGTACGAGATGGACCGCGAGCAGGCAGAGGCCGAACTCGACCCGGTCAGAACACGGATTAACCTCTTGCCGAAGTCCATCGAACGGCTCAGAATCGTCGAAATCGAGGGATACGACCGAACCGCCTGCGCCGGAACGCACGTCGCGAACACCGACGAGATTGGAACAGTCGAGATTCAGGGGCGCGAATCGCGGGGGAAGGGATTCGAGCGGGTCCGGTTCGTTCTCGACGAGTAGGCTGTGCACACGGCGTGCGAACTCCCGCATGGCATTCGTGGTGACATCCCGGAGTTCACGCATGAACGTCAGGCAGGTCATCCCGCCGGATGCCATCCCGAGCATCGACGACCCCACATTCACCGCCGCGTACGATGGCGACTCCGACGAGCGAATCGTCGTCTTCGTCACCCCCGAAGGGATGGCGACCTTCGAGAATCCGGGATTCTCGTTCAACCGCGCAGCCCAACCCGGCGTGTTTCGAGCAGATGGAACCCGGTGGGACGGCGTGACCGGCGAGAGCGACGATGGGCGGACGCTCACCCGGGTACCGACGCGGTGGCTGTTCGCGTTTAACTGGCAGGACGACCACGGTCCACGCTCGTTTTTCTCGAATTGACTACTTTTTAACCTGAAAATTGGTCGTTCGAACAGCAATTTTGCCGACTAATTCGCGTTAACGCGCAAAGAATTATATAAAAGTCGCTCGATTCACCACTTGCATGGCGTACTCAGCTGAACCTTCGACGACAACTCCCGTGTGGCGTGACCCGGAACACTGTCCGTTCTGTGGGGCAGAACTGGTCGACGGTGGACCGGCATTCATGGCACACATCGACGACAGTCAATCCTGTAATCAGGGGTTCAGTCTGTGGCGCCAGCAAGTCGCAGACGACATCGGCAGCGAGTGGGGCGGCTAAGCCTTACTCTGCGTACGGTCGTTCGTAGCCGTTGTTGATGACGTGGCGCACGTAGTTCGCGTAGGTCCGGTCTGCGGGATTCGTGGCAACCTGTTCGTACTGGACTACGCCTTCTTCGTCCACGATGAACGTCCCAGCGAGTGGAATCTCTCCGTGTGCGGCATGATGTTCGGTGCCAGCATAGGCGGAAACCAGTTCCAGGTCGAGGTCCGAAAAGAGCTGTATTTTGAGGTCGAACCGATCGCGCATCTCCCGGAGCCGTGAAACCGGTTCGTTGCTCACGGCGATGATCGTCGTGTCGTGGTTTCGCCAGAGGTCGTATGCGTGATTGCTGAACGTCTGGAGCTGTTCTGCACAGTACGAACACCAGTGACCGCGGAAGGTCAGCACGACGACGGGACCGTCCTCGCGTGCCGCCGTGAGGGTGCGCGTGCTGCCGTCCGTGCCCTCGACAGAGAACTCCGGTGCGTCCGTGCCTTCGAGTGTCATACCCGCTTTTACGGGAGCGATGGCTTGACGCTACGGGTTGTGGCAACAGGAAAATCGAGCGGTGTGTCGTCCGTTCAGGCCGACTTCATGACGCCCTCGACGTCGGCTGTCGAGTAGTCGAGGCCGTGGGTCTCTTTTGCGTGCATTTTGACCATCTCGATGAGTTCGTCCTTGTTCTCTGAACGAATCATGAAGTCACAGTCGTTTCCAGCATCGCGGCAAAGTACTTGGTGAGCCATTGGCATCTCCGACCCCACAGAGGCGAGCGTTTCACGTAGTTATAGTTCCCTTGCACCAGAGCAGTCAGGAAAAGCGGACGATTAGGTGTCGTCGTCGTGGTGCTCGCGGTGGAGTTCGAGTGCCTCCTCCGGGGTGACGGTTTTCCACTCGCCGTCACCGAAACTGACCTGTACCATCCCGTCAGGGATGTCGGCCTCGACTTCGACGGCGTGTTCGGTGGCGATGTGTTCTGCGAGCCGGTCCTGTGCTGCTCGCGTCGTGGGCGCGACTGCGTGCCAGCCACAATCGTCGTTTGGACAGCGAAGCATTCGTGGCTGAGCAATCGGGGCAGATAGCTTAATGCTTTCCTAACAGCTGCTACCACGCCACACAAACGAACGACGGTGGGATGTCTCTCGCCTGACCGGACGTTCCCGATGCGAAGACGTCCACGAATTCGGGAAAACCGCCGAACGTGGCTCGTCTCGAGGCATACTTAATCGGCTATCTGACGTAGGTTCTGTATGGCATCGAGCAATCAACGATTCACGAATCCAGATCTCACGCCCGAGGAGTTCCGCGACCTCGGGTATCGGACGGTGGACATGATCGCGGAGTTTTACGAGGGTCTCGACCGGCATCCGGTGTTCCCCGCAAAGCACGAGCAAGATGTCGAAGCGCTGTTCGAGGAGCCACTGCCGATGGACGGGCAGGACCCGACAGCCATCGTCGAAGAGTGGCGGACCAAAATCCTGCCGAACGCGACCCACAACACCTCTCCGCGCTACTTCGGCTACGTGATGGGGTCGGGGACGATGATTGGCACCCTGGCCGAGGCGCTCGCCGCCGCGGTCAACATGAACACCGGCGGGTGGAAACCAGCCCCAGCCGCCACTGAGGTCGAACGGCGCACCATCTCGTGGCTGTCGGAACTCATCGGCTACGACCCAGATTGCGGTGGTTTGCTCACGAGCGGCGGAACGATGGCGAACTTCATCGCAGTTCTCACCGCGCTCAGAAACGTCGCCGAATACGATACGACCGTAAAGGGTCTCCAGACGGCCGACCGACCGGGGCGCTACACGCTCTACATGGCCGACCACGAGGGTCACTCCTCGCTGTACCGGGTTGCGGATATGCTCAACCTCGGACGCGAGGCAGTTAGATTGGTCCCGAGCAAGGATGATTTCACGATGGATACAGCCGCGCTCGAACGACTGCTCGACGAAGACATCGCGAACGGCGACGTTCCGTTCTGCGTCGTCGCGCAGGTCGGGTCGATTAACGTGAGTGCCATTGACCCGCTCGCGAAAATCGCCGATATCTGCGCGTCTCGCGGCCTCTGGTTCCACGCAGACGGAGCCTGTGGGGCCGTCGGCGCGATGCTGCCCGAACTCGAAGCGCGCTACGAGGGCCTTGACCGCGCGGATTCGATAACGCTCGACCCGCACAAGTGGCTGTACGTCCCCTACGAGTGTGGAGCCGTTCTCGTCCGCGAGGGGGACCGCCTGCGCCGGTCGTTCGACATGGAAGCGCCCTATCTCCACGGGACGCTCCCCACCGAGTACGAGGGTCACGATTTCTACCAGCACGGCCCGCAGATGTCGAGAGGATTCCGGGCACTCAAACTCTGGATGAGCCTCAAACACTACGGCGTGGAGGGCTACCGCGAACTCCTTCGCCAGAACATCGCGTGTGCTCATCACCTCGACGCGGTCGTGCGAAGCGAACCCGACTTTCAGGCGGTTCAGGAGCCAAACCTCTACATTTACTCGTTCCGGTACGTCCCCGCGGACCTCCGGGCCGAGGAACTGCTGGACGACGAAAACACGGCCGTCATCGACGAGTACCTCGATACGCTCAACCAGAAAATCGCGGACGCGATACAGGAGAGTGGGCTCGCGTTCTTCGGAACCACGTCGATTCACGACCGGACCGTGCTTCGGTTTTCGATTTGCTCTCACCGGTCAACGACCGCGGATATAGATGACGTGGTCGCGGCGATTCGCGCCGCTGGTGACGAACTCGACAACGCGGATAGACCGACGCTCGCAGCGACGAATCCGGACCTCGCACGGCGATAAAACGTGGGTGCGGGTGGTTCAGCAGGCGGTCGTTAGGAGTCGTTTTCGTCTTTGTCTTTGATGTCGACGTGCACTGGATCGTCGTCACGACGCTCCTCATCGCCCATCAGGCGATTTCGGAGGTCGTCCGTAAACGACTGGACACGGTCTTTGAGCGTCTCCATCTCGTCTTCGAACTCCTCTACGTTTCGTTCGACGTGATAGACCCGTGTGTGCGGAATCCGTCGAATCGTGTCGTTTCCCTCCTCGTCTTCCCCCGTCTTGATAATCCAGTGGTCCTGGAAGTAGGCGACGTGCTCGTTGTCGACAGTCTGTTCTGTCTTTCCGTCTGCACTTTCGTAGACGATAGTCGCCTGACCGAGGTCGTTTTCGACCATATCTGGTCACGTCGCCGGACACAGAAAGGTGCTGGGGCCACCGCCCGGTTGAAGGGGCTGAGGTCGGCCAAAAGAGTTAATTACGTTAGTTTTCGTCGTTGCGGTACATCCGCAGCCCGCGACTGCCCTTGTTCCAGACGCCGTTTTTGATGTGGCTGCGTTTGATGGTCACGTCGGAACTCATCCGGTTGAGTTTGACCGCTTCGTGCCCGGAGAGTGATTGGGCGTCGATGCGTTCGAGCCACGCGCCGTTGCTGTTTACGACGATTGGGACGTGATTGGCCGTCTGTGACCCACGGTAGACGAGTACGTCGTCGCCGTTGAGGACGAGGCCGCGACGGAAGTGGGAGCCCGGCTGGTTGATGTTCACGACGCGGAACTCGCAGTTGTTGCGGTTGCAGCGAATCGCATGACGCCACGACTCCCCGTCTGCATTGCCCGTGATATCCACGTATTCGAGGTGGACCTTTCCGGCGTCGTCGCCGTTGATTTGAATCGCATTCCCACCTTTGGCGATGTCGATGTTGGTGTCGACGATTTCGGTCGGGCCAGCCTTCGACTGGACGACGATACCGTGACAGACGCGGTCGCCGATGGAGATGTCAAGCCCGCGCAGGTAGGCGCTCTCACAGTCGTTCATCACGGTGAGGGCGTGACCGTTCGGTTTTACGAGCCGAATCTTCGTGTTCACGACCATCATGTTCGGCCCCTCGTCGAGGCGGATGCCACGCTGGTTCTGGTTCTGGGGGTTCTGCTTGTCAACGACAACTTCCGCGCCGGTGACAAGACAGTCGTGACCGCCGAGACGGATGCTCGCTGCCTCGCTGTTTGCGTAGCGCCCGCCGTTGACGATGACTCGCCCGTTGGTCACGGCGTAGAGGCCGTTGTCCGGCCAGTCGTCGAGTTCGCAGTCTTTGAACTCGATTTGGCCCTTGTGGTAGCGACTGCAGAGGATGCCCGTCGGCCCACGCCAGAGGTCGCCCGGCGTGTCCTCGTCCCACGCGCCGCCGTCGTTCGCCCGGAATCGCTTGACCATGCCCTTGCCGTTCGGCGACGTGATGGAGAACAGCGCCGGGCCGAACGTGCCCGAGTCGTGGCGGCCGACGATTTCGATGTCGTCTACGAACAGGCCGTCGTCCACCATCGCGTCGATGGCGCGAATGCCCGTGTGCTTGCCCCGGAGGTCGACTTTGAAGCCCTGAAAGTGGAGGTCGACGCCCGGGTTGTAGTAGATGCCGAGGCGGAACAGGCGATACTGTGGCCCGTCGAAGTCGTAGTAGTTCGCCGGGACGAACGTGGCGTCGTCGCCCACCATTCCGAAGTTCCGAAAGCCCGTAAACCGGAACTGCTCGTCCATGAAGTACCGGCCCGGCGGGAACTTGAGCAGCGTGTCGTTGCCCGCGACACGGCGCAGAATCGGCGTGATGGATTCTCCGCCCGTCGGGTCCGCGCCCGCGTCCTCGACCATGTCGATGACTCGACTGTAGCTGTCGTCTAAGTGGTCGTGCGCTTTCGCCGTACCAGAAGAAAGCAGCGTCGTCCCCGCCGCAGTCGCCCCGACTGCGCCCATGAACTGCCGCCGCCCGATGGTGGTGTGCTGTGCCTGCTGGTTTGCGTCGATGTCCTCGTTTTGCATGTGATTTGTGGGGTGCGATTCTCGGGCCCGGTCGGATGCCGTATGAGTGGAGTTGAGACTAAACCCGTAGCTATCGCGAAGCCGCATATTCGTATTTCGATGACAGTAATTCCCGTTTGAATTACTTTCTAATATTAACATTCTAGTAAGGATATAAAATTGTTATGATTTCAGTAGTATACTGACATAGATTAATTCCTGTCTGAAAATCTGAGTAATAAATGCAGTCATTAAGGGGCGATTAATTGAAACATAAAACCTGGAATTTCAGGTTTCTAGCGGCTAGAAACCCAAAATTCTCATTCCACAATTATTCCGATGCATTCCTTCCTACACGTTCTATCATACTTTTCAGAAATCAGAGTGATGGACCGTTTCACACCGCTTAGACAGGTTCTAAACCCCGGAATTCGCGAGTTTCGTATCAATCTACTAGAGTAGTCTCTGAGCGGGGTAAACCGGGTTCATTGCATCGGCGTTCACGTCACTCGGGATGAATGTTTTGGCAATATTTGCGAGGGCTGCGACGCCATATTTGGTCGTGCGCGCAGTCACCTCTGACCACGCGCGGTGCTCACCAGTTACGACAGGTCGGATTGAAGTCGAGGTGAGCCGTGGCAATAGTAGTCCCAACCGGATATCGAACCACGCGAGCTGCTCGCGCCGCTCTCCCGTTTGAACCGGGGTTCAGTTACGATTTACGCGTTGGCTTCCCAGCGCGAAAATACGATAGTCCAAACCGGATATCGAACAACGGTCGCAGATAAGCTGCTCCCTTATTCGAATCCGGCGCTCTTTCAGCGTTACAGCCGAGGCTCAACGTGGAGCCTCGGCAGAATATATAGTCCCAACCGTATATCGAACTGAAGTCGCTCCCTTTGGTCGCTCCAAACTTCGAATCCGGTGGTCAGTCACGAATATAGCCGACGCTCGCAGTTGAGCGTCGGCAAAGTTAGTAGTCCCAACCGGATTCGAACCGGTGTCAACGGCTCCAAAGGCCGCTATGATTGGCCACTACACCATGGGACTGCACTCACTTCGTTCGCTCGTCCCACGTACCTCGCAGTTCCTTCGGAACTGCTCACCACCGCGAGACTCGATTTGCTCGCCTCGCGTGATTCGCAATCCGGTACGGATTGTTCATCACCATGGGATTGCACTGCGTTTGTCCCATTAGCCTTCACGCGTGGCGTGAAGACACCATAGGACTGCTCGATGTGAGACTTCACTTCGTCCTATCTGTTCCCTATACTTGAACGCTTCGAGAATCCGCAGACTAAGACGCGATTCAGTCGCGGTCCTGCATCATGACCGTGACCGGACCGTTGTCGAAATTGAGGAGCACCGACTGTGCGACGTCGCCGAACAGCGCCTTGCCGGAGGGCGAGCGACGCGTCCCGATGAGGAAGATGTGGTCTGCCTCGAAGTCCTCTGCGGCGGCGAGGATGCGCTTCGTGAGCTGGCCCACGACACTCACCGTCTCGTACTCAACGCCGAGATCCTTCAGCTCCTCAAGGCCGAGCTTCGTCGCGAGGCGGAGGGCCTCGTCCTCTGCCTCTTCGAGGGTGTAGGTGGTTTCCCCGGAAGAACCTTGACGGCGGGCCTCGTGGCGCTCGTCGTATTCTTCCTCGGGAAGAATCGAGAGGAGAACGAGTTTCGCGCCGCTGCCTTTGGCGAATTCACCCGCTTCGCGGACCAGTTCTCGGTTGCTGTCGAGGGGTTCGACCACGACCAATCCGGTTTGCATGGCAGGGGCTACACGACGGGATGTGATAAAAGGTTACGACGGGACGCGATTACGATTATTTCGCGGGGCTCGACTGGGAGGACGACTGGGAGAGCTCCAAGTCCTGGACGAGAAGCGAGCAAACGTCGTCCTCGGCGGAGAAGCAGTCAGGACAGCGTGAGTCGCGGTCGATAATCGTGTCGAGGCGGTCTGCCACCGTCTCGTCGATGACGCTTTCCAGTGCCTTCGCCTCGGCATTAAACTCCTCTACGTCCAGCACCTCGATGAGGAAGCGTTCGATGATGCAGTAGGTCTGGAGCGAGTCCCGCGCACGCATGATTCCCTCGTCGGTGAGCGATGCGCCTTTGTACTTCTCGTGGATGAGCAAGTCCCGGGCTTCGAGCTTGCCGATCATTTCGTTTACACTCGCGGGACTCACCTCGAGCATGTCCGCGAGTTTGCCCGTGGCGGCGGGACCGTCTTCCATCTGCTGGACGAGGTAGATTGCTTTCAGGTATTGGTCGGCGGTGTTCATTCGCGCGTCTCCATGAGTTTAGTCACTGCTTCGACACCCTCTGCTTCCTCTTCGCGGATGGACGCAAGGGTTTCGATGAGGCGGTCTCGGTCGATACTGAACGCGGTTTCACTCGCTTCGATGGCGTCGATGAGGTCGTCGTAGAACTTGTACGCCGTCTCCTCGTTACAGAGCTGGTCGTAGAGCAAACCGTCGAAATCCTCTGGCTTGGTGCGCCCGTAGCGTTCCGAGACGAGCATCTCGATTTCCTCGTAGCCGATGACCTCCGCATCGAGTTCGTCGATGAGCGCAGAGAGTCGCTCGCGGTGTTCTGCTGACTCCTCTGCGGCGTGTTCTAAGAGGTGGACGATTTCGTCGTCGAGTTCGTCCGCGCCGAGCGATTCGTAGTGGTGGTGGGCTCTCGCTTCGACGACTTCCTCTAAGACGACCCCAATCTGGAGCAGCCGAGCGAGCTGGTGGTCCGACGAGACGCGCTGGCCAAGGCTCATGGGGCGCACCTCGCATGACGACCAGATACCGTCGCCGTCGTGACCATTCGCATAAAGCTAGTTCGGAGAGACGGGAACTTAAGCCGTTCCCTACTCACCGGGTTAGTTGTGCAGGCGCTCTTCGATGAGCGCTTCGAGGTCGGTGCGGAACTCGTCAACCTCGATTTCGTCGAGTACCGGGACGAAGAATCCTTCGACGAGCATGTTCTTCGCCACCTGCTCTGGAATCGACCGGGAGGTCATGTAGAGGAGGTCCTCTTTGTCGACCTGTCCGACCGACGCCGAGTGGCTGGCCTCGGTGTCGTGGTTGTTGATGATGAGCTTCGGACTCGCATCTGCCTCGCTCTCGTCTGAGAGCATCAGCGTGCTCTCGCGCTGGTAGGAATTGGTGTCCCACGCGTCGCGACCGACGTCCTGGACACCCTCGTAGACCGAGCGGGCGGCGTCGTCGAGAACGCCGCGCGTGACGAGGTCTGCGGTCGTGTGCTCTGCCATGTGCCAGACGCGGGAGGCGATGTCGATGTGCTGGTCGTTGTGACCGAAGAACGCACCGATGATTTTCGTCTCGGAAGTGTCTCCATTGAGGTTCGTCTCGACCGAGGACTTCGTCATGCGAGAGCCGATGTTGCCCTCGATGAAGTTGATGGTCGAGTAGGTGTCCGTGTCCCCGCGCTTGAGCTGGTAGTTGTACGTCTCCTCGTCCAGGTTCTGGAGGGAGCCGTACTGTACGTGGCTGTTCTCACCAGCGACGATTTCGACGATGCCGCTGTAGTAGCGCTCGCCCTCGACTGCCTCACCCGTGGACTGGCGTTCGAGGATGGTCACCGAGGAGTTCTCCTCCGTGACGACGAGCGTGTAGTTGAACAGCGACCGCGAGTTCATCGTGGTGCGAATCTTCACGTCCTCTGCGTCGACGCCCTTCGGGACGTAGACGACGGTGCCCGTGGTGAACAGGGCCGTAGAGAGGGCGGTCAGGTAGTTCTCCTGGGTCGGAACGACGGAGCCGAAGTGCTCTTTGACGAGGTCTTCGTGCTCGTTCAGCGCTTCCGCGAAGGAGAGCACTTCGACGTTGTCGGGACCAACCTGGTCTTTTTCCTCCGCCGCGTTGAGCGGGTCGACGAACGACTCGAAATCCAGGTCTGCGAGGTTGGTCCAGTTGCGCCCCGGCGTCCGGATGACGTGGGGCATGTCTGCGTCCTCGAGGGCCGCGAGTGCGTCGAGACGGGTCTCGAGCATCCACTCGGGCTCGTCGAGTTGCTCGCTGATCTGGCGGACCTGTTCTTCGGTGAAGTTGGCGTGTACTTGCGCACTCATGTTATCCGAGGCTGCCCTCCATTTCGAGTTCGATGAGCCGGTTGAGTTCGACTGCGTACTCGATTGGCAGTTCTTCCGTGATGGGTTCGATGAACCCGGCGACAATCATCTGCTTGGCTTCGTCGTCGTCGAGCCCGCGACTCTGGAGGTAGAAGATGTCCTCGTCGCCGATCTTACCCACGGTTGCCTCGTGAGCGACGTCGACCTGGGACTCCTGAATCTCCATGTACGGCATCGTGTCCGAAGTGGACTCGTTGTCGAACATCAGTGCGTCA
This sequence comes from Haladaptatus sp. QDMS2, assembly GCF_029338295.1. Lineage (NCBI taxonomy): Archaea > Methanobacteriati > Methanobacteriota > Halobacteria > Halobacteriales > Haladaptataceae > Haladaptatus > Haladaptatus sp. QDMS2. The sequence continues at coordinate 1,792,798 of NZ_CP119791.1, forward strand.
CATTCGACGCTCGTAGAGGAGCCAGTCGCCCCACGCGAGATGTGGACGAGGCCACGGTAGTTCGTTCGGCCGCCGTCCTTGCTGATGGACTTGGACTCGATGGTGGACTTCGTGTTCGGCGCGTTGTGGTAGACCTTCGCGCCGGTGTCGATGTTCTGGCCCTTGCCGGCGAATGCAATCGTGATGTGGTTGTCACGCGCACCTGGTCCCTTGAGGATAGTCGCTGGGTAGAGCATGGTTGCCTTCGAACCCATCGACCCGGAGACCCATTCCATGGTCCCGTTCTTCTCGACGATGGCGCGCTTCGTGTTGAGGTTGAACGTGTTCTTCGACCAGTTCTGGACGGTCGAGTACTGGACGTGTGCGCCCTCCTTGACGAAGACTTCGACGCCACCGGAGTGGAGGTTGTGGACACCGTACTTCGGTGCCGAACAGCCCTCGATGTAGTGGACTTCGGAGTTCTTCTCCGCGATGATGAGCGTGTGCTCGAACTGGCCCATCCCCTCGGAGTTCATGCGGAAGTACGCTTGGACTGGCATCTCGACCGTCACGTCCTCTGGGACGTAGACGAACGACCCGCCGGACCAGACTGCGCCGTGCAGCGCCGCGAACTTGTTGTCGCTCGGCGGCACGCATTTGGTCATGAAGTACTCTTTGACGATGTCTTCGTGCTCCTGGACCGCCTGGTCCATGTTGCAGAAGATGACGCCCTTTTCCTCCCACTGTTCCTGCATGTTCTGGTAGACAATCTCGGATTCGTACTGCGCACCGACACCGGAGAGTGCCTTGCGCTCTGCTTCTGGAATCCCGAGTTTGTCGAACGTGTCTCGAATCTCTTCTGGCAGTTCGTCCCAGTTATCCACACCGCCGCGTGTCTCCACGTCTGGGCGGATGTATGGGACAATCTCGTTGATGTCGAGCTCCGAGAGGTCCGGCTGACCCGGCCAGTCGGTGGGCATCGGCATCTTCTGGAACTGCTTCAGCGCGCGCAGACGGCGCTCGAGCATCCACTCGGGCTCGTCCTTGTCTTCGCTGATGAGACGGATTGTCTCTTCAGTGAGGCCTTTTTCCGTTTTGAACGCCGACTTCTGCTCCTTTTTGAACTCGAAGCGGGCCTCGGTGTCGGTTTTCTTGAGGTGGTCTTCTTGTGAACTCATTGTTGTTAGTGGGTGTTTGTTCGCCAGTCCCTTTACGCTGTCTCGTAGACTTCTTCGCGAATCCAGTCGTACCCCTTGTCTTCGAGCTCCTCAGCGAGCGACGCGTCGCCGCTCTTTACGACCTTCCCGTCCATCATGATGTGGACGTGGTCTGGTTCGACGTAGTCGAGGATGCGCTGGTAGTGGGTAATCTGAAGGATACCCGTGCCGACCTCGTCGCGAAGCGCGTTGATGCCCTTCGAGACGTCCTGCAGGCGGTCGATGTCGAGCCCGGAGTCGATTTCGTCGAGCACGGCGATGGATGGCTCGAGGATGGCTGCCTGCAGCACTTCGTTTTGCTTCTTCTCACCGCCGGAGAACCCGGCGTTCAGGTAGCGCATCGCGAACTTCTCGTCCATGTCGAGGAGTTCCATCTTTTCTTTGAGAATCTGCTGGAACTCGGCGACACCGACTTCGCCATCGTCTGCTGGGCCTTCCATCGGGGAGGTGGAGTAGCCCGCTTCTTCTTCTTCCTCGTCGTCGTCCTCGCCGAAGATGAGGTCCTCGCGCTCTTCGAGTTTCGCGTTGAGCGCGGTGCGGAGGAAGTTAACCATCGTGACGCCCTCGATCTCGGCGGGATACTGGAAGCCGAGGAAGATGCCGAGTGCGGCACGCTCTGGTGGTTCGAGGTCGAGGAGGTTCCAGGTGCGCTTTGCCTCTGGAATCGCCTCGTCCAAGTCCGCGAACTCGTCTTCTTCGAGGTGGAGGAGGATTTCTCCGGCGGTGACCGTGTAGGCCGGGTGACCGGCAATAATCTTCGCCATCGTCGACTTCCCGGAGCCGTTCGGTCCCATCAGGGCGTGAATCTCGCCGGACTGCACTTCGAGATTGACGCCGCGGAGAATCGTCTCGCCGCCCTCTTCTGCTACTTCTGCGTGTAGGTTTTTGATTTCTAGCCTAGCCATTCTGGAGACACCTAAGTCGTCTTGAGATGGGTACGTCGCGCCCATAATCCTTTCGCAATCCTGCGCAAGACTTTTCGATTTCAGAAAACAGAATTTTGTGTTTGAGAAAAGAAAACGTCCGTCAATGCAAAGTCCAATTCCTGAAAATAGAACGGTTTTCGGTCCAATACAGTCTCTGTGTCTTGGTTTTTGCTAGAGAGACTCAAGCACAGATGAGTGAGCGTCGAAAACCGCCACAAAGCGTCCGAAATCCCTCCAGAAAAATTAACTATCTAACAGTCACATGAAGCTCCCGAGCCCAGTCTGCTCCTGTCCCGATTTGACTTCTTCCCAGGAGATGTCGAGGGCTTCGAGAATGCGCTCGATTGGTCCCTGTAATGTCTTTTCTAACATCTTGTCCCAGTCAACCTGGAACTCTTCTGGAACCTGGTCTGCGTACTCGAAGCAGATGACGTCCGGGTCGCGTTTGAACTCGCCGTAGAGCAGTTCGTCCGCCGTCATTCCGGCAGGGTCGATGCCGGTCTCCGTTTCGATACGTCGGAAGAACGCCGGGTGCACTTTCGCGAGATAGAGGCGCTTTGGCTTGCTCCCGCGCTGGAAGTTCGTCCCGAGCAGCAGGTTCGCGTATTTCGCCCCGCGTACGTGTGCGGTGTCGGTGTCGTAGTTGTCTAACTGCTTCCCGATACCGCCCGGAATCGCCACGTCGTCCAACCCGACGTTCCCTGCTCTGAAGTCCTCAATGACGTCGTGGACGTAGGTTTTCACCTTCTCTAAGTCCTCTCCGTGGACGATCATTTCGATGACCCGGAGCTGGACCTCCTTCGTGATGGGCGCGATGTCGGAGCGCTTGTACTCGAAGCCGGTGATGTCGATGTCGTCTACGTCTTTGCCTTCCTTCCAGATGATGTGGCCCGCGTAGCGCTTCTTCTTCCCCGCCTGGAAGAACCGCCGGTAGAGTTTCTCGAACTCGATTTGGAAGCGGTGGTTCTCTGCGTTCAGTTTCTCGCGCGCGAACTCGTCGTAGGCTTCGTTGATGTGTTCCTCGATGTCGAACGACTGCTCGATGGCCGACTCCTTGTCTACGTCTGGTCCGAGTTCCAGCATGATTGAGTCGGTATTGTGCAACACTAGTCCACCAACGGCATCGACGAAGGTCTCGTTCTTCTCGACGCTCAAGTCGTAGACGTAGCCATCGTGTTCGACTTCAGTAAGAACTGGGTCGCGACCGCTGCGGTAGTAGTCGCACGTTCGAATCGTGTATGTCCCCTTCGAGTCTCGATATTTCATCGAGTGTTTCTGGTTTTGTTGGGTCAAAAGCATGGAGAGCCCTGCAGCAAGCTCTCTACTAGTGGTTTCGTAATCGAAATTCCGTTTCGCATAGTCGTCTGCGTATCGTGGGAATTTTCGAGAGCCGTCACCTTCTACGAGGACTTCCAGGAAGACGTCTTGGAGCTGGTTTTCGAGGTGGAAGACGAATCCAGGGATACGCTTTCCACGAGACGTTTGTCCAGAAAACTCCCTAAAGAATACAGCAGAGAGTTCGTTCATCATCTGAAGCTTCAATGTCGTGTCGTTGTACGACACCGAAGCCGGTTCACCTCCTGTCTCGTACGAAACCGTCCGCTCCGCTTGTGAATCGCTTGCGATGATACTTGCGGTCGCTCCCTCGAAAAGACGGTGGTAGTCGTCTTTGAGTTGGGTAAGCCACTCTTGACGCGATTCCGAGATGCTCGCACCAAATTTCGAAGCAGTCGTCTCTTGTGTCGAGGAACTTCCCTCCGCTAAATAGGCAGCAAGAAGCCGAATCAGTGCGGCCCCGTCCGCACTTTGCAAGTCGATTCGGCGCTTCACTTTCACCGTTGACTGTAATCGACCGTGGTGTTCGTGACCGAACCAGACCCATTCGTCGTCTGCGTGGATATGCTTTATCTTCGTTTTTCCGCGCTCAGAACCAACACTCATGCCGTCGGTGTATTCGCGTTCGTAACCGTTCAGCATCTCGTAGACGTCTATCGAGTCAACAGAGGCAACATCCGGAAACGATGGAATTCGAAGCGGCTCGCGAACGTCTGCAGGCGAGGCCTCGACGAATGTGCCATCGTTTTCGACCATGTAGGAGTGGTCGTGTGTTGTCGTAGACTCACCGAATTTGTGCTGCAGCCGAACCACTTTCTTGTCCGTCTTGTGGCGAATGACTTGCGTAATTGGCTGCCACTCTGCGTCCCCGGTCTCGCTCAGCGAGAGCGCGTTCCATCCGTCAAGCGAGCGGCGTGATTTCCCAACTGTCGAGTGGGCAACTGGACCTCCATCTGCAGTGATAAGAATGTCGGCATCGTCGGCAGATGCCAATTCGAACAATTGCTCGATTGGTATTATCTGGACCGTTCCAGACGGGTCTTGCACAACGATTGGTCGGTCACCAGTAACGCTATCGCCGTACACCACGTTGTAACCCAGGTCGTTCGCGGCCTGCTCGGTGAAGTTGATGACCTCACGGCCAGTCGCGGTCACCGCAGCGCCCATCTCCTTGTCGTACAGGCGGAATCGCTCCCAGCCCAGCACCCCGTATAGGGAGTTCATGATGACCTTCACGGCGGCCTGCTGGCGGTCGAAGCGGTCGTAGTCTGTCGAATCGGGGTCGTTCTGGTTGCGAAGTTCCTTCTTCTGTTCGCGTTCACTCAAGAGTTCGTCCACCATCTCTCGGATGATGCCGTCTGGCTGTTTTCGGAAGTGCGTCCCGTTCGGGGCTTTGAACGTCTCGCCCTCATAATCGGGGCCGACCTTGGAGTCGGGCGAGGCATTGATGGTGACCATGCACATCGGGTACAGCGACTTCAGGTCGAGCACCGTGACGTTCTCGCGGACGCCCGAGATGGGGTCGAACACCGCACCGCCTTCGTAGTCTTCGCTCTCAGCTCGGCCCTTCGAGGGCAGGGCGAAGTTGCCGTGGACCTTGTGCAGGACGTAGAGGTCCACCGCGTCGCCCGGCGTCGGCGCGTCTTCGAGTTTACACCCGACGAACGACGCCACCTCGCGCCAGAACGGGATGATTCCCTGCTTACGGTCGAGTTCGACGCACAACTCCACGTCGCGCAGGTTGTACTCCAGCAGTTTCGACGGGTTCTCCTCCCAGAGGTCGCCAATAGACCCGGCATAGCGCTCCTTTCCGATGCCGAGTTCGACTTCACCCACCGCGTCGAGGCGGTAGGAGTCGAGTTCGGTGAACTGAGTCCGTTTGTAGCCATACAGCAGGTCGAACACGACGCGTCCTTTGATGTTCGGCCCCTGCCAGTCAGAGCGCCAGACCTCGTCTACGCGCGAGAGACGATTGTAGTCGAGGTCGTACGCTGAACCGCGTTCGAGTTCTTCGAGGCGGTCTAAGAGGTACGGCGCGTCGAAGTCCGCGAAGTTCCACCCGGTCAGCACGTCAGGGTCGGTTTCGACCAGATAGTCGAGGAACGCCGCGAGCATCTCGTCTTCTGCCTCGAACCGGCGAATCTCGAACTCGATATCCCCCTCTATCGGGTCGTAGGCAGAGAGGTCGTCCAGTCCCGTCGCACCGTCGGGAGCCTCGTAGAGCCACATGACGTACTCGTCGTCGAACGAGTCGTGGCTGGTCAGGCAAATAATCGGCTCCTCGCCGTCTTCGGGGAAGCCGTTTCGGTCCTCGACTTCGATGTCGAACGTGTTCACGCGCAGGTTCGCATCGACGTCGACCGCCTCGATTTCCGTGTGCGGGACGTGGATGGCGCCGTCGTTGCCGCGGCGTTCTGGCACCCGAATTCCGCTTGTGATGTCCTTGTCGATGAGCAGGCGGTTCGGGAACAGGATGTCCGCCTCGAAGTGGTCGAAGCGGTCACGAATCTGCCCCACGTCGCGCGGCGTGCGCCCGAAGATTTTGGTCAGTTTCTCTCCCCGAATGCTCTCGTAGCCCTCTTCCCACCCCGTGATGACGTCCATGTCGAGTTTGTCGTCAGAGAGCGAGTCGGTCGGCGCGTAGAAGTACGGCCGAAAACCAGAGACGAGGACGTGTTCGAGTTCGTCGTCCGCCGTGCGTCCGAAGACATGGAGGACGGGGGCTTCTGCGTCGCCACTGCCGACGAGCGTGTAATCGACCTGCGAGACGGCCAGTTCGATGGTTCCGGTTGCGTCGGGGAATTTCTTGGCCGCCGAGTCGACGACGTCCGCGTGCGTCGCGCCGTCGCCGGCGACCGCTCGTGCCTCCGCTGCGAGCCGGTCTGTCTCCTCCGCTGGCTCCGTGGCATCGAACTGGTCGAGCCCCATCTGCGTCATTGTAGGAAGAACTCGTCCAGCCGATAAAAACACCCGCGGTCCAGCGTCTACACTTGCAACATCCACAAAAGATTTAATGTGATAACACATATCATACTTCGAGGTGAAATGGCCTAATGTCAAACCACGCAAGTTCGCGTCGGCAGCCAGATAGCGCTGACAGACCAGAGCCAGCCGTCCCGGCAGGAGTCGAGACCACAGAGGTCTACGAGACAGAGGACGGAATTGTGCTCTATGACGCGGAGAACCCGCTTGCGTGGGTACAGGCCACGCACGCTGTTCGACTGAGTGACGTGGCATAAGGGGAGTATCGTGACGTGGCGACACGTCGGAGAATACTTTTTTGCGGACGACGTAGGACGAAGCGTGTTCGACCTAGAGGAAGAGGACTCAGACGCGTGGCCGGACGAGCCAACGGAGTTCGACCCCGAGAAGGACATCGGCCCGAAGATTCCCCAGGTCCAGATGCCAAAGACGGACATGTCGGACGTCCCAGACGACGTGTTCCGTACTTTCTGGTCGCTCGTCCTCACGTTCAATATCGCGTTGTTCGCCCTGAGCCTCGGCGCGATGCTGATGTACTTCCGTGGCCAGTTCCAGACCGGCGGAGCCGTGTTCGCACTCGGGGTCGTCTCACTGGTCTACGGCGTCGCAAAGTACCGCGCCTTCCAGAACCGATAACCGGCCTGCCTCCCTTCCTCTACCCATGCGGACGGTCACCGACGACACCGGACGACACCTCCTGCTCATCGCCGAGTCGAGCGACGCAAGTCGCGTTCGAGACCCGGAGACCGGCGAGGAGTTCTACGTCGAAAACGACCGACTGTCGCACGTCGACGGCGAATCGACCTTCGAAACCGTCGCCAGAAGCGTCGACGAACCCGTCCGAAAACTGCTCTCTGCGGTCCACACTGAGTGGGCGCTCGGCTTGCTCATCCACCTCGACGAGAACGGCCCCGTGTCCGCCCGCGAACTAATGGAAACCGACGACAAGTGCGAGAGCACGCTGTATGGAACCATCAGCGAGTTTCGCGCCGCCGGCCTCGTCGTCGAGGCGGACGTGTTCGGCGAGCGCGGCTATCGAACGACCGAGCGGGCGAGCGCGGCGCTACACCAACTCCGCGGGTAACTCCCGCGCCTCGCGTTCTGCACTCGACCGGTTGCTCGTCGCGTCTTTTTCCACCACGACGAGGTCGTCGGCCGCGCCGACGAGTTCCTCGTCGTGAGAGACGACCACGATTTGCTCCACCCCGAGCGTGCGCATCGAGTCGATGAGTTCGATGAGTTGCGTGACGTGCCCGTCGTCTAAGAACACCGTTGGCTCGTCGAGGATGAGCGGCGGCATCGGGGCAGCCCCGTCGATGCCTTCGGAGAGCAGGCGGTAGATGGCACAGCGCAGGCTCAAGTTGAAGATGGCGCGCTCGCCGCCGGACAACTGGTCGGGAGCCAGTGCCTCGCCGTCCTTCTGGAACACCGTGAGTTCGTAGTCGCCGTCGAGTTCGATGCGCGAATACGAGTCGTTCTGGTAGACGAGGTCGAACACCTCGTTCAACATTCGCTCCAGGGTCTCGACGTTGCGCTGGCGGAGTTCGCTGCGCAAGTCGCCGTACATGTGCTGGAGGTCTTCTGCCTCCTCGTAGAGTGAGTCGAGATGGGAGACGACAGACGCGACGCGGTCACGTCGTTCGCGGAGGTTTTCGAGGTCTTCGATGGCGTTTTCGAGCGCCCCGATGGTTCCCTTGAGCGAATCGCGTTTGTCCGTGAGGTGGTCGAGTTTGTCCTCGTTCTCACTCAGGTAGGTCTCTGCGTGCTCTTTGCGGTTTTTCGCCGCCTCGATAGCCGACTCGTCGAATTCGGATTCGAGTTCCTGCTTTCGCGCGGTCAGGTCGGCGAGGCGCTCGCGGCGCTCCTCGTTCATCTCGGCGAGATGGGACCGTCGGTCGCGCTTCTGGGTCATCTGGACCTCGTTTTCCGTGATGTCAGAGAGAAGCGTTTGCATCTCGGTGAGCCGGGATTTCCGCTCGCGTAGGGCCGTCCGTTGCTGATTCAACGTGGCGATCGCCTGGCGCGCCACCGTCGCTTTTTCGGTCGCTTCACTCGCGGCCTCACGCTTCGATTCGGCTCGTTCTTCGAGCGTATCGGCTTCGTCGCGGAGGGTTGCCACCGTCTCGCGGCGCTCTTCGAGCGTCATCTCGCGCTCTGCGACGAGCTGTGTGACGTTCTCCTTCTGTCGTTCTAAGTCGGCGACTGTCCGCTCTGCGTCGCGGAGCGATTCTGCCGTCTCGATGCGAGCTTCGAGGGCGGATTTCTCCTCCTCGAGTTCCGCGAGTTCGGCGTCCAGCGACGCGAGTTCCTCACGGTCGTCGTCCAGCGAACCGACGTGCGGGGAGTCCTCGACGGGCTGGCCACACTCCGGGCACTTACCTTCGTCGAGCAAGCGTTCTGCGTCCTCGATGCTGGCCTGCAGACTCTCGCGGCGGGCGCGAAGATTCGTCTCCCGGTCCGCCAATTCCTCGCGCTCGGCTTCGAGCGATTCGCGGAGGGTCGCCGCCTCGCCGAATTCAACTGGTGCGTCGTCGAATGCAGCCCGCGTGTCCGCGATTTCGTCGTCGATGTCGCCAACTTTCTCGCGGCGCTCTGTCAGCGTCTCCTCGTCTTCGGCGATGGCTGCCTCCGTTTCGGCGGCCTCCTCGCGCTTCTGTGTCGCCTGTGCGTCGAGTTCCTCAGCCCGCTCTTCGAGCGATTCCGCGTCGCTCGTGTGCGACTGGGCTTCGACGCTCCGCTCCCGGATCTGTTCGTGCAATTCGTCGTCTTCGTCCTCCACCGCAGCGAGTGCCTCCTCGACCGCCTCGGGGGTCGCTTCGTCGAGAGCGCTCGCTTCGACCTGCGATTCGAGGTCGGCGCGAAGTTCCTCGGTGGCTTCCCGGAGATTTCGAAGGCGTTCTTTGAGCGCGTCACGTTCGCTCTCGTCGGTGCGGATACTCTCGCGCACGTCCGAGATTTCCTCGGTCAGGTCGCCGAGTTGTTCGCGTTTCTCTTCGTACGCGTCGAGCGTCTCCTGGGCGTCGTCTCTCGTGTCTCGGGCCTTCTCCAGATTCCCCTCTAAACGCGAGAGCTTTTCCTCACAGTCTGCGAGTTGCGTCTCCGCCTCGTTGAGTTGATCGTGGAGGTTCTGCGCTTCTTTCTCCGCAATCTGGTCGTCGAGCTGGGTGAGACTCCCGTGTTGGTCGTCGAGCACGCTCCGCACGCCGAGGCGGGCGTCGCTCGCCCGTTCGCGATACTCCTCTAACTTCCCGAGCTGGAGGAGGTCGTCGATCATCGACTGGCGCTCGCGGGGGGTCGCGTTGATGAGTTTGTTCACCTCGCCCTGCCGGACGTACGCGCAGTTCACGAACGCCTCGTCGTCCATCCGAAGCAGGGACCGAATCTGTGTCTCCACGTCGGTCACGCCGTCGATGGTCCCCTCCGGCGTTTCGAGGATGCACGACACGGTTTGTGCTCGGTCGCCGCGCACCTTGATGCGGCGCTCGATACGGTACTCCGCGCCCGCGTGGGCGAACCAGAGTTCGACCGACGCCTCCTCCGCACCGATGGTCACGAACTCGTCTAAACTGCGGTCGAACCCGCCGGGGCCGTAGAGGGCGAAAAAGCACGCTTCGAGCAGCGTGGACTTGCCGCTCCCGTTTACCCCGTGGATGACCGTCACCCCGTGGTCGAGAGACAGGTTGGCGTCGTCGTAGCACTTGAAGTTCTCCAGGCGAATCTGCTCGAATTTCATAGGTACTCCTCCATCGACCGCTGGGTCTGCCCACCGCTTGACGACTCACTTGTGGCGTCCGCCGATTCGTCGGCGGGTTCGGCAGCGTCTTCAGCTGCGTCCTCCTTCTCTCCGTCTTCAGCTTCGTCAGCCGTTGTGGCTTCGTCTCTCACTGGCTCTCCCTCGGGGTCGGTTTCCGAGGCTATCTCTGTTGCTGTGTCGTCGTCCGTACCAGCCACCGCATCTGCGGATTCCGTGTCGGCTTCGTCTGCCGCATCGGCCGTTTCGGGTGCGGATTCAGGTGACTCCGTGGTCGCTTTCTGCGTTGTGGATTCAACGGTTTTCTCGGTGTCAGTCTCTGTGTCCGCTGCCTCCGTCTCGGCGTGCTCCGGGCGAGGTGCGGCGGTGAACACCGAGATGTCGTCTCCGTCGAGCAGTTCCCGGACGCGCGTTTCGACTTCGTCGCGGACGTTCGAGTCTGCGACTTTGCTGGCGCGAACCACCTCGTCGATTTCGATGGCGGCTCCGCTCAAGCCGAGTTCACGAACCCGTTCGCGGACGGCCTCGTCTGGGTCGGCAAAGGAGACGCTCACCTCGGTCTCAGGCGTTTCGTATTCGCGTTTGTCGGTGACGCGGGCGACGAGTGCCCCCCGTTCGGTGGCGAACTCCTCGACCGCTGCCTGCGAAAACGGTTCGCCGTCGCCCGTGATGGTGACGAGCGCGACGGCGTCGTCGAGGTCGTACTCGCGGACGCGCGCTCGCATCTCATCGAGTCCCTCACCGTCACCGAGCTCAATGTCGATGAAGTGGAACTGGCGGGTGGGTAGTCCCCGGCGGGTGATGTCCACACCGTTTTCGAACGTGACGATGTTGTAGCCGCGTTCGTCGCGCTCGCTCGCGCTCGCGCGCTCGGTGGACCCACAGTAGGTGACCCACGTTTCACCGACCTGTTTTTTCGCGGGCTTGTGGTTGTCGCCGAGCAACATCGCGTCGAACTCGATGGAGGCCGTTTCGAGGAGCCCTTCCGTGTCCCAGTCGCCGAAGTCGAACGGCGTGAACAGGCCGTGGGTGACGAGCGCGGCGTGGTCGGCGTCGTGCGGTGCGAACTCGTAGTCTAACTGGTCGCGCCGGGAGGGCGGCACGAAGTCCAATCCGTAAAAAGCGGTGTTGCCGAGGACGTAGGGGTCGCTCCCGAGGCGCGTGGCGAGGCCGAGATTCTCGTAGAGGTCGAGCCACTGGCCGTTGCGCTTGCCCTCGTGGTTGCCGACGATTGCGAGAAACGGAATGTCGGCGTCGTCGAGCGTGCGAAGGACAGAGAGCGTCCCGAGAAGGTCCTGAAGGTCCGGTCTGCGGTCGTGAAAGAGGTCACCAGCGTGGATGACCGCGTCGACGTCCGCCGCCACGGCGTCGTCTACGACCTGTCGAAAGGCAGCGAGGAAATCCTCTCGGCGTTCGGCAGTGTGGTACTGCTGATAGCCGATGTGGGTGTCCCCCGTATGAATCGCCCGAGTCATGTCCAGATTATTTTGCGTCTCGACGTAAAGGGATTCCGCGACCGGAGCGAAAGTGATTGGCGACGCGACGAAAGTCACGAACGGTTTCGATTGCGCGTCGGCCCGCTCCCGCGAGGTCGTCGTCGCCAGTGGCCGCACACCGTTCGACCGCGGCTTGGAACTGGTTGAGCGGAACCGCGGCGAAGAACTCGGCGGCGGCCTCCACGTCGTCGACGGCCGCGACGCCGCGGCGCACTAGGGCGTCGTCGGGTTCCGAAATTATGTCGTCAGGTTCCGGAGGTATGTCGTCCAGTTTCGAGCGGGCGGCGTCCGATTCCGAAGCTGTGGCGTCGGCTGTAGGGGAGGCACCAACAGTCGGGGCGAACGCGAGGCGGCGAAGCGCACGTTTCACCGCGTCGGGGTCGGGAACGTCGTCTGACACGCCCCGCGATTGTCCCGGCTTCGTATATGAAGTTATTCGAGGTCGAGGGTGTAGAGGCGCTTTCTCGCGTCGGTGAAGGAGAATCGCGACGAAACCGCACCCGCGTCTTCGAGTCGGTTGAGCGCGTACCGGACGGTGCGCGGGGGCAACAGCGTCTCTTCGACAAGTTGTCCCTGCGTGAGCGTCTCGTTGTAGTCAAGCATCTTGGCAACGAGCTTTGCACTTGGTGGTAAGTCACGGACTGCGGCCCATCTGTCGTCCTCGGCGTCGGTTACGACTGGCTCCTGAGTACTCATTATCACAGTTCTACGAATACTCCGTATTAATATTTCCGGATGTAAAATATTACTAATAATCATACTGGCTCGGATGCCGGACTTTCAGGCTCGCCGTCATATGTGTCATTATTTGAGAGGGTTTACCCGAAGCCTCTTATGAACTAGCGACCTATGCCGGTGTAATGACTGATACTGTTGACGACGTGGACTTACCCTACGACGAGGACGCGTCACAGCAGGAGAAAATCGAAGCTTTGCGCCAGCGCTTGCAGATCGTCGAATCGCAGAACGAGGAGATGCGCGACAAGCTTCTCGACGCGAACGCAGAGAACAACAAGTACCAGCAGAAGTTAGAGCGACTGACTCACGAGAACAAGAAACTGAAACAGTCCCCGCTGTTCATCGCGACGATTCAGGAAATCACTGAGAAGGGCGTCGTCATCAAACAGCACGGAAACAATCAGGAGGCGCTCACCGAGGTCACGGACGAGATGCTCGAACAGATCGAACCGGGCGCTCGCGTCGCGGTCAACAACTCCCTTTCTATCGTAAAGACCCTCGACGACGAGACTGACGTCCGCGCCCGCGTGATGCAAGTCGAGCACAAACCAGACGTCACCTACGAGGACATTGGTGGTCTGGACGAGCAACTGAACGAAGTGCGCGAAACCGTCGAGATGCCACTCGAGAACCCAGAAATGTTCGAGAAGGTCGGCATCGAGCCGCCGTCCGGCGTCCTGCTCTACGGCCCGCCGGGGACCGGCAAGACGCTGCTCGCGAAGGCCGTCGCGAACCAGACCAACGCGACGTTCATCAAGATGGCCGGGTCCGAACTCGTCCACAAGTTCATCGGCGAGGGCGCGAAACTCGTCCGCGACCTGTTCCAGGTCGCCCGCGACCACGAACCCGCCGTCATCTTCATCGACGAAATCGACGCCATCGCGAGCAAGCGCACCGACTCGAAGACCTCCGGCGACGCTGAGGTTCAGCGGACCATGATGCAGTTGCTCTCTGAGATGGACGGCTTCGAAGAGCGCGGTGAGATTCGCATCATCGCGGCGACTAACCGCTTCGACATGCTGGATCGAGCAATTCTGCGCCCGGGCCGGTTCGACCGCCTCATCGAAGTACCAAAGCCCGGACAGGAAGGTCGCGAGAAGATCTTCGAGATTCACACGCGCAAGATGAACGTAGACGACGACGTTGACTTCTCGAAACTCGCAGAGGAGACGGGTGAAGCCTCCGGTGCCGACATCCGTGCCATCTGTACGGAAGCCGGGATGTTCGCCATCCGCGACGGCCGCACCAACGTCACGATGAAGGACTTCGACAGCGCGTGGGCGAAGATTCAGGCCGAAGAAGAGGACGACGACGTCTCGAAGACCTTCGCCTGAGCGACACGGGATTGCTGTTTTCAAAAAGTTTCGACGCGACCCCTACGGAGTCGCCACACCCCACCTCGTTAGAGGATGAGGGTGATGAGCGCGAGGACGATGAAGATGATCACGAACCATCGCGCGACGTTCATCGTCACCCCAGCGACACCACGGGCGCCCACCAGCGCCGCGATGATGGCGAGGACGAAGAATACGACTGCCCACTGCAGGAATTGGCCAGAGAACGCCTGGAGCGGCATGAGCTGTGCAACCGATAGGACTGCTTGCGTTAGTTCCATGTAACGATAATTGGGTGTTGAGCAATTCGTTATGCAGTGGGCATCGACGGACGTACTCGAATAAGATAGCGTTATTCTGAAGCCTTCAGTCGAGTGAGCAGGTCCGCATACACGAACACAGGTCACTGTCAGTGGCAAGAGTGCGTGACTTTCGGTGTGCTTAAGCTATCTCCCACTCCCTGTACGCTCATTCGTACTGAGCGATGTCTCCCGCAGAACTCCTTGGCGCGGTGATGGTGCTGGTCGCGAGCGGTGTGCTCGGTATCCTCGCCCACGAGTTCGCCCACGCGCTGGCGCTTCGGGCGTTCGGCATCGCGTTCAGAATCGACTGGCTCCCCGACGGCCGCGAAGAAGGGTTGTTAGGAATGATTTTCCTCGGAAAACTCGCCGCCGTCACGCCCACCAGGTTCCCGCACGCCGACGCCGCGCTCCGATTGCGCATCTCCTCGATGATGCCACTGGCACTCCTCGTGCCGCTCGCGACGATTCCACTCGGCGTCGTTCCGGGGTCGCTGGTCGCTGACTCGCTTTTCGCCAAAGTGGCGCTCATCGGCTGGTGTGCATGTGCGCTGCCGAGTCCGCAGGATTTCTCTGTGCTGTGGTACGCACCGCGTGTCGTGGCGAAGAAGCGGGCTGCACGGAAGAAGTAGCCGGTCGATTACGCGCCGAGGGCGAGGAAGGCGAGATACGGCAGTCCGAACAGGACCACCGTCATCACGACGAGCAGGATGCCGTAGCTGAGAAACGTGCCGAGTGCGGCCGTAAACGAGGCGTGGTCGAACTGCGCGGGAAGGTTCATACGCGAGACGTTGCCCGGTCCCCTCTTGAGTCTTTTGCCGTCAGGTGCGGAGGATGTCGCCAATGCGACGAGCCGGACCGTTCAGGTCGGGATTCTTCTCGATGATTTTGAGCACCTCGTGGTCGGTGATGTCCGGGTAGGATTTTCCGATGGCCTCCTCGACGAAGTCACGTTCGAGGCGGAACTCAGACCCTTCGTACACGACGTCTATCCCATCTTTGTCGAACGAGAGAACCGTCATGCGGAGATGTTGCTCGCTCGCCCGTAAAAACCAACCGACCGCGTCAGCCACCCGTCAGACATTCGCGGAGGATTAATACGAACCGAGAGACGACATCACTACGTGCCACTGCGTTCGGACCCCCTCGATAAACTCAGCATCCCAGACGGGACGACCGTTGAGGAACACGACCTCGTGACCGACGGCGACGTGCTCGTCGGCGCGCGCAGCACGGTCGAATTTGGGGTTCGCGGACGCAACGTCATCGCCGGTGAGGGCGTCACCTTCGGCGGCGACATCGAAGCGGAGGGCGACTGTCGCATCGACATGTGGTCCGACATCGCCGGAAACGTCCTCGTCGGCCAGGACGCCTATCTCGGCGAGCGCGTCCACATCGAGGGCCAACTCATGGTCTCCGGCGACCTCGACATCGGCGACGACGTGAACATCGAAAACGGCTTCGAGGCAAACGGCTGGATCGTCATTCGCAATCCAGTCCCGACCATCGTCTTTCTCTTCATCTACCTCTCGCAACTACTCCGGCTCGGTGAAGAGGAAGCCGCAGAGGAGGTGCTCACCGAACTCGCAGACGGCGGCGAGCCAGAGGACGAACCAGTCGTCATCCCGCGCAACTCTCACGTCAGCGACGACGCCTGGCGAGTCTCGACGCCAGCGACCATCGGGGACGGCTGTCGGCTCCACGGGAACATTCGCGCGGATTCCATCGAAGTGGGCGACGACAACAACATCTTCGGGAGTCTGCGGGCGCGCGGAGACATCACCATCGGCGAGGGAACGCGCATCCACGGCGACGTGACCACGCGGAAGGGAACTGTCTCCGTGACCGAGGGAACGCGCGTCCTCGGCGACGTAGCCTGCGACGACCTGTTGCTCCACGAGGGCGCGGCGGTAGACGGGTCGATTCGGGCGCGCGGCGAGATTACACAGGTTCGCGAGAAACAAGACCGCGACCTCGAATAGACCGAAAGGCAATTTTGGGTAACCACGGTATGTGAGCACATGCTCTCTATCGCGCTCGCCGGGAAGCCAAACGCCGGCAAGTCTACCTTCTACAAAGCCGCGACCCTCGCCGAGGTTGACGTGGGCAACTACCCCTTCACGACCATCGACCCGAACCATGGCGTGAGTTACGTCCGAACGGAGTGTCCGTGTCTCACCCGCGAGGAACGCTGTAACAACGAGAACTGCCACGACGGCAAGCGGTACGTCCCCGTCGAACTGCTCGACGTAGCGGGCCTCGTCCCGGGGGCACACGAAGGCCGGGGCCTCGGCAACCAGTTCTTGGACGCACTCACGAACGCCGACGTGATTCTGAACGTCGTGGACGCCTCCGGCGGGACGAACGCAGAGGGCGAACCCGTCGAAATCGGCGACCACGACCCCGTCGAGGACGTGACTTTCATTCAGGAGGAGATGGACCTCTGGCTCGCGGGCATCCTCAACCGGAACTGGGAGACGGTCACGCGCCAGTCGCGCTCGCCCGGATTCGACATGGACGACGCCCTGACCGAGATGCTCACGGGTGTCGGCGCGACAGAACACGACGTGACGACCATCCTGCGGAACATGGAGTACTCAGAGAACCCACAGAAGTGGACCGACGCGGACCGTGAACGGCTGGCCCGTGACCTCCGTGCTCGCACAAAGCCCATCGTCGTCGTCGGGAACAAAGCCGACATCGCGCCCCCCGAGAACATCGAACGCCTCCGCGAGGCAGCAGACCTGTTCGTTCCGGCCACAGCAGACGGCGAACTCGCGCTCCGACAGGGAGCCAAGGCCGGACTCGTCGCGTACGACCCCGGCGACCCGGACTTCGAAATCGTCGGCGACCTCTCGGGACCACAGGAGAAGGGCCTGGAGAAAATTCGCGAGGTGATGGCCGAGTACGGGGGAACAGGCGTCCAGCAGGCGCTCAATCTGGCCGTGTACGACCTGCTCGACCACATCACCGCCTATCCCGTCCAGAACGAGGGCAAGTGGACCGACGGCCAGGAGAACGTCCTCCCCGACGCCTTCCTTCTGCCTCGCGGTTCGACGCCCCACGACCTCGCGTACGCGGTCCACTCGGACATCGGCGACGCCTACCTGCACGCCGTGGACGCGAAGTCCAATCGCCGCATCGCAGAGAGCCACGAACTCGACGAGGGCGACGTCATCAAAATCGTCTCCGCGGCCAAATGAGCGAAACCGCGTGGCTGCCCATCGACGAGGTCAGGCCGAGCCAACTCTACCTGTCGAGTGAGAAACTGACCGCCGTCATGGGATGGTTCGACTTCGACGGGCCGACGTACGGGCCGCTTCCCGTGTTCGAACACGAAGGCGAGACGTACCTCGCGGACGGCCACACTCGCGCCTTCGTCGCCCACCTCGCCGGGTGTATGAAGGTGCCCGTCTCCTACGACCCAACCCTCCGGTCGAGCGACGACTTTCCAGTGTACCTCGAATGCATCGACTGGTGCGAACAGGAAGGAGTCGAAACGATTGCAGACCTCACGGGCCGCGTCCTCTCGCCCGAAGCCTACGACGTGGAGTGGATAGACCGCTGTCACCAGGTGGCAGAACGACTCGACTGACGAATCAGGCGACCCGTCTGAGAATCTCGTCTGCGAGGACGACCTCGGTTCCTGCAAGCCCAACCGAACAAAACACGGTGAGGTCATCCTCTCGCGCCCGCCCAGCGTGGTCGCCCCCGACGACGGTGGAGAGTTCGACCAGCTCGGCCCGACGGTCGCCCTCGATGAAGAACGGCTGTTTGTACTCCGCGTAGCCCTTCACCTGCGCCAGCGAATCAGTGACCACCGTATTGGCCCGCTTGACCGTCTCCATCGGGAGTTCGTGTGCGCCGACGTACTTTGGCCCGAGCGTGGTGACGTGCGCGCCGGGCGCGAGCCACCGGTGTTCGAACACCGGATTCCGACTCGTCGTCGCGCAGATGACGATGTCTGCCTCCTCGACGGCGGCTTTCGCACTCGCTGCGGCGACGACAGTCCCGCCCAGTTCGTCGTCGAGGTCCCGGACGGCCGCGTCGCGGTGGTCGGCTTTCGGGGAGTAAACTCGTATCTCATCGAGATTCCGCACGCTCGCGGCCGCCCGCGTCTGCATCCGTGCGTGTGACCCGGACCCGATGACGGCCATCGTTCGCACGTCCGGTTTCGCGAGATACTCGACGGCCACGCCGCCGATGCCGCCCGTGCGCAGGAGGCCAACCTGGTCGCCGAGCGCGATGCCCTTGAACGCGCCCGTTTCGCTGTCGAAGACGGCGACGAGTTGCGTGTGGTCTGGCGAATCGTCCTTGAACGTCTCGTAGACGCGGAAGCCGAGGGCCTGCACCTCGCCAGTCGCGGCCCCGGCGGTGAACACGAGCGACCCCTTCTCCACATCGACGCTGAACCGGGGCGGGGAGACGAGATTTCCGAAGGCGTGTTCGCGGATGGCGAGTTCCATCGTAGCGACGACGTCCGGCACATCGATGGCCGCGAGCACGTCGTCGTCAGAGAGGACGGGGAATGTCATTCTGCGACCTCCGGCAACTCGACGGTTTCCACGTCCCATCCATCTTCGGGAATCGTTGCCTCGATTTGCAGTTCGACGAGGGCACCCGGGAGAGCAAGGTTTGACATCCCAACCATCGTACTCGCCGGAAAGTGGGGGAGTGAGAAGAACTCGTGTCGAACTTCGTGAATGGCAGTTCTGGAGGCTGGTGTCAACGCATCATCACGGACGTAAAATGTTGTGTGCGTAATGTCATCCAGCGTTGCGTCGAGAATATCGTCAAAGACCATTTGAACGAACCCCAACAGCGTTCGAACCTGTTCTGGAGCAGTATCGTCTTCGGGCCACGCCAACCCGGAGAGAGTGACCTCTCGGTATGTTTCGTGGTGGGTGACGACCCCGAGCGACGAGGCTGTCGTGTCGATAATTTCTGAGTCCATATCACTCTCCTCTGGAGCGATGACTGTCTTTTTCATACAGGAAAAACGGTTGGCTGGCTGAAAACTGTTCACCCGAGGGGGCGGAACCAGACGGCGACGAGCAACAGCGCGAGGAAGACGTAGGAGCCACGAATCAAGAGCATCGTCGCGAGTTTTGGGGTTGCGTGTCTGGCGATAAGTGCGACGACGCCGAACCCGGCGACGGCGAGCGTAGCACTCAACGGGAACACGCCGAACAGCGAGAACGCGAGAACCGCACCGAGACCGAGCGCCATGAGGGCGTAGGCGACGCGGCGAGACCGTTCTTTGCCGAGGACGACCACGGCACTTCGCTTCGAGATGGAGCGGTCGTAATCGTAGTCTTTCGCGTCGTCGATGATTTTGATTCCCGAGAGGATGACGAGGAAGACGACTGCGAAGGCGACGACTGGGAGGGTAAGCGTCTGAGTCTGGACGTAGTAGCCCCCAAGGAGCGCGAAGGAGATGCCGAGCGGATAGCCCATCGTCGCGGTGACGGGATGCATGTCGAGTTGGGGGGCGTGGAGGAAGCCGATGAGCCACCCCGGAAGGGTAAGCAGCGCAGCCCAGAAATCGACGGTCAGGCCGATGATGATGAGGCAGGCGAAAAAACCGATAGAGGAGAGCGCGAGCGCGAGTTTCGCGCCGGGTGCGGAGAGGGGATGGTCGTCGTCCTCACCACGGACGTAGAAGTCCACGTAGCCGTCCTTGACGTGGGCGGTGTAGAGCGCGAAGAACGCCGCGAGCATGTGGAGTCCCGCCAGCGTCGGGTCGAGGTCGATGGCGAGGACGGCCCCGAACCACGACGCCGCGATGGGCGGCAGCATGAACACGGGGTGAATCTGGGAGGCGAGGGCGCGGGTCGCCGCGGCCAGACCGGTTCCGTGGCGGGCAACGTGCATGCCTGTAGCATGGACGTGTTGGCTGATAAACGTGTGTGCGAAAACAGCAGGCGGGAGACCGGTCAGCGAACTGCCGTAACGGCGTCGCCCATGATGGAGAGGGCGGTTTTGAGGTCCTCGATGCCCGTCGCGTAGGAGATGCGGGCGTAGCCCTTTCCGTGTTCGCCGAACGCCTCGCCGGGCACAAGGATGACGCCGTGGTCGATGACTTCGTCGACGAAGCCGTCGGGGACTTTCGGCATGGCGTAGAACGCGCCGCGTGGACGCGGGGTTTCGAGGCCGATGTCCTCCAGCCCGTCTACTACCACGTCACGGCGCTCCTCGAATGCGGCGACCATCTCTCCGACGCAGTCCTGTGGCCCCGAGAGGGCGGCCTCCGCTGCGTACTGCGAGGGCGCAGACGCACAGGCCTGCGCGTACTGGTGGACGCGAAGCATACGTTCGATTCGGCGGGTGCTGCCCGTGACCCACCCGAGTCGCCATCCAGTCATCGAGTAGGATTTCGAGCAGGCGTTCACGACGACGACGTTGTCCGACTCGGCGAATTCGAGTGGCGAGTAGTGTGCGCCGTCGAAGACGATGTGTTCGTACACCTCGTCTGAGATGCAGACCACGTCGTGTTCGTCCGCGATGCGGGCGAACTCCTGGATGTCTTCTTTCGATTGGACTGCCCCTGTCGGATTCGCTGGGCTGTTGATGACGAACGCGGCAGTGTCCTCGGTAATCGCTGCCTCGACTGCGGCGGGGTCCATCGTGAGGTCCTCGCGGAGGCCGACGGGTCGGGGAATCCCGCCCGCGATGTGGGTGAGCGCGTCGTAGGAGACGAATCCGGGATCGGGGTAAATGACTTCCTGGCCCTGGTCTACGTGCGCCTGGAAGGCGAGGTGGAGCGCCTCGCTGCCGCCAGCCGTGGCGATGACGTTCTCCGGGTCCACGGTGACGCCGTTGTCGCGTTCGTGCTTGACGGAAATAGCCTGACGGAGCGGGAGAATTCCCTTGTTCGGCGTGTAGGCGTCAACGGCCCCGTCTGCGATGGCCTGCTGGGCCGCTTCGCGAACGTGTGCTGGCGTGGGAAAATCCGGTTGCCCTATGCCGAGATTGATGGCGTCGGGGCCGGCCGCCTCGAACACCTTCCTGATACCGCTAATCGAGACCCGTTCGACTCGTCGCGCAAATTCAGTCATACGAAAACTCAGGTACGGGAGAGAATAACTCTGATGAGTGGTGTGTTGACACAGGCCTCGCGGCCTTCTTTTACGAATCTCGCGTTGCGATCAGTTCTCGAACTCTTCGCGAAGTTCATCGATGCGCAATTCCAGCACTGACAGCGCGGCGTCCGCGTCGGTGTAGCCACGTTCGTACTCGTTGTAGACGCTCTTCGATTTCCGCAAGAATTCGGAGACTGCGTCTTCTAAATCGCTCATAGAAATCCCTAGGACACGGACGTATTTCAAACTGTCAGAATGAACGCGCGGGAGACGGATTCGAACCCCGCCATGACACCGTCACAGACGAACCCTACCTGAAAGCGGCGCGGTTGCGTCGCGGAAGTGATTGCAGTATCAAAGCAGGCCTTGCGGTTTGCGGTGCAGGGCGGTAGCGGTGCGGCGACCGCCAGTGTAGCATCCGAACGCGCCGGTGGCGCGTTCGGCCTTTTTCATGAACGTTTTTGCAAGCGGGGTCGCTTCGCGACCCCGCAGCAAAAAGGTTCATTGGAACATCCGAAGCGGCTTCGCCTGCGTACTTTCCTCGTCTGCGTCCTGCATGCGCTGGGCGAGTTGTTCTTTCGCCTCGCGGATTTCTTCGGCGCGGTCGACGAGGTCGTCGGTGTTCACGTCGATGTCGGCGATGGGTCCGATGCCATGCATGAGCAGAATGCGGGCAGCCTCCGGGTCGGGGAACTGCTTGTCGCTTTCGACGACGAGACCGACGCCGGTCAGGTCAAGTTCGATGGCGCGGTTGATGAGCGAGCCTGTCGGTCCGGTGATGACGCCGCCTTCAGTGGGGGACGCGATATCTGCGCGGTCGAGCAGCGAGGCCCCGTCACCGGTCGAGACGCCGTAGAGGGCGGGTTCGCCGTCGCCTTTCTCGGTCGGCAGGCCGGAGAGGAAGATGGGCGTCGCGCCGTGGTCTGCAATCCAGCCGGTGAGGCAACTCGAGAAATCGGCGGCCTGCGACGGCGAAACCGGAACGTCGCTCTGGAGGACGACGAGGTCGCGGTCTTCGTCCGCATAGAGGCGGACGGGCGCGCGGACGGTCGAGTTGCCCTCGCCGTAGACCGCGACGCGGGGAATGCCCTCGCAGTGGAGCGACCCGAAATGGCTCATCTCGAAGGTTTCGACGAGGTGGTCGGCCGCGATTTTTCCGACGAGACCGACGCCGGGGAGTCCTTCGACGAGTGTCGGCGCGTCGAATTCGAGCGACTCGTCGTGAATCTGGACGTGTGCCATATGCCCACATACTCGTGGAGATCGTATAAGCTTCCGGCCGGTGTGCGCGTTCGAAACCCACAAACGGTCGCCCGAAATAGAGACAGCAAATGGAGGCTCTGGAGCGGTACGAACCGCTGATGGACGACGTGACGGCCTACCGGGAGGCGTGCGCCCGCCCCCTGCCCTCCGTCGTCCGGGTGAACACGCTGAAAGCAACGGGAAAACAGGTTCGTGCGGCCCTCGACGAGGAGGGCGTCGGCTACGAACAACTCGAATGGAACGCAGACCTGTTCAAACTCGACACGCGCAGTCCGGGTACGACGTGGCCGTACTTCCACGGCTGGATTCACGGACAAGAAGAGGTGTCTGCGGTTCCTGCGCTCGCGCTCGACCCACAGCCGGGTGAGCGTGTCTTCGACACCTGCGCCGCACCGGGGAGCAAGACGACGCAGTTGGCAGCCCGGATGGACGACCGAGGCGTGCTCATCGCGAACGACAACAACCTCGGACGGCTCTCAGCACTTCGATTCAACGCGGAACGACTGGGCGCGACCTGTGTCGCGGTCACGAATCAGGACGCCCGCAACTTCTCGATGAAACCGTTCGACTCGCCAGACGAGGGTGGGTTCGACCACTTCGACCGCGTCCTCGTGGACGCGCCGTGTTCGTGTGAGGGGACGGTTCGGAAGAACCCGGACGTCGTGGACGAGTGGACGCTAAACCACGTCGAATCAATCGCCGGCATCCAGAAGGGCATCCTTCGGCGGGCGATGCAGGTGACGCGCCCCGGCGGGACGGTGGTCTACTCGACGTGTACCTTCGCCCCTGAGGAGAACGAGGCCGTGCTCGACCACGTCCTCGAACACGAACCGTGTCGCGTCGTTGATTTCGACCTCGACCTTACCCACGTCCCCGGTGTCACCGAGTGGCGCGGCGAGACGTACGACGAGCAGGTCACCAAGGCAAAGCGCATCTATCCCCAGCACAACGACACCGGCGGGTTCTTCTGTGCGAAATTGGAGGTGGAAGGATGAGCGGAGACGGCAACGTTGGCCAACAGTTCGACCGCCTCCCCGAGACCCACGACCAACAGGAGGTAGACGGCCGCGCCTCCCGCGAGCAGGTCGTGAGCTTCTGGCACGACCGCTACGGCGTGCCAAAAGATGTGTTCGACGACTTTTCCATCTGGGAGAAGGGCGCGGGCAAAATCTGGATTTTCGGCGGCGACGTGGCCTCGCCAATCCACATCGAGGGCCTCGGCATGAAGTTCCTGCGCACCCGCCAAGAACACTGGAAACCGACGACGAACGCTGCCCAGCGCTTCGGTCGCCACGCGACGAAGAACGTCATCGTGCTCGACGACGAACAGGCGGACCGGTTCGCCCACGGGAACGACGTGGACTACCCCGACTGGGACGGCGACTGGGGCTACCTCATCGCCGCTCACGAGCTGGCTGGCGTGACCGAGCCGATCGGCGTCGGCCTCTACCTACACGGCGAACTGCGCTCTGTCGTGCCCAAGGGTCGGCAGTTCGATTAACCGAGGCGTTTTTCGAGTTCCGCCACTCGCGCTTCGAGCGCGTCGTAGCGCTCTTTCGGGACGTACCCCTCCAGATTCAACCCCTCGACTGGCAGTCCCTTGAAGTCGATACAGGGGTCGTCGCCGAGGGAAATTTCGAGCAACTCCTTCTTCCGCCCGAGGTCGTTGATGCGCAGCGACTCGCGGTCGCTATCGACGTAGATGACCACGCGCTCTCCGGCCCGCCGACTGCGGAGGTCGAGAATCGGCTGCTCTTCGGCATCGACCCACAGCCGGACGTTTTCGGGACTCATGAATCGGGCGATGGTGTCGGCCATGCCGCCGCTCATCGAGAGCCGTTTGACCCGCTTTCCGGAGGGGTTGCCGAGCGGGTGTTTGCGCGTGTAGACGCCCCAGTGGTTGTGTTCTGCGTCTGCGGCCGTCCGCGCGAGGAGCGTGCCGTCGGAACCGCAGTAATCGACGAAGCAGGCGTAGGCGTCAGATGACGTGCCTGCCGCGTCGTCCAGTGCGTGGAGCGCCAGTGAGTGTCGTCGTTCGCTCATACCCGAAAGACGCCCCTCACGGGCTACTGGCTTGCGGCCGAGTCGTCCCACAAGTAGCGGCCCAGCGGTGTCGGACCGAGCCATGGCGAAGCGACGGTAGTCCGGAAAGTACCGCTCGCGCTAGTCAATTGACTTTGCTCGCACCGTGCCGCCGGACAATCCCTCCCACTCGACGCGGTAACCGAGCCGCGAGAGAATCGCGCTCGCGTCGTCGAGTCCGTAGGTCGCAAAAACCCCCTCCGCCTCCGACAACGACATCCCGGCCTGAATCTCGTCACGGAGCGAATCGAGTACGGCAGGTCGGACGAGCGTCCGCCCCACTCGCTCGTGGTCGGGGAAGCGTTTCTCGGAGAGCACCGATTCGCTCACGCCGAGGTCGCTGGCAAGGGTTTCGAGCGTAATCACGTCGGCGTCCGGCGACAGTTCTTCCGCAAGGTCAGCGGCGCTCGCTGCGACGAGGTCGGCCTCGTACTCGCGGAGGACGTCCACCACGTCTTTGACCCGAACCGATCCGGTGTAGGGAATCGCGCGGTGGTCTCGGGCGGCGATATCCTCACCAACTCCGAGCGTGCTATCGACTGCGACGAGCAGTTCCACGTCCTCGACGAGGTCCATCTGCCGGAGCTTCTTTTCTACGTACTCGGGCGTCCAGAAGCCCATGATTTCGAAGTAGATTCGGTACTTCGAATGCTTCCAGTCGAACGCGAAATCCGGAATCATCACGCTCGCACCCGCTTCGAGAGGTTCGGGTTCGCGCACGAGATTCCAGTCCAGTCCGAGGGCGCTAAAGCGGGCGGCGAAGTCGGATTCGACGCCGCTGTCGAACGACACTTCTGCGACTGGGTCTGCGTCCGGGACCGCCACGTCTTCGTGAGTGAGGGTGAGCAGGCGCTCTGTTCCGCGGTCGTCGATGGTTGCCTCGATGCGCCACTCAGAGGCCTTCGCCACCGAGCGCAAGAGGCGGGCGAACCGCGTCCCGTAGCGCCGACTCGTCTGGAACAGGCCGGTCGGTCCGGTGACGATGACCTCGCGACCTGCCTCTGTCTTTCGAATCTCGTACATCAGGCGAAGGCGCTTTATCGCCGAGATGAGCGCCTTCGGGTCACTGCTCCGAATCCGCAGTTCCGTGGCGTCGAACAGCGCGGTTTGAGCGAGCGAGAGGTTATATTGGTCAAGCAGGTCGTCCGGGTCCCAGCGCACGCTGAGTTCGTCGAGGATCTGTCGCTCCGTGAGGTCGGCGTAGAGGGATTCTGAGACCTGCTCCGGCGTGGACGCGAGGTTCGTGGCCGCCTGTGAGAGCGCCTCCTCGCGTTCGGCTACCGTGACGACCGACCCCGCCTCCGCAGCGGCGAAGACGGCGGCACGAGTGCGCTCCGGTGGGAGCGGGGCGCGCGTCTCGAACGTCGCTTCGCGTTCGACGAGTTTCGCCAATCCGCGGACGAGTTTGAAGTCCGCGTCAGCTTCCAGCCGGGCGAGCGCCGCCTCCAGGTCGGCGCGGGGTTCGCCGACGTGACCCTGGAAGGTGCCGATGACCCGGGCGGCGAGCGGACGGTCGGCGCGGTCGGCGAACTGTGGAGCGTAGCCGCCACCCGCCCGTGAGATTCGGAGGAGGTCCTTCGTGAGCACACCTAAGCGTGGGAGACGGTCGCACAAAAATCGTCTGACGTCGGCCCCAACACTCTTACAATCGAATGGATACAACAGTAGTATGGAACGTCGGACTTTCCTTCGCAGTGTTGGCGCGACAGCCTCCGTCGCGTCTCTCAGTTTTGCCGCCGGTTGTTCGAACTCTCCGCTCGGCAGTGACGACGAAGAACCGCAAACGACCACACAGGGCGACGGCGGAGAATCCACCGTCTCCTACCCCGAGGGCTGGACCGCGGAACTCAGTAGCCTCGAGACCGACGGCGACGCGCCGTCGAACAAATTTCAGATGGAATCGTTCGACGTGCAAGCAGACGATTCGGGCAACCTCGTCGTCACGGGCACCGTCAAGAACACCGCGAGTGAGACGGCAACGCATGCTGTCGTCGTTCACGTGGACGTCGAAAAGGAGAGCCACAAGGCGGGGAAAGCCTTCGAACTCGACGGCGGCGCAACCAACTCGTTCGAACTCCCATTCCCGGTCACGATGGACGAGTTCAATCAGCAGGGCAGCCTTCGGTTTACCTTCCAGTAATCCGCTACCGTCTCCGGTCTGCGACCCGCTCTTCTGCCGTTTCGCGGCTGACGAGTTCGTACAGCAGCGCCCGTCCACCGTCTGCTTTCGGTCGGAGGATGCGGCCGAGTCGCTGGGTGAACTCCCGTTCGCTCCCGCTTCCGGAAAGGACAACAGCCACGTTCGCGTCGGGCACGTCTACTCCTTCGTCTAAGACGTTTGCCGTGACGACACGCGAGTACTCGCCGGTGCGGAACTTCGCGAGGATGTCGCGGCGCTCTTTCGTCCCGGTTCGGTGGGTGATGGCGGGAATCAAGAATCGCTCGGAGATGCGGTAGACGAGGTCGTTGTGCGCGGTGAACACGATGATTCGATCCCCGCGGTGGCGAGCGAGAATCTCTGCGAGCTCGGCGAGTTTCGCCGCCGAGTTCATCATCACCTCGCGGGCGCGTTGCTTCGCCAGCAGCGCCTCCCGTGCACGCGGGTCCGACCCGGAGCGCATCACGAGTTTCTGGTAGTCGCTGCCGCTCCGGAGTTGCAGGTTCGAAGTGGCGAGATAGTCGGTAAATATCGACTGGTGACGCTCGTACTCGCGGCGTTCGTCGGGTGTCAACTCCACCTCGATGCGCTTTACGTCGTAGTTCGCGAGGTGTTCACCCGCGAGCGTGTCGATTTCGACCGTGTAGACGAGCGGGCCGAGGAGCGATGCGACGACCTCGTGGGCGTCGTCTTCGCGCTCGAATGTCGCCGTCAGGCCGAGGCGGGCGGGTGCGGCGAGCAACCGCGCAATCTGGCGAAAGCCCTCGCCGCCGAGGTGGTGGACTTCGTCAAAGATGACGAGCCCGAACCGGTCGCCGATGGCGTCGGCCTTGAGGTAGGCTGAGTGGTACGTCGAGACGGTGATGGTTTCGAGAGTCTGCTCACCCCCGCCGAGTTGCCCAATCGGCACGTCGAACTCGGCTTCGAGTTCCTCGCGCCACTGGGTGAGCAGGTCGATGGTCGGGACGACGATGAGGGTCGGCGTACAGAGTGCCTCGATAGCGGCGATGCCGATGACGGTCTTGCCACTCCCGGTCGGGAGTTCGAGGACGCCCCGGTCGTCAGCATCGCGCCACGCGTCGAGGGCGGACCGCTGGTAGGGGCGCAACTCGTAGGTGGACTGAAGCGTGGGTACGTCCGGAAGCGAGAGGACGTGATCAGAGACGGTGTGCGTTGTCTTGTCAAGGGCATCGCGCAGGTCCGAGTAGAACATCGCGGGTGCTCTCGCTGTTTTCGACCGCGGGTCGAACCGCGTGTGCGGGAGGGCAGTCGCTTCTGCCTCGGAGAGTCCGTCTACGCGGATAGTTCCGTCTTCGAAGGTGAGCGAGACCGCGGACACGTTTCAAAGACGGCGACGGCCACACTTAACTTCGCCACCCGTCGAGTCGCCGCGAACACATTTCTGAATTTTTATGGCCGCTGGAGCGCCTTGCTCCACCTATGAGCGAAAACCAGGGTGCAGACGAGCAGTCGCCCACGACTGACCCCGAGGAAGCCGCCGAAACCGAGGCCGAACAGGTGGACGCCGACGAGTCGGAAGCTGCCGACGCGTTCGCCGACCTCGTCGCGCGCGTCGAGGAGTCGGACCCGGAACAGCTCGCCCGCGAAATCGAGTCCCTCCGCGAGCGGGCGGCCTCCATCGACGACGTCCAGTCGGAGCGCGAGGACCTCGAAGCACGCCTGAAACGAAAGCAAGCCGAGTTCCAGAACTACAAAAAACGGATGAAAAAGCGCCGCGAACAGGAAAAACAGCGCGCGACGGAGGACCTCGTAGAGCGCCTCATCGACGTGCGCGACAATCTGGCTCGGGCGCTTGAAGAGGCCCAGGAGACGGACGCCGAAGGGTCTGATATCGTCGGCGGCGTCGAATCGACGCTGCGCCAGTTCGACCGCATCTTAGAAGACGAAAACGTCGTCGAGATTCGCCCGGAACCCGGCAGCGAGGTAGACCCACAGCGCCACGAAGTGATGCTCAGGGTGGACTCGGACCAGCCAGCGGACACCATCGCGGAGGTGTACCAGTCGGGCTACGAGA
The DNA here is from genome assembly GCF_029338295.1 of Haladaptatus sp. QDMS2. NCBI lineage: Archaea > Methanobacteriati > Methanobacteriota > Halobacteria > Halobacteriales > Haladaptataceae > Haladaptatus > Haladaptatus sp. QDMS2. The sequence continues at coordinate 1,821,475 of NZ_CP119791.1, forward strand.
TGGCAGACCGCGTCCTGCGTCCCGCGCAGGTGACGGTGAGCAAGGACTGACTGAGCAAGCGCTGACCGTGCAGGCACGCGGCGGTCGAATTGCGGTCATCATATAAGCACAGGGTGTGAGACGCACCCGCACGTTGAAATCGCCCGACTGAGGGGCTGTGTGAAAGGAGTGTGAGGCAGCGTATCTAGCAACTTTTAACCGGACGAAAGCGATAGTAGCCACCAAGATGGCGAGCAACAAGATTCTCGGTATCGACCTTGGTACCACGAACAGCGCGTTCGCGGTCATGGAGGGCGGTGACCCCGAGATTATCGTCAACAGTGAAGGGGACCGAACCACGCCCTCGGTGGTCGCGTTCACCGACGATGGCGAACGGTTAGTCGGGAAACCGGCCAAAAACCAGGCCATCCAGAACCCGGAGAAAACCATTCAGTCCATCAAGCGTCACATGGGCGACGACTACTCCGTCGACATCGACGGAGAGGACTACACGCCGGAGCAGATTTCGGCGATGATTCTCCAGAAGATAAAGCGCGACGCAGAAGACTACCTCGGCGACGAGATCGAGAAGGCGGTCATCACCGTACCGGCCTACTTCAACGACCGCCAGCGCCAGGCGACGAAAGACGCGGGCGAAATCGCCGGCTTCGAAGTCGAGCGCATCGTCAACGAGCCGACCGCCGCGTCGATGGCGTACGGCCTGGACGACGACTCCGACCAGACCGTCCTCGTCTTCGACCTCGGTGGCGGGACGTTCGACGTCTCCATCCTCGACCTCGGCGGCGGCGTCTACGAAGTGGTCGCCACGAACGGGGACAACGAACTCGGTGGCGACGACTGGGACCAGGCCATCATCGACTGGCTCGCAGAGGAGTTCGAGGCCGAACACGGCATCGACCTTCGCGAGGACCGGCAGGCCCTCCAGCGTCTGAAGGACGCAGCAGAGGAGGCGAAAATCGAGCTCTCCAGCCGCAAGCAGACGGAGATCAACCTCCCGTTCATCACGGCCACGGACGACGGCCCGGTTCACTTAGAGAAGGACCTCTCTCGCGCGAAGTTCGAGAGTCTCACGTCCGACCTCATCGAGCGCACCGTTGGCCCAACGAAGCAGGCCCTCGAAGACGCCGGCTATGCCGCCTCCGAAATCGACGAAGTCATCCTCGTCGGTGGCTCGACTCGCATGCCGCAAGTCACGGAGAAGGTCGCAGACGTCGTCGGCCAAGAGCCGAAAAAGAACGTCAACCCCGACGAAGCCGTCGCTCTCGGCGCGGCGATTCAGGGTGGCGTCCTCTCCGGCGACGTGGACGACATCGTCCTGCTCGACGTGACCCCGCTTAGCCTCGGTATCGAAGTGAAAGGCGGCCTCTTCGAACGCCTCATCGAGAAGAACACCACCATTCCGACGGAGGAATCGAAGGTGTTCACGACGGCCGCACCGAACCAGACCTCGGTGCAGGTCCGTGTCTTCCAGGGCGAGCGCGAAATCGCAGACCAGAACGAACTTCTCGGTGAGTTCCAGCTTTCAGGAATCCCACCCGCACCCGCCGGCACGCCGCAAATCGAAGTCACGTTCAACATCGACGAGAACGGTATCGTGAACGTCGAGGCGGAGGACAAAGGCTCCGGCAACGCCGAATCCATCACCATCGAAGGTGGCGCTGGCCTCTCTGACGACGAAATCGACCGCATGACCAAGGAAGCAGAGGAGCACGCAGAAGAGGACAAGGAGCGCCGTCGCCTCATCGAGGCGCGCAACGAGGCCGAAGGCTCCATCCAGCGTGCGAAGACCCTGCTCGACGAGAACGAGGAGAACGTCGACGACGAACTCCGCGAGGACATCGAAGCCGCAATCGAGGACGTCGAAGCAACCCTCGAAGACGAGGACGCGACGGCCGACGAACTCGAAGACGCGACCGAGGACCTCGCCGAGAACCTCCAGGAAATCGGCAAGCGCATGTACCAGCAACAGCAGGCCCAGCAGCAGGCCGCAGGCGGCGCTGGCATGGGTGGCACGGGCGGCGACGCCGATGCCGAGACCAACGGCGGCGACGAATACGTCGACGCCGACTTCGAGGACGTAGACGACGAGAAGGACAACTAACGTCGACTACTGATTCCCGCGGTTTTTCGGTTTTTCGACACCCTCACCAGTCACAGCGACTGCTGTGAAACCATCAGCGACGAACGAACAACCGCGAACTCAGAGTACCTCGTCGTCCCGGTACTCGTACGTGTTCTCGGGAGAATCGTCGGCGAAGAAGCCGAAGGTCTCGTCGTCCCGCCGGAGATAGTCGTTTTCGAGCATCTCGGTGACGACTCGGCCGAGCGAATCGAGTTCCAGTTCGATGTCGTCGACGACCGCCGGGTCGAGTTCGTCGCGGGCGTCGTCGGAGATCGTCGGCGACCGATAGCCAACTTCGTCACTACTGGCATCCCAATAGAAGTCGAACTCCTCGACGAGGTCGTATTCGAGGACGATTTCGAATTGGTCTTCGGACATCCCAGTGTGGGCCGCCCACTCGTCGAAGGCGTCCTCCCACGCACCGTCCGCTAAGATGGTCGCGAGTTCCTCTCGACGATAGTCGTCTTCGGGATTCTCGACCGGATTGGCAATCGCTTCGTAGGTGCCGCGGGACTGTGGCCCAGAGAGCGATGGTGGGTCCGGAATGGAAACGTCAAGCGCCATGCTAGACGATTCGTCGTTTGGTGAGAAAAATACGCCGTCTGCCAGCAGGAAGTCGGCTATTCGGTCGACTCCACGTCGATGTGGTGGACCGCGTTCGGGGACAGCAGGCGGCCACTCGAAACCTCGACCCACCCATTCACCCGAATGCGAGCAGGGCCTTCGTGGAGAACTGTCGATTTGTCTTCGTCGCCGTAGATGACGACGTCGTCGTACTCATCTTCGAAAATTTGCGCGAACTCGTCGGCGAGCGATTCTGGTGAAATCACTATGACTCACCATTGAGCCTGCGAGTGAAAAATGTGGTTCACATGGCGGGAAACAATTATTGAATCTCCGACACGAGGTGGGGCATGTATCGACGAATCCTCGACGTCGGCGTCTTCCTGGTCATCGTCGCCATTCTCGGGTACGGAATCGTCATTCTCCAGCAGGTCCTGTTCGCGCTGGTTGCGGCGGTTGGTCTGTACCTCACGTACGCGGAGTGGAAAGGGGGCAAAGCGGAGCGCGCTCTCGTGCTTGTCTGCATCTGGGGGCTCCTCGCAGGGGCGTTCTGGACCGCGCGTCTCGAATTCGAACTCGGAGCTATCGTCGTGGCCATCATCGGGTATCTCGCGTGGGCGACGACGCGAAATCCCGACGAGCCGACGGTCTGATGGCTATTCCTCGTAGATTTTCTCTCCCCGGTGCAACCGCGACGCAATCGTGAACGTCTGTTCTGCCTCCCGGCGCGTCGGGAAGTGAGCGGCCATGTAGCGGGCCGTCGCCATCAGCGCGAGTCGCTTTTCGGATTTGGACTCGGCCACCTCGAACTGCTTGAACGAGGCTTCTACGTTCTGGAGCGTGTGGAAGTTCGCGTCCTCGCGGAGCAGGGCCTCGCCGAGCGTCTGTATGAGGTCGGCGGGGTCGCCGCCACAGTCGAAGTGTTCACTCACGAGTGCTGCGGCCCGGTTCACCTCGCCCTCCTCGTCGAAGGCGTCCATGAGTTGGGCGCGGATGTCGGCGGGGTCGGTGTCCGACTCGCCGGGTTCGGGAAGTGGCGCTCGCGGCATGTTCAGGAAGCGGTCTAAGTACACCGAGATGGCTCCGTCGAAGACGCCGCGATAGAGTTCGACGGCGTCGGTCCGGTGGGTGGCCTGCTCTACCGCGTTCGCGTAGGTGAACGTGTGGTGAACGGTGTTCCAGTCTGAGAACTCGTTGGACGTGGCGAAGTGAGCCACCCGGCGCATCGCGGCGATGGAGACGGCGTGGGCGAGTTCCGTCGTGGTCGCGCCGGATTCGACGGCTTCTACGAGGGCATCGACGATTGCGTGCGGGTCGTCCTGCAGCAAGGTTTCGGTGAAGTTTTCGGGTTTCTGCCAGGTCTTTCCGCGGCCCGTTTCGACCATCTCGTCTAAGTCTGCGTAGGCGTCTGCGAGCAGGCCGGCCACGTCGATTGGCTGTCGCCACGAGGAGAGTTCCTCGCTGCGGGTCGCGCCGGTCAGTTCGTCGACGAGCGTCGGGAGAACGTTCGGGGCGCTGTCCCAGCCGATGTGGTCGAGCACCTCGAACGCCTTGTTCACGAAGTCGAAGGAGTGGCCGGCGTTCAGATAGCGGTGGTCCGTCGCGGCAGTGTACATGATTTCTGCCACGTCCTCCGGCGGCAGGGAGCCAATCGCGGTGCGGAGGGTGCGTTCAGAGGGGTCGTTGTCCCGAACTTCGATGGTTTCGCGGAACCACGACTTGAGACGCGCTTTCGAGACGTCAGTCGTCGAGAAGCCGGGTTGCTCGAAGCGCGGCGGTTCGCCCGCCGCGTCGTTCGCGACGTACCGGAGGCCGGTGTAGAGGGCGCGTTTCTGGTCGACCTCGGAGAGCGCGGGGAGGATGTTCGCCATCGCGGCGTGGACGGTCAGCCCGCTGCCCCACCCGGCGTCGCGGTACTTCGTGCCGAAATCGACGCCGGTTTTGATGGGCACAGCGGGGTCTTCGCCTTCATCTGCGAGACCGATAACAGCTTTCGCCATGACGAGGCTGAGGTTCTCCTGAAGGCCGTCTGCGAGGCGGTTTCGCCAGTGGGTGGCCGGCGGGACGGACGGTTCTGGGTCGGGGTCGATGAGAATGTCGTCACCATCTACGCGGACGGGGAACGTCTGGACGTCGTCTGCCCACGGGTCGAACGTATCACCGCAGGAGAGTTCGAAGCGGGCGTGGTGCCAGTGGCAGGTCAGGACGCCCTCGTCGACGGTTCCCTTGGAGAGCGGGAATCCCATGTGCGGACAACGGTTGTCCACCGCGTACACCTGGTCTTCGTGGTAGAACAGGGCGACAGAGCGCCCGTGGTGTGAGACGATTTGCGTCCCCTCGTCTTTGAGCTGGGAGAGCGATGCGACGGGGACGAAGTCAGCTTCTGCAGCCATAGATGTGGGTTGTTATCATGCAAACATAACCGTTCGCTGAATCCGATTTTTGTAGATTGTCTGAGGTTTCTGCGGCGAACCGTGACCCGTTCTTTTCAAGTATTTCCGGGGATTACCACGGATAACGAATGAGCGAGGACTTCTACGAAGTGCTCGGCGTCTCGCGTGACGCTGACGAAGACGAGATAAAGAGCGCCTTCAGAAAGAAGGCAGCGCAGTATCACCCTGACGTCAGTGACGACCCCAACGCAGACGAGAAGTTCAAGCAGGCGAAGAAAGCGAAGGAGGTCCTCTCTGACGAAGAGAAACGTCGCGCCTACGACCGCATGGGCCACGAGCGGTTCGAACAGGCCGAAAAACGCGGCGGGTTCGACGGCGGCGCTGGCGGTGGCGGAGCCGGTGGCTTCGGCGGATTCGGCGGCGGCGGTGGCGGCATGGGCGGGATGAACGACATCTTCGAGCAGTTCTTCGGCGGCGGCCGCAACCAGCGCAACGGCCCACGCCAGGGCCAGAACCTGCGCACGTCGATGACCATCACGCTACAGGACGCCCACGACGGCCTCCAGCGCCAGTTCACCCTCACCCGGCCCGAACAGTGTGACGACTGTAACGGGAAGGGCCATCCCGCGGACGCCGACGCGGAGACCTGCCCACAATGTGACGGTCAGGGCCAGACTACCCACGTCCAGCAGACGCCACTCGGACGCATCCAGCAGACGCAGACCTGTAACCACTGTGGCGGCGAGGGCACGCTCTATTCGGAGACGTGTGACACCTGCCACGGCGACGGGCGCGTGCGCCGCGAGGCGACGCTTTCGGTGGACGTTCCGGCGGGCATCCGCGACGGCCAGACCCTCCGGATGGACGGCGAGGGCGCACCAGGTGAGAAAGGCGGGCCAAATGGCGACCTGCTCATCGACATCCAGGTCGAACCGCACCCGGACTTCGAGCGCGACGGCGACGACCTGTACTACCGCCACCCAATCTCCTTCCCGCAGGCCGTCTTCGGCGACAAGGTGGAAATCGAAACCCTCGACGGCAGCGTCACCATGGACATCCCGAAGGGCACGCAATCGGGCGAAACCTTCCGCCTGAAAGGCAAGGGTATGCCGCGCCTGCGCCGCCGTAGCAAGGGAAGCATGTTCGTGAAGGTACAAGTCGTCACCCCGGAGAAACTCAGCAAAGAACAGAAGAAGGCGCTCAAGAAGTTCGCCGAAGCCGGCGGGGAGGAAGTGGACGTGAGCGAAGGCTTCTTCGAGAAGCTGAAGAACAGTTTCTAACCGTCTATGCCAATCGTACTTCTGACCAGCGTCTCGGTCGCCCGGCGAATGCGCTCTGAGGTGGCTTGATTCGACACGTCGAGTTTTTCGGCGAGCCCATCGAGGCTCGTCTCGCGCGGAACCTTGAAGAATCCGAGCGCAACCGCTTTCGTGAGGGTCTGTCGCTGTTTCTCAGAGAGTCCAAAACTCGCTTCCTCGTCGGTCCCGCCGCTCCGATAGAGTTGACGCAGTTCGACGGCGACGTCCGCGTCTCGACAGCGCGACTGAAACTCCTTCAGCGACTCTCTGTCTTGGAACCGCATCCGGACCCTGAGACCGCGATGTGTCGCAACCACCGAGAGTTGCGTCGCGCCGATCTCGACGCTGATGGGGTAAAGAACCACGTTCGCCTCCGGCGACACCGCCACGCGGTAGAGCTTGCGTTCAGAGAGGTCGTCTAATACGGTGTAGTCGAGAACCGTCTCGTCTCCATCCAATCCCGTTTCGAAACGTTCGAAGTCGTCGCCTGCGGCCCAGAGAAACAGTCGCAACTTCGAAGGGTCCGTCGCCACGGCTTGCTCGACGGTGAGTTCGAGGTCCGGAACGGGAGACAACGCTGCCATCAGCGGCAGTTCGTCGCTCGACAACCGGAGCTCTGCAATGACAGTCATTGACTGGCATTACGACTGAACGGACAAGTACCTTCCATCTCGAGCGGGTGGCTCGTGGGGCGACTCGCGCGGAGTTACGTCTCCAGTCCAAACGATTCAGTATCGAGTCGAATCACGCGTCCTTCCGAAGCCTCGCCCTCTGCAACCGCAATCGTTCCCTCGCCGTCGTCCCCGGGGAAGACAATCGTCCCACCGACGACGAGCGGCGCGAGAATCCCGGCGACGACGGTCCCGGGTTCGGTGAGCGGGGTGCGAACGGCAACCTCGTCTTCGTCGGTGAGGTCGTATTCGTCAACCACGCGCTCCGCCGCCGCGAGCAGTTGCCCCTGCGTGTAGACCGCCCCACCCGCCGAAAGCACCTCGTCGTCGGCCGAGATGTCGATGGGCGGAATCACCGGGTTCTCGCTCCAGACCTCCTTCTCGAAGAACATCGTGGAGGGGTCGTCTGGGCGCTCGCCGTAGGCGATTCGCTGGCCGCCGGGTGGCAGTTCGTAGTCTGCAATCGTCGCGGAGGGCGCGACGAGTGCGCGAGCGTCAACCTCCGTTTCGGGTTCGAACTCGACCGTCGCGCCGAGCAGGCCCGCGCCGAGGAACGTGAGGACCGGCTCGGGAGACGGTGAGGCGGCGAGGGCGACCCGTCGCCCCTTCGTGACGCCGACGTGGCGGAGGACGCTCCCCGACTGCCACGAGAGGGTACACAACTGGGTGTAATTGTACCGCCGGACGCGACTCCCGTGTGCCCGGAGGGCCGAGGCGTTGCTCCGGCGGTCGCGGGCCAGCAGGTCGGCGAACGTGTTCATGGCTGGTCGTAGTGACGGCGCGAGCAAAAGTGGTGCGAGTCGAAGCTTACCGAGCGTTCTTGATGGCGTCCAGCGCGTCGGGGTTCTCGATGCTGGAGAGGTCGCCCATGCTCCCGCCGGCGTAGGCCGAAGCGATGGCGCGACGGATGATTTTCCCGCTCTGGGTCTTCGGGAACTCGTTGACGAATAGGATTTCGCGTGGGCGGAACGGCTTGCCGAGTTCTTCGCCCACCTGGTCTGTGAGTTCCGCGCGCAGGTCGTCGGTCTCTTCGACGCCGTCTTCGAGAATCACGTAGGCGACGACGGCGGTTCCGGTGGTGTCGTCGTCGACGCCGACGGCGGCGGCCTGATTGACCGCGTCGTGTTCGATGAGCGCGCCTTCGACTTCCGCCGGGCCGACCTTGCGGCCAGCCACGTTCAGCACGTCGTCGGAGCGCCCGTGGAGGAACCAGAGGCCGTCTTCGTCCTTCTGGGCCCAGTCGCCGTGATTCCACATGTCCCCGAACTTCGACCAGTACTCCTCCAGATAGTGTTCGTCGCCGTCCCAGAGGCTCTTGGTCATCGACGGGACCGAGTCGCGAGCGACGAGGTAGCCGCGTTCGTGGTTCTCGGCGATGGAGTCGCCGTTCTCGTTTACGATGTCGATGGCCATGCCGAGTCCGGGGCCGCCGAGGGTACACGGCTTGAGCGGCTGAATCGGCATCGGCATGAGGAAGCAACCGCAGATTTCGGTCCCGCCGGAGATGTTGATAATCGGCGTGTCGCCGCCGCCAACTTCGTTGAAGAACCACATCCAGGATTCGGGGTCCCACGGTTCGCCGGTCGAACCGAGCAGGCGCAGCGACGAGAGGTCGTGACCCTCGACCCAGTGGTCGCCCTTCTTGCGAATCGCGCGGATGGCCGTCGGAGAGATACCGAACGTAGAGAGTTTGTGCCGGTCGATCATCTCCCAGAATCGGTCCGGGTTCGGGTAGTCAGGCGCACCCTCGTACATCATGATAGTGCCGCCGAAGGTGTGGTTCCCGATGAGCGTCCACGGCCCCATCATCCAGCCGATGTCGGAGACCCAGAAGAAGCGGTCGCTCGGCTTCTGGTCGAATCCGAAGTGAATCTCTTTGGCCGTCATCAGTTGGACGCCCGCGTGGGTGTGGACGATGCCCTTCGGCATGCCCGTCGTTCCAGAGGAGTAGAGGAGCATCGACTCGTCCGAGGAGTCCATCGCGACCGTCTCGAACTCGTCGTCCTGCGTGAGGACGGCGTCCGCCCACCACTCGTCGCGGGCGTCGTCCCACGGCGTATCCTCGTCGTCGAAGCGGTTGTAGACGATAGTGTGTTCGACGTGCCCGGCCTCCTCGATAGCCTCGTCTGCCTGCCCTTTGAGGCGGACTTCGCTGCCGCGGCGGTAGAACCCGTCACCCGTAAAGAGGACGCGACACTCTGCGTCCTCGATGCGCGTCGCCGTCGCGTCGACCCCGAACCCGGAGAAGATGGGCACGGCGATTGCGCCGACCTTGAAACAGCCGTAGAGAATCGAGATGACTTCGGGAACCATCGGCATGTAGAGGCCGACGGTGTCGCCCTTCTCGATGCCCCGTTCTGCGAGCGCGTTCGCCACCTGATTGGACTGACGAGCGAGTTCGTGGTAGGTGAGTTCTCGCACGTCGCCCGGTTCGCCCTCCCAGATACAGGCGACCTTGTTTCGGTTCGGCGAATCGATAGCCGCGTGGCGATCGACCGTGTTGTGTGCGATGTTGAGTTTGCCGCCCGGATACCACTTCGAGAACTGCGGCCCGTCCGTGTCGTCGCGCACCTCGTCGTAGTCCTCGTAGAACTCGATGTCCATCCAGTCGACGAGTTCGTCCCAGAACCACTCCACACCCGACTCGCCGTCGCCTCGGTCGACGGTAGTTCGCTCGATGAGCTCGTCGTAATCTTCGATGCCGTGTTCCTGCATGAACCGCCAGACGTTCGTCGATTCGACGAACTCTTGGGAAGGTTCGTACACGATGTCGTCAAAGTCCTCGAGAGATTCCATGGGATGTCTATATGGAGATATTCAACGGAATACAAAGTAGTTGTGCCACGACATCACAACGCAGTGTCACAGTTTGACACCGAGTGGTGGGGCTTCCTCCCCCGAATCGCGCGCCAAATCCTTTTGCTCGTCGCGCGACAACGACCCAGCATGTACGTCCGAGATGCGAGGAACCGAGATGAGGTCTGGCTGCTCGACCACATCGAGGCGATGGGGCTCGACGGCACGGCCTTTCGCTCTCGGGACTACGTGATTGCGGTCGACGAGAACACGAACGAACGCGCTGGGTTCGGACGCATCCGCATTCACGTCCTCGACGACGACAGCGAGATTCTCGAACTCACGAGCATCGGCACGCTCGAAGATTGGCGCGGCCAGGGTGTCGGCGCGCACGTCGTCGAACGCCTCGTCACGAAGGCGAAAGACGCCGATTTCGAGACGGTGTACGCGCTGACCGGCGCACCGGAGTACCTCGCCCAGTTCGGCTTCGAGTCGATTTCGGCCGACGAGTTGCCCGAAAAGCTCCAGCAGCGACTCGACGAAAAGCGCGAGGAGTTAGAACCCGAGGCGGCGCCGGTCGTGGTCGAAATCGACGACTTCTCGATTCCAGAAGCGCTCAGAGAGCGATTCAAGAACGCGGAAAAGTACGTCGAACCGGAACCCGAAGACACGGCAGAGGACTTCGGTATCGACCCCAAGGGAGCGACGTACAAGTACGACACCGGGCGCTGAGTTTCGTCGGTGCGGTTTTATTCCCGCGACCAGTGCTCGGGGCGCTCTTCGTTTTCTCGCGTCCTGAGCTTCTGCTTCTGTATCTTCCCCGTCGGCGTGTACGGGAACTCGTCGACGAATTCGACGTACTGGGGGACTTTGAACGACGAGAGTTCCGCTTCGCAAACCTCGATGATTTCCTCCGGCGTGAGGTCGTGGCCCTCCTTCTTGATGACGAGCGCCTTCACCACTTCGTCGTAGAACTCGTCTGGACTCGGGATGATGGCGACTTCTTCGACCGCGTCAAGCGCCTTGATGACGCCCTCGATTTCGTACGTCGAGATGTTCTCCCCGCCCCGACGGACGATGTCCTTCTTGCGGTCTAAGAAGTAGACGAAGCCGTCCTCGTCGATTTTTCCGTAATCGCCGGTGTAGAACCACCCGTCGACGACCGCCTCGTCGGTCTTGTCCGGTTGGCGGTAGTAACTCGCGAGCATCGCCGGGCAGTTCTGGATGATTTCACCCTTCTCGCCGCGGGGCACCTCGTTGCCGTCGTCGTCCACGACCTTGATGCGCTTTTCGGCGGGTGGCAGGCCGATGCTTCCCACCTTGCGCTTTGCTTTGTTCGTGGGGTTGAGCATGAGCAGGGGGTCTTCGGTGAGCGAGTACCCCTCCACGATCTGAATGTCGAAGCGTTCCTCGAACGGTTCGAATAGGTCGGCGGGCGTTCCGGCCGAGAAGACGTACTCGACGGGGTTGTCCGCGTCGTCCTCGGCGGGTGGCATGTTGTCGAGCATCTTCAGCATGCTCCCCATCGCGTTGAACTCGGTGACGCCGTGTTCGCGACACCAGTCCCACCAGCTAGAGGAAGAGAACTTCTCGTAGATGACGACCTCCGCCCCGGCGGCGGCCGCGCCGAGCGTCGAGTAAATCTGGGCGTTCGCGTGGAACAGCGGCAGCGCGGTGAACAGCACGTCCTCGTGGGTGAAGCCCATCCGTTTCTGGAAGTCGATGGCCGAGATGGTCCAGTTGCGGTGTTCGCACTCGACCGCCTTCGGCGGCCCCGTCGTCCCGGAGGTGTACATGTGGAGGCCGATTGCCCGGTCGTCAGATGCAGGCGTGGTCACGTCCGTCGATTGGTTCGCCGCGAGCGCCGGCAGCGACTGGTAGTCTTCGACGTCGTCCACGACGAGAATCTCCTCGACGGTGGTTCCGCGGGCCGCCTCGATCGCCGTGTTGAGCAGCGGTTCCGAGGTGACGAGCACCACGGGCTGTGAGAGTTCGAGGGAGTGGCGAAGCGCGCTCGCCTTGTATTCGGGGTTCGAGGGCGCGGTGATGCTGTCGAGGTAGGCGTTCGCGAACATCGTGAACAGGAACTCCGGCCGGTTCTGCAGAAAGAGTGCGACTCGGTCGCCCTGTTCGACGCCCCACTCGGCGAGGGCGTTCGCGTAGCGCTTCGAGGCGGCGACGGTTTCGGCGTAGGTGTACTGCTGCGATTCGAACGTCAGAAACGGTTTCGCCGGCGTCTTTTCGACTCGCATCTCCAGCAACTCGTCGATTCGCATGTGTCCTGTGGTATGAAATACCAGTATAAGGGTTTTCGCAAGCCGTCGGCGGTTGCTGTCACCCCCGGTGACTGTTCAGCCGTCGAATCGCGTCAGGGTGGAGAGTTCATCGGGGTTCACTTCGTCGAAGGCGTCGCGGGCGATGACGCGCTTGTGAACCTCGTCTGCGCCGTCCACGATGCGGAACTGGCGAACTTCCTCGTAGAAGTCAGAGATCGGGAGGTCTTTCCCCATGCCGTTTGCGCCACAGAACTGTAGCGCGGTGTCGATGGCCTCCTGGGCGACGTTCGCGGTGAACACCTTACACATCGAGACGGGGATGCGGGCCTCATCACCCTCGTTCTGTTGCCACGCGGCGTGACGAACCATCGTCCGGGCGGCGTGGAGTTTCGTCTCGTGTTCGGCGATGGCAAAGCGAGGCCCCTGTTTCTCTGCGATTGGACCGCCGAACGCCTCACGCTCTGAGATGTAGGCCTTCGCCACGTCGAGCGACCGCTGGGCCATCCCCGAAAAGCGCATACAGTGGGTCAGCCGTGCGGGACCGAGGCGCTGTTGGGCGTGTGTGAAACCCATGTTCTCGGTGCCGAGGAGGTTTTCCCCGGGGACGCGCACGTCGTCGAACTTGATCTCCGAGTGGACCGTCCCGAGGACGCCGCCGCCGGTGTGCGGGATGTCGCGGACGATTTCCACGCCGGGGGTGTCGATGGGGACGAGGATGAGCGACGCACCTTGGTACGGGTGGGCGTCGAAGTCCGTCCGGGCCATCACGATGAGAATGCTCGCGTCGCTCCCGTTCGTGGTCCACCACTTGTGCCCATTTACGACCCACTCGTCGCCGTCCTTCTCCGCGCTCGTCTGGAGCATCTTCGGGTCGGAGCCACCGCCCTGAATCGGCTCGGTCATCGCGAATCCGGAGTGAATCTCACCCTCGACGAGCGGGCGAAGCCATTCGTCTTTCTGTGCTTTCGTACCAAGCATCTCGAAGGTGTGCATGTTCCCCTCGTCGGGCGCATCGACGCGGAGCGCCGGCGCGCCGAGGAGGCTCCGACCTGCCTCCTCGAAGGCGGGGAGCACGTCGCGGAATTCGAGGCCCATCCCACCGTACTCTTCTGAAATCTGGGGCGCGTAGATGTCGTACTCCTTTGCCTGCTCGCGGAGGTCCGCGAGCGTCGAATCGGAGACCAGCGTGCCCGGTTCGAGCTCTCGCTCTGCTGGAATCACCACGTCGTCCATGAACTCTCGTACCCGTCCCGCGACTTCCTGTGCGAGGGCAGAGTCGTTGTACTGCATTACCTTGTCAAGGGTAACCACGTCCTAAGACGTTTGGGATAAAAGCAACCGTGGCGAGAGCAATCGCCGGAATGACAAGTGCTAACTGCACTCACCCGTAGCTCTGGGCATGCTTTTCGACCACGAATTCGAACGGGCACGGTTCGTGTGGGGCGACGAGAGCGTCTCTCGACTCGACGACCTTCTCGCTGCTGACGCACGGGTGATGGTTGTCACGGGCGAACACGTCGGCGCGACGCCGTCGGTGATGGATCCCGTGAGAGCCGCGATCGGCGAGCGACTCGTCGAGACGTACACGGGCGCGCGGCCGAACGTTCCCCACGAGACCGTCACAGAGGGTGTCTCGCGGCTCGAAGCCAGCGGGGCGGACGCGCTCGTGAGCGTCGGCGGAGGCAGCGCGAGCGACACGGCCAAGGCCATCGCCATCTTCGCCGGCGAGGAGACGGACGACCTCGACCAACTCAGAACGCACACCGTAGACGGTGAGGTGACGGTACCCGACCTGCCGGCGGCGAAGGTGCCACTCTACTGCGTGGTGACGACGCTCTCGGCCGCGGAGGTGACGAACATCTGTGGCGTCTCGACGCCGGAGGAGAAGGTCGTCCTGCTCGACGAGAAGGTGCGACCGCAGGCGTGTCTGTACGACCCTACAGTCGCCGCGACCACGCCCGACGCCGTCATCGCGTCGACCGGGATGAACGCCCTCGATCACGCGGTGGAAATTCTCTACTCGGAGGGGCGAAGCGACAATCCGTTCTACCAGGCCACGGCGGAGAAGGCGATTCGGCTGCTCACCGAGAACTTGCCGGGTGCGGTGTCCGGCGACGCGGACGCTCGGGTACAGACACAACTCGGGGCCGCGCTCTCCGGCCTCGGCGTGGTCGGCGGCGTGAGCATCAATCACGGGGTGAACCACATTCTCTGTGCCCGTCACCCGCTCTCGCACGGTGACGGAAACAGCATCCTCTTGCCTCACGGCGTCCGGTTCACCGCTCCCGAGGCTCCCGAGGCGATTCGACGCATTGCTCGGGCGATGGGCGTCGATGCGACGGGTACCGACGACGAGGTCGTAGACGCCGTCGTTGACGCGATTGCGACGCTTCAGGAGACGCTCGGGACGCCGACTCGCCTCCGCGACGTGGGCGTAGACCGCGACGATTTCGAGGCGGTCGCGGCCATCGCCGTTGGAGAACCGTCGCTCGCGAGCAGCCCGCGCGATATCACGGAGGCAGACATCGTTTCCTTCCTCGACGCAGCCTGGTGATTACTCGCGCGACCGGATGTATTCGAGCGTCTCACAGACGAGGACAGTTCGCCCGTCTCCCGTCGTCACTTCGTCGTGGAACGTGACGATGCCGCCTTCCTCGCGGTCCTCGCGGTCGATGATTTCGCGGGAGACGGTGATGGTGTCCCCGACGAACGTCGGGTTCGGGATGCGCATCTTGTCGAGCCCGTAGTAGCAGATGTTCGAGTCCTCGTGGCGGAAGTCGCTCGTGATGAGTCCCTCCATCATCGAGTAGGTGAGCGGCGCGTGAACCGCCCGCTCGCCGAAGCGCGTCTCCTTTGCGAACTCCTCGTTCATCTGGAGTTCGTTCATGTCGCCCGTGTTGCCCGCGTGAGTGACGAGGTGACTCTCGGTGATGGTCCGTCCGCGCGTCTCGAAGGTGTCGCCGACCGCCAAGTCGTCGTAGAAATA
Source organism: Haladaptatus sp. QDMS2 (assembly GCF_029338295.1). Lineage (NCBI taxonomy): Archaea > Methanobacteriati > Methanobacteriota > Halobacteria > Halobacteriales > Haladaptataceae > Haladaptatus > Haladaptatus sp. QDMS2. The sequence goes on from NZ_CP119791.1 coordinate 1,836,581, forward strand.
CGCCGTGTGTGGCATACCCAGACAGGGTGACACGGCGGCTTGTATCGTCGGATTGGCACCCGTTCTTGCCGTGAAATCCATCGGTTGCGGCAAGGTGAGGCACGAGGCCAATCGTTTTGTGTCGCGTCAGAGAGTCACACACATGAACTTAGGGCATATTCTCCGACGGGCCGCACGACGACACCCGGACCGAACCGCACTCCTCGGACGCGGTGTCCCCGACGGGCGCACCTACGCGGAACTCGACGACCGGGTGGACCGTCTCGTCGCGGGACTCGCCGAGTTGGGCGTCGAAGCCGGCGACCGCGTCGGCCTGATGGTGAAAAATCACGCCGCCTTCGTCGAAACGTCGGTCGCCGCCTACCGCCTCGGGGCGCTCAAAGTGCCGCTCAACACGATGCTCACGCCGGGCGACCACGACCACCTCGTCTCTGACGCCGGCATCGACGTGCTCGTGGTCGAATCACAGTTCGCAGCCCACTGCGCCGAGATGACGGCGCGCGCGTCTCACTACGTCGTCGTCGGCGAGGAGGCGACGTTCCCGGGTGAGACCCACGCCTACGAACGTCTGCTCGGGGCCGACCCCGACTCCCGAGCGGAGGGCAGCGGCGACGACCCCTGTGCGCTGATGTACACCTCCGGGACGACCGGCCTCCCGAAGGGCGTCACCCACACCCACGACACCTGGCTCTCGACCGCCCTCTCGCTCAAGACCGAGCTCGGGCAGCGCGACGGCGAGGTGACGTTGCACGCCGCCCCGCTCACCCACGGGACGGGCTTCCTCGTCGAATCGACGATGCTGGTCGGCGGGACGAACCTGCTCGTAGACGGGTTCGACCCCGATGAGTTCCTCGACGCGGTGGACGACCACGGCGTGAACTCTATCTTCGTCGTCCCGACGATGATTTACAAACTCCTCGACACCTACGACCCCGAGGATGGCCGCGACCTCTCGTCGCTGCGAAATCTCTACTACGCCGGTGCGCCGATGAGCGCCGCCCGCCTTCGGGAAGGGCTCGACACCTTCGGCGACGTGTTCGTCCAGTCGTACGGCCAGATGGAGTGCCCGATGACCATCACCGTCCTCAACCACGAGACCCACCGCCGGGCAGTCGCAGAAGACGAGCAGTTGCTCCAGTCTGCGGGCCGCGAGGTGGACACGGCAGAGGTACGCCTCGTCGACGACCGAAACGAGCCGGTCGAGCGGGGCGAGCTCGGAGAGATTACCGTTCGCTCGCCGCTCGCCACGCCCGGGTACTGGGAGTTGCCCGAGAAAACGGCGGAGACCATCGTCGACGGCTGGCTCCACACCGGCGACGTGGGCCGCTTCGACGAGAACGGCCTCCTCTACATCTTAGACCGCAAGAAGGACATGATAATCACCGGCGGGATGAACGTATACCCCCGCGAAATCGAGGAGGTGCTCGCAACCCACGAGGCCGTCTCGAACGCCGCCGTTATCGGCGTCCCCGACGACTACTGGGGGGAGAAAGTGGTCGCCGTCGTCGAACCGCGTCCCGACGCGGATGTAGACGAGGCGACGCTCGCGTCACAACTCGAAGCCACCTGCGAGGCCGAACTCGCGGCCTACAAGAAACCGAAACGAATCGACATCGTCGACGAGCTTCCGCGCAGTTCCTACGGCAAGGTCCGAAAAACCGACCTGCGAGAGGAGTACTGGGACGACGCGGAGCGAAACGTGAACTGAGTCAGCCGTAGACGCGCTCGCCGTGCTTCACGACCGTTTCGACGAGATTCGTCCCGTACTGATACGGCACGTGAACGTGGTTCGGCGCGTCCACGACGACGAGGTCAGCGGGCGCACCGACGTCGAGGCGGCCAAGGTCCGGTCTATCCAGCGCGAGCGCCGCGTGATCGGTCGCCGCGACGAGCGCCTGTGCCGGCGTCATGCGCATCTCCACGCAGGCGAGCGACTGGGCGAAGCCCATCGAGTGGCTGTGGCAGTTCGGGTTGAAATCCGTCGCGATGGCCACGGGCGCACCCTGGTCGAGCATCATCTCGGCGTCTGCGAACTCTGCGCCGAGGCCGAATGCGGTGCCCGGCAGGAGGACGGGCACGACGCCCGCATCGACGAGCGCGGCGATGTCCTCCTCTGTCGAGTGAAGCAGGTGGTCTGCGCTCGTCGCGCCAATCTCTGCGGCCAGTTGTGTTCCGCCGATGTGCGCCAGTTCCTCGGCGTGAACCTTCGGCGTGAGGCCGTGCGCTTCGCCCGCTTCGAGGATGCGACGAGACTGTTCGACCGAGAACACGCCCTCCTCGCAGAACACGTCGTTGAACTCGGCGATGCCCTGCGCTTCGACGGCGGGCAGTTGTTCGTCGATTACTTCCTGGGTGTACTCGTCTGCGTCCATTCCCTGCGGCACGGCGTGTGCGCCCATGAACGTCGGGACGACCTCGATAGGATGCTGGTCGTCGGCTTCCGCAATCGCGTCGAGCATCCGGAGTTCCGTCTCCGTATCGAGGCCGTAGCCGGATTTGACTTCGACCGTCGTCGTCCCGTGGGCGAGCATCCGGTCTAAGTGTCCCAACAAGTTCGTGACGAGCGTCTCGTCGCTCGCCTCGCGCACCGACCGAACGGACTTGAGAATCCCGCCACCGGCGGCGAGAATCTCCTGATACGTCTTGCCGCGCAGCTTGGCCTCGAACTCGTCGGAGCGGTCGCCCGCAAAGAGGCCGTGGGTGTGTGGGTCGACGAAGCCGGGGAGCACCGTCCTGCCGGTGGCGTCGATTGCCTCTGTGGCGTTCTCTGGCGGGTACTCGCGGATGACTTCGTCTGTTGGGCCGACGGCGACGACCTTCCCATTCTCGACCGCAATCGCGGCGTTCTCGTAGCGTTCGAGCGGGGCGTCCTCGGCCTTTCCAACCACCAGTTCCGCGGCGTCGTAGACGACGAGGTCAGTCACGCCGCCCACCCCGCGAGGAAGTGCGCGACGGTACGCGCGGCCGCATCGACGGTTCGGTTGTTCGCATCGAGTGGAGGTGCGCACTCCACGACTTCAAAGCCTGCGACCCGGTCGTCGCTCGCAGCCATTCGGACCATCCGGAACAGGTCGCCCGGCGAGAGACCACCCGGTGTCGGCGCGCTCGACCCCGGGTAGGCGGCGTCCAGCACGTCGATATCCACGCTCAGATAGAGCGTATCCACGTGAGAGAGCGCGGAGAGGGCGCTGTCGATGGCCGTGACCGGGTCGTCGCGTGCCTCCTCTGCGGTCACGACTTCGCCGTCGTTGTCGCAGACGAAGTCGTGGTACTTCGTGCTCGTCTCGAAGTGTCGCGCCCCGACGCAAGCGTAGCCATCGAGGCCCGCGTCGTGCAGTTGTCGGTACGGCGTCCCACTCGTCAGCCCCGATTCAGGGACTTCGCGCACGTCGAGATGGGCGTCGAAGTTGATGACGCCGACCGAGCCATCGTCGAGAAGTGGAGCCACGTTCGGGAATGTGAGCGAGTTGTCCCCGCCGAGGAACACGGGAATCGCGTCCTGTCCGTGAATCGCGTTCGTGGCTTCGAGGACTGCTTCCTGAACTTCTGCGACTGACCCAGATGGAATCGCCACGTCGCCGAGGTCACCGATTTTCGAGACGGGCCCGGCGTCGAAGTGGTGGCTCTTCGTCCCGGCGAGCGCGTCGCGAATGGCGGCGGGCCCATCCGCCGCGCCCTTCCGCGAGATGACCGCCCCGTCGTAGGGTTCGCCGACGATGACCGCGTCGTACTCGTCCGCTTCGTCGAGCGACGTTTGCTGGACGACGTGGCCGAACTGCTCGTCGTTCGGGTCCGACGAGGTCCCCTGCCAGTCTGCGGGTGGGTTGAATTTCATTGGCGGTCTCGCATCGGAATCGGGACGTTCGACACCGTCGCCTCGTCTAAGGCCTCCTCGTAGCCGGCGTCGGCGTGGCGGATGACGCCCATGCCAGGGTCGGTGGTGAACACGCGGCGGGCCTTCTCAGCGGCGAGGTCAGTCCCGTCGAGGACGACGTGGTTGTTCGTGTGGAGCGCGTTGCCGATGCCGACGCCGCCGCCGTCGTGGACGCTCACGATGTCTGCACCCGCAGCACAGTTGAGCAGGGCGTTGAGAATCGGCCAGTCTGCCACGGCGTCAGAGCCGTCACGCATGGCTTCTGTCTCGCGGTTCGGACTCGCGACGCTGCCCGCATCGAGGTGGTCACGGGTGACGACGACGGGAGCCGAGATTTCACCGTCGCGGACGAGGTCGTTGATTTTGAGCGCGAACTTCGCCCGCTCGGTGACGCCCTCGTCGTCCGTCGAGTAGCCGAGCCAGCAGACCCTCGAAGGGAGGCCCTGGAAGGCGACCTGCTCCTGTGCGAGGTCGATCCAGCGGTGGAGGTGGTCCTTCTCAGGGAACAGTTCTTTGACCGCTTCGTCGGTGCGGTGGATGTCGGCTGGGTCACCCGAGAGTGCGGCCCAGCGGAACGGCCCCTTGCCGCGGCAGAACAGCGGGCGGATGTACGCCGGGACGAAGCCCTCGAAGTCGAATGCGTGTTCCATCCCACGGTGTTCTTTGACCTGCCCGCGAATGTTGTTCCCGTACTCGAAGGCAATAGCGCCCTTCTCCTGCATCGCGAGAATGCCTTCGACGTGGCGAACCATCGTATCAAGGCTTGCTTCGACGTACTGCTCGGGATTTTCGGCGCGCAGTTGGTCGGCTTCTTCGACGGTGTAGCCGGATGGGTAGTACCCCTCTAGTTCGTCGTGGGCGCTCGTCTGGTCGGTGACGATGTCCGGGACGAACCCGCGTTCGAGCATTCCCTCGAACATGTCGGCGGCGTTCATGTGGAGGCCGATGGAGAGCGGTTCGCCCTTCTCTGCGGCTTCCTCGGCCATGTCGATGGCCTCGTCTAAGTCGTCGGTCTTCTCCATGCAGTAGCGCGTCTCGATGCGGCGGTCGATGCGGTGTTCGTCCACCTCCGCGGCGATGCAGACGCCGTGGTTCATCGTGACGGCAAGGGGCTGTGCCCCACCCATCCCGCCGAGGCCACCGGTGACGGTGATGGTTCCGGTGAGGCCCTTCACGTCCGGGAAGTGCTGGCGGCCCGCTTCGGCGAGCGTCTCGTAGGTTCCCTGGATGATGCCCTGCGTGCCGATGTAGGCCCACGACCCGGCGGTCATCTGGCCGTACATAATGAGGCCTTTGGCTTCGAGTTCGTGGAAGTGCTCCCAGTTATCCCACTTACCCACCAGATTCGAGTTCGCGATGAGGACGCGCGGAGCGCGTTCGTGGGTGGTGAACCGGCCGACCGGCTTGCCGGACTGGACGAGCAGCGTCTCGTCGTCGTCGAGGTCGCGGAGTTCTGCGAGAATCGCGTCGTAGGCGTCCCAGCTTCGGGCGGCGCGACCGGTCCCGCCGTAGACGACGAGATCCTCCGGTCGCTCGCCCACGTCCGGGTCTAAGTTGTTGTTGAGCATGCGCAGGGCCGCTTCCTGCCGCCAGCCCTTACACTCGATGTCAGTGCCGGTCGGCGCGCCCTGATACTGTTTCCACTGTTCTGAGGGCTCGCCGAGACGGCGTTTTTTGTCGGTTGGCTGCTGGTGTCCCATGGATACGCATACCACGTGCTGGAACGGCGAGAGGGTGAATTCTCCACACGGAGATGTATTTATATACTACTGTGGCGAACCGCCTTGCATGTACAAAGCCGTGTTCCGAATCCACGGAAGCGGCCCGTACGCCCGGGCTACCGAACGAAACGACACCGAAATCGAACTCTGGTGTAACGACCACTGCGACCTCCTGCACGTGACTGGCGAGCACACAGAAAGCGTGCTGGCGAACGTCGAGGAAGAGGTGGGCATCCGCGAGCACATCAACAACGACACGGACCAGGTGGTCATCACAGACGCCTGTCTGAAAGAACACGGCAGCGACTACGTCGAAGCGTATCTCGCGAAACACGACTGCCTGCTGTTGCCCCCGCTTCGCTACGAAAAAGGAGCGAAAATCGTTCGCGTGCTCGCTCTCGACCCGGCGAATCTCACGAACTTCTACCGCGATATCACCGCAGACCACCGGGTCACGGTAGAGTCGAAACAGGAACTCGCCACCGTCACGTCCGACACGCCGCTCATGTCGATGGAGTCTGTGCTTCCGACGCTGTCGGCCCGCCAGCGCGAGGTGTTTCTCGCCGCGCACGCGGCAGGGTACTACGAAATTCCACGACGGACGACGACGACCGAACTCGCCGAAACAGTGGGCGTGGGCCGCCGGACGGTCGAACACCACCTCAGACGGGCAGAGCAGAAGTTCGCGGACGCGCTGGTCGAATACCTCTAACCGAGCAGGCCGAGCGCCGCGACGAGGTGGGTCATCCCGGCGACGACGGGCACGAGGATGATGGTGCGGATGACGAACAGGCCAACGAGGTCACGAAAGCGAATCGGCACGTCGCTGAACATATCCATGATCATCGGGCCCACCGAGGAGAAGAAGATGAGCTGTGAGACGGCGAGCACTGCGACGAAGAATTTGGCCATCGGCGCGGCCTTCGTCACGAGCAATACGGGCACGAACATCTCGGTGATGCCGACGATGGTCGCCGGGGCGACCATGGCCGCGTTCGGGATGCCGAGGGCGGCGATGACCGGCACGAGCGGCTGGCCGAGGATGTCGAAGACGGGCGTGTTCGCAGAGAGCAGCGTCGCCGCCAGTCCGACGGCGAGAATCGTGCCGAGGATGAGGCTCGTCAGTTTGATACCGTCGACGAACCCGCGAGTCGCCGCTTCGAGGAAGGTTTCACCCTCGTCCGCTTTTTTGACCGCTTCTGAGAGCGCAAAGCGGACGTAATCGCCGAGCGACCCTTCGAATCCGACCTCGGGTTCGGGTTCGGCGATGTACTCCTTCGGCGTGGTCGAAATCGGCGGAATCCGCACGAGGATGATGCTCGTGAGGACGATACAGCAGAAGTACGCGCCGAAGATGACCGGGAACAGCGAGAGCATGTCGAGGGTGGCGGCGACGACGCCGACGAACCCGATGCTCACCGTCGAGAAGCAGGTGGCGATGGTGAACACGTCGCGCTTGTGGTAGCCGCCCTGCTCGAAGACGTTCCGGGTGACGTAGAGGCCGACGCTGTAGGAACCCACCCACGAGGCGAGGCTGTCGAGTGCCGCCCGACCGGGCACCTTGAACAGCGGCTTCATGACCGGCCGCGAGAGCGTGCCGATGAATTCGAGGCCGCCGAGTTCGACGAAGATGGTGATGAAAATCGCACCGATGGGGATGATGATGCCGACGCTGTAGACGAGCGTTCCCCACATCAGGCCGCCCGTGCCCGGCGTGTGCAGCAGGTCGGGGCCGAGTTTGAAGAACATCACCGGCGCGAGGACGACGCCAGCGACGCGAAGTAACCAGAACACGACCGAAGTCTCGAAGTACGAGAGGTCGAACCCGGCGACCTCACCGTCGGTGAGCATGGCGAGCGTCGTGAGCACGCCGCCGGCCACGATGATGGCGAAAGCGTAGACGCCCACGGCCGTCGGGAACGTTTCGATGATAAAGCTCACGGCGATGTCGAACGGGACGGTGATTTCGCCGCCGTGGCTCACCGGGAGCAAGAAGAACACGCCGCCGACCAGAAACGCGAGAAGAAATTTGACGACCGGTTGCATCGCCAGGTCGTGGAGGTCGATGTCGTCGATGCTCCGCACCCGGGGTTCGCTCTCTACTTTCCACGTTTGCCCGCCTTCAGTAGCCATGAAACGTCCATTGTGAACGTATTGCATAGGCATTCGATTTCCAAGCGGAGAGGCGTTTAAGTGTGTACGTCGCGTGAGCGGCGAACCTGTCGGCATACCAACTACCAGTCTTGCAGTTGTCCGTGCGCTTAATACTGAGTGCCTGAACCCCACACACGAGCAATGTCAACAATAGACACCGAGGGGCTAGCGGAGTACGACCTGTTCGTAGATGGTAGGTTTCGGGCATCTTCCGGCGACGACCGAATCGACGTGTCGTTCCCCTACGACGGAACGGTGTGGGCAACCGTCCCGGACGGAACCGCAGCAGACGTAGACACCGCCGTCGGCGTCGCTCGCGCCGCCTTCGAGAGCGATGCGTGGGGGGACGCCAAACCGAGCGACCGGCGCGTTATTCTGAACCAGATTGCGGACACCATCGACGCGAACACGCGAGAACTCGCGGAACTCGAGACGCTCCAGAACGGCAAGTTACTGCGCGAGATGGAACAGCAGATGGAGGCGCTTGGCGAGTGGTATCGCTACTATGGCCGCATTTGCGAGGAGGTCGAATCCGGACGCACCATCCCGGTAGACAAAAAAGACGGGCAGATGTTCAACTACGTGCGCCACGAGCCGTACGGGGTCGTCGGCGCGATTACGGCGTGGAACTCACCGTTGCTGTTGACGGCGTGGAAATTCGCTCCCGCGCTCGCAGCGGGCAACACCGTCGTCCAGAAGCCGAGCGAAGAGACGCCGGTTAGCGCGCTTCGATTCGCCGAGTTGGTCTACGAGCACACCGACCTCCCGCCGGGCGTCTACAACGTCGTTCCCGGGTACGGACACACCGGGGCGGCGCTCACCGCACACCCCGACGTGGACAAACTCGCATTCACCGGGAGCACTGCTGTGGGACGCGAGGTGGCAAAGACGGCCGGAGAGAACCTCACGAAGGTCTCGCTCGAACTCGGCGGGAAGAGCCCGAACGTCATCTTCCCCGACGCCGACCTCAACGACGCGGTAAACGGCGTGATGAAGGGGATTTTCGCCGCGACGGGCCAAACCTGCATGGCAGGGTCGCGGGTACTCGTCCACGAGGACGTCCACGAGGAGGTCGTGGCACGACTCACCGAAAAAGCGAGTGACATCAAACTCGGCGACCCACGCGACCCGGAGACGGAGATGGGGCCGGTCGCCTTCCGCGGGCAGTGGGAGACCGTCCACGAGTACGTCCAGTCCGGGCTCGCGGAGGGCGCGACCATCACCGTCGGCGGCGAGATGCCGGCGGACCAACCCGGCGAGTGCTTCATCCAACCGACGGTGTTCGTCGACGTCGAAAACGACATGACCGTCGCCAGAGAGGAAATCTTCGGACCGGTGGCGAGCGTCATCTCGTTCGAGGACGAAGCGGCGGCACTGGACATCGCGAACGACACCGAGTTCGGCCTCGCAGCGGCCATCTGGACGCGAGACATGGACCGGGCGAACCGGTTCGTCGAGACCGTCCAAGCGGGCACGGTCTGGGTAAACGAGTACCGACTCATCGCGCCGAACTCGCCGTTCGGCGGCTACAAGGCGAGCGGCCTCGGGCGAGAAAACGGGCGGGAAGGCTTAGAGGAGTACTATCAGACCAAAAGCGTCTGGTACAACCACGCCGGCGAGGTCGGCGACCCCTTCGTGCTCGACGCCGAGTAAGCCGGGGCGGTCAGGCCGCCTCGAAGAAGAACACGCCGTCGCGTTCCTCGACGAACTGCACCGCGTCGTCCGGTTCGAGGCCGGGGTTGTCGAGGATTCGCGCCGTGACCCGGACCGCATCCGCGACGTCCACGACGCACACCTCGAACGGTTCCTGGCCCTGGTGGTCCGCGCCGGGAACGCGGATGGTCGTCCGAGCGTAGACGGTTCCTTCGCCGGGGAGTTCGTTGACCTCGAAGGATTCGCCGCCGCAGGCGCGGCAGGCGACGACGGGGAATCCGTACACCTCGCCGCAGTCTGCGCACGCGGTGGCGGGGAATGCGGGCATTACGCACCCCTCCCGAGGACGGTGACGGTACACACCGCGCCGCTCCCGCCGAGGTTGTGGGTGAGCGCGAGTTCCGCGCCGTCGACCTGATTCTCGTGCTCGCCGAACAGTTGCAGGCAGGCTTCGTACACCTGTCCGATGCCCGTCGCGCCGACGGGATGGCCCTTCGAGAGCAACCCGCCGCTCGGGTTGATGGGCACGTCGCCATCGACGGCCGTCACGCCCTCTGCTGCGGCCCGCGCGCCCTGTCCTTTCTCGAACAGGCCGAGGTCCTCAGAATCGCCGATTTCGGCGGCGGAGAAGCAGTCATGGAGTTCGACTAGGTCGAGGTCCGTTGGTGCGATGTCCGCCTGCGCGTAAGCGTCCTCGGCCGCGGTCACGGTGGCGTCGAGCGTCGTCAGGTCGTCGTAGCGGTACGCGCCACTCCGGCCGCTGGCGTGGGCGCTCGCCAGCACGTCGATGGGCGTGTCGGTGAACTCGCGGGCCCGGTCACGGGCGGTGAGGACGATGGCCGCGCCGCCGTCGGCGGCCGGACAGCAATCGTAGAGTCTGAGGGGGTCTGCGACGAGGCGCGACTCGGTCACGTCCGCGACGGTCACCGGGTCCCGGAAGCGGGCGCGGGGGTTCTGTGCGCCGTTTTTCCGATTTTTCACCGGAATTGCCGCGACCTCCTCGCGCGTCGTCCCGTGTTCGTGCATGTAGCGGTCGAGCCAGAGCCCGTAAAAGCCGGGGAAGGTGAGGCCGGTCTTCCCCTCTGTCTGGTTGTCTGCCGCGCTGTTGAGCGCCCGGGTGAACTCCGTCGTCTCGGCGCTCGTCATGCTCTCGACGCCCGTGACGACGACCACGTCGTGGACGCCGGTGGCGACGGCCTGATACGCCTGTCGCAGGGCGATGCCGGAACTCGCACACGCGCCTTCGGTCTTCATCGTCGGGATGCCGGTAAGGCCCACGCTATCGGCGACGAGCGGCGCGATGGTCTCCTGACCCTCGAGGATGCCCGCGACGAAGTTGCCGAGGTAGAGCGCGTCTACGTCTTCCCTGTCCACTTCGCACGAGCGGAGTGCCCGAGAAACCGCGCGTACACCGAGGTCCTTGACGCCGGCATCGAGCACGCCGAACTCGGTCGTGCCCATGCCAACGATACTCACATCTCGCATACGTGGAACCTCCCGGTGGAGGCGAATAAGCCTACCTGTGTCACCATTTATCACCGTTCGCGTGGGAGGGAGGGCATGACAGAACACGTCACCTACGACCTGGAAGACGGTGTCGCGACGATTACCCTCGCCCGACCGGAGAAGTTGAACGCACTCACGCTGGAGATGTGGGGAGCGATTGACGATTTTCTGACGCAGGCTGACGACGACGGCGCGCGGGTGGCGGTGTTGACGGGAGAGGGCCGTGCGTTCTGTGCGGGCGACGACATCGCCACGTTGCGAGACATCGAGGACACGCGGGCCGTGCGCGAACTCACGAAAATCGCGCTCGATTGCTTCGGAGCCATCGAAGGCGCCCCACTGCCCGTCGTCGGAAAGGCGAACGGGTCGGCCTACGGCGGCGGGTTCGAACTGCTGCTCGCCTGCGACCTCACCGTCGTTCCCGCCGACGCCGAGTTCGCTCTCCCCGAGGTGCAAATCGGGGCCTACCCATTCTACGGCGCGAAGCGACTCGCGCGGATGATCGGCCGCCAGCGGGCCGCTGACCTCGCGCTCGCGGGTCGGAAACTCTCCGGCGAAGAAGCGACCGACTGGGGGCTGTTCGCCCGGGCGGTTGACGCGGACGAACTGGACGACGCCGTCGCGGACATCGTGGCGAGCCTCAAGCGCGGGTCGCCGCCGGCCATCGAGACGACGAAAGCGTGGCTCAACACGAGCCTCCGGTTCGCGGGCGAAGACGACGCGATGCGAGCGGGCCTTGGCTACCTGTTTGCCGGGCCGGAGGCACAGGAGGGGGCGCGCTCGTTCCTCGAAAAACGCGACGCGGACTATGCCGAGTGAGAACAACACACATATGCGTTCGGTCGGTAGGGTGAACCCATGACGGGCATACCAAGGGCGGCCGATTTTACCTGGGAGGCGGTGTTCGACCAGTTCGACTGGGACGCCCCCCGAGAACTGAACCTCACCCACGAAGTCGTCACGCGAAACGTCGGCAAGGGCACGGCACTGACGTGGTACGGCGACGGCGGCGACGCGGTCGAGCTCACCTACGCCGACCTCGAAGCACAGAGTTCGCAGGTGGCAAACGCGCTCTCCGACCTCGGCGTCTCCCGGGGCGACCCCGTGGCGACGCTCGTCCCGCGACTACCGGAACTCTACCCGATTTTCCTCGGCATCTGGCGAGCGGGAGCGGTGTACGTCCCGCTGTTCACCGCGTTTGGCCCGGACGCCATCGCGGCACGGGCAGGCGACGCCGACGTAAACGTCATCTTCACGACCCCGGAGTACCGCGACCGCGTGGCGGCCGTCGAGGACGAGGTGGGCTTCGAGCACGTCGTCGTGGTGGACCGGGAGGGGGTGGGCGTCGCCGAGGAAGACCACGCCCACACAGACCTCCTCGCGGGCCAACCGACGAGCCACGAGACGGTGCGGACGAGCGCCGACGACGTGTCGACGCTCGAATACACCTCTGGAACGACGGGCCCTCCGAAGGGCTGTCTGCTCACCCATCGCGTGCTCGCCGCGCTCTACCCCTACCTCTGGTACGGAATGGGCCTCACCGGCGACGAGGTGTTCTGGGGCGCGGCCGACCCCGGCTGGATGTACGGCCTGCTCACCGCCGGCATCGCGCCCGTGAGCATGGGCGTCGAGAACGTGCTGTACGCGGGGGAGTTCGACCCGGCGGCCTGGTACGACGTGATGGAGCGCGCCGGAGTCACGACCCTCGCGAGCAGTCCGACGGCCTACCGCGGCCTCATGGCGGAGGACACTCTTCACGAGGACTACGACCTCGCACTCGAACGGGGGAACAGCGCGGGCGAACCGCTCAATCCGGAGGTCGTCCGGTGGTTCGACGACGAACTTTCCGTGCCCGTGTACGACCAGTACGGCGTCACGGAAGTCGGGATGGTCGTCGGCAACCAGCACGTCGCCCCCGACCGGTTCGTCCAGGGGAGCATGGGGACGTCGATTCCGGGGTTCGAGGTGCAGGTGCTCGCAGACGGAGAGCGAGCCGCGGAAGGCGAGACCGGCGAACTCGCGGTCAAACGCGGCGGCGGGACGTATTTCGACGGCTATTTGAACCGGCCGCAAGCGACCGCGAACTCCTGGACGGCAATCGACGGTGCGGAGTGGTTTCTGACCGGCGACGCGGCCACCTTCGAGGACGGCGTCTACTGGTTCGTCGGCCGGGCCGACGACGTCATCATCTCCTCGGGGTATCGTATCGGCCCGTTCGAAGTCGAGAGCACGCTCATCGAACACGAGGCCGTGGCGGAGGCAGCGGTCGTCGGCGTCCCCGACGACCAGCGCGGCGAGGTGGTCGCGGCGTTCGTCGTCCTCAGAAACGAGTTCGAGGCGACCCAACAGCTCCGCGAGGACATCGTCGGATTCGTGAAGGGGAAACTCGCCCACCACGCCTACCCGCGTCGTCTCCACATCGTAGACGACCTGCCGAAGACGTCGAGCGGGAAGATCCGACGCGTCGAGTTGCGCGACCGCGTTCGCTCCGTGTGAAGTCGCCGCCACCCTGAACGCTATAACCCCACTTCTCATCGTGTGGAACGAACCCATGAGTCAGGGAATCAGAGACCGGGCGGTCGAGATTCGACGAACCTTCCACCGATACCCAGAACCGTCGTGGCGCGAATTCCTCACGACGAGCCGACTGGTAGACGAACTCGAAGCCCTCGACGTGGACGAGCTTCACGTCGGCAGCGACGTGCTCGTCTCGGAATCGCGGATGAGCGTCCCCGAGGAAGCCGACCTCGACCACTGGTTCGAGAAAGCGCGCGAAAACGGGGCTCGCGAAGACGTTCTCGAAAAGACGAAGGGGGGTCACACAGGTGTCGTCGCGGTCGTCGAGAAAGGCGACGGCCCCGTACTCGGCCTGCGCGTGGACATCGACGCGCTCCCGCAGCCGGAATCGACCGACGAGAGCCACTACCCCGTCCAAGAGGGCTTTCGCTCCGAAAACGAGAACGCGATGCACGCCTGCGGCCACGACTCGCACATGACGATGGGCCTTGGAACCATCGAGGCCATCCAGCAGAGCGACTTTTCGGGCACGCTCAAAGTGTTCTTCCAGCCCGCAGAGGAGGTTCTCGGCGGCGGCAAGTCGATGGCAGACTCGCCGCTCATCGAGGACGTGGAGGGATTGCTCGCGGTCCACATCGGCCTCGGCCACCCGTCCGGTGAAATCGTCGCCGGGAGCGTGAAACCGCTCTCCGTCCAGAAATCGACGGTGAGGTTCACCGGCGAACCGGCCCACGCGGGCCTCGCGCCGAACGAGGGGCGCAACGTCATGCAGGCGGCCGCCGCGGCCATTCAGAACCTCTACGCGATTCCGCGCCACGCAGACGGCATGACGCGGGTGAACGTCGGCAAGGCCAAGATTGGCGAGGCGTCGAACATCATCCCCGACCACGGCGAACTGCAAATCGAGGTTCGTGCCGAGACGAACGACCTGCGAGACTACATGCAAGAAAAAGCAGAACGCACCATCCGGGCGGCCGCCGAAATGCACGACGTGGAGGTAGACATCGAGATGGTGAGCCGTGCTCCGCGCGTGGACAGCGACGAGACATCGATTGACGCGGTTGCGACCGCTGCAAAAGAGACCGACGGTGTCACTTCGGTGCTGCGCACCGGGAACTTCGGCGCGAGCGAGGACGCCACCTACCTCATGCGAGCGGTGCAGGAGAACGGCGGCGTCGCTGGCTTCCCCATCGTCGGGACGGACCACCCCGGCGGCCACCACACGGCGACGTTCGACGTGAACGAGGACGACATCTTCGTCGGCATCGACGTCCTCTCGGGGGCGCTGTTGGAACTCGAGCGCCGAGTATGACAGACAGGCTTACGTGCCAGACGACGGAGAAAGTCGTATGACACCACACATCGCGGTTCTTTCGACTGGCGGAACCATCGCGAGCACCGGCACCGACAAGGGCGCGACCCCCACGAGGGCGGGCGACGAACTGGTTGAGGCCGTCCCCGGCCTCACCGACCACGCGGACATCTCGGTCGAGGAGGTGGCCCAGATTTCGAGTTTTGCACTCGGTTTCGATACGATGGCCACCATCGTCCGGCGAGTCCGCGAACTCGCCGCAGAGGGGGTAGACGGCGTCGTCGTCACCCACGGCACGGACACGATGGAGGAGTCTGCGTACTTCGTCGACGTGGTCGCGGGCGATACGATTCCGGTCGTGTTCACGGGAGCGCAACGTCGGGGCGACGAACCCGGCGCAGACGGCCCGGCTAACCTGCTCACAGCAGTTCGCGCTGCGAGTCACGAGCGCGTCCGCGAGGCGGGCGGGGCGTACATCGCTTTCGCGGACAGTCTCTACTCCGCACGCACCGTGACGAAGGGCCACACCAGCAATCTCGATACGTTCTACGCGCCCGACGCGGGGCCGGTGGCGAACGTGCTTCGGGGCTACGTCCGCTTCTTCCGCGAACCGGGCAGCGAGTCGGTTTCGATTCCCGCGACGGACGTGACCGCCCGCGTCGAGATGGTGAAGAGCGCCGCGGGCGTCGATGGCCGGCAGATAGAACGCGCCCTCGAAGACGGCGTCTCCGGCATCGTTCTCGAAGGGATGGGCCTCGGAAATACGACGCCGGGGCTCGAAACGGCGGCAGCCGAAGCAATCGACCGGGGCGTGCCCGTCGTCGTCACCTCGCGGTGTCACGGCGGCGCGGTCAACGGCATCTATGGCAAGGAAGGCGGCGCGCGCACCCTCGAAGAACACGGCGCGATTCTGGGCGGCGACCTGCCGGCGCAGAAAGCCCGCATCACCCTGGCGCTCGCGCTGTCTGCGACCGACGACCCAGAGGAAGCGCGCGAACTCGTCGCCACTGCAGCGATGTCCGCCATCTGAAGCGTTTTCTCCCTCCTTTCCGTAGCACGGCCCATGCGTGCCATTCGATACCACGAGTACGGCGACGAGTCTGTGCTCTCGCTCGACGAGGTGCCGAAACCGAATCCGGGAGCGGGCGAAGTGCGCGTCGCCATCGAGGCGGCGAGCGTCAATCCGATCGACGCGAAACTCAGAAGCGGCCTGCTCGAACCGACGGCGGGCCTGCCCCACGTCTGCGGCGTGGATCTCGCGGGCGTCGTGGACGCGGTCGGTGCGGGCGTCACGCGCCTCGAACCCGGCGACAGGGTCTATGGAACGGGTTTCGGGTGGAAGGACGACGGGACGTACGCCGAGTACGCGGCGGTTCCGGCTGCTAGACTCGCAACCCTCCCCGATGCAGTCTCCTTCGAGACGGGCGCGGCGGCCGCGCTCGTCTGTGCGACGGCGTGGCGCGGACTCGTCACGCGAGGCGACCTGCGGGTCGGTGAAACGTGTCTCGTCCACGGCGCGTCGGGCGGCGTCGGCCACGTCGCCGTCCAGATTGCGGTCAACGCCGGGGCGACCGTCGTCGGGACGGCCCGCGGCGAGGAAGCGACCGCGTTCGTGGAGGGACTCGGCGCGACGGCCGTCGTCGACTACCGCGAGGACGACCTGGCGGATGCGGTCCGCGCGTCGCTCGCGGGCAGACCCGTGGACGTCGTGCTGGATTCGCACGCGGACAAACACATCGAAACCGACCTCGCGGCGGTCGGCCGCGGCGGCCGCGTCGTCGTCATCGGGCAGGGTGCGCGCGCGGCGCTGACCCCCGAACGAGCCCTCGCGGCAATGTTTGACGACGCCGACATTCGGTTCATGTCTATCATGGCTTCGATGGACGACCAACGACGGGTCCTTACGGCGGTTTCACCACTACTCGCAGCGGGGTCTATCGACCCCGTCATCGAGGCGGCCTACCCCCTCGCCGAGGCGGCGGACGCGATGGCACACGCGGCGTCGCCAGGAGTGTTAGGAAAAATCGTGATAGAAACAACTGAGTGATTATTGATATATGGCGCGCACCTGACCGTCAGGGTGAGAGACACGAACGCAGATTTAACTTAAACCACCGGGTATAGCCGGGTATTCTGCACGAATTATAGTCGGAGTTCAGTCGGCGATGTGTCGAACCGGTTCGACGTGCCCTCCATCTACGTATTCTAATTCTGAAACGAAATCCCAATTAATTAATTCTCTGTCTGGTGACAACGTGTACCAAACCATTATATAGCACTTCTTCAATGGATGAACACGGTGCAGTAAGGTAATGGCAATCACAGACCCAATACGTAAACTCGGTGGCGTTTTCGCTGAACTTTCGCTGAGATACGTTCCAAATCCGTACGTTCTTGTAATACTACTGACAGTCATCGCATTCGGTGGTGCAGTCGCCGTCGGGTCCACCCCGACGGAGGCCATGGATGCGTGGGTCGGCGGGGTGTGGACACTCCTCGGCTTCATGGCGGCGTTCGCCGTGACACTGATGATGGGTGACGCAATCGCGAAATCCCCAACAGTAACCAACTTTCTCGCGCGTATCGCGAAACTCCCATCGAGCCCGTTCACGGCCGTCGCGTTCGTCTCGTTCGTCGGGATGCTCGCCGGCCTCATCTCCTGGGGGCTCGGCCTCATCGTCGGCGCGGTGATGGCAAAGCAGGTCGCCTACCACGGTAAAGAGAAGGGGCTTAACCTTCACTACCCACTGCTGGCGGCCGCCGGGTACACCGCGCTCATGATCTGGCACTCCGGGCTGACCACCTCGAGTGGTCTCATCATGGCGGACCCCGCACTCATCCCACCGACCTTCGAGGCGGCACTCGCGAAGTTCCCGAACGAGAACGTCATGGAGAATGGCTTCTCGCTCGGCCGGACCCTCGGGCACCCGGTGAACTTGGTTACGGTGGCGCTCATGCTCACTGTCATCCCACCGCTCATGGGTGCACTTCACCCCAAAGATGACGATGAAATCAAGAGCCTGCCGGACAAAGTCTACCGGCAGATGTCCGGCGGACAGGCCGCGACCGACGGCGGCGTCGCAGAGGGCACGAAAACGGCCTCTGCGACGGGCATCGCAGAAGATACCTTCGCAGACAAACTCAACAACTCGAAAATTATCGGGCTCGTCATCGCGGCGTTCCCGCTCTACTACGTCATCGACGCGTGGATTATCAGCGGTGAAGGGCTCTCGAGTCTCACCCTGAACTCCATCAACGCGATGTTCATCTTCTTCGCGATGATTCTCTGGGTCACGCCAAAGCGCATCGTCCAGCAGATGGACGAATCCGTCGAGAACGTCGGCGGCATCATCTTCCAGTTCCCGTTCTACGCGGGTATCTCCGGGCTGCTCACAGGCACGGCACTGACCGCGACCATCGCGAACTTCTTCGCGAGCATCGCGACGCCGACGACGTGGCCGGTCATCGGTCTCATCAGCGCCGGTATCGTGAACGTCTTCGTTCCGTCCGGCGGCGGCCAGTGGGTCGCACAGGGACCAATCCTGCTCGACACCACGGCGCAACTGGGCATGCCACTCGAGACGGCTATCATCATCGAAATGTTCGGCGACCAGCTGACCAACATGATTCAGCCGTTCTGGGCGCTCCCACTGCTGGCACTCGCGAACCTGCGTGCCCGTGACATCATCGGGTACTCCACGGTCGCGATGGTCGGCGGCTTCATCATCATGGCCATCACGATGACGGTCATGCTCGGCCTGCCAGCCGCGTAATCGAACTCACCCCTTTCCGGGCTTTTTCTTCACACCCACAGAGCCGCAGGCACGAGTTGCGCGAGAGACGGCAAGGTTGGGACAGTCTCACAAACCTTTAGGCCGCCCGCTGCATCGATTCTGATAATGTTCGACCCCGACGACCTGGCGCAGATTCGGGAGGAAAAGGAGACCTGGGAGGACCAACAGGTCAAACCGACGCTCGACCGTTTTGGCGAGCGCAAAGAGGACTTCACCACGGACACCGGCGGGCAATCCGTACAGCGCCTCTACACGCCAAACGACATCGCAGACCAGGACTACGACGAGGACATCGGGTTCCCGGCGCAGGAACCCTACACCCGCGGCGTCTACTCGACGATGTACCGCGGTCGCCTCTGGACGATGCGCCAGTACGCTGGTTTCTCGACCGCAGCGGCCACGAACGAACGCTTCCACTACCTGCTCGACAGCGGGTCTTCGGGGCTCTCGATGGCGTTCGACCTGCCGACGCAGATGGGCTACGACTCGGACGCGACGATGGCACAGGGCGAAGTCGGGAAGTCCGGCGTCGCCATCGACTCGCTCGCCGACATGGAGACGGTGTTCGACGGGATTCCGCTCGACGAAGTTTCGACGAGCATGACCATCAACGCCCCCGCATCCATCTTGCTCGCGATGTACATCGCCGTCGGCGACAACCAGGGCGTCGACCGCGAGAAACTGCGCGGAACCATCCAGAACGACATTCTCAAAGAGTACGTCGCGCGCAACACCTACATCTTCCCGCCGGAACCGTCGATGCGCATCATCACGGACATCTTCGAATTCTGTGCCGAGGAGGTGCCGAAGTTCAACACCATCTCCATCTCCGGGTACCACATCCGCGAGGCGGGTTCGACCGCCGCACAGGAACTTGCCTTCACCCTCGGTGACGGCATCGAGTACGTCAAAGCCGCCCTCGACGCAGGCCTCGACGTGGACGACTTCGCGCCACAGCTCTCCTTCTTTTTCAACTCGCACAACAACATCTTCGAGGAAGTCGCGAAGTTCCGCGCCGCGCGCCGCCTCTGGGCGCGCATCATGGAAGAGCGCTTCGACGCGCAGAATCCGAAATCGAAGCAACTCAAGTTCCACACGCAGACCGGTGGCTCCACGCTCACGGCCCAACAGGTCGAGAACAACGTCGTCCGCGTGGCCTACCAGGCACTCGCCGCAGTCCTCGGCGGAACCCAGAGCCTGCACACGAACGGGAAAGACGAGGCTATCTCGCTGCCGACCGAGCAGTCCGTCCAGACGGCGCTGCGCACCCAGCAGATTCTCGCCCACGAGTCGGGCGCGGCGGACACCATCGACCCGCTCGCTGGCTCCTACTACGTCGAGAGTCTGACCGACACCCTGGAAGAAGAGGCGATGAAACTCATCGAGGAAGTCGACGAGCGCGGCGGGATGCGCGAGGCCATCGAGGACCAGTGGGTCCAGCGCCAGATTCAGGACGTGGCCTTCGAGCGCCAGAAAGAGATCGAGAACGAAGAGCGCATCATCGTCGGCGTGAACAAGTATCGCGTCGAAGAGGACCCCCAGCCGGACGTCCAGGAGGTCACCGAGGAAGACGAGCGCCGCCAAATCGAAAGCTTAGACGAGGTCAAAGCCGACCGCGACGAGGAGGCCGTAGACGACGCGCTCGCGGCGCTCACGGAGGCCGCAGAAGGCGACGAGAACCTCATGCCGTACATCATCGACGCGGTGAAGGTGTACGCGACGACGGGCGAGATTTCGAACACGCTGCGCGACGTGTTCGGCGAGTACCGTCCCGGCGCGGCGCTCTAGGTTCGCCACTGTCCCTCGTTTTTATCACCTGTTCGCGCCTCGGGTGAGACATGGAATTCGACCACGCCGGCATCGCGACAGACGACGCAGACGCGCTCATCGACCTCTACGGCGACCTGTTCTCCATGCCTGCCGTCCACGAAGAGGAGTTCGGCGGCCTCCGCGTCGTCTTTCTCGACTGCGGAAACGGCTACTTCGAGTTGTTAGAGCCAATCGAGGACGGGACCGTTTCACGGTATCTCGAAAACAACGGGCCGGGTATCCACCACCTCGCGGTGGCGACCGACGACATCGAGGCCGCCCTCGACCACGCCCGCGACATGGGCATCGAACTCATCGACGAGGAACCGCGCCCCGGCGCGTGGGGTCACGACGTGGCGTTCCTCCACCCCAAATCGACAGGCGGCATCCTCATGGAGTTCGTCCAGCACTGATGGCCGCCGTGAAAGCCCTCGGCGAAATCGCGTTCCGTACGGAGTCCATAGACGAGATGGCCGACTTCTACGAGAACGTGGTCGGCCTCTCCGTCCTCGAACGCGGCGACACCGCCGTGTTCTTCTCGCTCGGCGAGTCCTACGGCGGCCACACGCAGGTGTTCGTCCTCTTCGACCGCACCGCCACGGACGAGTACGAGGGCATCGACCAGCGGTTCACGACCGTTGACCACGTCGCGTTCACCATCGACCTCTCGGATTTCGATTCCGAAGTTGCGCGACTCGAAGACGCTGGACTCGACGTGCGAACCACCACCCACGCGTGGGTGCAGTGGCGGTCGCTGTACTTCGCGGACCCGGACGGCAACTCGGTGGAGTTCGTCTGTCACGACGAGACGATTACGGGGTGACGATGTCCACCGCGATGGAGACGTTCGGCCTCGGCCTCGTGTTCGGCGTCTCCATCGCTGCGCCGGTCGGCCCAATCGGCATCCTCTGCATCCAGCGAACGCTCGAACGCGGGTTCCCGTCGGGGTTCGTTTCGGGACTGGGAGCGGCGACGGCCGACGCGCTGTACGGGGCGCTCGTCGCCTTCGGCGCGACGGTGGTCGCAGCGGTGCTTGTGACCCACGCGGCGGCACTCAGGCTCGGCGGCGGCCTCTTGCTCGTAGCCCTCGGGGTGCAGACGGCACGGAGAGCACCAGCAGCCCGGCCCGCTGGAGTTCCGACGGGGACGAGCCTTGCCCGCGACTACGCGACCACCCTCGCACTCACGCTCGGCAACCCGGCGACGATTCTCGCGTTCGCCGCCGTCGTCACGGGGTTCGGCGTCGCCGTTGGCTCGGTCGTCGAGGCGGGGGCGCTCGTCGCGGGCGTGTTCACCGGGTCCGTCGGGTGGTGGCTGTTCCTCGCGGGCGTCGTCTCACGGATTCGCGACCGGGTTACGGCACAATGGCTCAAACGGGTAAACGTCATCGCGGGCGTGGTACTCGTCGGGTTCGGCGTCGTCGCGCTCTCTGGGCTGTTCTAGCCGGACGAGTCCCACGCTTCGACCGTGGGGCGAAGCATCTCGGGGATGGTGTCGAGCGGTGGCGGCGTCTCGAACCAGCGCGCCTCGACGGCTTCGTCGTTTGGCGTCGTGAACGACCCGCCGGTCGCCACGGCGTCGAAGAAGACGCCGAAGGTGAGAATCGCGTCGTCGCGATTCTCGGTCGTGTAGTAAAAGCGGTGTGGAAGACAGACGTCGGTCACCTCACACGCGATGCCCGTCTCCTCGCGCACCTCGCGGACGGCGCAGCCTTCGAGCGAATCGTCCTCGGGTTCGAACCCGCCGCCAGGATACGTCCAGTCGCGCGGCGCACCCCGGTCGCGCAACATGAGCAGGCGGTCCTGGTCGTCGGTCACTCGCGCGCCCGCCGCCCGGACGAACCCATCGTCTGCGTACTCCCAGAAGTCGGCGAAGCGGCCGGCGGGAATCGGCACCTCCTCTTCGTACACGTTAGGAAGGTCGCCGTAGTCCGCGCGCAGTCGCTCACAGAGACGCGTGGCTTCGCGCTCGGCGTTGGGAGTCTGGGACACACCGGAAGATGTGTGCCTTCCGATAAAACGGTTGTTGCCGTCTCAGCCGAAGTTCTCGACCTTGGCCGTTTCCGGGTCTGCACCGGCCTCCTGGAGCGCAGTCGTCGCGGCGTCCAGGAAGTCTGCGAATCCGTAGATGAACAGTTGTTCATCGCCGGTGAGCACCGAGGCGACGGCGTCGGTCATGTCCTCGTCGTCTGTGAGGATGTGGACCGCGGCCCCCTTCTCGGTGAGCGCGGCGAGGCGGTCCTCGTGGACCGGTGCGTCGTCCTGGTAGACGAGTCCGGCTTCGCCGCCCTCGGCGACGGCGCGCTCTGCGATGCCGATTGCGGCACCGACGCCGGGGCCGCCCGCGAGGATGACGACGCGCGATTCGCCTTCGTAGTAGTCGTTGCCGAACGGGCCGGCAATCTGGACGACGTCGCCCGCTTCGAGCGCCTCCAGGTGCGGGGCAACGTCGCCTTCTGGGTCGATGCCCACCGTAATTTCGAAGGTGTCGGCCACGCTGGGAGAAGAGAGGGTGTAAAAGCGAGAGACGGGTTCGCCCTCGACTTCGAGGGTGAGTTTGACGAACTGGCCGGGTTCGGCGCTGAAGCCTTCGGGCGTTTCTAAGTCCAGTGCGACCGTGTCTGGGCCGACGCGACGGTTCGCCGCGACGGTCACTTCACGTGGTTCCATACCCCACACTTGTGGGCTATCGCCAAATGCGCTTTCGTTCCCAGTTTACTGACTGATTCAGAAGCCTTTTGCACTGCTACAGCAAACCCATCACCGACAATGCCAGAGGACCTGAACTGGGCCATCGGCGGGGAAGCCGGCGATGGAATCGACTCCACTGGGAAGATTTTCGCCCAGGCACTCTCTCGCGCAGGCCGACACGTCTTTACGTCCAAAGACTTCGCATCCCGAATCCGTGGTGGCTACACCGCGTACAAGATTCGTACCTCGGTCGACCGCGTCGAGAGTGTCGTAGACCGACTCGACATTCTGATTGCACTGACCCAACGCACGGTCGAAGAGAACATGAGCGAGCTCCACGAGGGCTCGGTCATCATCTACGACGGTGAACGAACCACGATGAAGGACTTCGAGGCCCCCGAGGGCATGATCGGCCTCAACGTTCCCCTCCGCCGCCTCGCAGAAGAGGCGGGTGGGGCCATCATGCAGAACATCGTCGCACTCGGCGCGGCGTGTGAAGTCTCCGAGTTCCCAATCGAGAACCTCGACGAATCGCTCGAAAAGCGCTTCGGCGCGAAGGGCGGCTCCATCGTCGAGAACAACTCCAAGGCCGCGCGCAAGGGACAGGAGTACGTTCGCGAGAACTACGACCTGGACCTCGACTACGAACTCGAAACCACCGACGAGGATTACGTCCTCCTGAACGGTGACGAAGCGATTGGCATGGGCGCAATCGCGGCCGGCTGTCGCTTCTACGCTGGCTACCCAATCACGCCAGCGACCAACGTCATGGAGTACATGACCGGACGCGTAGAGCAGTTCGGCGGCGCTGTCATCCAGGCTGAAGACGAACTGTCGGCCATCAACATGGCCCTCGGCGCAGCCCGCGCCGGTGCCCGAGCGATGACCGCAACCTCTGGGCCGGGCATCGACCTCATGACCGAGACCTTCGGCCTCATCGCGACGAGCGAGACGCCGCTGGTCATCACCAACGTCATGCGTTCTGGGCCGTCCACGGGGATGCCGACCAAGCAAGAACAGGGCGACCTGAACCAGATGCTCTACGGCGGCCACGGCGAGATTCCGCGCTTCGTCGTCGCTCCGACCAGCATCTCCGAGTGTTTCCACAAGACCGTGGAAGCGTTCAATCTGGCAGAGAAGTACCAGACGCCGGTCTACCTCGCCGCAGACCTCGCGCTCGCCGTGAGCGAACAGACCTTCCCGCCCGAAGAGTTCGACATGGACGCAGTCGAAATCGACCGCGGCAAGGTCGTAGACGACGAAACCGTCGGCGACTGGGTCAACGACAAACAGCAGTTCAAACCGCACGCGCTCACCGAGGACGGCGTCTCGCCGCGCGCGTTCCCCGGTACGAAGGGCGGCGCACACATGTCCACTGGTCTCGAACACGACGAACTCGGTCGCCGGACCGAGGACACGGACATGCGCGTAAAGCAGGTCGACAAGCGCAACCGGAAGGTCCAGACGGCCATCGAGAATGAAGACTGGTCGCCACGCGAATTCGGCGACGCAGACTCTGAGAACCTCGTCATCTCGTGGGGTTCGAACGAGGGCGCGATGCGCGAGGCGATGGAGTTCTTAGAGGAAGACGACGTTTCCGTGCGCTTCCTCTCGGTTCCGTACATCTTCCCGCGCCCCGACCTGACCGAGGAAATTGCGAAGGCAGACGAGGTCATCGTCGTCGAGTGTAACGCGACCGGCCAGTTCGCGAACCTCATCGAACACGATGCCCTCACCCGCGTAAAGCGCGTGAACAAGTACAACGGTGTCCGGTTCAAAGCAGACGAACTGGCAAACGAAATCAAAGCGGCTCTCGACGAGCCCGTGGAGGCAACGGCATGAGCTCCGACGTTCGATTCACTGACTTCAAATCCGACAAGCAGCCGACCTGGTGTCCCGGATGCGGTGACTTCGGGACGATGAACGGCATGATGAAAGCACTCGCCGAAACCGGCAACAACCCGGACAATACGTTCCTGGTCGCCGGGATCGGCTGTTCGGGCAAGATTGGGACGTACATGCACGCGTACGCCCTGCACGGCGTCCACGGACGCGCCCTGCCCGTCGGCATCGGTGCCAAACTCGCGAACCCGAACCTCGAAGTGATGGTCGCAGGTGGCGACGGTGACGGGTTCTCCATCGGCGCGGGCCACTTCGTCCACGCCGTCCGGCGCAACGTCGACATGACGTACGTCGTGATGGACAACCGCATCTACGGCCTGACGAAGGGGCAGGCATCCCCGACCAGCCGCGAGGACTTCGAAACCTCGACGACCCCCGACGGCCCGATGCAGGCGCCGGTCAACCCGCACGCCCTCGCACTCGCCGCCGGTGGCACGTTCATCGCCCAGTCGTTCTCGTCTGACGCGATGCGCCACGTCGAAATCATAAAGGAAGCCATCGAGCATCCCGGCTTCGCCTTCGTCAACTGTTACAGCCCGTGTGTCACGTTCAACGACGTGGACACCTACGACTACTTCCGCGACTCGCTCGTGGACCTGAAGGAGACGGACCACGACCCGACCGACAAGGACGCGGCCAAGGACGTCATCTTCGACACCGAGAAGGAGTACCAGGGCGTCATTTACAAGAACGAAGCGTCGGTTCCGTTCGAGGACCGCTGGGGCATCTCCGAAGACATGTCCAAAATCGAGAGCAAGCCGCCAGAAGGCGCGATGGACCTCGTCCGCGAGTTCTACTAAATCGCTCCGGGTTTGGTTTTTCGTTTTTTCACTCCGCTTCGAGCGACGCGTCTCGCCGCTCGACGGTGACGTTTTCGGGGAGGACGACCCGCGACTCGTCGCCGGAGATGTCGATGGTGATGATACCCGAAAGGCCGTCTACCGGGATTGTTCTATTCATGCCACTGCCGTGTAGTTCGATGTGTCCCATGGGGGTTTCCAAGGCGTGTCGTGGACCGGGCGACACCGCCGTGTGAGTATATGTTGTTGAGTTAACAAAACGTTGCTGGGCAACGTTCGTCCCGTTCGCTGAGAAATTCCCGCGCAATTCGCGAGTGAAACGTCCCTCTAGCGGGGTCACATACGTCGTTTTTTTAAGACCCGACAGTGTAGTGCGAACAATGGCAGCCGAACGCTACGATATTATCATAGTTGGGGGTGGCACCTCCGGGACCTTTGCGGCCGCGACGGCTGCGAACGAAGGTCTCTCTGTCGCTATCTTGGAGCGAAAGTCGAAGGAGGAGGGTGGGATGATTGCCTGCGGTGACGCAATCAAGGGGAAAAGTACGTTCCCCGACGTCATCGACCGGGACTATCTCCGGGCGGAGTCGTTCACCAACGAGAACATCCTGAAGGCCCGCTTCGAGAACCCGGTTACGGACAAGAACCTCGACATCCCGTTCCGGTCGCCGGGGGCCGTCGTGGACCGCAAACGCTACGGCGAAGTTCTGCTCGAAGAAGCAGAGCGCGCCGGCGCGGAGATTCACTGGGACACCGTCGTCCAGGACGTCGTCCAGAACGACGCAGGCCGGGTCACGGGCGTCACCGCCACGCGCAAGGGAAGCGTGAAGAACTACGACGCAGAAGTCGTCATCGACGCCGCCGGGTCGCTCTCGCTGCTCCAGGACAAGGTGGACTTCTCTGACACCACGTTCGATACGAAGGTGAGTTACTCGCAGTTCTGTTCTGCCTATCGCGAGGTGCTCATCACGAAGGAACCGGTCGATTACCACGACGCAATCGTATTCAAGCCGACCGAAGAATTGGGCTACCTCTGGTACTTCCCACGGTCGCCAACCGAAATCAACGTCGGGCTTGGCTTCCAGATGAACAAGCCGCCGATGAAGCTCGTCGAAGTCCTGAAAAAGGACATTCGCTCCCGCCCCGAGTTCAAGGGCGCGAAAATCAAGAACAAACTCGGCGCGGCGCTCCCGACCCGCCGAACCTACGATTCGGCGACGGCAAACGGCTACATGGCCGTCGGCGACGCCGCGGGCCACGTGAATCCGACCACTGGCGGGGGCATTCCCGGCGCGGCGAAAGCCGGCTACTGGGCCGCCCTCGAAGCCATCGAGGCAATCAGCGAAGGCGACGTGACCGAATCCAACCTATGGAACTACAACAAGCGCGTGATGGACGACTTCGGCAGTCGCTTCGCCGCAATGGACCTCTACAACATCTTCGGCGGCGCACACGACGTAAACGACCTCGTGAGCGTCATCAGCGCCCTGCCCGGCCAACAACTCCTCGACGCGCTCGGCAAGGAGGGAACGGCGTCGATGGGGCTCGGCCTCAAACTCAAAACCGCACTCAAGACGTTCGGCCACTGGAACGTCCTCTACGAACTCTACAAGGTCCAGCAGAAAGCCGGCGAACTGCGCGACGTGTACGCGGAGTACCCCACCGACCCGAGCGGCTTCGAATCCTGGCGAAAATCGCGTGACGCCGTCATGGACGACGTCTACAAGATTACCGGCGCGAATCCGAAGTACTGACCGCGGCCCCAACCCATTTTCCCGTCGAAGCCATAGCGTCGGGTGACGATGGCTGACCCTACCAGCAACCCAACAAGTGACGACTGTCCCCGTGTCGGCGGCATGCCAATTCTCGGTCTCGGCACCTGGGAGAACGACGACCAGCGCCAGTGTGCAGAGAGCGTGAAAACTGCCCTCGAAATGGGGTATCGACACATCGACACCGCCCAGATTTACGGCAACGAGGAAGGCGTCGGCCGCGGCATCGAGATGGCCGACGTCGACCGCGACAGCATCTTCCTCGCGACGAAGGTCTGGATCGAGAACCTCTCGCCAGAGGACGTCGTGAAGTCCACCGAAGAGAGCCTCGACAAACTCAACGTCGACTACGTCGACTTGCTGTACGTCCACTGGCCAGCGGACGAATACGACGCAGAAGAAACCCTCGAGGCCTTCGAAGCGCTCTACGACGACGGCAAAGTCAACCGCATCGGCGTGAGCAACTTCGAACCGGAGCAACTCGAAGCGGCACAGAAGGCACTCGGCCCCGGCAAAGAGATATTCGCGAATCAGGTCGAGATGCACCCGCTGCTCCCCCAACGCGAACTGCGCGAGTACTGTGCGGAGAACGACATCGAACTCGTCGCCTATTCGCCACTCGCCCGCGGTGACGTGTTCGACGTCCCTGAACTCTCGGCCATCGCCGACGACCACGGCGTGAGCGAGGCGCAGGTCAGCCTCGCGTGGCTCCGCGAGAAGGGCGTCACCGCCATTCCGAAGGCGACCAGCGAGGAGCACGTCCGAGACAACTGGCACTCACTCGACTTCGAGCTCTCGGAGCTGGAAGTGACGACCATCGACGAACTCGACCGCACGGAACGCAAGGTCGACCCGTCGTTCGCGCCGTGGTAGGCGGGCGATTTACCCGCGGGTAAGGTGGACAGTTAAGGGCATTCGCCCGAAATTCGGTTTCAATGTCGGTCGGTCAACGAAAAGACGGGGTCCTCGCGGGCATCCGCGTCGATTTGAAGCGATTACACGAGACGTGGATGGAACTGGTGTTCCCGCGCCAACTGGACACCGAACACACCGTTCTCGGCAAGTGGCGACCGAACAACACCCTCGGCAAGGTCTCCTACCGGCTGTGGGGTGCGCTCGGTGCGCCACTCGTCGCCATCTTCTACCCGCTCGCTCTGTTCGGCTACATGACGCGGTTCTACACTCGCAAGATAGACGGGACAGCCACGCGCCTCGGTGTCCTCGGCGTCCTCCTCCTCTCGCTGGTCGTCTGGGGAGCACTCACAGCACTGGCAAGGATGCGCTTTTCTGCGGATGGATTCATTGCCGTCGCCGCCGCGAGCGTCGTCGCCACTGTCGCGGCCGTGCTGGCCGTCCTCTCCAGTCGTGCGGGCGGGCGGGGAACCACCGTCCTGCTCGCCTATCCGTTCGGGATGACGGCGCTGTTCCTGCCACCCGTCGTCGCGGCGCTCTACTCGCCGACCCTCGCGGACGCCATCTTCCCCCAGAGCACGACGCTCGCGAAGTGGATTCTCGACAATCTGCTCACCGTCGGCGACCTCAACACGTACATCCGGACGAAGTACGACTTAGAGGGCGTCGCCTACGTCGGCATGTGGTTCGGCATCGCGGTTCCACTCGGCTGGCTCCTCGGTATTCTGGTCACCATCGCCGACCTCCTCCGGCCGAAGTAACGTTACTGCCGCATCCGATTCAGTGCCGCAACGAACTCCTTGGGCCGCTGTGTCCCCACGAGCAGTGTCTTTCCGTCGTACCTGAGTTCGACGCCGTCAGTTCCCTGTACGTTGTACGCCCAGCCGTTTCGCCCGCGGCGAATCCCCCACCCGCCGTACTCGGACAGCGGGCGGTATTCGCGGGCGTCGAAGCCCGTCAGGTCACTCGCCGGGACGTGCCGTTCGGTCAGGTGGAGCGGGAAAAAGCGAAGGTGAACCCCGTCGGCTCTGACCTCCGTTTGCAGGCCGAGAACGACGAAAAACAGCGGAAAGGCGACGCCGAGCGCAGCGACGAGGACACGCTCGCCCAACGATTCCGTCTCCGTGAACGCGACCCACAGGAGCAGTGCGGTGAGGCCGACGAGGAGCACCCAGAGCCACGGCTGTCTGAACCGCTGTGTTTCACGAAAGTATACCGACTCCTCGGACATGGCGAGAGGTACACGCGGTGGCCGGAAAACGGTTTCCGCCCTACTCGCCGTCGCGCAGTTCGGTGCGGCGAATCTTCCCTGTTACCGTCTTCGGTAAGTCCTCGACGAACTCGATTTCGCGGGGATACTCGTGGGCCGCGAGTTCGTTGCGGACGTGCTGGCGGATATCCTCCTTCAGGTCTTCGCTCGGTTCGGTTCCCTCGCTCAGGACGACGAACGCCTTCACGACGTGGCCGCGCTTCTGGTCGGGTTTTGGCACGACGGCGGATTCGGCGACGGCGGGGTGTTCGCCGAGCGAACTCTCGACCTCGAACGGGCCGATGCGGTACCCCGAGGAGATGATGACGTCGTCGCCGCGGCCCTCGAACCAGAAGTAGCCGTCTTCGTCTTTGCGGGCGACGTCGCCCGAGAGGTACCAGCCGTTTTTGAAGCAGTTCTCGGTCTTTTCGGGCTGGTTCCAGTACTCGGCGAAGAAACACGGGTACTCGCCACGTTGGGCGATTTCACCCGTTTCCCCGGGTTCCAGTGGTTCGCCGGTCTCCGGGTCTACCACGTCGGCTTCGATGCCGGGCAGCGGTTTGCCCATGCTGCCGGGGCGCAGTTCCATCGTCGGGTAGTTGTTGATAATCATGTTCCCCGTCTCGGTCTGGCCGTAGGTGTCGTGGATGGTGACGCCGAGGACGTCCTCACCCCACTCGACGACGCCCGCACTGAGCGGTTCGCCGATGCTGAGCGCGTGGCGCAGGTTCAGGCCCGTCCCGTCGAGAACGTCCTGATGTTCGCGGAGCATCCGGTAGGCCGTCGGCACGCTGAACAGCACGGAGATGGGGTACTCGTCGAGGAGGCCGGCCCACGTCTCGGGGTCGAACTCGCCCTCGTAGGTGAACAGACTCGCGCCCCAGTACCACGCACCGAGCGTATTTATCGGGCCGGTCAGCCATCCGAGGTCGCCGGTCGACCAGTACAGGTCGCCCGGTTGCAGGTCCACCGCGAACTTCTGCGTCGCGGCGACGCCACCGACCCAGCGGTGCTTGTGGAGGACGCCTTTTGCCCGGCCCGTCGTCCCGCTCGTGTAGTAGAGCAGCGCGTTGTCCTCGCCGCTCGTCTCGGCGACGTCAAAGTGCCTGCTCGCGCCGTCGAGTTCGGCGTGGAAACTCAGGTCGCCTTTCTTGATGCCCGTCCCGTCTTCGGAGACGACGATGACGTGTTCGACCGAGGGGGCGTCTTCGAGTGCCCGACCGACCGTCTCGCGGTTCGCCGCCGACGTCACGACGACCTTCGCGTCGCAGTCGTCGAGGCGGTAGGCGATGCCGTCCGGCCCGTAGCGTTCGTTCACGCTGCCCCAGACCGCGCCCGTCTTGAGCGTCCCGACGAGCGAGACGTAGTGTTCGGGGATGCGGGGCATGTACGAGAACACGCGGTCGCCCTCGTCGACGAGGGAGGCGAGAACGTTCGCGAACTTATTCGACTGGCGAGCGAGCTCCCAGAAGGTGAGCGTCTCGCGCTCGCCGTCTTTGCCGGCGTAGTAGAGGGCCACCTTCTCGCGATTTTCGGCGTGGCGGTCACACACCTCGTGGGCAATGTTGAGCGAGTCGGGTGCATCCCAGTCTGCCTCGTCGAAGATGTCGGACCAATCGAAAGAGTCGCACACTGCGTCGTACTCGTGGAGGTTGTGAACTCCCATCACGTTTCACCATCACGAAAGGAGGAAATAAATCATTCCCAACGTTCGTGAAAAATTCGTTCGAAGAACCCTTACATGTAGCCGAGGTCGCGCAGGCGGGCCATGAGGCCTTCCTTGTCCTGTGCGCGACCGGCGCGTTCGGTGGTGTGTTCTAAGTCCTGCAGCCACGCGGGGCGGTCCTCACTCTTCGCAGAGCCTTTCGAGGTGCCGAGGCTGCGGAAGCCTTCGAAGTACTTCGGCCCCACGGGGAGGTCTTCTGGCGTCAGGCCGTTCGGCAGGTCGTCGTAACCCTGTGGCACGTAGCCCTCCTGTGGGTACTCGGGCACGAGGTCGGGCACGAGGTAGAACCAGAAGGCGTCCCAGAGGGCGCGTTCGTTGAACTGGAGAATCGAGTGCACCCGGTCGTGTGGCGGGTACTTCTCGGAGTCGTGGCGCGGGCTGAAGAACGTCTCGTTCTTGCGGGCGTCCTGTTCGTCCCAGCGCACCCCGGAGAACACGCCGTCAATGTCGTGTTCGGTGATGACGTTGTTGAGCGCGACGGTCTTGAGCAGGTGGTTGCCCGCGTAGGAGTCCGCGGAGAAGACGAACGTGTCCGCGGTGTGGTCGAGTCGCTCGCGCAGTTCGCGCTGGTTCTGCTCGTTCAGGTCGGCGACGGGAATCTCGTCGCCGGGCGTCGCCCCGAGACGAGCGAAGTCCTCGTTGCGCGCGACGATGAGTTCGAGACCGAGGTTTTCGGCCCAGCGGTGGACGAACGCCGTCACGTCCTCGAAGTGTTCGTAGTGGTCGATGAAGACGACGGGCGGCATCTCGTAGCCGAACTCCGCTGCGACTTCTTTGACGAAGTAGAGGACGAGGGTGGAATCCTTCCCGCCGGTCCACATGATGGCCGGGTTCTTGTACTGAGAGAGGGCGGTCTTCGTGACCTCGATTGCCTTCGCAATCTTCTCGTCTACGCTCGGGTAGTCTGCACCACTTTGGCCGCGGCCGTCTTCGTAGTCCACGCTGAGATACGAGGGAAACCCTTCAGGCATTGGTACTGTAGTTTGTGCGCTCGCACGATATTGGTATGGGTTGCCTACCGGAACGTTAGGGTCTCTTTGCCCGCCTGAACCGCGTGACGGTGCTGTCGCTAACGAGGGTTGTGAACGGAAAACTGGCGAATCGGTGGCGGTTTACCCAACCATACTCACCGGACGGACCCACCCGTCAGGCGTTGGCCTCCCTGCAGAGGCCGCGTGTGCCACCGCGTCCGCCGAGAGTACCTGCCGTGGGATGACACACGGCGGGGGAAGCGGTCTACGTGACCGACTTCACATGTAGCCGAGGTCGCGCAGGCGTTCCATCAGGTCCTCTTTGTCCTGGGCGCGGCCCGCGCGCTCGGTCGTGTTGTCCAAGTCCTGCAGCCATGCAGGCTCGGTGTCGCTCTTTTCGGTGCTGACTTCGCTGCCGAGGCTGCGAAAGCCCTCGAAGTACTTCGGGCTGACCGGCACGTCCTTGTGGGTCAGACCGTTTGGCAGGTCGTCGTAGTCCTGTGGCACGTAGCCCTCGTCCGGGTAGTCTGCGACCGTCTCCGGGACGACGAAGTTCCAGAACGCCTCCCAGACGTCCGCCTCGTCGAACTGGAGGATTGGCTGAATGCGGTCGTGTGGCGGGTAGATGTCCGGGTCGTGACGTGGGCTGAAGAACGTCTCGTCGGCACGGGCTTCCTGCTCGTCCCAGCGGATGCCGGAGATGACGCCGTCGATGTCGTACTCTTCTAACGCGTTGTTGAGCGCGACGGTCTTGAGCAGGTGGTTGCCGACGTAGGTGTCGAGCAGGAACGGGAACGTGTCCTCCTCGTATTCGAGGATGTTGCGGACGTGGTGCTGGTTCTGCTCGTTCAGGTCCGAGACGTTAATGGTATCGCCCGGCTCGTTTGCGAGGGTGCCCACGTCGTCGTTGCGGGCGTAGATAACCTCTAAGTCCCACTCGTCGGCCCAGTGTTCGACGAAGTCGAGCAGGTCGTCGAAGTGCTGGAAGTGGTCGATGAACACCGCAGGGGGCATTTCGAGGTCGAATCGGTCTGCGACCTCTTTGACGAAGTAGAGGACGAGGGTGGAGTCCTTCCCGCCGGTCCACATGATTGCGGGGTTCTCGTACTCCTCTAAGCCCTTCTTCGTGACTTCGATTGCCTTCTCGATTTTGTGCTCGATCGAGGGATAGTCCTCGGCGCTCTCGCCTTCACCGTCGGTGTAGTCTGCGTTGACGTAGTCGGGGAAGCTCTGTGCCATCTTCATAATTGCATATAATTAGGACTGTAAAAGGCGTTACGGCCTGAAAACGGGTGATAATGACACACAGGGGTCGCCCGGCGCGTGCGCTCACGGGCACACGAGCGATGGAAAGAACGAGTGAAACTTACGAGATGAACTTGTTGTCCCGCCAGTTGACGCCCTTCTTCGAGGCGGCGTCTTCGGTCGGGTTTTCGACGACGTCGATGGAGGCCGGTCGCTCCTCACCGTCGACGATGCGCGTCGCGACGAGTTCGTCGTCGATGGCGGAAATCGCGGTGAGCGTCCCCTTCTCTGCGATTTTCGCGAGTTCACACAGCACCTCGAACATCGGGTACTGGAGCGCCGTATTCTGGAGCACCGTCTCGCGGTCGCCCTTGAAGCAGGCGTACTCGACGAGTTCGGACGGCGGCTTTTCCTGTTCCTCCTGCTCTGCGGCACCCCAGTTTGGTGCGCCGCCCCGCTGTGCTTTGTTCCACTCGTCGAGTGGAACTTCGTACACGCGGTTCTCGCTGACGCTTGCTTTCAGCTGCGCCGTCGGCGTGTACTTGCTGATGCTGTCATCGGCGGCAACCGCACTGATGATAAGGGTGTTATTGCGTCGAGTGATGTCGATGTCTGAGATTTCTTCTGGCAGGTCGGCACTTTCGAAGAACTCGTGGACATCCTCGAGTGGCAGTTCGAGCGTCGAGTGGAGTCGATATACGCGGCTGGTCATGAGTGTGGGGCGTCAAACGGAGTCGACAGCGGCTCCGTATGGGGTCGTCTGTACATAGGTGTTCGGGGCTTATATGGGCTACCCTTTCGGTTTCGCCGCCCAGAACACGCCGGCAATCAGCCTGCCGGCAGGCGAATCTCGCGTTTCGAACGCGACAGTTCAGGCGTCGAGTGCTGCCTCGAGTTCTCCACGTTCGTCCAGTTCTGCGAGGATGTCGCTCCCGCCGATGAACTCGCCGTTCACGTAGGTCTGTGGAATTGTCTCCCACCCGCTGTGGGCCTTGAGTGCGACGCGGAACTCGTCGAGCGAGGCCAGGGTGTCCACCGTCTCGAAGTCCTCGCGGTACTGGCCGATGAGCTGGACGGCGCGTTTCGAGAAGCCACACTGGGGCATGAGGCGGTTACCCTTCATGAACAGGACGACCTCGTTTTCCTCGATGGCGCTGTCTACGCGTTCCGTTACTTCGTCTTGACTCAGTGACTCGCCGGGCTGAAAGGTCATACCCAACGGTACCCGCTCG
Source organism: Haladaptatus sp. QDMS2 (assembly GCF_029338295.1). Classification (NCBI taxonomy): domain Archaea; kingdom Methanobacteriati; phylum Methanobacteriota; class Halobacteria; order Halobacteriales; family Haladaptataceae; genus Haladaptatus; species Haladaptatus sp. QDMS2. Next base: position 1,871,420 of record NZ_CP119791.1, read on the forward strand.
CGGTCTAAAATCCTTGCGTCGATGACCCGTTCGCGGCGCACGCCCCACGAGCGCCGTCCCTGAATCACCCCTGATTCTGTGAGTCGCTGTGGCATACTCTACGCCCTTAAAAGAAGATTTCCCCTAAAGAGATTGGGCGGAACGTTCTCAGGACCGATCGACCCGCATGACCTGAACGAGCGAGTGAACCGGTACGCCTTCCAGTTCCTCGACGCCCTGTTTGTCCACGAGGACGACGCACGCGACGACTTCGCCGCCTTCCTCCTCTACGGCCTCGATCGTCTCGGTCATCGTCGTCCCGCTCGTGATGGTGTCGTCCACGATGACGCACTTGCGACCCCGAACCTGCGCGAAGTTCCGTGAGAAACTCCCGCCCAGGTCCTGTTCTTCGATGTCGCCGCTCTCCCAGCGGTGTTTCGCGGGTGCGTAGGCGGCGAGTTCCGTGTCGAGCGACCGAGCGACGGCGGTGGCGAGCGGGACGCCCGCCTTCTCGATGCCGACCGTCAACTCGATTTGCTCTGCGGCCTCGCCGAGGACGTTGGCCATCGTCTTCGCGGTGTAACTCAGTCGCTGACTGTTGCGTCCGAGCGAACTCCAATCGACGTGGATGTCGTCGGGACTCGCGTCCGCACTGGGTTGCGCTCGCGTCTGCGTCTGTCGCGACTGCTTTTCGCTCTGTTCGACCAGCCACTTCGCCGTCTCCCGGGAGACGTTGAGTTCGTCCGCGATTTCTCCTTTCGAGAGGCCGTGGTTCGCGAGTTCGCTCGCACTCTCGATGAGGTCGTCTACGTTCTTCATATACGGGCCTTCGCAGGCCCTTTTTATCATCGTTTCGTCAGCGGTCAGACTCGTCAAGCCGCACGCTCCTTCAGGGCCTTCTTGTCGGTCTTCCCGATGTCGGTCAGTGGGAGTTCGTCTACGAATTCCACCTCGCTCGGAACGGCGTGGGCGGCGACCTTTCCGTCGAGGAACTCGACGATGTCTCCAGCTTCGACGGTTCCGTCGTACGCCTCGTCGAGTTCGACGAACACCTTCACGCGCTCGCTGCCGGGCCGCTCTGGGTCCGGAACGCCGACGGTGGCCGGTCGTTCGACCGCCGGATGGCCGAACAGAATCTCGTCTAACTCCTCTGAGTACACCTTGAGCCCACTGACGTTAATCATGTGCTTGACTCTATCAACGATGTACAGCCGCCCCCACGAGTCGAGCATCGCGATGTCGCCAGTGCTGACGTACCCCTCGTCGTCGAAGGGATTTTTCGACTCGTCCAGATAGCCCTTCATCCGCTGGGGGCCATTGACGTAGAGTTCGCCCTCGCGCTCCTCGGCGACGGCCTCGTCCAGCGGAATCACCTCGCCGGAGTCCACGTCCACGAGTTTGATTTCCGTATCCGGAACTGGCACGCCGATGGTCGGTTTGTCGAACCCATCCTCGCGGGTGTCCCGACCGAGGAGCATGTCCTGCAAGCCGCGCGTGTTGAACGTGGTAATCGGGGACATCTCGGAGAGTCCGTAGCCCTGCGAGACGCCCTTGCTCTTTTCCTCGAACTGGCGTTTGGTCTCGTCCGCGAGCGGGGCAGAGCCAGAGATACCGATGACGTCTGTGTCAAGTTCTCCTTTCACGATTTCCATGAACTGCGTCGGCACGCCGAGCATGATGATGGCCTGCCACTCCTGGATGTACTCGACCATCTGGTCCGTGTCCCGGGCGTCGGGGACGACCAGTAGATTCACCCCCAATTCCAGGAGCACGTTCGTGACCGAGTAGCCGTAGGAGTGGTACATCGGCAGCGCCATCACCGCCGACTCCTCGCCGCGCATCATGTTCGCCATCTGTGACTGGCTGGCCACTCCCTGATAAGCGTTCGTGAGCACGTTTTTGTGGGTCAGCATACACCCCTTCGGGAGGCCCGTCGTGCCCCCGGTGAACAGGAGCGTGTGAACGTCCTCGTCTACGTCGAAGTCCAGGTCGGGAGGGTTCGGGTCGGTCTCCGCGATGACCTCGGGCAACCACTCGACGCCCGGCACCTCGTCGTGTGTCACGGGCGGGTCCTGACTGTAGTCTTCGATGTCGGTGAGAATCACGTCGTCGAGGCCGAGTTCGTCCCGCAACGAGAGGACCAGTTCGCGATGTTTGTCCTGGCCGATGAGGACTTCCGGGTCGCCCCGTTCGAGGCGATAGACGAGATCCTCCTCTGCGTCGAGGAAGTCGTTCGGGATGTGGACCCCGCCGGCCCGCGAGATGGCCTTGTCCGCGATGACGAACTGCGCCGAGGTCGGCAGAATTGTGGCGACTCTGCTCCCTTTCTCCACGCCGCGGTCGCGCAGTGCAGTGGCCAGTCGTTCGACGTGGTCGAGCACCTCAGGAAAGGTGTACTGCTGGCCGAACTGCACCAGGCCCTGCGCTGGATAGCGTTCTGCGGCCTGTTCTAGCAGCGAATGGACCGGTTCGTCGGGGTAGGGGGCGAGCGTCTCTGGAATACCGAACTGCTCGTATTCGCGAAACCAGGGTCGGTCGTAAGACATCTATCCGTGTGACTCAGGGACACACCTTCAGTCCGTCTACGGCTATACACGGGGTTTGAAAAGTCGCCAGCTCCGCGGGTGGTGAAATCGAGAGAACCGTCGGATTAGTCGTCTGCGGCGGCGGGTTCTGCACTCGCGTCGGAGGTAGCGTCGTCTTCGATGCTCGGCGGGTACTTGCCGCGGTCGAGCTTCAGGTCCGAGAGCGGGCGAGCCATGCAAGTGAGCGCGAAGTCCTCGCGCTCCTCGTCGGTGAGGCCGCGGGCGGCCGGTTGGGCCACGTCGCCCTCGACGATTTCGGCAGAACAGGCGAGACACATGCCGACGCGACAGGAGTACTCCTGGGCAATCCCCTCTTCGAGACATCGCTTGAGGATGGTTTGCTTGTCGGAGACGGTGATCTCCTCGCCCGTGCCGACAAACTCGACGGTGTAATCGGTCATAGCACCTCCTACGAAAGAGCGCACCTTTACTCTTTATGTAGGCAGGTGGCAACCACGTCCCCCTCGAAAGGTCGGAATCGAACGACCGAGCCAAGATAAAGAGTTTTCTCCGTTGGGAGAGCAGTCGTGTGCATGACCACGTATTCTCCTGACGTTGCCATCGTTGGCGCAGGCACGTCGGGTTGCTACGCCGCGGCGACGCTCGCAAAGGCGGGCTACGACGTCGTCGTCGTCGAGCGAAAAACGGAGCAGGAAGCGGGACACATCGCCTGCGGTGACGCGCTCAAGGGGGCAGACGCCTTCCCGGAGGCCATTCCGAAGCAGAAGATAATGCCGGCGTTCACGAACACGGACGTGGACCACGGCCGGTTCGAGATACCACAGGAGGACGTCGTTCTCGACATCCCGATTCCGGGGGAGCTCGCCGTCATCGACCGCTGGGAGTACGGACGACTCATCATCAAGGGCGCAAAAGAGGCGGGCGCCACCTTCCACTACGACACCGTCGTCCAGGACGTGACCCAGGAAGAGACCGGCCGCGTGACGGGTCTCCGCGGGAAACGAAAGGGTGACGCGGTGGAGTACGACGTGGAGATCACCATCGACGCGGCGGGTGCGCTCTCGCTGCTCCAGGACAAGGTGGACTTCACCGGCTCTACGTTCGACACGAACGTCTCCTACTCGCAGTTCTGTTCTGCCTACCGCGAAATCATCGAGGTACCAAACGAAGTCGAGTGGAGCGACGCACTCGTGTTCAAGCCGACGAAGCGCGCGGCGGGCTACCTCTGGTACTTCCCGCGGACGGGCACGGAAATCAACGCCGGGCTCGGCTTCCAGATGACCGAACAGCCGATGAAGCTCGTCGAAGACCTGAAACAGGACCTGCGCAATCGCCCCGAGTTCAAGGGCGGGAAGGTCACCGACAAACTCGGCGCGGCGCTCCCGACCCGCCGACCCTACGACTCGGCGGTCGCCCAGGGCTACATGGCCATCGGTGACGCCGCAGGCCACGTCAACCCCACCACCGGCGGCGGCATCGCCGGGGCCGCCTACGCCGGCAAGTACGCGGGCGAACAGGCCATCAAGGCACTCGAGCAGGGCGAGGTTACAGAGGAGATTCTCTGGCGGTACAACACCCGCATCATGGAGCACTTCGGCGGACGCTACGCCGCCCTCGACATCTACAACATCTTCACGACGGCCTACGACTCAGACGTGCTGCAGGGGTTAATGGCCGCCCTGCCGATGGACAAACTCTCCGAAGCGCTCTACTCGGGCAGCGCGAGCATCGGGATGGGCCTCAAACTCCAGACCGCGCTCAAAAGCTACGGCTACTGGGGGACGCTCTACGACCTCTACAAGACGAAAAATCTCGCAGACGAGCTATTGACCCACTACGAAGCCTACCCGTCCTCGCCGACCGGCTTCGAGTCCTGGAAGACCAAGCGCGACCGCATCATGGACGACATCTACGCGACGACCGGCGCGGACCCCAAATACTGACGCCATAACGAAGCCATTCGCTCGCTTCTACTGGTGTGACACCTCCGTCGCACCGTGATGACACCCGCCATTCTCACTCGATTCAAACACCCGGCGTACACTGGCGAGAATCGCTGTTTCCCGTGTACCGCCGTGAACCTCGCCATCGCTGGCGCAGCGAGCGCCCTGCTCACGGCATGGTCGACCTGGGCCGCGTTCGCCGTCTTCGTCGCCTGTCTTTCGGTCATCTATTTCCGGGGCTATCTCGTCCCGGGCACGCCGACGCTCACGAAACGCTACCTCCCGGCTCGTATTCACCGGCTATTCGGGACGCATGGCCGCCGTGAACCGCCCCGCGAGGGCGCAATCGACATCGAAACAGAACTCAGTGCGGTGGGCATCGTGAGCGACGACGGCGACGACCTCGTCCTGAGTCGGAGTTTCAGGCGGGCGTGGGACGACGCCATCGCCAGCATCGGTACCGACTCCCTAATCGAGTCGTTAGAGGCCTTCCTCGAAACTGACGGGCCGCTTTTCATCGAGGACAGCCCGGACCGTATCGTCGTCCGCGCTGGCGACCGGCAGGTGGGCAACTGGGAGTCGCAGGCGGCACTGCTCGCCGATGTGGCGGCCCACCAGACGCTCGTCGCTCAGTTTCCGTCGTATCTCGGATACGACCTCCAGACGCGGGCGCGGATGGTCGGAGCGATTCGCATCTTCCTCGACGTCTGCCCGACCTGCGGGGGCCCCGTCGAAATCGGAGAAGAAGTAGTCGAGTCGTGCTGTCGGGCCTTCGACGTGGTCGCGTTCGTCTGCGAAGAGTGCGGCGTGCGACTCGCCGAATTCGAGTTGGTAGACGCAGCTTAAACGTCAGCGCCTTCGAGGCCGAGCAACTGTTCTTTGAGCCCCGGGTACGCGAAGTTCCCGATACCGTCGGTGCGGACGATGCGGTGACACGGAACGACGAGTGGCACCGGGTTTCGCGCACACGCCCCGCCGACCGCACGCGCTCCCGAATCGATGCTCGACGCCACGTCGCCGTACGTCCGCACTTCGCCGTAGGGAATCTCGCTCATCGCCCGCATCACGCGACCGGTGTAGTCGTCGGGATACGCGACGGTGAGGTCGAAGTCGGTTCGTTCGCCGGCCTCGTACTCACGGACCTGTCGCTCGATTTCCGCGGTCGATTCGTCGACGAGCGACTCGTCTATCGTGACCTCCGTGTCGAAGATGGTGACGTGCATACCTCCCCTTCAGCGGGGGCGTGCAAATCCTTTATCGTCACCCTCGTAATCGCCGCCGTACTTGAGCAGGAAGAACGCGAACAGGAGGACGGTGACGAGCGCGATGGTCGTCGCGATGCCGATGACGACCGCGCCGGAGGGAACCGGTTGCGGTGCGGGGCCGGGCGTGGGTGCACCGCCGACCTGCACCGAGATTTGCCCGAGCATTCCAGTCGATTCGTGCGGGATACAGAAGTAGCCGTACTGCCCCTCGACGTCGAACCTGTGCTGGTAAGACTCCCCGCCGGCGACGTTCCCCTGCTGTGGATAGCCGGACCGTGCGGCGGATTCGCTCGAAAAACCGCCGCTCGCCCAGTAGGCGGCGTCCGTCGGGAGTTCATCTTCGTACGCGGTCACCGAGTGGCCGACGTTGCCGACGTTTTCCCAGACGACGGTGTCACCGGGCGAGATTGTGAGCGTATCGGGAGCGAACACCAGTCCGTCGGTCATATCGACGGTGTGCGTCGTCGGCGTCGTCTCCTGTGCGCTCGCCGTCGCGGCGGTCGCTGCGAGAATCGGTGCTGTGGCTGCGGTGCGGAGGAAGGCCCTCCGGGAGTACTGGTCCCCCACCATACGGGAACTACGGCGGGAGCCTACAAAGCCGTTTCAGCGGCTACGGACGGCGAGCGGCGATTTCGAGAATCGACTTAGAGAGCACGTCGACCGCGACGTCGATGCTCTCCTCTTCGACGTCGAACGTCGCGGTGTGGTGGCCCGTCGGATGGGACGTGCCGATGCAGACGTAGGCTGCCTCGCCGCCGTTGTCCTGGACCTCCTGCATGAGGAACGTCGCGTCCTCGCTGCCGCCGAGCGTGTCGCGCTCCATCGTTGAAGAGACGAGCGGTGAGTTGCCGGCGACTTCGTTCACGATGTCGACGAGCGACTGGTCGCTCTCCGCGCTCGGGGCTTCGCCGATTTCCGTGAATTCCACGTCACACTCGTACATGTCCGCGGCCGACTCGATGACGCGAACTGCCTTCTCCTTCATGTACCCCATGAGTTCGGTCGTCCGCCCGCGCACCTCGACGTGCATGAAGGCCGACTCGGGGATGATGTTCGCGGCCGTGCCACCGCCGACGACGCCGCAGTTCACCCGGGTCGCGCCGTCCTGGTGGCGAGGAATCGCGTAGCAGTTCTGGATGGCGGTGGCGAGTGCCTGCACCGCATTGTGTCCTTCGTCGGGAGCGGCCCCGGCGTGGGCTGGCAGGCCCGTGAACTCCACGTTGAAGTGGTTCACCGCGAGGAAGCCGTCGATGCCCGCCACGACCTCGCCAGTTGGGTGGTCCAAGCCGACGTGAACGCCGAGCAGGTAGTCCACGTCGTCGAGGTGCCCGCTTTTCGCCATCGGCTTGCCACCGCCAATGACCTCCTCTGCGGGCTGGAAGAACAGCTTGAACGTCCCGGAAAAGTCGCTCTCTTTTATCTGTTCCAGAACGCCGATGCCGAAGGTGACGTGGGCGTCGTGACCGCAGGCGTGCATCGCGCCCTCGTGTTCCGACCGAAAGCCCTCCGCTGCCGGAACGTGGTTCGGGTCGTCGGACTCTCGCTGGGGCAGCGCGTCGATGTCCACGCGGAGGGCGATAGTCGGTCCGTCACCCTTTTCGAGGACCGCGAGCGCGCCGGTGTACCCGCCCTTGGTCTGTTCGAGCACGTCCTCGCGTGCGCCCTCGGCGCGGGCCTGTTCGAACCATTCGTCGAGGACGTCGTCGTCTGGAACCGCGAGTCGTAGGTCGCCGTGTTCGGTTCCGAGCGCAGCTTTGCCGACGTAAAGCTGGTCGACGCCGATGCGTTCGAGTTCGTCCACGATACGGCTCGTGGTGTAGAACTCACGCCACGCGGGTTCCGGGTGGCGGTGGAGGTCGCGGCGCAGCGAGACGAGGTGGTCAGGCACGGACTGTTGCATGGATGAAACTCAGGGGGGGAGCGGCTTAATACCGTGCTGCCGACCCACGCATCGCTTGCCGGGTTTGGGAAGCGTCACTCGCAGAAGAACGTCAGCGACCGGCCGCGCGAACCTGTTTGATTTCTGCTTCGACGTGGACGCCAGCGGGGAAGTCCCACTGGGTCGCGGCGCGTGCGAAATCGTCGTGACCCTCGATTTCGATGACGCGCGTGTAGACGGTGTACTCCCACTGTGGATAGGAGTCGCCGGTTGGGTGGAGGTGTTTTGCCTGCGGGGCGGCGTGGACTTCGGTCGGCTTGGTGTGTGGTCCGTGGAGTGCGGCGCCTTTTCGATTCGCGGTTCGTTTGATGTCGGTCACGACCTCGTCGAGGACGGTTCGGTCCCCGCTCGTGAGGGTGAGTGTAGTGGTGAAACTCATAGATAATCGGTTATCACTACCCTGTGTGCTCAACCCGTAAAAACTCATCCAAAATCTCTCGCCGCCAGACGTGTCCGACCGCCGGGAGAATCGTGGGACTAATTGGCACAGCACCGGGTGAATTCTCCCTTGAAAACCTTTTAACCAACCACGCAGTATCACTCTGTAATGGCTGTAAAAGCGACAAGCGCGGGGGCTATCCTTTTTCGCGATACAAGGGGCCGCCGCGAATATCTCCTGCTGAAGAGCCGTCCCGGGGACTGGGAATTCCCCAAAGGCGGTGTCGAGGGAGAAGAAGAACTCCAGCAGACCGCGATTCGCGAAGTCAAAGAGGAGGCGGGCATCAACAAGTTCCGCCTCATCGACGGCTTTCGCGAAGACTACGACTACGTGTTCGAGGCGAACGGGAAGACCATCCACAAGACGGTTCACCTGTTCATCGCCAAATCGTTCGAGGCGAGTGCGGAACTCTCGAAAGAGCACCGTGACCTCCAGTGGCGCGACTACGAGCAGGCTATCAACACCATCACCCAGGATGGACCGCGTGATATCCTCCGCGACGCCCACGCCTTCCTCGACAAACTGAAACAGAACGGCGACATCTGAGCCGTCGCCGGGGCGAACGCCTTAGTCTGCGCAGTGCAAACCACGGGCCGTGAACGCGCCGGGCGACTCAGAGTTCAGCTTCGAACTGGCCGTCTGCCAGTGGGCAGAACGCCACTGGCCACCGGACGGTCCGGCCAGCGAGGACGCCGCCTTTGTCGTCGCCCGACAACTCGGCACGCGAGGGCGGCGCTGGGACACCATCGTCGTCGAATCGACCCGAGAGTTGCTTCGCCAGCGCGCCCTGTTCGGCCCCGACGCGCTCTCGTGGAACGTTCTCGATGTCGTCCAGCACGCGCCAGCAGACTGGGCGTGGTACCAGGACGCGCTGCCCGACCCGGGCTATCCGTGGCGCTACGTCAGGGAAGCCATTCACGAGGCCGCAGCGAGCGGCGTCCTGCAGACGCGGCGAAACGGGAACAAAATCGAGATACGACAGATTGCGCCGTACCCGGACTGGGTCTCGCGCATCGTCGCCGTCGAGAACAAACCCGACCTCGACGCGAGCGCCGCCCGCGCCCTGCGCGGCCAACTGGAGAAAGATACGAACCTCGCGCTCGCAGATGAGGTGTGGGTGGCGACCGAGCGAACCGGCGCACAAATCGAACCCGCGCTGCTCGAACGCATGCCCGTCGAAGTCGGCATTCTGACCGTCGAGTTTCCCGCCGCCAGCGTCGAGTGGTATCCGACCAGCCTCTCAGTGGACGAACCCGGCACGACGCCCGGCGGGGACGAACTGGGTCCAGAGAAGAAGGCCAAAAAGCGACTCGCGCTCGCGGAGCGCGCCTACGCACGCGGATGGCGCTCGTACGCGGACACGATGCGTCCCGACTGTCGGCACTTCACCCTGAAGCGCGAGGCGGAAACGTGGCTCCCGTGGTGTGAGGCAAAGCAAAAGTTCCCGACGCGCGCCGAGTGTTCGGGGTCGTGTCCGAAGTTCTCGCCGGAACCGCCCGCCTGGCGAACGCGCGGGTGGCCAATCGAGGGCGGTCCGGGGAAGGCAATCAAGCGATTTCTCGACCGCAAGCGCCGCGAGCAGCGCCCCGGACTGGTCGATTAGTCGAGCAGTTCGACGGTGAGCGAGTCGCGCTCGACCGCGAGCCGGAAGGTTGGGACGGTCCGATAGACGATTTCGACGACGCCTTTCTGTTCTAAACTCCGCAGTCCCGAGCGCACGTCGTCGACCTCAGGGTCGGCGTCGAAGGCGTCGCGAATCCGGTGGAGAATCGACACGACGCTCTCAGATTCTTCGTCGTGGTCGGGGGCGACTTCGACGATTTGCTTCTGGAGCAGCGGGACGCGAATCGCCCGCGGGCCGTCGCCCTCGTCGACGACGCCCGGGTCGACGCCGACCAGTTCCGCGGCTTCCGGCGTCGCCCGAATGAGGCTGTTCTCGTCGCGGTAGTAGTACTCCTTCAGTTCCTTTTCGAGATACTGGTGGACTTCGCTCCCGCTCTCTAACCCCCAGCGTTTCTGGAGGTCCTTGTTCTTTGTTGGCTGGAGCGCCACGATGTCGGCGAGTCGCTTTTCTGCCTCCTCGGACAGCGTCATACGTCGCCGTACGAAGTGGTGGTACATTGGCCTTTCTGACCGCGGGGGAACGATTAAGCCGACCCTTCCCGTCGGTTGTTCCATGTCATGGGACACCGTGAACCTGGAGTGGGACGGCAAGGTTGCGACGATTACCGTAGACCGACCAGAGCGGTTGAACGCGATGAACACGGAGACACTGGATGCCCTCAAGGAGGCCATCGAAACGGCCAAAGACGAGGGCGCGCGCGTCCTCATCCTCACCGGCGCGGGTGACAAGGCGTTCGTCGCCGGGGCGGACATCTCGTTCATGAAAGACCTCTCCGTGACGGAGGGCCAGGAGTACGCAGAGAAGGGCCACCGCGTCACAGACCTCATCGAGGAGTTCCCCGCGCCGGTCATCGCCGCCATCAACGGCTACGCCTTCGGCGGCGGGTGTGAACTCGCCCTCGCCTGTGACCTTCGCGTCGCGAGCGAGCGGGCGGTGCTCGGGCAGACCGAAATCGACCTCGGCATCATCCCCGGGTGGGGCGGCACGCAGCGCCTCTCGCGCATCGTCGGCGACGAACTCGCCCGCAGACTCGTCTTCTTCGGCGAGCGCGTCGATGCACAGGATGCGAACGAGATGGGACTCGTTGGCGAAGTCGTCGCCCACGACCAGCTCGCCTCGCGAGTGATGGACATGGCGAAAGAACTCGAAGCCAAGCCGAAGTTCGCCATGCAGGCGGCCAAAGAGTCGCTGAATCAGGTCCACGAGATGACGCTCGATTCGGGGCTTACCTACGAACGGCGCATCTGGAGTTCCCTGTTCGGGACCGACGACCAGCGCGAGGGCATGACTGCGTTCGTCGAGAAGCGCGACCCCGACTTCGAATAATCAGGCGGGCAGCGTTTCTTCGACCTGCGAGTAGACGAGCGCGAGCGCCAGCACCGAGAGGACGGCGGCGAACGCGAAGGGCACGACGAAGCCGAATCTGACGAGATAGCCGGAGGCGAGCGGGCCAATCGCCGTGCCGAGGCCAAAGGCCATCGTCAGCACGGAGAGCGTCGTCCCCGACTGCCCCTCTTTTGCAAGGTCACCGGCCACCGCGAGGCCCGGCGCGAACACCATTGCGACGGCGACGCCGTGAATGAGGCGCGCGGCGATCATCGTGAGCGAGTCCGTGACGAGTCCCTGGGCGAGGACGGCGGGCGCGAGCAGGACGAACCCCCAGAGCAAGAACGGACGACGACCGATTCGGTCGCTCGCCTGGCCGATGGGGACCTGGAGGAGGACGTTCGCGATGATGACGGCGGCGAACTGCACCCCGAAGAGGAACTCGCCCTGTCCAAGGCGGGTGTTCACGTTCTCCTGCAAGGTGGCGAACAGGGCGATGGAGATACCCATGAACAGCGTCGCGACGCCAAGCGCGAAGACGGGGTCGAGCGCCTGTTTTCCGGTCGGGTCGCGCACCTGAAAGGCGAGGTCTTCGCTAGCGAGGTCTTCGGTCGTTTCGGGGTCTGAGACGAACACCGTGACCAGCGCGATGCTGACGAGTGCGCCGAGTGCGGCGGTGTAGAAGGCCGCGTCGAACCCACTCACGGTGAATCCAGAGAGCGTGTAGGGGCCCGCGGCGACGACGAGGCCGGCCACGATGGGGCCAAACCCGAAGCCGATGAGTCGGAAGGTGTTGAACACGCCGAGGTTGCCGCCGCGCGATTCGGTCGTGGCGAGTTCGTTCACGAGGGCGATGGTGACCGGGATGGTGAACGCCGCGCCGAGGCCCTGAAGCGCGCGGAGGACGACGAGCGTCGCGTAGTTCTGGGCGAAGGCGTAGGCCGCGCTCGCCGCCCCGAGGAGGACGAGGCCGAACAGGATGTACACGCGACGCTTGCCGGTTCGGTCTGAGAGGCGTCCGGTAAACGGCTGGGCAAAGGAGTTGAGGAAGCCAAACAGCGAGAGCAACACCCCGATGAGCAGTTCTTCGGTGATGGTGATGCCGAGTCCCGGAACGGTCGCCCCGAGCAGTCCCTGAAGGGAAACGATGTCGGAAGCGAGGTACAGCGGGAGGACGATGATGAGAAACGAGTTCCCGACAGCGTCTGCCATTCGCGCGAGGGCGAGGACGAGGACACGCCTGTCGGTTCCGAGGACCATGCGTGGTCACTCGTATGGCAAACCAGCCGAAAACCGTTTTGAAAGCGGCTAGACGACTGGTCTGACCTTCGAAAACCCGATGAGGAGGACACCCAGCACGAGCACGAGGGTCATCGCCGACAGCTGGGGATTCGGTATGGAGACGAACAGCGATGCGAGCAACACGAGTACGGAGAACGCCATGAGCGCCATCCCCGCCTGCGTGCCATCCTGAAGCGCTTGGACCTCGACCATGTGTGCGTCTACCACTCACACGTAGTTAGTTGTTGGTGAAAAAACAGGATCGGATGGACGCGCCTAACTCCCAGGTAGGCAGTCCGTGACGAGCGTGAGCCGCAAATTTATCACGATTAATCGATGAATACTAATACCGGTCGGCGGAGATGGACGCGGTATGGCACGAACCGTAAAACTGAGCCGCGTCAATGGGACGCTCGCCGAACTGTCGTACCCGATTTCGCGGACTGACGCCATGGCCGAGCTTTCGGACGTGACGGTCCTCCTCGCAGATGGGGAGACGAAACTCAGCAACGTCATCGAGCGAGCTCCGAGTATGATGTACGAGACGATGGAAGACCTCCAGACGGACCTTCTCACCTACATGCCCGTGCGCGCCGTCGGCGAGCCCGGCCAGTCCGAAGGCGACGCCTGAGCACGGATTTTTGCGTACCCCTGTGTGGTGATTCCACGCCGGGAAAACAACCGACAATATAAATGACCCCGGTTTCTTAACCGTGGTATGGAATTCTGCGACGAATGCGGGTCCCTGATGCGCGCAGAGAACGGCGAATGGGTCTGCAGCCAGTGTGACTTCACGAAGCTCAAAGACGCGAGCAAGAACTACGTCCTCACCGAGAGCCAGGAGGCCTCCGAAATCGTGGACGTGAGCGATGCAGAGGACCGCGGTCTGCCGACGACCAAGGTCCACTGCCCGCAGTGTGAGAACGACGAGGCCTACTGGTACATGCAACAGATTCGCTCTGCAGACGAGAGTGAAACCCGCTTCTTCGTCTGCACGAACTGCGAGCACAAGTGGCGCGAAGACGACCACTGAGATGGCGTCTCGGGGACCAGTCGTCCCCACCGAAAAACTCCCTGAGGGGTGGGAGCAAACGGGACGCGACGAGGAGCGACTCGTCGCCCTCCCGACGATGGAGGTGTGGGGTGAGACGCGGCGATACGAAGACGTGGCGCTTCAGCGATGCCTCGGGAGCGACCACCCGTGGCGGCTGTTTTTCGCGACGCGCCTCACCTTCCGCCCGCCGCTTGCCCCCGGCATCGGCCCGGCGATGCTCATGCCGACGGTCTGGCCTGCCGTGCGCGAGGAATTCCTCGCTGACCTCGAGGAACGAGGCGTTCGGGCCACGGTTCGGGACCGAACAGAACGCATTCGCGTGGACACCGGCGAGCGGGCGTCGCTCGTCTGCCTCGAAGCGCGCCACGGGGACGACGAGGCAGCACAACCGCCACTCGCGGGCTTTCTCGCCTGCTGGCCGCGCCTCACGGACTTTCGCGTCGCGGGCGGATTCTATCCGACCACCCTTCCGCCGGAAGCCGACGACCTACCAACTGACCCGCGGACAGATGAACAAACGTTACTTTCGCTCATCAGGTCAGTTCGATGAATAGAACCCCCCTCAGGACCGTTTAGCAGTGTTCTAAGGCCCAAATTGGGTCGCGCGAGAGGGGCGTCAGACGACCGTCAGACAGTTTATACCAGCCGAAATCGACCGATGAACGATCTAAACCATCACAAACGGTAGAGACCATTTATAAGGAAATAGGCGTGAAAGACTGACAATGAGAACGGGTCAGAACCTCTCGTTGCTCCTCGTGGCGATACTCGTCGTAAGCGGGGTCGCCCCCGTCGTGGCTCTCCCGTTCGAGTCAAGTTCCACCGGAGAACATGCCGCTCAGGAGGCGGCACAGAACGATTCGAACGTGTCGGTGACGGTCGGCGCCCAACTCTCGACGATGATGTCGACGACGGGCGAGAATCTCCAGTCGTCCTACGAAGACGACGCGTTCGAGCGACAGGTCGAATCGTCCGACGACACGAAGAAAGCGAAACTCGTCGCGAACAGAATTCAGCGTCTCGAGCGACAGGCGTCGCAGATTCGCGCCCGGTACGACCGGGTCACCGCCCAGTACGAGGACTACGAGCTGACGCGCAACCAGTACGCCCAGCGACTCGCGGTTCTCAACACCCGGGCTGAGAACTGCCTCGAAAGTTTAGCCCAGGCGGAACAGCGACTCGACCAGCTCTCTGACCTCGAACTGTCTGCCGGCGGTGTGAACAAGAGTGCAATCGCTGCTGCTCGCATCCACCTCGAACCGATTACCGGGCCGGGCGCGACGGCGCTCAAACAGCGGTTCCTCGGCGCGAACGACGCGCAGGTCACCCTCGAGACGGACAACGGGCTGTCCATCAACGTCGACAAGGACGAGAGCGAGCGCTCGCGGACGATAAAACGGCCACGTGACGACGACAACAGCATCGCGGTCAACCAGGGCGAGGCGCTGAAATCCGCACGCGCCGTGTTGCAAGGCCAGAAGTTAGGCTGGACGCTCATGAACGCCCGCGTCAACCGTGACCGAGGCTTCTACGAATTTCGCTTCGACTACGAGATGAACGGCATCACTGGCGACGCAGCGGTATACGTCGATGGCTCGTCGGGCAACGTGTTCGCCATCGACGAGGAGTTCTCGGGGCGAAATGCGTCCAGTAACCAGACGAACGAAACCGACGAACTGGCGGTTATTGTCGCCGAAGGCACACCCGCACCCGACGAGCAGGTGACGATTCAGGCGCTCTCGAACGGCAAGGCTGCCCCAGGCGTCACCATCTCGGTGAACGGCAACGACGTCGGCAAGACGAACTCGAACGGGCAGGTAGCAGTGAGCCTTCCCAGTGGCGACGTGAACATCACAGGCGTCCGCGGACAGGCGACCGGCCACCTCGAATTCGAGTTCGATTCGGCCGCGGACGCCCCACAGACGGGTGCCCTCAGAGGGATGGACGCGACGGCGACGCTCGACAACGGCACCGCGACGGTGACCGTGACCTACGAGGACGAACCGGTCCGCAACGCACTCGTGTTCGCGGAGGGTGACCGCGTTGGACGGACCGACAAAAACGGCGTCGTGACCTTCCAGACGGACGTGACCGACACCCTGCTCGTCGAGGTGGCGAAAGGAGAGTTCGGTGCGGCATTCACTTTCGTCATCGACGGCAACGAGACGATTGTGGACCGCGACGCCCGCCGGAGCAACGTTTCTGACATCCTCCCGGACGACGAAACCCCGCAGAACGAGACCCAGAACGACTCGAACGACAACACGACGGAGACTCCACAGCAGACCAGAACCCCGACGCCGACGGCCACGCAGACACGAACACCAACGCCAACACAGACGCAGACGGCGACGGCCACTGAAACGACTACCAGTACGGAGACGACCACTGGGACAGCCACGACGACGAACGCGGACACCACTCAGTATACGGAGACGACGCAGAATACGTCCACCACCGACTCGTCGAGTGGCGAAACGACGACCCAATCCGCAACCGAAAATCGAACGCCACAGGCCACGTCCTCGCCGGGCTGGACCTGACTTAGCTGTTTCTCGCGAACGTCAGATAGCCGGTGTGTCCGACGCCCTTGGTCGATGGTCGAGAGCCACGCTCGTCGAAGTCCATCCGGCGTTGAATCGTCTCGACCGTCTCAATGTCGGTGAGACCAGCGTCCCGGGCCGTTTCCACCGCGTCGCGCGTGTGCTCGACGAACGGCGAGTAGATGGCGACGAACCCGCCGCTCACGAGCAGGTCTGGCGCGTGAGAGACGACGCTGGCTGCGTCGCCCGTGTCGAGCGTCAGCACGTCGAACTCACCGAGGTCGTCGAGTTCTTCGGTGATGTCGCCGGTTCGAACGTCCACGATGTCCTCGACGCCGGCGAGACGCATGTTGTCGCGTGCGACGTCGGCGAACTCCGCGTTGCGCTCGAACGTCGTCACGTCCGCTCCCATCCGGCCCATGTACGCAGAGAGGACGCCGGTTCCAGTGCCAGCGTCGAGCACGCGGTCACCCTGAGCGATGCCGACGGTGCCGACGATGAGGCCGATGTCACGAGGCAGCATCGGTGCGCCCGTCCGGTCTAAGTGGTTGAACAGGTCGGGGCCACGCAATCGGCGCACCGTGAACGGCTCGTCGAGGTGCGTATAGAGCGTCTGTCCGGGTTCTACGTCGTCGGGAACCTGCAGGACGCCGAGGTCGGTCTGTAACTCCTCACCCGGTTCGAGCAGGTACTCCCGAGAACCGTGGACCAGTAAGACGGTCACTCTAGGCGGGAGATAGCGGCGGCGAGGTCGCCGTTCTCCGCTTCGAGTGCTTCGCGGGCTTCCGTCGCGCTCGCGCCCGTCCGCTGGGCGACGATTTCGACGTCTGAGTCCGGGATATCCACTTCCGTGGACGCATCTTCTTCTGGTTCGCCAGCGGCGTCGCCTTCGACGGCAGGCGTCGAGTCACCCGCACCGCGCGGGCGGGACTCGGGCTCGCCGACGATCTGGTAGGTCTGCTGGCCCTGGGCGTCCATGCGCTGGACCTCCGCGTCGGTGAACACGAGGTCTTCGTCTTTCGTGCGGATGATGACCTCCTCTGCATCGATGTCCTCGACTTCGATGCCCATCTGCTTCATCATCTGCTTCATCTTTCGCGGGTTGAGTCCGCCTCCTCCAAACATACCTCCAGACTTGAAGTCCGGAGGCAAAAGACTAGCGACCGACGACCAGCGTCAGGAGTCTTGCGCACCGTCTCTGACTTTGACCGCCATGCCCGTCTCGAAGTCGAGCATGGCCGAGGCGGACAGTTCCGCCCGTCCCACGGCGAGAATGTACCCCTCCTCGTGGACGACGACGACTTCGTCACCCGGGCGGACGTCGGGGTCCACGTCGCTCACGAACTTCGCGAACACGTTCTTGCCGTCGCGGACGAACGGTTCGCTCTCGTCGCCGACGACGACCCGCGCCTGCGGGGAGGCAAGCGAGTCGAGCAGGCGTCGTCCGCCCTCGACGCCGAGGGTGAACCGGCCGTCCAGCCCGAAGGACACGATGCGTGCCCGCCCGTCTCGAATCTGCTGCGGTCGCCCGTTGCTGGAGCGCTCGATAGAGATGTCACCAGCGAAGAGGGCGTCGCCGGCGCCCGCCCCGAACTGATAGTCTGCGATGGTACGGAGGTCCGTACGCTCGTCTGTCTCGCTCATTGGCCGCTCTTTGGGACTGGCTGGTAAAACGCCTTCCACCCGAAAATGTGTGATTTGCAACCACACATCAATCATGAAAGATAGTGTTCAATGCCACGCCGTACCGCGATTTTCCAGAACGCTCATATGCGAGAACTTCCAAGGACCGGGCATGAGCAACCAAACATCGAAAGTAACCCTCGGCATGCTGGTCCTCGCGATTAGCTCGGTCGTGCTGCTCGGCGTGAGCTTCCTCGGTTCGCCAGTTCCAGTCGCCCTCGCCGCCCTCGCCGCGCTCGGCATGGCAGCTGGGTCGCTGCTCGTCGGGACCTCCGAAAGCGGCCGTCCCGTCTAGAGCAAGAACTCGTCCGGTTTTTCGCTGAAGTCCGTAAAGGAATCCGCCGCTTCGATGAGGGACTCCGACGTCGATTCCTCGAACGCCATCACTTCGACGCGACAGCCCTGATGGCGGACGTGCGAACACAGGCGGCTGAAGTCGCCGTCGCCGGTACACAGCACGAGCGTGTCGTGGTGTGGGGCGAGCGTGACGGCGTCGAGACTCATCCCGACGTCCCAGTCTGCCTTCTTCGACCCGTCTGCGAACGTCTGAATGTCTTTTATCTTCGTCTCAAAGCCGATGTCGTTCAGCGCCTCGAAGAAACTCTCCTCGTCGGGTGAGTCTGCGCGAATGACGTACGCGATGGCTCTGGTGAGCGTGCGGCCGTCGACCGCTTCGTTCAGCAGCGCCGTGTAGTCGATGTTCCGCGAGTAGAGGCTCTGTGCGGAGTGATAGAGATTCTGCGCGTCTACGAGAAGGGCGACGCGCTGGCCCGAGTGATGGATACCCATATTTTGCAATCAGACGCCCGCAAGAAAGGTGTTTACCCTTCTGCCCGTGGCCACATCGAAGCGTGGTGTGTCCACACGACCCATGAGACGGCCGCCGAGCCTCGGCAGGCTTCGCAACTGGCGCAATGCCTAAGTACTGGCGACGCTGTGAATTTCGTATGCGACGCGCTACATCAACGACCATCGCAACACGGAACAGCGATGGGTGTGGCGTGCGACGTTTTTGGGGCGCTAAACGCAAACGTGCGTAAGCACACTCTGTTCACGGCGGACGTGGCACCTCCGTTGTGAGCTATTCTCCGATGGCAGAGCGCACGTAGACTACCTAGACCCCAACCACCAATGACAGACCAGACATTCAGTGGCGTGTTCCCCGCGATGGTCACGCCGTTCACCGACGACCTTAGTATCGACTTCGACCAGCTAGCCGCAGACGCCCGACGCCTCGAGGAAGCCGGCGTCGACGGCCTCGTTCCCGTCGGCACGACCGGCGAGAGCGCGACGCTGACCCACGACGAGCACATCGAGGTCATCGAGTGCGTCGTCGACGCCGTCTCCGACGTGCCGGTCATCGCCGGTTCCGGGTCGAACTCGACCCGAGAGGCAGTGTCGCTCTCCCAACGCGCCGCAGACGCCGGCGCGGACGCACTGCTCCTCATCTCGCCGTACTACAACAAGCCCGAACCGGCGGGCATGGAAGAGCACTTCCGCACCGTCGCAGACGAGGTCGACCTGCCACAGATTATCTACAACGTGCCGAGTCGCACGGGCCGGAACATCGCCGTCCAGACCGCGGTCAACCTCGCCAGCCACCCGAACATCGCGGGTTACAAGGCCGCGAGTGGCGACCTGAACCGCGTCGGCGAGGTCCTAGAGAAGACCCACGACGAGGAGTTCGCCGTCCTCTCCGGCGACGACGGCCTCACGCTCCCGATGATTTCGATCGGCGCGACGGGCACCATCAGCGTCGCCGCGAACGTCGAACCCGAGCGCACCTGCGCGATGGTCGGCGCGGCACTCGACGGCGATTACGAGATGGCCCGCGACCTGCACTACGAACTCGGCCCGCTGTTCCGGGCACTGTTCATCGAAACGAACCCCATCCCAATCAACGAGGCGCTCGCCATCCGCGGCCACGGCACGGGTGCGATGCGTCCGCCGCTGTCTCGAATGGGCGAAAAGAACCTGGACGCGCTGCGTGAAGCCCTCGCAGACCTGCAAGACGCGGAGGCCCCGCTCGCCCGATGACGCGGGTTGCGGTCACCGGCGCGACGGGCCGGATGGGACAAGAGGTCATCACGCTGGCGAGAGACCGCGACGACGTGGACCTCGCCTTCGCCGTCAGCCGCGACCCCGAAGACGTGGCGACGGACGTGACCCTCGAATCGGACGGCGACCTGCCCGCACTGCTCGCCGAGCACCAGCCCGACGTGCTCGTGGACTTCACCGTCCCCGAGGCGTCGGTCGAGTACGTCCGCGCCTGCGCCAAGGCGGGCGTCGCCGTCGTCGTCGGGACGACCGGCTTCGCAGACGAACAGAACGCGGCCCTCGACGCGGCGAGCGAGACGATTCCGCTCCTCGAATCGTCGAACTTCGCTCGCGGCATTCAGGCGCTACTCAACGTCGTCGAGGAAGCCGTCGCCGCGCTGCCCGACTACGACATCGAGCTGGTCGAAACCCACCACAACGGCAAGCGCGACGCCCCGAGCGGGACGGCGAACATGATTTTAGACCGCATCGACGAACAGCGCTCTCTCGAACGGGTCTACGGCCGGGAGGGAGACGCCCCCCGCGCCGCGGACGAAGTCGGCGTCCTCGTGCGACGAGCAGGCAACATTCGCGGGGAACACGAGGTACTCCTTGCTGGGAACGATGAGGTAGTCACACTCACCCACCGTGCCGAGAGTCGCGGGGTGTTCGCCGCCGGGGCGCTGGACGCCGCCGTATGGGTGGCGACCCGCGACGCCGGCCGGTACGACTTCGCGAACGTAATCGACGATTCCCAATGAGCCTACAATCGACAATCGAAGCCCTGTGGCAACGAAAGCAAGACGGACTGACGGCCGCCGACGTCGGCGCGGACGAACTCGACGTGTTAGACGCCTTCCTGGCCGCGCTCGAAGCCGGCGACATCCGCGCCGCGGAGAAGCGCGACGGAACCTGGGAGGCCAACGAATGGGTGAAGCAGGGCATCCTCCTGAACTTCGGCCTGCGAAACACCGAACCCCGAACCTACGGCGGCGTGACCTACCACGACGTGCTCCCGCTTCGCGAGACGAGCGACCTCGCAGAGAAGGGCACGCGAAACACCCCGAACGGGACGGTCATTCGGCGGGGAGCCTACATCGGGTCGAACGCCATCCTCATGAGTCCGGCCTACGTCAACATCGGCGCGCACGTCGGCGACGGCACGCTCGTCGATTCCTGTGACACGGTCGGCTCCTGCGCCCAGATTGGCAACGACGTGAAACTCGGCGCGAACACGCTCATCGGCGGCGTCTTAGAACCGGTCGAGAGCGCGCCGGTCATCGTCGAAGACGGCGTCTCGCTCGGCGCTGGCTGCCGGGTCACCTCCGGATTCGTCGTCGGTGAAAACTCCGTCGTCGGCGAGAACACGCTGCTCACGCCGCGCATTCCGGTTTACGACCTCGTCGAAGAGGAAGTCCTCTACGGCGAACTGCCATCGAACCGTCGGGCGTTCACGCGCTTCGTCGAATCCTCGATTGGCGACCACGAGCTGTTTTCCGGCGGGGCGTACAAGCCCGCCGTCGTCGCCACGGACATCGAGGCGACCACGCTCGAAGCCACCGCACGAGAGGAGGCACTGCGCGAATGAACGACGAAAGCGGCGGCCCCGACGTACGCCGACTGCACGAGTGGGACGCCGGCCTGCTCGCCGACCTCGCAGCGGAGTACGGGTCGCCGCTTTACGTCTACGACGTAGACCGCGTCCGCGAGAACGCCTGGCGGATTCGCGGGGCGTTTCCTGACGCGGAGGTAAGCTACGCGACCAAGGCCAACACCTCGCGACCTGTCCTGCGCGCCCTGCGCGAGGAGGACGTCGGTGCGGAGTGCGCCTCGGCCGGCGAAGTCGAGCGCTCGCTCGCCGCCGGTTTCACGGGAAACGAGGTGCGCTACACGGCGGTCAACCCGCCGAGTGAGGACCTAGACCACGTCTGTGCCCGCGCCGAAGAACACCCGCTGACCATCACTATTGGCGCGGCCGACACGCTCGACCGCCTCGCAGACCGCGGGTTCTACGGCAAGCTCGCGGTGCGCGTAAACCCCGGCGTCGGCGCGGGCCACCACGCGAAGGTTACGACGGGCACTGATCCGAAGTTCGGCGTCCCGTACGACGACGTTCCCGAACTGCTCGCCGAGGCCGCAGACCGCGGGTTCGACGTGGTCGGCATCCACGCCCACGCGGGCAGCGGTATCTCGGGCGACGACCTCTCTTCGCACCGCGAACTCGTGAGTCGGATGGGCGCGCTCGCCCGCGAGTCGCCCGTCGCGCTCGACTTCGTGAACGTGGGCGGCGGCTTTGGCGTCCCGTACCGCGAGGACGAACCACCCCTCGACATCGACGCGGTGGCCGACGCGACTCGCGAGGCGCTCGGCGAGGTGGACGCCCAACTCGCCATCGAACCGGGCCGCTACTTCGTCGCCGACGCGGGCGTTCTGCTCACCAACGTAAACACGGTAAAGCAGACGCCTGAGACGCTCGTGGTCGGCGTGGATGCCGGGATGACGACGCTCGTCCGCCCGGCGATGTACGATTCCTACCACGCGATTCGCAACCTCGCGCCCGACGCAGGAGAACGCGAATCGGTAGAAACGCTCGTCGCCGGCCCCATCTGCGAGACGAGCGATATCTTCGCCACCGACCGGGTTCTGCCAGCGCCCGCCCGGGGCGACTTGCTCTGTATCGGCAACGCTGGCGCATACGGCTACGAAATGGCCAGTCAGTACAACTCACGACCGCGACCCGCGGTGGTCGCACTTGACGACGGCGAGGCAAGCCTCGCGATTCGACGCGAAACCCTCGCCGACGTCACCACCTTAGAAGAACCATGATTCGATTCGACAAGTACCACGGAACCGGAAACGACTTCGTACTAGTAGATGCAGCAGAGGCAGTCCCTGACCGCCGGGCGCTCGCGACGGAACTCTGTCATCGCGAGACGGGTGTCTCCCACCCGTCGAGTGACCGCGTGGGCGCAGACGGCGTGCTCTTTCTCGCGCTCGAAGACCGCTACTCGCCGCCGCGCGTCGTCATGACGCTCGTCCAGCCGGATGGCTCGACCGCCTCGATGTGCGGCAACGGGGCGCGCTGTGCTGCGGCGTGGGCCGCAGAACGCACCGGTGCGTCCGAGATTATGATCGACACGCAGGCGGGCACCCGCCACGCTCGCATCGAAGACGACGGCGTGACCATCGAGATGGGAACGCCCCTCTTCGAACCGGCCGCCGTCCCGGTTCTCGCTGACGAACCGGTCGTCGAGCAGGACTTCGAAGGCTACGCCGTCACGGCCGTGAACACGGGCGTTCCCCACGCCGTCATCTTCGTAGACGACGTGGCCGACGTGGACCTCGACGCGGTGGCCCCGGCCATCCGCCACGCTGAGATTTTCCCGGAGGGGGCGAACGTGAACGTCGCCAGCCAGCGCGACGACGGCGGTTTCGACCAGCGCACCTTCGAGCGCGGCGTCGAGGGCGAGACGCGCTCCTGTGGCACGGGTGCGGTGGCCATCGCGGCCGCCGCCCGCGAACTCGGCCTCGTCTCCGGTGGCTCTGCGGTCTCCGTCTCGCCGCCGGGCGGCGACCTCGAAGTCACGCTCACCGACGGCCCGGCGTTCCTCCATGGGCCGGTCGAACTCGATTTTCGGAGTGAGGTCCCCGTCAGCAAGCCCCGACGACTCGACCCGACGGAGGCCTGAGGTGGATTTCGACCCCGTCGCTTTTCTCGAAGACGCCGTCAAGACGCCCTCCCACGAGGATATCGCCGAGATGCGCCAGTTGCTCGTCTCTACTATCGAAGCCCAGGGCTTCGCGGCACACGTAGACGACGCTGGCAACACAATTTCCACACGCGAGACCGACGAACCCGGCCCCCACGTCGTCCTCAATACCCACATCGACACCGTCGCCCCGCACGTCGAATTTTCCCGCGACGGCGACATTATCCGCGGCCGCGGTTCCTGCGACGCGAAAGGGCCACTGACCGCCCTGCTCGTCGCGTTTTTCGATACCGACCTCCAACGCGGCAAACTCACGCTCGCGATTACCCCTGACGAGGAAGTCAAATCGACCGGCGCGGCCGCCCTCGATTTGGACGGCGACGCCTACATCGTCGGCGAACCGACCGGCCTCGACGTGTGTAACGCGGCGAAAGGCCGCTTCGAGGGAACTATCACCGTCCGCGGGGAGAACGCCCACGCCGCGGAACCACAATCCGGCGTAAACGCGATTACCGGCGCAGGCCACGTCCTCCGGGCGCTCGAAACCTTCCTCGACCGCGACGACGCCCCACCGGTCCACGAGGAACTCGGCGCGGCGACGCTCGAACCGACGATGATTCGTGGCGGGACGGCGACCAACCAGATTCCCGCAGAATGCGAAATCGTCGTCGACCGCCGGAGCGTTCCCCCCGAGACGAGCGACTCCTTCGAGCACCTGCTCGAAACCCACCTTCGCGAGAACGTCCCCGACGTCGAGTTCGACGTGACCTACGACTTCGAGTTCACCGACCGGCCCACACCCTTCCTCGAAGCGTGGGAAACGGACCCTGAGGGGAAACTCGCCCAGACGCTTGCCGCCGCCTCCGGCGGGGCAATTCGTCCGTTCTCGGCCGCCACGGAAGCTTCATACTTCGCCCACGACGCCCCCACCGTCGTGTTCGGCCCGGGCCTACTCGCCGACGGCAATGAACCGGTCGCCCACTCGCCCAACGAGTACGTCCTCGTGTCAGCGGTCGAAGCCGCTGCCGAAGCCGTGACGGAGACAGTCGCCGCATTCCTCTCCTAACTGCCGTCGCCTACAACCCAGTCCGCGAGTGTCTCACGGTTCGTGTATCCTAAAATCGACAGCACGAGCACTAGCAGCCCCAGAACCGCCGCCATTGCGAGATTTCGGCTGGCGAGTTCTGCGCCGACGAGGTTCGTGAGCAGGAGCGACGGGGCGCGACCAACCACCGCGATGACGACGATGCGCGAAAGCGAGAGGCGCGTGAGTCCGGCGACGAAGCAGATGGCGTCGTCGGGTAAGCCGGGAACCAGAAAGGCGAGAAACAGACCAATTTCCCCGCGCCGGTCGGTCACGCCGTCGAACCGGGAGAGGGTATCGGGGTGGACGACGCGCTCGACGTAGGGGCGGCCGAATCGGCGAGCGGCGGCGGCCGCGATGAAACTCCCCAGTCCCGCGCCAACGACGCTGTAAAACGTCCCGAGGTATGCACCGAAGAGGTAGCCGCTCACCACGCCCATCGCCTGGCCCGGGATGGGCGCGAAGACCACCTGGAGCACCTGCACCGCGATGAACGCGAGTGGCGCGAGCGGGCCGTAGGCGGCGATGGTCTCGCGGGCGAACTCGGGGTTCACGAACAGCGGGAGCATCCGCCTGCTGAGCAGGGCGAGCGCGACGAAAAAGAGAAAGAGCGCGGCTACCCGAAGCAGGAATCCGCGCCGCCCTTCAGCAGAGACGAAAAGTTGCACTCATCCACATTACGACGGGCGAACGGATAATATGCTACTCCAGTTCATCCACGAGGTCGGCGGCGAGACCGGTGTAGCCCGCGGGCGTCAGGGCGTGGAGTTCTGCGCGCACGTCATCGTCTACGTCGAGGTCATCGAACAGGTCGCGGAAGTCGGCGAGCGTGACGCGCTTGCCCCGCGAGAGTGCCTTCACGCGCTCGTAGGCGTCCTCGTGACCCTCTCGGCGCAGGATAGTCTGGACGGCCTCGCCGATGATTTCGGGCGTTGCCTCCAGTTCCTCGCGCATGACCGCCTCGTTCGGGACGACCTTCGAGAGCCCCTTCTGGACTTTGGTGTAGGCGATGAGGCAGTAGGCGAACGCCGCGCCGATGTTGCGCTTGACCGTCGAATCCGAGAGGTCGCGCTGGAGGCGCGAAGTAGTGATGTAGTCGCCGAGGAAGACGAGGTCCGAGTTCGCCTTCGAGAGGTTGCCCTCGCTGTTCTCGAAGTCGATGGGGTTCACCTTGTGGGGCATCGTCGAACTGCCCGTCTCGCCTTCGACCGTCTCCTGGCCGAGGTAGCGGTCGGAGACGTAGAGCCACATGTCGCGGTCTAAGTCGATGAGGACCGTGTTCGCGGTGCGGATGGTCGCGAAGAGTGCGGCGAGGTCGTCACACGGGTTCACCTGCGTGGCCAGTGGCGTGTATTCGAGGCCGAGCGAGGTGACGAACTCGCGGGAGAACGCCCGCCAGTCTACGTCCGGGTAGGCGGCGTGGTGGGCGGCGTAGGTGCCGCTCGCGCCGGCGAGTTTCCCCGAGATTTCGTCGGTCGCGCGTTCGATTGTCGCGACGGTGCGCCCGAGGCGGGCGGCGTAGACAGCCATCTCCTTGCCGAAGGTCGTCGGCGTCGCTGGCTGGCCGTGGGTCCGGGCGAGCATCGGCAAGTCGCGAAACTCCCGGGCCATCTCGATGAGCGCGTCGCGCGTGGCGTAGAGTTCGGGGAGGAGAACCTCTTCGACGGCCGGTTTCACGAGCAGGCGATGGGCGAGATTGTTCACGTCCTCGCTGGTGAGGCCGAAGTGGACCCACGGGCCGGCATCCGAGAGCGACGCGGGAAGGCCTTCGCGGATGAAGTACTCCACTGCCTTCACGTCGTGGTTGGTCGCGGTGTAGTCCTTGTAGCCGGTCGTTTCGAGCTGTTTGACGATGTCCGCGTCCGCGGCGTCGAACTCCTCGTAGAGTTCGCGGAGGAGGTCGCGGGCTGCGGCTCCGATTTCGAGGGGTGTCGCGTCGAGGTCGGCGAGCGCGATGAGGTACTCGACTTCCACCTGCACGCGGGCTCGCATCAGCGCGGCTTCACTCGCGTAGGGCGCGAGCGCCTCCGTGTAGCGGCCGTAGCGCCCGTCGAGCGGCGAGACGGCGAACAGCGGGCCGTCGCCAACAAAGGTTGACATACCTTCGACTGCCGCCCGGCGTAGCAAAAGCGTGTCGGTCGGAGGACACAGAGATGTGCATAGAACGCAGGCATAGGCCGCACTTTTGCCCGGTAAATATACACGAACTCGCACAGAATCGCTCCTGCAATCGCAATTACTTTACTCCCGGCGGACCCGCACTCGCACATGACACGAATCGCCGGTCTGGCGAGTAACCGCGGACGGAATCTCATGCACGTTGCAGACCTCGCGCCGGGTGGCGCAGAGGTCGCCGTCGTCCTCACGAACACGGAAGGCGCACCTGTACTGGACGCCGCCGCAGAGCGCGGCATCGCCACCGAAGTCGTCGAACGCGAGGAGGGCGAATCTCGCGAGTCCCACGAGGAACGCATCGTCTCACGTCTCGCGGAATACGACTTCGACCTCGTCTGCCTCGACGGCTACATGCGCGTGCTGACCGGCGAATTCCTCGACAACGTCCCGACGACGCTCAACGTCCACCCGTCGCTCCTGCCGACGTTCAAGGGCATGGACGCGTGGGGCGACGCCCTCTCCGCAGGCGTGAAAGTCACCGGTTGCACCGTCCACGTCGTGAACGAGGACGTGGACGCCGGCCCAATCGTCACCCAGGAGCCAATCCCAATCTACGAGGGGGACACAGAAGAGACGCTCAAAGAGCGCGTCCTCTACGAAGGCGAGTTCAAGGCGTACCCACGTGCTGTCAAGTGGTTCGCAGAGGACAGAGTCACCGTCACCGCAGACGGTGTCGAAATCGAAGGTGACGACGCCGGCGAGTTCCCGGCCCGCCGCGTCGACACGACAGACCACCTCACCGGCCTGCGCTACGGCGAGAACCCCCACCAGGCCGCGGCCGTCTACGCCGACAACACCTGCGAGGAGGCGAGCGTCGTCCATGCAGCCCAGCTCAACGAGGGCGCGAAGGCGCTCTCCTACAACAACTACAACGACGCGGACGCCGCGCTCAATCTCATCAAAGAGTTCGACGAACCCGCCGCCGCCGTCATCAAGCACACGAACCCCGCCGGCTGTGCGACCGCCGACACCCTCGCGGAAGCCTACGAAAACGCCCTTTCGACGGACCCGATGAGCGCATTCGGCGGCATCGTCTCGCTCAACCGCGAGTGTGACGCGAAAACCGCCGAGCTCATCGTCGATTCGTTCAAGGAAGTCGTCGTCGCGCCGGGCTACACCGACGCTGCACTCGACGTGCTCACCGAGAAGAAGAACCTGCGTGTCCTCGACGTGGGACCACTCGGCGACATCACTTCGACGCTCGTTGAGAAACCAATCGTCGGCGGTCGCCTGATTCAGGAGCGCGACCAGCAGAAACTCACCGTCGAGGATCTCGAAATCGCGACGGAGAAGGAACCAACCGACGAGGAACTGGAGACCATGCTGTTCGCGTGGCAGACGCTCAAGCACGTCAAATCCAACGGGATTCTGTTCGCCAAGGGCACGGAAACCGTCGGCATCGGCATGGGACAGGTCAGCCGCGTCGACGCCGTCCGCCTCGCCGCGATGAAGGCCGAGGAGCACGCAGAGGGGAAGGACGCGAAGGGCGCAGTCATGGCTTCAGACGCCTTCTTCCCGTTCCCGGACGGCATCGAAGCCGCTGCCGAGGCCGGCATCACCGCCGTCATCCAGCCCGGCGGCTCGGTCAACGACGAAGACGTGATTGCGGCCGCAGAAGAACACGGCATGACGATGGTGTTCACCGGGAAGCGATCGTTCAAGCACGACTGAGCGGCGGACAGTCGGTCTCCGTGGCGGTCGCTCAAACGGCGGCACTCTCGGTCGAAAAATACTCGTGGTTAGCGAGTGGGTAATTCGGTGAGCCCGAGTTGTTCCATCATGCCGAGCATGTCGGGTTGGACCCACCGCTCTGCGATTTTACCGTCTTCGATGCGGGTGAACACGAGGTTCTGGACCTCGAACGTCTTGCCGGTTGGTTCGTAGCCCATGAACTCGCCGTCGTGGGTGCCCCGTAGCGTCACGCGCATGGCGACGGTGTCGCCCTCTTCCACGATGTCTTCGACAGTCGCGGAGAAGTCGCTGAACGCGTTACGCATGCTTCCAATCTGCTGTTTCGCCTCCTCTCGACCCACGGACTCGCCGAGCGGGCTGTGGTCGCGAATATCTTCGGTGCAGATTTCGTCGATGAGGTCGAGATTGCCTTTCGTCGCGACGTCCTCTGGGATGCGTCGCACAAGTTGTTTGTATTCCGAGCTTCTGGTTGTTGCTGCCATTTTCCCCACCTGGGTAACCGTCCACGAGTCACTCACACGGCGTGAGCACCGTGTAGACGAGTGCTTGAAGATACGTCACGTTGCGCATTAACCGTTGTTCAAAATCCAACCGCTGGACGAATTTCAGTGAGGCTGTCGTGTCGGTCACCGGAAGTGACAAAAAGGGAATGGCGACAGACGACCGCCTCAGTACGCCGGCATGTCCGTCATCTCGTAGCCCACAATCAGCTTCTGAATTTCGGTCGTCCCATCTGGCACGGTCATCGTCCGGGCGTCGCGGTAGTAACGTTCGAGCGGGTAGTCGGTCGAGAGGCCGTTCGCGCCGTGGACCTGCATCGCGTCGTAGGTGGCATCGACGCACTGCTCGCAAGCGTAGCCCTTCGCCAGCGAGGAATACAGGCGCGATTCAGGGTCGGCGTCGTCGAGGAGTTCGACGGCGTGGTAGGCCATGTGCCGCGACGATTCGACGGCGCACTTGATGTCGTAGAGTTGCTCCTGGACAAGTTGGTGCTGACCGATTGGCTTGTCGAACGTCTCCCGGTCGGTGGCGTAGGCGAGCGCGTCGTCCAGGGCGGCCTGTCCGATGCCGACGGCCATGAACGCCATGCCGACGCGCATGAACGAGAAGATAGCGTTCAGCGGTTTCTCGTTCAGGAACAGTTCGACCATGCTGTCGGCGAAAGGCAGTTCGTAGAGGTCCTTGCCTTGCTGAAGCATTCGCGTAATCGAGGTCGAGAGTTTGTTCTCCGCCGGAATGCGCACGTCGTCGAGGAAGATTTGGCCGGTCGGCGAGGCTTTCCATCCGAGCTTATCCAGTTTCCGCGTCTCGAACGGCGAGGTCTCTTGGTCGACGATGAACATGTCCTGCATATCGGCTTCCTCGTCGTGGGCGACGACGAGCGCCACGTCCGCGATTGGCGCGTTCGAAACCCACGTCTTCTCGCCAGAAAGGACGTACTCGTCGCCTTCTTTTCGGGCAGTGGTGTTCGGGCGGGCGGTGTCGCTGCCTGACCCGGGTTCGCTCACGGCCATGCAGCCGATGAGTTCGCCTTTGTCGAGTTTGTCGCCGACGGCGTTCTGCGTCTGCTCTGATGCCCAGTTCGCCCACAGCGCGGGGAAGGACATATTCAGCGTGACGTTGAGACTCGGCCAGACACGGGCGATTTCCTCCGAGCCGATGGCGTAGTACATCAGGTCGCCAAAGTAGTCCTCGGCGGTGTCGGGGTCGTAGCCGATGCCCAGTTCGCGCAGGTCGCGCATGTACGAGAGCGCCTGCTCCTTGGAGAGTGGCTCCTGGTCCATCTCGTCCACCTCGGGAGCGATTTCTCGTTCGAGGTAGTCCCGGAGCGTCTCTTTGAACAGGCGCTGGTCCTGGGTGAGTTTCATTGCTCGAGCGTCGTGGTGAGTTGGTTCATCACCGGCGCGAGGCGAGTACCCTTGCCGACGTTTCCTTCGAGGGAGTACTGCTGTTGCATGAAGCCCTGAACCGGGTCGATGGCGCCCGTGATGAGTTGGACGTGGACTTCGGCGGGAGCTTCGATAGTGAAATCGACGTCTGAAAGCGTGCCCGCTCCGCCCGTGATGGTTCCCGCGTCCGGGTTCAACTGGAGGTGACCCTCCATCGGACAGTCGGTAGCGACGAAGTTCGCCACGATGTCCTCGCGAATCTGATCCTGGAGGTCCTCGTTCTGCCGGGCGAGTACCTCCGCACCCTTCCAGACGAGGTCCATGTAGCGGTCGGCCACGTCGGGGTGGTCGTTGACGAACGCGGCCACGTCTATCTCCTGCATCTGCATCACGAGGCCGCGATAGAGGTCGGGCCGGGATTCTATGAGTTCCGGGACGGTCCCCTCCAGTTCTGCGAGCACCTGTGGAAGGATGTCGCCGAGTTCAGACTGGTCTGCGGTCAGTGCGCGTTCGATGTCAGATTCTGGAATCGTCATTGGAAGTCAGTTGGTGTAAATTTCGTCTGCGAACTGTGCGTCGACGGAGGCGGCGAGTTCGGTCAGGCGCTGGGCGGCGGCGGAGTACTGCAACGTCTTTTGCATGTCGCCGTCGAGTGCGAACCGCCCGGACATCATCCCGGAGATGATGTCCACCTGCCCGTCGATGAGGTCCTTCCAGTCGTCGATGGTCGCCGTGAGGACGAAGCCGTGGTCCACCGCGTCCGGGCTTTCGACGAGGCGCGCGCCGGTGCAGCGCCCGTCTTCGAGGCCGAGGTAGGCACACCCAACGTGGCCGTCGTCGGGCGTCTCGTGGACGAATTCCTCGAGTTCCTCGCGCAGAAAGTCAGGCATCTCCGCCTCGTTCATCTCGTCTACGGGCATGTCTGTCATCACGAAGATGTAGTCGCCGTTGAAGTCGGTGCCATAGCCGTCTGCGAGTTTCGCGTGCTTTTCGTCGCCGTTGATGACTTCCCGATACCGGTCGAACCAGGGTTGGCTCGGGAAGATGAGTGGGCCGGTGTGGTCAGTTGCCATGTGAGTTCGTGACAATCGACGCGACTAACTCCGAAGTCGATTGGGCGTCGCATACGAGGGACTTTATAAGCCGGCTACCGCCGGCAGAAGCTAAACCGTGGCTGCGCGTCGATTTGAACGACGCATGCGGCAGTTCACCATCCGGCTGACACCGAGCACGCCGGGCTTTCACAGCGTCGACGGAGCCATCGCCGAGTGTCGGGCGGTGACCCGCGAATCGTTCTTGCACCTCAACCTGCTCAACGACGGAACGGGCGTCGCACTCTATCGGTTGCGAGGGGACGCAGACGCGCTGAAGGCGGTACTCGCCGACAGCGAAGCGGTGCTCTCCTTCGACGTGTTCGACGCGACTCGCGAGCAGTTCCACGCGCACGTCCACTTCGAACCGGACGACCCGGCGACGGCACTGCTCACCCTCGCCGACGAGCACAAACTCATCATCGACACGCCACTCGAATTCACCGGCGAGGGGAGCCTCAAACTGACGCTCGCCGGCGCACAGGACCGAATTCGGCGAGCCTTCGCCGGCCTGCCCGAGAGCGTGACCGTCTGGCTCGAACGGACGGGGGAGTACGACCCGGACCGAGAAGCGTTGCGGGCCGCCCTCACCAGTCGCCAGCGAGAAGTTCTGGACGTAGCACTCGACCTCGGCTACTACGAGAACCCGCGAGCCGCGACCCACGCCGATATCGCCGCTGAACTCGACTGCGCCGCCGGGACGGTGGGCGAGCACCTGCGGAAGGCCGAGGGCGCGGTGTTGTCGGAACTCAGGCGGTAAGCGCCGCCGCTTTCGGCCTTCGACAGGCTAAAGCGGACACCTCAAGATTTCATCTGTATGGAGTTCCACGACGCCGCGAACTTTCTTTTCGACCTGCGGCGGTTCACCCCACGGGCCGGGACCGAGGCGACCCGCGACCTGCTCGACCACCTCGGCAGTCCCGACGAGGACGTCGCCTTCGTGCAAGTCGCGGGGTCGAACGGCAAGGGAAGCACCGTCCGGATGGTCGAATCCACGCTCAGAGAGGCCGGACTGAACGTCGGCCTCTACACCTCGCCACACTTAGAAGACGTTCGCGAACGAATCCGCGTCAATGGCCGGATGATTTCGAAGCGGGGCCTCGTCCGATTCGTCGAGGAGGCAAAGTCGTATCTCACCGAGGCGGCGGCGCGCGGCGAGTCACCCACCTTCTTCGAGACGCTCACCGCACTCGCCATCTGGGAGTTTGCCCGACAGGACGTGGACGTGGCCGTCCTCGAAGTTGGCATCGGCGGGAAGTACGACGCGACGAGCGCCGTCGACCCAATCGCCAGCGCGGTTACGAACGTCTCGCTCGAACACACCCAGTACCTCGGTGACACCGTCGAAGAAATCGCCACGGACAAGGCCCACGTCGCGAGCGGCGTGAACCCCCTCGTCACCGCCGCGACGGGGTCGGCTCTCGACGCGGTCCGCGCACAGGCCGGCGACGTGGTGACCGTGGGAACCGACGGCGCGGACGTGACGGTCACCTACGAGGGACGCGACGGCCTCGAAGGCCGCATCTCCCTCGCCGGCCCCGACTGGAACGTCGATGCGCGACTACCCATGGTCGGCGCACACCAGGCGACCAACGCGGGCGTGGCCGCCGTGCTCGCTCGACAGGTCGCAGACGTAGAAGGGAGGACGCTCGCCCGCGGGCTGCGCAAGGCGTTCTGGCCGGGCCGATTCGAAATCATGAGCCAGGAACCGCTCACCGTCCTCGACGGGGCGCACAACCCCGGTGCATGCGAAGTCGTCGCCGACGTGCTCGCGGAGTTCGAGTACGAGAACCTCCACCTCGTCTTCGGCGCGATGAGCGACAAGGACCACCAGGGCATGGTCGATGCGCTGCCGACGCCCGATTCCGTGGTCACCTGCCAGCCCGACATGGACCGCGCCGAGGACAGAGCCGTGCTCGCGAGCATCTTCGAGGAGCGCGGCGTCTCGGACGTCGAACGACGAAGCGCGGTCGAGAGCGCCGTGGAACTCGCGCTCTCGAAAGCTGGCCCCGAAGACTGCGTCCTGATGACCGGGTCGCTGTTCGTCGTTGCTGAGGCGCGCCGGCGCTGGACGCGGGTCGAGATTCCAAAGCGAATCGTTGACTTAGACGCCGCCCGCGACACGCTCGCCGGCGCACACGTCACCGCCCCCGGCGTCTGGCGGATGCGCGAGAAGGGCGTCCACCGCGTGCTCAAGACTCGCGTCCAGAAGCGCCAGGCGCAGTACCTGAAAGAGGAGCTGCTCTCACTCGGCGGCGAGTGTGCCCTCTCGGGGCTGAACGACCAGGACGAGGAGACGTTCGACGTGGTGTTGATGGGGACGCTCGCCCAGTTCAAGCGCCTCGCCGACAAACTGGACGGCCAGCCCTACGGGCTCTCGCACTTCGCAGACGACATCCGCGAGGCGCTCTCGATTCAGACCCAGCCCGAATCACTCGGCTACCCGTGGGAGGACCACCCTGTCGTCATGGGGATTCTGAACGTCACCCCCGACAGCTTCCACGACGGCGGCCGCTACGAGGCCGTCGACGACGCCCTCTCGCGGGCGAAGGAGATGCTCGCGGACGGCGCAGAAATCATCGACGTCGGCGGCGAGAGCACGCGCCCCGGCGCGGAGGAAGTGAGCATCGAAGACGAGATTGCACGGGTCGTTCCCGTCATCGAACAACTTGCCGACCTCGATTGCCTCATCTCCATCGACACGCGCAAAGCCGCCGTGGCGCGGGCAGCACTGGATGCGGGTGCCCATATTATTAACGACGTGACTGGCCTCGGCGACCCGGAGATGCGCTTCGTCGCCGCCGAGTACGACGCGCCCGTGGTCGTCATGCACAGCTTAGATGCGCCCGTCGTCCCAGAACACACCGTCGAGTACGACGACGTGGTCGAGGACGTCATCGAGGAACTCAAAGAGCGCGTCCTGCTCGCGGAGAAGGCGGGTTTGGACCGCCGGAAGATAATCGTCGACCCCGGCCTCGGATTCGGCAAATCGCCCGCCGAAAACTTCGAGATTCTCGGCCGGGCCGGCGAGTTCCACGCCCTCGGCTGTCCCGTCCTCATCGGTCACTCACACAAGTCGATGTTCGGCCTCATCGGCCAAGAAAAGGGCGACCGACTGGCCGCAACCGTCGCGGGGACGACGCTCGCCGTCGAACGCGGTGCCGACATCGTTCGCGTCCACGACGTAAAAGAGAACGTGGCGGCAGTCCGCGCCGCGTTGGCCGCACGCGACCCGGCACGATTCGACTGACGCCTCCAGAACTTCGGATTTTTTATCACAATTATTCGGGCAAAACTTTTCTCCATCTGGAACCCGCCTCAAACGGTATGAGCATCATCGTCGAGTTTCGCGTTCCATCAACCGCGTTTTCGCTCGGGAACGCGTTCGCCGGGCATCCGGAGACGCATGTCGAACTGGAACGAATCGTTCCCCTCGGGGAGACGCCAGTTCCGTACGTCTGGGTTTCAGGGGTGGAACCAGACGCGTTCGAGGATGCGGTCAAAGGGGCGTCAGCGGTCGACGCGCCGATTTTGCTCGACCACATCGGCGATAAACGCCTCTATCGCATCTCGTGGGAGGTCCCGCCCGACGACTTGCTGGAGGGGTTGGTTCGAGCGAGTGGCACGCTCCTCGAAGCGAGCGGCGGCGAAGAGTGGTTCTTCAGGGTTCGGTTCCCCGAACACAACACCGCCACCACGTTTCACTCGTTCTGTGAGGCCCACGAGATTCCGGTCGAGATTGTCCGCGTCGTCTCTCCCACGGCCGGAGACGCGAAGGAGGGTCGATACGACCTCACGAACGAGCAGTGGGAGGCCCTCGTGCTTGCGGTCGAAGAAGGCTATTTCGAGAGTCCGCGCGCGGCGTCGCTCGACGCGCTCAGTGCCGAACTCGGCATCTCCTCGCAGGCGGTCTCAAAGCGCCTGCGACCGGCGGTCCGGAAAGTCGTCCAAGCGGCGGTTGGGTCCTTCGACGACGACGGTGGGGAAGCGGACGCTTCATAAATACGTTTCCCGAGCAACCGAATGAAATAACTCCGCGAGTATGAAAAGTGACGGTACCTGCGTGCACACACGTTGGGGGGTGTACGCGCGTAGGTCGCGCCGAGGGGCGATAGAAACGGGGGCGGGTAAAAATGGAACTTGCATTCCGGGGAACGCACCACCGCCGCCCCTCGCGTGCCATACGCTTTTCAGAACAGTCCGTACGTCCCGCGGACGTCGCGGTAGCAATCGAGATACCGCTCTAGCATCGTCTCCTGACTGTATGTGAAAAATCGGTCGTCGGTCGTGCGGTGGTCCAGTCGGCCGGCTTTCTCGATGGCGCTCGCGATTTCGGGCGGCGAGGTCGCCCGAAAGCCGCGTTCGAGTCCCTCGACGAGTTCGTGGGCCGCCGAGTTCGCGTGGTACTCGACGACGCCGACGCAGCCGCAGGCGAGCCCCCAGAGCAATTCCGTGGCGAAGGGCGTTCGCTTCGCGGTGTGGGCGAACACGTGGGCTCCCTTGTAGTAGGCGACGCGTTCTGCGGGCGGGAGTTCGCCCGTGAACGTCACGCGGTCTGCGATTCGTAAGTCCGCGGCCTGTTCCTTCGCGCTCGCACGCGCCGGACCGTCGCCGATGACGACGGCGTGCCAGTCACGGTCGCGCAGTTCCGCGAGCGCGAGTAGCAGACTCTCGACGTTCGCGTTCCCGTCCATCTGCCGGCAGGTGACGATGTCCACGTCCGAGTGTGGCTCGGTCTCAGCCGTGAGTTCCACGTCGATTCCCTCCGGAATGATTTCGACGGCCTCCTCTGCCGCGCCGGCTTCGCGAACCCAGGTGCTCACCATCCGCGAGGGCGTGACCACGGTGGTGGGTGCACGGGTCGTGTATCGTTCGCCCCACGACGTGGGCGGGTCCTCGTCGCCGTACCACTCGACGACGAGCGGCCGGCGGCCGAAGAGAGAGAAGAACCGGGCGGCAGCGACCTGCGACGGCGGGTCGGGGGTGGCGTGGACGACGTCCGGCGAGAACGAACGCAAGGCGAAGGGAAGGCGACTCGCAAACGAAAGCGGGCCAGGAGTGTCAGTGAGGGCGTGGTAGGTGACGTCCGCGCGGTCGAAGACGGAGACGGTCTCTCCCTCCCACCACTGGGCACAAAAGACGGCAACCTCGTGGTCGGCCGCGGCGAGTCCCTCTGCGACTCGGCGAACTCGCCAATTCCCCGGAGTGTCTCGCCTGTCTGCCCCAGAAAGCGAGACGAACGCGACGCGCATACACCTCGGGACGAAATCAATTGATAAAAAACCACCCGGAAGGACCCCGACGTCCTCGTGACAGTCACGCGACCCGAACGGCTTTCTCCCAGCCGTCGTATGTTGACCTATGACGTACGAAGTCGAGCGGTATCTCAATATTCGCAGTGCCGGGTCGGCCTCCTTTGGCCCCCACGGCGAACTCGCCTTCCTGATGGACACGACCGGCGTTTCGCAGGTCTGGTCGCTCCACGAACCCGGCCACTGGCCCGAACAGCGCACGTTCTACGACGAGCGAATCACCTTCGCCTCGTGGTCACCCGAGAATCCCGAACTCGTCTTCGGGATGGACGAGGGCGGCAACGAGCGCGAGCAACTGTTTCGCCTCGACAGCGACGGGACGATTACCAACCTCACCGCGACCCCGGACGCGAAACACTGGTGGGGCGGCTGGAGCCACGACGGCGAGCGATTCGCCTTCTCGTCGAATCGCCGCGAAGGGAGCGTCTTCGACATCTACGTACAGGACAGAGACGACATGGGCGACGAGGCACGACTCGTCTACGAGGGCGACGGCTGGCTCACGGTCGGCGGCTGGAGCCCCGACGACTCACGACTCCTCGTGTCGAAAGCCCACTCCAGTTTCGACCAGGACGTGTACGTCCTCGACATCGAATCGGGCGACTTAGAACACGTCACGCCCCACGAGGGGGACATCCGCTATGGGAGCATCCAGTGGGGTCCGGACGGCGAGAGTCTCTATCTCGTGACTGACGAGGACGCGGATCTGCTCTGGCTTGGCCGCCTCGACCTCGCGACCCACGACATCGAACCGGTGGTCGTCGACGACGAGTGGAACGTCTCGGGAGCCGCCATCGACGAGGAGACGGGCCGCATCGTCTACGCCCGGAACGTCGAGGGCTACACCGACCTCACCGTCGGCGACCTTGTCGCCGCGACGGAAATCGAATCGTACCCGGACCCCGACCTCCCGCGCGGCGTCCAGGGCGGCATCAGCTACAACGACGACGCGACCCAGTTCGCGATTACCGTCACCGGGAGCGCAGAGAACGCGAACGTCTACGTCGTGGACGTAGAGACCGGGGAGTCGACGCGGTGGACGAACGCCGCCACCGCCGGGATTCCGAAGGACACCTTCCGCGAACCGGAAGTGGTCCGCTACGAATCGTTCGATGGTCTCGACATTCCCGCCTTTTTCACCCTCCCAGCTGACGCCCGCGACGGGGAGACGCCGGTTCTCGTGGACATCCACGGCGGGCCGGAGAGCCAGCGACGGCCCTCCTTCAGCCCCGTCAAGCAGTACTTCCTGAATCGCGGCTACGCGATGTT
Organism: Haladaptatus sp. QDMS2; assembly: GCF_029338295.1. NCBI lineage: Archaea > Methanobacteriati > Methanobacteriota > Halobacteria > Halobacteriales > Haladaptataceae > Haladaptatus > Haladaptatus sp. QDMS2. Next base: position 1,909,301 of record NZ_CP119791.1, read on the forward strand.
CGAACCGAACGTCCGCGGGTCGACCGGCTACGGGAAGTCCTACACCCGCCTCGACGACGTCGAAAAGCGCATGGACTCGGTGGCAGACATCAAAGCCGCAGTCGAGTGGCTCCACGACCATCCGAAAGTAGACCCCTCGCGCATCGCGGTGATGGGCGGGTCATACGGCGGGTTCATGACGCTCGCCGCGCTCACCGAGTACCCGGACCTCTGGGCGGCCGGCATCGACATCGTCGGCATCGCGAACTTCGTCACGTTCCTCAAGAACACGGGCGACTGGCGACGCGCCCTCCGCGAAGCCGAGTACGGGTCACTCGAAACAGACCGCGAGTTCCTAGAGCGCATCAGCCCCATCAACAACATCGACGCCATCGAAGCGCCGCTGCTCGTCCTCCACGGGAAAAACGACCCGCGCGTCCCCGTCGGCGAGGCAGAGCAAATCGCCGCGGAAGCGGAAACCCACGTCCCGGTGGAGAAACTCATCTTCGACGACGAGGGCCACGGCTTCTCGAAGCTCGAAAACCGCGTCACCGCCTACACCACGGTGGTATCATTCCTCGAAAAGTACGTCTGACTGGTCACCACCCCTGTAAAACGGACGAGGACAGTCATCACCCCACATAAGTCCCGTTTCAGAGAGATTCGAACGACGAGGGGAGGAAAGTACCAGACTCGGACACGTTCGAATCCGTACCCGCATTATTGTTGCCGTACAGGTCAGCTTCGAGTACATTTGGGATTGTAGAAGACTTATTACGTCTGGTTGTTTTGAACCGGCTATGGCTGTCTCAGATCGCTCCCGCGAGGACGTCGCGGAGCTTCTTTCTGCACTCTCCGGCCGGTATGGGTCGGTCGCGGTAGATCAGACGACGACCGCCCTACCGCCTGCGGCCTACGAAGAGGCGCGAAAGCGGTTCGCAGACGGAAAAGTCGCCTGTGCAGGCGTCTGGATCGAAGACGACGAGGGCCGGGTGCTGCTCGTAAACGACGACGACCGAACCAACCGCTGGGCGGAACCGGGTGGAGCCATCGAGGCCGACGAATCCCTCGAAGCGGGCGCGGCGCGGTGGGTCGAACAGACAACAGGCTATCGATGCCGCATCGACGACGTCAAACGCGTCTCCATCGTCGGCATCGGTGACGAACGCAACGTCGACCGACCGCCCGTGTATCAACTTCAAGTCCTCTTTTCTGGTGCGCTCTCCGGTGACAAACTCGAACTCGGTGAGCGAGTCGCAGGAGTAGAATGGTGGCAGGACCCGCCTGCGACCATCGCCGACGCGCTTCCCGCTTAGATGACGCCTGTCACGGTCGCAACTTCTATCGCCGCGTCCTCACTGACGCCGTCACCGAGAATCGTATAGCGGTCGCGGATTTCGTGGGCCGTCGTCAACGCTTCGATTACTGTTTCTGCGTCGATACCGAGTCCCTTCGCTGTCGTGGGCGCACCCAACTTGTCGAGGGCGTCGCGGATGTTCTGCCACTGACCCTGTTCACCCGAGTGGAGATACTCGATGAGAATCGACCCGACGCCCACCTGGTGGCCGTGGAGTGCCGCACCCGGCGCGAGGCGGTCTAGCTGGTGGGAAAAAAGGTGTTCCGCGCCGCTGGCCGGCCGAGAGGACCCGGCGATGGACATCGCCACGCCGGAGGAGACGAGCGCCTTCACCACCACCCACGAGGACTCCTCTAAGCCGGGTTTGATGGCGTCGATGCGCTCGACGAGCAATTCGGCGGTCATCTGGGAGAGCGCCCCCGCGTACTCTGAATATTCGACGTTCTTCAGCCGGTGGGCGAGTTGCCAGTCTTTGACCGCGGTGTAGTTACTGATGATGTCCGCACATCCGGCGGTGGTGAGTTCCCACGGCGCGTCGGCGAGCAGTTCCGTGTCAGCGACGACGGCCAGCGGTGGGTCCGCGGCCACGCTGTGACGGGTGTCACCCTCGGGAACCGACCCGCGCCCGCTCACGATGCCGTCGTGGCTGGCGGCGGTCGGGACGGAGATGAATCCGCGGTCGATGCGGTCTGCGGCCATCTTCGCGATGTCGATGGCTTTGCCGCCGCCGACGCCGACGAGGAATCCGGCGTCCACCGCTTCGGCCTGGTCGATAACACGCTTGACCTCCGCGAAGGTCGCCTGCTCTACGACCACGACCTCCGGGGAAAAGCCTGCATCCTCGAACTGCTCGATGATTCGGTCGGCCGCAATCTTCCGCGGCGTCGGACTCGTCACGAGAACCGGCGTGCCGCGAAGATGGAGTTCGGAGACCGCCTCGACCGTCTGGTCGAGCACCCCGTGGCCCACCAGGACGTTTCGCGGCAGGCGAATCCACGACGACTTGGTAAACATACCAACACATGAACCGCCCGCCGTGATACCGTTTACTCTCCGTGCACTGTCGTTTGGACGGATTTGTCAATACTGGTTTACCGCTCACTCGGCTTACTACGGACGCTGGCCGTGACCAGCGACGTTCCCCCACACCCTCAGTTTTCCATTCAGATGGTGTCGAGTACCGAGAGCACCCGCTCTTCAGCGTCGCGGCCGGGGTCCCACTCGCTGCCGTTGCGGTCGCTGTCGCGGTGGTCGTCGACCGACCGCTGCATCGCCTCGCGAAGCGGCGTCGATTCCCAGCCAAGGCGAGCGAGTTTGTCCGTCGCGAGCACGTGCGGGTAGTCTCGCCAGAGCACGAAGTCCTCGGGAGCGAGGTCGGCGATAGACAGCTCGCGCTCGCCCGCGTGGACGACCTCTACGTCGGTATCGAGACAGTCGGCGATGCGGTGGACCATCTCCTCTAAGGTCACGAGGCGCTGGTCGCCGACGTTGTAGGCTTCACCGGGGTCGCCCTCCTCCGCGATGATGCGCATGGCGCTCGCCACGTCCTCGACGTAGGCACGATGCCAGAGGTTCGTCCCGTCGCCGGGGACGACGACACGGTCGTAGTTGCGCACCCGGTCTATCCAGTAGTCGAGGCGCTCCGTGTAGTCGTCCGGGCCGTAGACGATGCACGGGCGGATGCTCATGGCGTTCACGCCGCGCTCTGCGGCCGCGAAGATGGCGCGGTCGCCTTCGGCTTTGCGCGGGCCGTAGGACTCGTCAGTGTCGGCTGTGGCCTGCTCGTTCGTACACTCACACAGCCGCGTGACGCCCTCGCGCTTTGGAATCTCCTCGTCGCCGTAGGCGCTGCCACTGGAGATGTAGACGTAGGCATCTACGTCCTCGAAGATGCGCGTCGCGGTGCGTACCTCGCGGGGTTTGTAGGCGACGCAGTCGAAGACGACGTCCGGGTCTGCCTCGCGGGCCGCAGCCACGAGTTCGGCGTCGTTCGTTCGGTCACCCTGGATGTGCGTGACCGCCTCACCGAAGGGATTCTCGTGGTTCCCCCGGTTGAAGATAGTCACGTCGTAGTCGTTGTCGAGGAGGTCGCGTACTGCCCATTTGCCGATGAACCGGGTGCCGCCGATGACGAGCGCAGTGTCCATGGCAGGTGCTGGGTGGCGGGTGCGCAAAGTACTGGCGAAGGCGGTCGGTTTCGAGCGGTGCCACAGGGGCACTGGTCCCGCATTCGGATAAAAAGGTACGCCCTCTGTTCAGTCGTCAGAGAGCGCGAAACCGTTTCCCGCCGGGGCCTCTGTAAACTCCGTGGCCGACTGTGGGAGTTCCGTGCGCACGTCCTCCGTGTCGCGCTCGCCGATGACCTCGGCGTAGGCGTCCGGCATCACCTTCACGAAGCTCGTGAGCGCGGCGTCCCAGTTTTCGAGCAGGCGCTTCGCCCGCTCGCTGCCAGTGTAGGCCGCGTGATTCTCGACCAGACGCTTTAGCATGCGGCGGTCGCGCTCTGCGAGGTCGCGTTCCAGACTGACCATGCCTGTGTTCGCTTTTCCGGCGAGCGTATCGTTCTCGTCGAAGACGTAGGCCACGCCACCGGACATCCCGGCGGCGAAGTTCTTGCCCGTCTCGCCGAGGACGACGGCGACCCCACCAGTCATGTATTCACAGCCATGGTCACCGACGCCTTCGACGACGGCTTTCACGCCGGAGTTACGCACGCAGAACCGCTCGCCGGCGATGCCGTTGATGTAGGCTTCACCCTCGGTCGCGCCGTAGAAGGCAACGTTACCGATGAGGACGTTTTCGTCCGCGGCGTAGGACGCCGTTGGGGGTGTCTGGACGGCGATTTTGCCGCCCGAGAGCCCCTTGCCGACGTAGTCGTTGGCGATGCCCGTCAGGTGCATCGTGACGCCCGAAGCGAGGAACGCGCCAAAGGACTGGCCCGCTGTCCCCTCGAAGTCGATGGCGATGGTGTCGTCCGCGAGGCCGTCGCCGCCGAATTTCGTCGAAATGCGGTTCGAGAGCATCGCGCCGACCGCACGGTCGACGTTCGTAATGCCACTCTCGATGGCGACCGGTTCGCGGCGCTGTAAGGCGGGCATCGCCTGCTCGATGAGCGCGTGGTCAAGTTGCGAATCGAGGTCGTGGTTCTGTTCTTCGGTCTTCGTCCGCGCCTCGCCCGCGAGGGGCGCGAGCACCGCAGAGAGGTCAACTTTCTTCGCTTTCTCCTGGCTCACGTCGGTGCGTTGTTCGAGCGCCTCTACGCGGCCGACCATCTCCTCGACCGTGCGGAAGCCGAGGTCGGCCATGATTTCGCGCAGTTCCTCCGCGATGAACGTCATGTAGTTGATGACGTGCTGTGGTTCGCCGGGGAACCGCCGGCGCAGGTTCTCGTCCTGCGTGGCGACGCCGACCGGACAGGTGTTCTTGTGACACTGACGGGCCATCACACAGCCGGAAGTGACGAGACTCGCCGTTCCGAAGACGTACTCCTCTGCGCCGAGCAGGGCGGCGACGGCCACGTCGCGGCCCGTCTTCAGCCCGCCGTCTGCGGTCACGCGGATACGCGAGCGCAGGCCGGTCTGACAGAGCATCTGGTTCGCCTCCGCGAGGCCGAGTTCCCACGGCAGGCCCGCGTTCTTGATGGACGTGCGCGGACTCGCACCCGTCCCACCGGAGTGGCCGCTGATGTGGACCACGTCGGCGTTGGCCTTCGCGACACCCGCTGCAATCGTGCCGATGCCAGCCTCGGAGACGAGTTTGACGTTGATGTCTGCGTTCTCGTTTGCGACTTTGAGGTCGTGGATGAGCTGTTTCAGGTCCTCGATGCTGTAGATGTCGTGGAGCGGCGGCGGCGAGATGAGGCCGACCCCCGGCGTCGCGTACCGGACGTGGGCGATCATGTCGTTTACCTTCTGGCCGGGGAGGTGGCCGCCCTCGCCGGGCTTCGACCCCTGGGCCATCTTGATTTGCAGTTCGTCGGCCGAGGAGAGGTAGTGGCTCGTGACGCCGAAGCGCCCCGAGGCGACTTGCTTTACGTTACACTCCTTTTCGGTGCCGAAGCGTTCTGGGGGTTCGCCACCCTCGCCGGTGTTCGACTTCGCGCCGAGGCGGTTCATCGCGATGGAGTTGTTCTCGTGGGCTTCGGGTGAGAGCGACCCGAGACTCATCGCGGCCGTCGAGAAGCGTTTCACGATGGACTCGATTGATTCGACTTCCTCGATGGGTATCGAGTCGCGGCTGTCGTCGAATTCGAGCAGGCCCCGCAGCGTCTGGAGTTGCTCGTTCTGGTCGTTCATCTGCGCCGCGAACTCCTTGTACCGCGAGTAATCGCCGCTGCGCACCGATTGCTGGAGCGTGCCGACCGACTGTGGGTTCCAGCCGTGGAAGATGCCACTGGAGCGGTGTTCGTACTCTCCGACCCGCTTCAGGTTGGCGTCCTCAGCGAAGGCCGTCGCGTGGCGTTCGAGCAGGTCGCCTTCGATTTCCTCGATGCCGATGCCCTCCGTGCGGTTCTCGGTCCCCTCGAAGTACTCGGCGACGAAGTCGGAGTCGAGGCCGACCGCTTCGAAAATCTGCGCACCCTGGTAGCTCTCGACTGTCGAGATGCCCATCTTCGCCATGATTTTGAGCAGGCCGTCTTCGAGCGCGCCGACGTAGGCGTCAACGGCGGCGACGGGGTCTGCGCCGTCCGGGCCGGCGACGAGGTCCGCGATGGTCTCGAAGGCGAGGTACGGGTTGATGGCGTCCGCACCGTAGCCGACGAGCGTCGCCATGTGGTGGACCTCGCGCGGGTCGCCCGATTCGATGACGAGGCCACAGTGGTTGCGAAGACCGTTGCGCACGAGGTGGTGGTGGACCGCACCCGTGAGCAGGAGGCTCGGAATCGGGGCGCGGTCCGGGCCAGCGTCGCGGTCGGAGAGGACGACGATGTCGTGTGCTGCGGCCGCTTTCGTCGCCCCTTCGCGGATGGCTTCGACGCCGGCTTCGAGTCCCTCGTCGGGGTCGTACGTCGCGTCGAGCGTGGTTACAGAGAGGGTGTTCAGTCCGCGAATCGAGTCGAGTTCCTCGGTGCGGAAGATGGGCGAGTCACAGACGAGCTGGTTCGCGTGTTCGGGCGATTCGGCGAGCAGGTTGCGCTGGTGACCGAGTCGCGTTTCGAGCGACGTGACCAGTTCCTCCCGGATGTAGTCGAGCGGCGGGTTCGTCACCTGGGCGAACAGTTGCTTGAAGTAGCTAAACAGCGGCCGGTTGTAATCAGAGAGCACCGACAGCGGCGTGTCGTCGCCCATCGACCCGACCGGGTCCTTGCCCTTGCGAGCCATCGGTTCGAGCAGGTTGTCGAGTTCGTCGTAGGTGTAGCCAAATAGCGCCTGCCGGTTGCGAAGGTTCTCGGGAACCGTCGCGTCCGCGTCGGCGACGTTGAGGTCCGTGAGTCTGACCTGCTGGTCTGCGACCCACTGGCCGTATTTCGGGTCCACGAGGTCCGCGAACACGTCGTCGTCCGGGACGACGCGCCCCTGTTCGGGGTCGGCGAGGAACAGTTGCCCGGGCTGGAGGCGACCGCGTTCCTCGATGTTCGCCGGGTCGGTTTCGAGAGCGCCGACTTCGGAGGCCATGATGAGCCGACCATCGCTCGTGATGTCGTAGCGACACGGGCGCAGGCCGTTGCGGTCAAGCACCGCGCCCACGCGGTCGCCGTCGGTCGCGGCGACGAGCGCCGGACCGTCCCACGGTTCCATGAGCGAGGCGTGAAAGTCGTACCAGTCGCGGCGGTCGTCTGCGATATCGACGTTTCTCCACGCCTCGGGGATGAGCATGCGAAGCGCGTGTGGCAGCGATTTCCCCTCCGCGAGCAGCAAGTCGAGGACGTTGTCGACGGAGGCGGTGTCGCTCTGATTTTCGTCCGCGATGATCGGCCGAATGTCGTCTAAGTCGTCGCCGAGCACGTCGCTCGCCAGGTCAGTCTCCCGGGCGCGCATCCAGTTGATGTTCCCCCGGATGGTGTTGATTTCGCCGTTGTGAATCATCCGGCGGTACGGGTGGGCGAGGTGCCACGCACCGAGCGTGTTCGTGGAGAACCGCGCGTGGACGAGCACGAAGTTAGAAGCGACCCGGTCGTCGGTGAGGTCCGGGAAGTAGCCCGCGAGCTGGTCTGCCTTGAGCAGACCCTTGTAGACGAGCGTCTTCCGGTCGAGCGAGCAGAGGTAGAAACGGTCGCTGTTTTCGATATCGGCGGCTTCGACGGCCTTCTCGACGGTTCGGTGGGCAACGTAAAGTCGGCGGTCGAAGGCGGTCACGTCTACGTCGGCGGCGGGTTTGACGAACACCTGCGCGATGTGCGGTTCGGCGTCGAGTGCAGTCTGGCCGAGCGCCGCGTTGTCGGTTGGAACGTCGCGCCAGGCGAGCACGTCGAGGTGCTGGTCTGCGAGTGCGTCTTCGACGACGGCTGTCACAGCGTCGCGTGCGTCGTCGTTCTGGGGGAGAAAGAGGGAGCCGACGGCGTAGGTTCGTGGCGCGCCGAGGTCGGCGTCAATCTCGGCGGCGAAGAAGTCGTGGGGAATCTGGAGCATGATGCCAGCGCCGTCGCCAGTGTCTTCCTCCGCGCCAGTGGTGCCGCGATGTTCGAGGTTTACGAGCAGTTCGACGCCATCGGCCACGACGGAGTGGGAGACGCCGCCGTCTAAGTCCATGACGACGCCGACGCCACAGTTTGCCCGGGCGTCCATCGGGTCCGCGAGACCCCGGACAGGGGACTCACGGCTGTCAGGTGAAAGGTTAGCCATGTGCCAAACGTCCGCATTCACCAATAAGAGGTTACCCCTGAAGGACTAAGGGACTGTTTAACTCACTTAATTGCATATATATGCCACTATATTTTCAGGATTCGTCATACGCGAGCGTCGTCTCAGGGGCGGAAAATCAAAATCTTCGACAGAAAATCTGCGTATTTAGTAGGATTTGGCAAAGTATGCCGTCTCGTGGGCATCTTCGCCACAGATAGCGCAGGTGTCGCCGATAGGTTCCTCGTCGCGGTCTAGCGGGACCATGACGATTTCCGCGGCAATGGTGTCCTTGATTTCCGTCTCGCAGGACTCCTCACCGCACCACGGCGTCTTCACGTAGCCGCCGTGTTGGCCAATCGTCCCGAGGATTTCGTTTCGGTTGTCCGCCTCGCGGACGTTCTCGTAGAGGCGTTCTTCTGCGGCCGCGTAGAGTTTGTCGTAGATGGTGTCGAGGTGCGACTGGACGGTCGCCGCGAGGTTCTCGTCGTTGTCCTCGGTGACGTTCTCGCCGTCGGGGCGGTGGACGAGCGTGACCTCCTCGTCTTCGACCTCGTAGCCGCCGACTTCGATGCGCAGTGGGACGCCCTTGAGTTCCCATTCGTTGTACTTGAAGCCGGGATTGCGCTCGTCGCGGTCGTCAAGTTCGACGCGGATGCCACCGGCGTCCAGCTCGTCTCTAATGTCTTCTGCGTAATCGAGCACCTCCTCGCGGTTGTCCTCGTTCCAGATGGGGACGATGACGACCTGTTCCTGGGCGATTGTCGGCGGTACGATGAGGCCCTGGTCGTCGGAGTGCGTCATGATGAGCGCACCGACCGCGCGCCAGGAGAGGCCCCACGACGTGGTGTGGGCGACCTGCTCGACTTCGTCTACGTCGGTGTAGGTGAGGTCGAACGCTTCGGCGAAACTCTGCCCGAGATAGTGGCTCGTCGCGCCCTGAACCGACTTGCCGTCGGGCATGAGCGCCTCCGTCGTCGTGGTCGTGTGCGCGCCGGGGAACTTGTCGTGTTCCGGTTTCCGTCCTTTGAGGACGGGGATGGCGAGAACGTCGGTGTAGAGCTTTTCGTACTGGTCGAGGCGGGTCATCGTCTCGTCCCAGGCCTCGGCCTGGCTCTCGTGGGCGGTGTGACCCTCCTGCCAGAGGAATTCTTTGGTCCGGAAGAACGGCTTCGTGTCCGTCGCCTCCCAGCGCACGACCGAACACCACTGGTTCAGTCGAAGGGGCAGGTCACGGTGACTGCGCACCCATTTCGCCATGTACGGGGCGATGATGGACTCGCTCGTCGGGCGAACGGCGAGGCGCTCTTCGAGTTCGTTGTGCCCGCCGTGGGTGACCCACGCGACTTCCGGGTCGAACCCCTCGACGATGTCCTTCTCGCGTTCGAGGTAGCTTTCCGGGATGAAGAGCGGGAAGTAGGCGTTCTGTGCGCCGGTTTCTTTGAACCACCCGTCCAGGTTTTCCTGAATCCCCTCCCAGAGGGCGTAGCCGCGGGGCTTCGTGACGATGAAGCCGCCCATCGGCGCGTAGTCAGCCAGATTCGCCTTCTGGACGACCTCGGCGTACCACTCGCCGGGGTTGTGTTCTTTGCTCTCTGTGACACCGAGTTCCTGCTCTCCGCTCATTGATAGAGCAGTGACGGAGGCCGGTATTAAACCCGGTGTTGTTCGGTTCTCGGCGACGAGGAGGCGTCAGTCGGTCACGGAGAATGGACTCTCTCCTTCGGTCCACGACCACCCCGGCAGGCGGGTCTGGAACCCTGCGGCGAGGGCGGCGTCGAGGTCGTCCGCGCCCGCGACGCCCGACGTGTGCGTGTGTACGTCCGCGAAGTGAAACGTGGCCTGTCCGAGCAGGTGGAACGGCTGGTTCCCCGCAATCATCGCGGCGAGTTCGCGCCCGAGCAGTTCGTCCACGACGAAGCCGGGGTAGTCGCCCTCGCAATCTAGGTCCCGGAGGATGGCGACGATGCCCGCGACGTTCACGGCAAGTGTGCCGTCTGCGAACACCTCGTCTACGGCGTCTCGATAGGCGGCCTCGATTATCGGTTCGACCGTCACGTCGAACTGCGCGCCAAGTTTCTCGCGAACGTCGTTTACGAGCGGAACGACGACTGAGGCACGGTTTTTGACCCAATCGCGCTCTTCACGGACGGCGTCGGGGGTGAGTCGCATGGCTGAACATGGCGGCCGATTGGCTACAATTTTGCGAAGGCTTTTATAACCAAGAAGTGTTACCGAGAATTACGTGCGGGTTTTCCGGACTCTTCCCGCAATCCGGCTTCACAGGTCCGGATCGCACTGCTCGATTCAGTAACGAAATCGATTCACACAGTACCTGTTATGCTACACAGTTTACGTACTGAAAATGCCACTTTCGGTCACGTCGGCGACGAGGTGACACGGTGAGCGACCGGATTCCGGGCCGACGGCTCCGGGCACGGACCAGAGCAGGGCAGAGCGGAAGACCCACCACCCAAATTGCAGCCAATTTTGACCTATGAGTACTGTAGAACGGCAACTTGAGGATTTGAAAGAAACGATTACGAGCGAACTGCCGAGCAACATCACCGTCTCCGACGTCAAGTACGAGGGGCCGGAGCTCGTCATTTACACACGCGACCCAAAGGAGTTCGCCCAGAACGGCGACCTGATTCGGACGCTCGCCAGCAAGCTCCGCAAACGCATCACGGTTCGACCGGACCCCGACGTGCTCACCGCGCCAGAGACGGCGCGCGAGCAGATTCTCTCAGTCATCCCCGAGGAAGCGGGCGTCACTGACCTCGATTTCCACATCGACACTGGCGAGGTCGTCATCGAAGCAGCGAAACCTGGGATGGTCATCGGCCGCCACGGTTCGACGCTTCGTGAAATCACGCAGAAGGTGGGCTGGACGCCGGAAGTCGTCCGCACCCCACCAATCGAGTCCTCCACGGTCTCGAACGTGCGTAATTTCCTGAAGCAGGAACGCGAAGAACGCCGCGACATCTTAGAGCGCATTGGACGCCAGATTCACCGCCGCGAGATGTCCAAAGAGGACTGGGTTCGCATCACGACCCTCGGGTGCTGTCGCGAAGTTGGTCGCGCAAGCTTCCTCCTTTCGACGCCCGAAACCCGCATCCTCATCGACTGTGGTGACAAACCGGGTGCAGAAGACGAGGTGCCCTACCTCCACGTCCCCGAGGTCACGCCGCTCAACTCCATCGACGCGGTCGTGCTGACTCATGCTCACTTGGACCACTCCGCCCTGCTGCCGCTGCTGTTCAAGTACGGCTACGACGGGCCAGTCTACACGACTGAACCGACCCGCGACCTGATGGGCCTGCTCCAGCTCGACTACCTCGACGTGGCCGCGAAGGAAGGCCGAACGCCGCCGTACGAGTCCGAGATGGTGCGCGAGACCATCAAGCACACAATCCCGCTCGAATTCGGCGACGTGACGGACATCGCGCCAGACATCAAACTCACGCTCCACAACTCCGGGCACATCCTCGGAAGCGCCATCGCCCATTTCCACATCGGCGACGGCCTCTACAACGTGGCGTTCTCCGGCGACATCCACTATAAGGACACGCGCCTGTTCAACGGCGCGGTCAACGAGTTCCCGCGCGTCGAGACGCTCGTCCTCGAATCGACCTACGGCGGGCGCAACGACTACCAGACTGACCAGGCGGACTCGGAGGCGCGCCTCATCGAAATCATCAACGAGACCCACGAGAAGGGCGGGAAGGTGCTGATTCCGGCGTTCGCCGTCGGTCGCTCCCAGGAAATCATGCTCGTGCTGGAAGAGGCCATGCGCGAGGGCAAGATTCCGAGGATGCCCGTCCACCTAGACGGGATGATCTGGGAGGCGACGGCGATTCACACGACCTACCCAGAGTACCTCCGCGACGACCTGCGCGACCGCATCTTCCACGAGAACGAGAACCCGTTCCTCGCCCCCGAGTTCAACCACATCGACGGCGGCGAGGAGGAGCGCCAGGACGTCACCGACGGCGGTCCGGCTATCATCCTCTCGACCTCCGGGATGGTCACTGGCGGCCCCATCATGTCCTGGCTCGAACACCTCGGTGGCGACGAGCGCACGACGCTCGTCTTCGTCGGCTACCAGGCACAGGGGACGCTCGGGCGACGCATCCAGAACGGCTGGGACGAGATTCCAATCAACGACGGTGCCGGTCGCTCGAACACGCTCAAGCTCAACATGAACGTGGAGACGGTCGACGGCTTCTCCGGCCACGCAGACCGAAAGGGTCTGATGGACTTCGTGCGCACCATGAACCCACGGCCCGAGAAGGTGCTCTGTGTCCACGGGGACGAGTCCTCGACGCAGGACCTCTCGTCTGCGCTCTACCACGAGTTCAACATGCGCACCTTCGCGCCGAAGAACCTCGAGACGTTCCGCTTCCTCTAACCACCGCGCCGTTCTACCATCACGTGGTCGCGGTAGGTGACCACCGTCTCCTCGTGCTGATTTTTCACGACGATATCGTAGTCTACGTCACCGCGACGGTCGTCACGCGGGCGCTTTTCGACCAGTTCGACCGACACGGAGAGTGCATCGCCCGGACGGACGGGCCGACGCCACCGCAACTCGTCTACCCCCCACCCGCCAGCGAAGGCCAGGTTCGAGAACACGTCGGCGACGATGGGGCGGAACGTCGCCGCGCAGGTGTGCCACCCGCTCGCGACGAGCCCAGCGAAGGGGCCCTCACGCGCCGCGTCCGGGTCAGTGTGAAACGGCTGGGGGTCGTACTGTTCTGCGAAGGCGACGATGTCCGCCTCGGTGAATTGGACTGGACCCACGTCGTGAGTCTCCCCGACGGAAAGGTCCTCGAAGTAGCGCAGCGGCATGCCAGACGATTGGGTCGTGATACCAAAGCTCTCGGGGAAGCCGAAGCCGTTACGTTCTCCGGTACGTAGTGGCGACACGAACCAATGTCCCTCACGCGACGACAACTCCTCGTGGCCAGTGGCGCTGTCGGAACCGCGGCCCTCGCCGGCTGTCTCGGCGGCGGTGGCGGCGGCTACGAACTCGAACCGCGAAGCGACGCAGCCCTCGACTCGCCTGCGGCAAACGCCCCGCTCCCCGAATCGCCGGGCGACCACACCTACGCGACGATGGGGTCGTCCGACGCGCCGAAAATCACCTACTTCGGGAACTGGAAGTGTCCAGCCTGCAAGCTGTTTTCGACCGACGACTCGCGGGCGCTCGGGCTCTCGACAATCGTGACCGACTACGTCGAACCCGGCGATCTGGCACTCGAATTTCGCGCCCTCTCCTACGGGAGCAACGGGAGTCCGTTCCTCGGCGAAGACGCCCCGCGCGCCGCCCAGGCCGGACTCGCGGTGTGGAACGTAGACCCCGAACACTACTGGCCGTTCCACGAGTACGTGTTCGCGAACCAGCCGCCGGAAGACAAGCAGTGGGCGACCACCGAGAACCTCAAAATTCTCGCAGAGGAGGCGGGCGTCAACTCCATCGACGAGTTCGAATCACAACTCGACTCCGGCCAGTACGAGGACGCCGTGAAGGCAACCACAGACGCGGCCAATCAGGCTAGCGTGAGCGGAACGCCGACGCTCGTCATCGACGGGACGGGCTACTCGCCGTTCGAAAAGGAACGAACCCGTTCGGCCATCGAATCGCTCGTCAATGGCGGCAACTGAACTGAGGGCGAAACACCTGCTCGCCGCGGCGACAGCCGTCGCCACCGTCGCCACGGTCGGCAGTCTCTACTTGAGCCTCGGCCTCGGCCTCGTTCCCTGTGAATTGTGCTGGTACCAGCGCATCCTGATGTACCCGCTCGTCGTGATTCTCGGTGTGGCAACGCTCGAATCTCGCGTCGAGGTGTTCAAGATGGTGCTCCCGCTCTCGGTGCTTGGCCTTGGAATCGCCGCGTACCACTCCTACATCCAACTCGTCCCGACAGCAGCGGTGACGAGTTGTAGCTTCGACGCCGGCGGGTCGAGTTGCAGCGCGGTGCTGTTCAAAGTCGCCGGCCTCACCGTCCCGAACCTCTCGCTCATCGCCTTCGTTCTCATCACGGGCCTCGTCGTGGCCGCACTCCGGCGCTGAGTCGAAGCGCCTACGGTTGCCTCGGGCTTTTTCTCGCCCATGAGCAACAATCTCGCCGTCGTCTTCGCGCTCGTCGCGATGGTCTCGTGGGGCGTGTGGGCCGTCTTCGCCGACATGGCGACACGCTCGCTCGAACCCGAGGTGGCCATGATTATCTCCTACATCGTCGGCATCGTCATCGCCCTCGGCTACGTTCTCGCGCTCGGAAAAGACCTGAGCGTCGGCGGGCCGGGCCTCACCTTCGCCATCGCTGCGGGCGTCTTTTCGGGCATCGCCGCCGTCGCCTTCTACGCCGGGTTGAGTGCGGGGCGAACTGGCATCGTGACCACCGTGAGTGCGCTGTACTTCGTCGTCGCCGCCATCATCGCGGTTCTCGTCCTTGGCGACTCGATGGACCTCTCTGACATCGTCGGCGTCGGCTTTGCCATCCTTGCCGTCGTGATGCTGGCGCGGTAGCCCACCGCCCGACGGTTTCAGCCCAGCCACTCGACCAGCAACTCGGTTCGACGATACGACGACCTGACTGTCCGAGAATTCGGTAATTCACGTCTAAAACGCTCGTCCTGAAAATAATTATCCCCACTCCCGTCGATTTCTCAACTGACGTAACCTGTACGTACGTCACAGAGGGGAAAATCATGCCAAAGTTTGCGGTGCTGGCAAAGCGGACTGAGAAAGGGCGGACGATTACGCCCGACGAGAACAAAGAACGGCGGCGTATCGGGACCGAGATGATACACGACGTGGGTGGTGAAATCGATACGCTCTACTACGGAACTGGCCCGTACCACTTCGTCCTGATCGTCGACTTGCCGGACGCGGCCGCCCTCGCGAAACTCCAGATTGCCTACGAGTCGCTCGGCCTCATGGAGATAGAGGGCTACGAGGTTTTCGACCCGGCACACTGGGACGAGATTCTCGAAGGTGCCCCGTCGAAGTCGATGTAGGAGACCGGGCAGTCACGACACGCTTTTTTCGCGATGGCTATTCGATGGCCGCAGACGGGTCGACGACCTCACCACGTTCCGGATAGACACCGACCTGGTCACAGCGGTCCGCCATCGGACAGGCGTCCGGGTCGTCCAGACACGCCGGTTTTCGTGCTGAACAGTACTCCCGGCCGAACTGGATGCTCGCGGTGTGCCCGAAGCCACACTTTTCCGGGGGAACGTCGCGTTCGAGGACGGCTCTGACTTCCTCGTGGTCTGCGTCAGCAGGCGCGATGCCCAGCCGCCGGTAGATGCGATGGACGTGCGTATCGACGGGGAACACTCCGGTCCGTCCGCCTGCGAACAGGAGGACGCAATCGGCCGTCTTCGGGCCGACACCGCGAATGTCGAGCAGGTCGTCGCGGACGGTTGCTGGCGCTTCTCCCTTCACCAAGTCGTCGAATTCTGCTGCACTTCCGTACTCGTCTACGATTCGTTCTGCGGCCTCGATGATGACCGTCGCCTTCTGGTTGTAGAGACCTGCAGACTGGATTGTCTCCGCCAGTTCGTCGTGTGCTGCGTCGGCGAGCGAAACGGCGAGGTCCTCACCCCCGTACCGGTCTACGAGCGCGTCGTGGGCGGGTTGACTCGCCACGTCGCTCGTATTCTGGCTGAGAATGGTGCGGACGAGGCAGGTGAAGGCATCTTGCCCGCCGTACTGTTTCTGCCAGTACAGGTCGCCGAGTCGGTCGACGACGGCCTCGGCGCGGGTGGCTGGTTCGCCACTGGCGAAGCGGGCCGCGGTTCCGCCACCGTCCGCGCCGCCGCTGATGTTCGCTGCGGGTTCCTCAGGCATACGAGTGGGTTGTGCGGCCGGGGTAAAAGGTCAGTTGGCGGGCCGCGGCGTCCACTCACAAGCCGCACCAGTCGTGAGTCCCTTCTCCTCGATGTGAGCTGTGAGACAGGCGTAGTTACAGAACTGACCGGTTTCGACCCGCGTGCCACCGTCGAATTCCTCGACGAACACCGGGTCGTGGACGTACACGTCCGCCCCGCAGTAGGTACACTGCTCACTCATATATTTCGATAGTTGTTCGAACGAGGAGACGTTTTCGCCGGTTAGGATGAACAGCGTTCACTCGCGCGTGCGCGGCCCTACTCGACCGAGAGGGTGAGCGTACAGTCTGTGCCGGCTGCGAGCGCGGCCACGATATCGCGGTCCAGGTCCGCCGCGGCCTTGTCCGCGCCGACCATCACTGTGCGGTCGTCCACGTACTCGCTCGTTCGGAAGACGAGGCTACGGTCGTTCTCGAAGGTCATATCCGAGTGGCCCCGGCCCGTGACCGTTTCGGTCAGGTCGCCAACGTCGAGCGTTGCCGTGAGCGTCGCCTCGGCCGACTGGCACGCCTCGACGAAGGCCTCGTCGAAGTCGGCGGGGACGCGGTCGGCTTCGATGCCGAGGATGCAGTCGCCGGCGGGCGTGAGGAAGTCGTCGCTCGTGAGTTCGAACGTCGAAGAATGGAGCCCTGACACGTTCTCGTGCCCGTGGGCGTGTACAACTTCGTCCATGACCCCGCTTTTCGGCGGGACTATTTAGGCTACCTGCTGTCGGTCGCGGCGACTCCCTTACCGAACGACCGTCACCGTGACCGCACCGCACTCGCACTCGTAGGCGCGACGTTCGCCGACCTCGGTTCGCATCGAGAGCATGAGGCGGTCGTCGTGCAGCGTGCGACCGCACTCGGGGTTCTCGCAGGTGCAGGTGAGTTTCTCCAACATACCTCAGGGATGGCACGCTACCACTGTTAAATCGACCCGTGCGCGGAGTGAAAGTGAAAGTACAGGAGAGCGTCACCGTCACTGGTGAGTTGAACGAAATTCAAAGCGTTTAGGTATCACTCGTATATGCTGGTCGTCCCTCACTACAAGATGAGGGGAGAGGGTGACCTCGATGACGCTCTACGGCTCGTTACGGGGGTAGCGAGTGGGACTACGATCCGCGGCCAGAGACGGACGCTGCGTTCGGGCTCGTTGGGGGCGGGCCCGTCGGTTCCGTTTTCTGGGTATATGAATACGCCGTACAGCGCAAGGGTTTGTTTAAATACTGAATTCGTGTCATGCCACACCGTAACGCATCCCCGTATAGCGATTGTTACGTGCTTGCATAGGTCGCAGGATGCACAACATTTATAACGTCGCAGTGGGTATTACCGAGTACCAGAACGCCACCGGCGTTTGGCAGTACAGCACGCAGAATGACAGGGACAACGTGTTATCGGCTGCTTATCATCCCCACTGAGTGGCAACTGCCACGCGCCGGTGCGGTAATGGAATCGTGAGTTAACTATGGTACAAACGCTAGACCAGTCCAAAAACATCGAACTGACAGAAGACGACCTCGACACTGATTCTAAAGGCCAACTCATCAAACTCGCTGGCCAGCTCCGAGACCGACGAAACGAGCTGAATCAGATGGCCTCCGAACGCGCAAGCAAGCGCGACGAACTCAACGCGAAGACTCGTGAGGCCGTAGACAAGGCCCAGGAGCACCGCGAACAGCGTGACTCGCTGAACGAGCAGGTTCAGGAGCACAAGAAGCTCCGCAACGAGCTCAACGCGGAAGCAAACGAGCTGTTCGAGAAGGTCGAGTCGATGAAATCGGACCTCGAACTCGACAACGGCAAAGGCCTCGAGGAGCTCAAGAAGGAAATCGAGCAACTCGAATTCAAACAGCAGACCGAGGTTCTCTCGACCGAAGACGAGCGCGAACTCATCGAGAAAATCGAGAACAAGCGCGAGGAGTATCAGGGCCGCAAAGAGAAACTCGACGACAACGACAATCTCGAAGAACTCGTCGCCGAAGCAGAGGAAGTGCGCGCCGAGGCCAGCCAGCACCACCAGAAGGTGACGGAACTGGCAGACAAGGCCCAGCAGCACCACAACGAGATGATCGAGGCCTACCGCGAGGCCGATGACATCCGTGACAAAGCAGACGAGATGCACGAGAAGTTCGTCGAGGCCCAGGAAGCGGCCGACCAGCACCACAACGACTTCGTGCGCGTCCAGAAGCGCCTCCGCGAGATGGACAAGGCAGAGGAGAAAGAACGCCGCTCCGCCCGCGAGGAGAAGCGCGAGGAAGCCAAGGCAGAAGCCGAGGAAATCTATCAGCGCTTCAAGGACGGCGAGACCCTCGACACCGAGGACCTCATGAAGCTGCAGAAGACCGGGATGCTCTAAGTTCGGGAATCGCGTTTTTCGGTGCCGTTCACAACCCAGTGAGCCACAGCACTGTGTCGGCCTGACACGGAAAACTCCACAAGCGTGTCACCGGAAAAGCCACTAAAGGCTTTTCCCTGCGTGGGTCCCACCCCACGACATGGCAACAGATAGCGATGACCGACGCGGACAGGTCGGTCGCATCCTCGTTCTTCTCGTCGGCGCGGTCGTGGCGCTCCTCGTCGGCTGGTGGGCGTTCGTCGTCGTCCCCGGCGGGTCGCTCGGCGGCGTCGTCGGCGTCCTCCTGACGATACTGACCGTCGTCCTCGGCATCCGTCTCGCCGGGCGGGTCGCCCAGTCGCGGTTTCCCGGTTACAACGTCGCGGAGGTGGCCGTCGAAGGGCCAATCAGCCGCGACGGCGGGGGGCGATTCCCCTCGACGCCAGGCGGGGCGCACGCAGACCAATTCGTAGACCAGATAGACGCCGCGAACGACGACCAGAACGTAAACGCGCTCATCGTGCGGCTGAACACGCCCGGCGGCGAGGTGGTTCCGAGCGACGACATTCGCCTCGCCGTCGAACGCTTCGAGGGGCCAACCGTTGCGTACGCGACCGACGTGTGTGCGAGCGGTGGCTACTGGATTGCCTCCGGCTGTGACGAACTCTGGGCGCGGGACGCGAGCATCGTCGGCTCCATCGGCGTCATCGGGTCGCGGGTGAACGCGACCGAGCTAGCCGACAAACTCGGTCTCTCCTACGAGCGGTTCGCCGCGGGGAAATTCAAGGACGCGGGCACGCCGCTCAAGGAACTCTCCGAGCCAGAACGCGAGTACCTCCAGGGTATCATCGACGACCTCTACGACCACTTCGTTTCGCGGGTGACCGCCGCACGCGACCTGACGGAGGCGGAGGTGCGAGCCACGGAGGCGAAGGTGTATCTCGGTGAGGAAGCCCTGAACCTCGGTCTCGTGGACGCACTCGGCACGCGCGACGACGTAGAAGACCGCGTCGCAGAACTGCTCGGCGTCGAATCCGTGTCGGTCGTCGAGTTCACACCCCAGCGCAGACTCGTCGAGCGGTTCAGCCTCAGCGCAGAGCGTATCGCCTACGCGGCGGGGGCAGGTGTCGGTCGCGTCCTCACGCAGGATGGCGAACAGGGCGAGATGAACATCCGGCTGTAGGCAGGTTTTTTATTCGACCGGCGTCTCGATTTTACCGTGACAACGCTGGTCGTCTGTGTCGACCGCGGCGACGTCATCCCGCAGACTGGAATCGAAACGCCAGTCTCGGGGTGGGAGTCCGTCGCGTCGCTGGTCACCGAAGTGGGAATCGCAGACCCCGAGGACAGCCATGTGAACTGTCTGCTCGAAGCCCTGCGAATCACCCGCGACCTACGTGATACGAACGAAGACGCCGTCGTCGCCGTCGTCTCCGGAACCGGTGACGCCGTCAACGCAGACCGTGCCGTCGCCCGACAGGTCGACCAGCTCATCGACCGTTACGACCCCGAATCCGCCGTCGTCGTCATCGACAGCACCGAGGACGAACGCCTCGTCCCTATCATCGAGAGTCGGGTACGCGTCGACGCCGTAGACCGCGTCGTGGTCCGGCAAGCCCGCGACCTCGAATCGACCTACTACCTGCTCAAACAGTTCCTCGCGGACGAAGAACTGCGCCAGACCATCCTCGTCCCCATCGGGGCGGCCCTGCTCGTCTTCCCGGTTCTCCTGATGCTCGCAGAGAGTCCGACCGTCGCCATCGCGGCCATCACGGCGGTCATCGGCATCTTCCTGCTCTACAAGGGGCTGGGCATCGACGACGCCATCTCCCGGGCGGCGAGCGGCGTCCGCGACGCGCTCTACTCGGGGCAGGTGTCCATCGTGACGTACGTCGTGGCCGCCGGTCTCGCGCTCGTCGGCGTGTTCGCGGGCGCAATCGGCGTCTCCAGCCTCGAAGCGACCGACGCCGTCTTCATCCTCGCGATGCAGTTCATCTTCGACAGCGTGCCGTGGCTCGCGATGGCCGCGCTCACCGCGAGTACGGGGCGACTCATCGACGAATCCATCCGCGAAGACGCGATTCGGTCGTCGTACATGAACCTCCCGTTCGGCGTGGTCGCCGTTGGCCTCGTCGTGCGGGGCTTTTCGGCCTACTTCCTCGAACGCGCCGGCATCATCGGCCAGTTCACCGTCCCGGACCTCCAGTTCGGCGCGGTTTCGGTCTCCGGGTTCACGCTCTCTACGGGGACGCGCCTCGCCGTGTTCGTCATCGGCGGCGTCCTAATCAGCCTCATCGGCGTCCGCCTCACCTCCTACGTGACCGGCGGCAGCCTCCGGGACGAACTGCCCGAATAAGTCCGCGGCGTGTAAATCCCCCCACCGCCAACCACGGGTATGGCAGACGACGCAGCCGGCACGTGGGTCAGCCTCTTCTCGGGCGGGAAGGATTCCTCGTGGGCGCTCTACCGGGCGCTCGAAGAGGGACTCCCCGTCTCCCATCTCCTCACGGTCCACCCCGAGGGAGATTCCTACATGTACCACGTCCCAGCGACGGACCTCGCCACCCTCGCCGCAGAGAGCATCGACATTCCACTCATCGACGTGCATCCGGGCCACCTTGGCGCAGAATCGGCCACCGAGTCGGGCGAGCAGGGCGACGCGGAGGTCGAACCGCTCGAGGCGGCGCTGCGCGAACTCATGGAAACCGAATCCATCGCGGGCGTAACCGCCGGAGCGATTCAATCTGAGTATCAGACGAGTCGCATTCAGGCGATGTGCGACCGCCTCGGCATCGACCTGTTCGCGCCGCTGTGGCAGCGCGACACCGACGAACTCGCGGCCGAAATGCTGGCTGCTGGCTTCGAAATCACAATCATCCAGGTCGCCGCCTACGGCTTAGACGAATCGTGGCTTGGTCGCACCCTCGACGAAGACGCGCTCGCCGAACTGCGCGAACTCAACGACGAGTACGGCGTCCACATCCTCGGAGAAGGCGGCGAGTTCGAGACGTTCGTCGTAGATGGGCCGCACATGGACCGACGCATCGCACTCGAATACGAGACCGAGTGGGAGGGCACACGGGGCCGCCTTCGGATCACGGACGCGACGCTCGAACCGAGTGCTGTGGAAAATCAGTGACCGTTCGTCAGGTGCGTGTGTGCGCCGATGAGCGCGCCGGCGAGGTCCACGTTCGCGACGTGGGTTTCCTCGTCGATGATGCACTCTCGGAGGTCGCAGTTCTCGATGGTCGCGTTCGGGAAAATGACCGACTGGTCTACATTCACGTTTTCGAGGGTCGCCCCCTCCATGATGAGGACGTTCTCGCCGAGCGTGACGTTGTCGAGCGACGCCGAGTCGGCCACGATGTTCTCGCCACCGAGTGACCACGCGATGGCTTCGAGGTAGCTTTCTGGCGTCCCGATGTCGTACCACGCGCCCTCGAAGGTGTAGGCGTTTACCTCCTGCCGGCTGAACAGCCACTGGATGAACCAGCCGGGTTCGTCGGGGTTGTTGCCGCCGTTTAGGTACTCCTCGAACAGCAATGCGTCCTGCGGGAAGGCGTAGCAGGCGATGGAGACGAGGGTGCTCTTTGGGTTGTCCGGCTTCTCCTGGAAGTCCACGATGACGTCGCCGTCTATGTCCACGAGGCCGTAGGATTTCGCGCGGTCGAGCGACCCCACGTCGTAGGCGGCGAGCACCGGATTTCGCTTCTCGTCGAAGAAGTCGATGAACTCGCTGACCTGGAAGGAGATGAGGTTGTCTCCCGCGATAACGAGCAGGTCGTCGTCGATGCCCTCGCGCTCTACCAGTTGGGCGAGCGCGCCGATGACGCCGAACTTCTCGTCTTCCTCGGTGGTTTCCTCGACGGAGAGACGCGGTTTTTCGTACGTACTTTCGTCTAAGTGCTGCTCGAAGTCCTCCGCGAACCGCTCGTTCGTGCTCACGTAGACGTGCTCGATGCGGTCGTCGGCTTCGAGTTGGTCGAATATCCGGTCGATAACCGTCTCTTCGCCGACCGGGAGAAACATCTTGGGCCGATGTTTGGTAATCGGCCAGAGACGCGTCGCATAGCCACCCGCCAGAACGACTGCTTGCATAGTTCGATAACTCAAAGCGAGTGGCTAAGACCTTTTTGCCTCAGGCTGGAAATTCAGGCCGATTGAAACACGAAAAAAGTGAACGACGAAGCGCGATTCGTCCGATAGCTGGCCAAAAGTTGTATAAAAGCATCACACACCATAGCACGGACAGTTTCCGCCGCCAACAAGTAGTTGGTCGCCTGGCACGCACAGTCCTCCATGCGCGAAGCAGAGCAGACGACTCGACAGCGCATCGCCGAGTATCTTCGTGAGGAAACCGCGACCGCGAGCGAACTCGCCGTCGCGCTCGACCTCACTCCCCACGCCGTCGTCTCCCACATCGAACACGTCGCCAAAACGCTCGACGGCACCGGCGAGCAACTGCTCGTCGCCCCGCCGACGTGCAGAGAGTGTGGGTTCGACCGGTTCGACGACCCGGTAAACCTGCCCTCGCGGTGTCCAGAGTGCAAAAGCGAGAGCCTCGACCAACCCGCCTTCCGCGTCGAGGCGACCTAATTTCCGGTGAAGTCGATGCGCCCGCCCGAGGAGAGGTCGTACGCTCCCGACGGCCCGAGGTGTTCGAACTCGTAGCGGTCGTCGGTGAGGTACACTACGCCGTCCTCGACGGCCACCTCGACTTCGTTCAGGAACGCGCCCTCGCAGGGACCGAGGGTGCAGCGCCCTGTGTCGCCTTCGAAATATGCGCCGTGTTTCTCGCAGACGATTTCTCCGTTTCTGACGTACGCGCCGCTGCCCTTGTCGAGGCGCACGTCCGTCCAGTGCTGGCAGTAGTTTCGCCACGCGGCCACGCCGTCGGCCAGTTCGATGCAAATCACTTCGACTTTGTCGAAGCCCTCGCGGACGGTGAACAGGAGGGTGCTGTCCGTCGGAATCTCGTCGAGCGACGCGATGCGACTATCCTCGTCCATGGACCCGCTTGGGAACCGTCTGGTTCAACTGTTGTGATTGAACGCGAGTGAAACGGCAACTCTGCGACTGAGAACGATAGCCGACGGCAATGAACCGCACAGCCCTGCAGGTCTGTCTCAGCCCTGGTAATTGCGCTCTTCGACGTACTCCTTGAACACGAGCGAGAGGAGGTCGGTGACCGGACCGCCGCCGACCTGAATCCCGTCTACCGATTCGACGGGGCGCAGTTCCCACGTCGTGTTCGTGAGGAACGCCTCGTCCGCGCGGCGAAGCTGGTCGGGGGTATAGGTTCCCTCTTCGACGGGGATTCCCTCCTCGCGGGCGAGTTTGAGTACAATGTCGCGGGTCACGCCGGGGAGTACCGGGCCGGTCGTCGTCGGCGTGCGGAGGGCGTTGTCGACGACGAAGAAGACGTTGCTCGTCGCGCCCTCGGCGATGTTTCCGTCGGCGTCGCGGATGAGCGCCTCGTCGGCCTGGTAGGTGTCAGAGGCCGCCTTGCTGAGTTCGAGGCGGGCGAGAATTCCGTTCAGGTAGTTGTGCGTCTTCGCGTCCGCCGGAACCGCCTCGTTTGGAATCCGCCGGGTCTTCACCGTCTGGACGACCGCCGGGCGGTCCCAGACCGGGGTTCCCGCCGTCCCGCCGCGGGGGAGTTCCTTCACGATGACGACCACCGTCGGGTCAACTTCGGGCGCGGGCGTCAGTTTTCCCGGTTGGACGCCCCGCGAGATGGAGAGTTTGACGTAGGCGTCTTCGAGGTCGTTCGCGTCGAGCGTCTCCTGAATGCGGGTGAGCAGGTCGTCGTCCGTAAGCCCGTGGTCGAGCGAGAGCGTCTCGCAGGTGCGACGCAGGCGGGCGGCGTGGGCCGGCCACTCGAAGACGCTCCCGCCGTAGGCTCTGAGTGTTTCGAAGGCGGCGTCGCCGTACATGAATCCCCGGTCGCGCACCGAGACAGTTGCCTCCGCTTCCGGAACGAGTTCGCCGTTTACGTGGAAATACATTGGTTGACGAAGTTCTCGATGAGTTGTTTGCCCGCGTCGGTCAGGATGCTCTCAGGATGAAACTGGACGCCTTCGTGGGGTTTCTCGCGGTGGCGAACCCCCATCACGACGCCGTGTTCGTCCTCCGTGTACGCCGTCTCGATGAGCGTTTCGGGGAGGTCCTCTCGGCGGACGGCGAGCGAGTGGTATCGCCCCACTTTGAGCGGGTTCGGCAGGCCGCGGTAGATACCTTCGCCGTCGTGGACCATCTGGGAGGACTTGCCGTGAATGACCGCCGGGGCGTGGCCCACTGGTGCGCCGTTGGCCGCACAGAGTGCCTGATGGCCGAGACAGACGCCGAGCGTCGGATAGTCGAGGTCCGCGAAGATAGCCATCGAGATGCCCGCTTCCTCGGGCGTGCCTGGGCCGGGCGAGACGACGATGCCGTCCGGGTCGAGTTCACGAACGTCGGCGACAGAGAGGGCGTCGTTGCGCCGGACGAGGATGTCGGGGTGGAACTCGCCCACGAACTGAACGAGGTTGTAGGCGAACGAATCGTAGTTGTCGATGACGAGTATCACTCTTCGACCTCCATGTCACCCTGTGCGCCGAGCGCCTCGTCTAAGGCGGCGATGAGCGCCCGCCCCTTGTCGAGCGTCTCGTCGTACTCGGCGTCGGGGACCGAGTCGTGGACGATGCCCGCGCCGACGCGCAGGTAGTAGCGGTCTGCGTGTCGGACGAGCGTGCGGATGATGATGTTGAGCGTCGCCCGGCCGTCGAACCCGAACACACCCATCGACCCGGTGTAGGGTCCACGGCGGGTGGTTTCGACCTCGTCGATAATCTCCATTGTCCGGGGTTTTGGTGCGCCGGTTATCGTCCCGCCGGGGAAGACGGCGGCCACCGCGTCCGCGACCGTCACGTCCTCGCGAAGCGTGCCGCGGACGAGCGAGACGAGGTGCATCACGGCAGAGTAGCGGTCTACACGTCGGTACTCGCTGACCTCGACGGTCCCGTACTCGCACACTTTCCCGAGGTCGTTTCGCTCCAAGTCGACGAGCATCGCGTGTTCTGCGCGCTCCTTTTCGTCGCCGAGCAGGTCGGCTTCGAGGCGGACGTCTTCTTCCTCCGTCTCTCCGCGGGGTCGCGTCCCGGCAATCGGTTCCGTCGTCGCACGTCGGCCATCGACCGAGAGCAACAGTTCGGGACTGGCACTCACGAGATCCACGCCGGGGAACTCCATGAGCCCTGAGTAGGGTGCGGGATTCACCCGTCTGAGCGCCGCGTAGGCCTCGACGGGGTGAACGGTTGCGGGCGCGGAGAGACGCTGTGAGATGTTCGTTTGGAACGTGTCGCCATCGCGAATGTACTGCTTTACGCGACGGACGCGCGCTGCGAACGTCTCGCGGTCGCAGTCGGATTCGAAGGTGACCGGCCCGGCCGTCGAAGTCGGAGACGGCACGGCCGGGTCACCCGAGAGCGCGGCAGTAGCCAGGTCAATCGCCCGCGCTTTGCCCGCCTCGTAGGCGGCGTCGATGTCGTCACCGACCTCGGGGCAGGCGGTAATGCGGAGGGTCACGTCGCCCTCGTGTGGTTCCTCCCACGAGGCCACACAGTCGTAAACGCCGACCTGTAATTGGGGCAGCCCCCGGTCGTCCGTGGTCGTCTCGGGGAGGCGTTCGAGTTCGCGGGCGAGATCGTAGGAGAGCCAGCCGATTGCCCCGCAGGGATAGGGGACGTCGCAGTCGCCGCGGACGAGCGTCTCGCGGTCGAGGCGCTCGGCGAGCGCGGTGAGTGATTCAGAGCCAGCCGCCGAGTAGCCAGAAACGTGCGTTTCGAGGTGGTCCACCGGGTCGACCGCGAACAGGCCGAACCCCGATTGGCCACCCGTCGTTTCGAGAAAGACGCCGCAGGGGCCGTCGCGCGCGCGGCGGTAGGCGAGAAACGGGTCTGAAACCGTGACCTGCACCTCGACCGGCACGCGCCCGCCGGGAGGGGCGTCGCGTGCCGGTCCCCGGAACGAGGCCCTGTCGGTCACGACGGTTGGCCCAGTCATGCAGTCAGAAAGTCGGTGTGCGACTAACCCTCTTGTGGTTTGGTGCGTCTATACGCGGTGTTTGGCGCGCTCGATCCAGCGGCCGACGCGCTTTGGTGACACGTCGATTGCCTCGCCGATTTCCTTCGCATCCGCGGCCGCGAGGTCCGCAATCGAGCCGATACCGACCTCTTCGAGACGGTCTGCGTAGGCCGGGCCGATGCCCTTGATGACGGTGAGGGGTTCCTCCGTATCTCCACCCACGGGACCGACGGCCTCCGCTGGTTCTGCCGCGCCGACTTCCTCGTCGGCCTCGTCGGTCATCGTTTCCGTGGAGGCTGTCGCCTCGGTGTCGGTCGCCGCTGCGTCGGCTTCCTCGTCCGGTTCCGCGTCAGGCTCCACTTCCTCTACGGACGCGGTGGCGTCCTGCGTCGTCGTGTCGGCGGGTCCGACCGCCTCGGCCGGTTCTGTAGCGCCGGGCGTCTCGTCCGCCTCGTCAGTCAGCGATTCCGTAGATGCCGCAGCGTCGGTGTCACTCGAAACGGACGACGCTTGAGACTCCTCCTCGCTGTCCGAGATAGGAACCCCAACACCGTCGTTGCCGCGCCGTTCGGGGCGCGACTCGTTCATACCGAGCAACGATTTCAGCCAGTCAAACAGACCCATGTCATTCGATAGAAAGGCTTCGCACTTAAAGACGTTCACGTAACGCGGTATTCATCTCGGCGACAGGCGCGTCACGACCGGTCCACCGTTCGAAGGCTTCGACGCCTTGATAGAGCAACATCCACGCGCCGTCGACCGTCGTCGCCCCGACCGCCGCGGCGTCCCGGAGCAAGCGAGTTTCGAGCGGTCGATAGACAGCATCCAGAACCGCGAGGTCTGCGTGGAGCGCGTCGCGCGGGACGGGCGTCTCGTCGCTCTCCATGCCGACGCTCGTCGCGTTCACGAGCACGGACGCCGATTCGAGTAGCGCGGGAAGTTCAGAGAGCGCGTGGCCAGTCGCGTTCGGGACCACCGCCGCGAGGTCGTGGGCGGTCTGTTCGGTTCGGTTTGCGATGCGGACGGTCACCCCCTCGTCCGCGAGGCCGAACGCGACGGCCCGGCCCGCGCCGCCCGCGCCAACCACGACCGCTTCGCCCGACAGGTTTACGTCGTGGTCGCGCAGTGCCCGAACCGCGCCGACGGCGTCCGTGTTGTGGCCCGTCGGCGTCTCGCCCGAGAAGTCGATGGTGTTGACCGCGCCGATGCGCGCGGCGAGGTCGTCAGGTTCGACGAGTTCCAGAACGTCCTGTTTGAACGGAATCGTCACGTTGAGCCCTGCAATGCCGAGAGCGTCCGCGCCCCGAATCGCGGTTTCGAGGTCGCTCGGCGCTGGTTCGAAGGTGACGTAGCGCGCGTCCATTCCCAGCGCCGCGTAGCCTGCTTCGTGCATCGGCGGGGACAGCGAGTGCCCGACGGGGTTCCCGAGAAGTCCAAACACCTGCATGGCAGTGGCCACGCGGTAGGCCGGAATAAAACGGTCGTCTCGCGTCAGTTTCCGCCGGTCACGCTAAGTCCCAGAAACAGAACGTGGTAGACGAGCACGACGATGAACAGCAGGTAGAACGCGCCGCCAATGAGGAACGGCAGTGGCTTCATGTTGCCCTCGTTTACAGTTCTCGCGCGCAGGTACAGGAGGACGCCCGAGAGGATGGCGAGGACGGCAGAGAAGGCGTTCAAGAAGCCAGCAGACCCCCACTCGAGCGAGAGATTCCACGAGGTGAACACGATGCCGAGCGTAACCGGGAGCGTCCCCTGAAACGCCATCGCGCCGGTGATGTTCCCGATGGCGAGCGTGTCCTTGTCCTGTGAAATCCAGATGATGCTGTTGAACTTCTCCGGGAGTTCGGTCGCGAGCGGTGCGAGCAGGAGAGCGACCACGGCCGCCGGAATGGTGAGGACCTCCTCTGAGAAGAACTCGACTTCTGTGACGAACAACTGCGCCCCCGCGACGATGAACACCAGCGCGAGGAAGGTCTGGACGAGAACGAGTTTCTTCGAGGGGTCGTCGCTGTAGTTTTTCGCGGCGTCGCCGATACCGGGGATGGGACCCCACCCGCGCTCGATGAACAAGCCAAGGTGGAGGTCGTCCAGGTCGCCACCCTCGATGAGTTCGCCGCTCTTGAGCGAGCGATAGACGTAGACGCCGTAAAGGACGAGCAACGAGGCAGCGATAGCCAGTTGAATCGGCCGCCAGCGGACGAGCGCGGCGGTGAACGCGAGCGTGTAGCCCACGAGGAAGAAACTCAGGTCCCGGCGGGTCGAAACTTCGTTGAAGTGAAACTCCGGGCCGTACGACCGTCGCCGGGAGAAGTAGAGCACGCTCACGCCGATGAGGAACATCGCGATGGTCGCGAGCATGAACGGTGCGCCGAGAATCGCGCCGACGCCGACTTCGTCCGCGCCAGACGTGTCGCCGGTCGCGAGGCCGTGGACGATTGCGATGAGCGGTATCATCGTCTCAGGGAGCGCGGTTCCAACGGCCGCGAGGATGCTCCCAGTCGCGCTCTCGGAGACGCCGAGTCGATGGCCGAGCCACTCGACGCCGTTCGTGAACACTTCCGCACCGAGCAAGAGCAACAGAAACGATCCGAGCAAGAGAATCCCGTTTTCGAGTGCCCGCGACGAAATTGGGAGAGAGACTATTGCAGGATGCAGCGCCATTGTTCACCGTTTCTCGCTCGGTTTATTAAGCCGTTCTCTCCAACTCCGACGGCTTTTATTTCTCGCCCGCAGGACCAACGTGTGTGATTGGAATCGTCGTCAGCCGCGCCGACCACGCCTCCGTCCACATCGGCGAGCAGTTGCACGCGCTCGCAGACTGGACCGAATCGACCGACGAGCGCCGACCCGACGGGGCTGGCGGCGGAACCGTCTACCATACCGATGGGTTCGAACTTCGGGAGTTCGACGACCTGCACATCGAACTCGAAGACGCAGCGGGGGCCTTCGACGACCCCGACTACCTCGTGTTCGCCTCCCGGCACGCGGGCGACACCGGCCCGCTTTTGACCGCCCACTTCACCGGGAACTTCGGACCTGCGGAGTACGGCGGCGTCGAGGGGGGGCTGGCCCGCGCCTGCCCGAACGCGCACAAGGCGGTCGTCGCGGCCCTCGCAGAGCACGCACCAGACGGCTACGACGTAGGCATGGAGTGTACCCACCACGGCCCCTCCGAAGTAGGCGTCCCGTCGATGTTCGTCGAACTCGGCAGCGGCGACGAACAATGGGAGGACGCAGAGGCCGCACGCGCCGTGGCCGAAGCGATTCTCAGCCTCGACGGCGTCCCGACCGACCGCGAGCGCCAACTCGTCGCGTTCGGCGGCGGCCACTACGTCCCGCGGCCGACGCGCATCGTCACGGAAACGGACTGGGCAGTCGGGCACATCGCTGCAGACTGGTGTCTCGCCGACATGGGAACCCCCGAACAAAACCGCGAGACCATTGCGCGCGCCTTCGAGCAAAGCAACGCCGCGCACGCCGTCGTGGACGGCGAGAAACCGGACCTCGTCGCGGTTATCGAGTCCCTCGGTTTCCGCGTCGTCAGCGAAAGATGGGTGCGCGAGACGGACGCCGTGGCGCTCGACGCGGTCAGCGCTCTCGAAACCGCGCTCTGTTCAGTGGACGACGGCCTCCGATTCGGCACCGCGCGCGAGGCGTGGACCGACGACTTCACTACTGTCTCGCTGCCCGCGGACCTCGTCCAGGAAGCGGAAGGTATCGACCGCGAGGCCGTTCGGACGGCCGCAGAATCGACACTGCTCGCGTTCACGACTGAGGAAGCGGGCACGCGCGTCGGCGCGCAGGCAGCCGTTTCCGACCCCGCGAACCGCCGCGAGTTCGTCGAAGCATTGGTGGCTGTTCTCCGACAGAAATACGACGAGGTGACGATTCAGGAGGACGCGGTCGTCGCCCAAATATCGACGTTCGACCCGTCGAAGGCAGAAACGCTCGGGATTCCCGAAGGGCCCGCATTTGGGAAGCTGGCAAGTGGGCAACCTGTCACAATTCGTGGTCGTGAGATACCACCCGCCGAAGTCCAGACGCGACGCGAACATCGGTTCGTCCTCTGATTTTGTCAGTCATTTTTTCGAGGGTAAATTACGTCTGACGTCAGTCAGACAAGAGGGGAAAAATAATTACCTCTCGTCTTGAACCACTCCGTATTACATGGACTCAATTATTGAGGACGCTATCGAGGAAGCCGAGCAAGACCGAGGCGAGGAGGCACCTCAGGGGGCACAGAATGGAGCGAACGGGCAGGGTATGAAGACGTCCGGGACGATGACCGACGAGGAGCTGCTCTCGGTCGTCGACGACCTGAAGACGGAGATTACGGTCGTTGGCTGCGGTGGCGCGGGGAGTAACACGGTGACGCGCATGGCCGAGGAGGGCATTCTCGGTGCGACACTCGTCGCCGCGAACACGGATGCCCAACACCTCGTCAACAACACGAAAGCGGACACCAAGATTCTCATCGGTCGGCAGCGCACCGGCGGCCGCGGTGCTGGCTCCGTTCCGAAAATCGGCGAAGAAGCCGCCCAGGAGGACATCGAGGACATCAACGAAGCCGTCACCGGGTCCGACATGGTGTTCATCACCGCTGGTCTCGGCGGCGGCACCGGGACCGGGTCTGCGCCCGTCGTCGCGCAGGCCGCTCAGGACGCGGGCGCGCTCACCATCGCCATCGTGACGATTCCGTTCACCGCAGAGGGTGAACGTCGCCGTGCGAACGCGGACGCCGGCTTAGAGCGCCTGCGCTCGGTCGCAGACACCGTCATCGTCATCCCGAACGACCGACTGCTCGACTACGCGCCGAACATGCCACTGCAGGACGCCTTCAAAATCTGTGACCGCGTGCTCATGCGCTCGGTCAAAGGCATGACCGAGCTCATCACCCGACCAGGGCTGGTCAACGTGGACTTCGCCGACGTTCGCACCATCATGGAGAACGGCGGCGTCGCCATGATTGGGCTCGGCGAGAGCGACACCGAAAGCAAGGCGAAAGACTCCGTGCGCTCTGCACTGCGCTCGCCACTGCTCGACGTCGAATTCAAGGGCGCGAACTCTGCGCTCGTCAACGTCGTTGGTGGTCCCGACATGAGCATCGAAGAGGCAGAGGGCGTCGTCGAAGAAATCTACGACCGCATCGACCCAGACGCCCGCATCATCTGGGGCGCGACGGTCAACGACGAATACGAGGGCAAGATGGAGACGATGATCGTCGTCACCGGCGTCGAATCGCCGCAGATTTACGGCAAGAGCGAAGCAGAACGCGAAAAAGCCTCACAGCAGGTTCGCGACGACATCGATTTCGTCGAATAATCGCGAACGTCCCCCGTTTCTGTACAGTCTAGCGAACCTCATATAGCAGGGGTACCCAGTATCTACATGGACCACCCGCTGGCCGACATCGAGTTTCTGGCTCGTTCGAACAACCGGGTGGTAATCTTGGATACACTCGCGACGCGACCGTGTACCCGCGACGAACTGCGCGAGGCGACGGGTGCCTCACGGGTCACCCTCGGACGAATTCTCGGCGACTTCACCGCTCGTGGGTGGATACGCCAGGAAGACGGCGAGTTCCGCGCGACGGCCATCGGCCGACTGGTCGCGACCCAGTTCAACCGACTCATCGCGACGATGGAGACAGCCGACAATCTCCACGACATCATCCAGTGGCTGCCGGCCGACGACTTCGATTTCCAGCTTACATGTTTCAACGATGCGACCATCGTACGGCCCACGCAGAGCGACCCGCTCGCACCGGTCAGACGAGCCGCCGCCTACCTCCGGCAGGCAGACTACGTCGAAGTGCTCACCCACTCGGTGGCCGCGGAGAATCTCGAAGCGGACTGGCAGGCCGTCGTCAACGGAACCCAGCGGTTCGATGGCGTGCTCACGACGGCGGTCATCGAGACCATCCGTGCAGACCCGGTGCTCGCCACGCAGATGGCCGAGATGGTTGAGACGGGGAACGCGACCGTCCACAGGTACGAGGACGACGTGCCGTACGTGGTCATGTTGGCGGACGAACTGACCCTGCTCGGTATTACCGACGACCAGCGAATGCCGCGGGCGCTCATCGTCACCGACGACGAGCAAGTACGGATGTGGGCAACCGAGATAATCGACGCATATCGCCAGACTGCGAGCGCGGTCACCCCCGAATTGTTCACCATCGGCGGGTGAGGCTGTAAGCAATAAATAGAAAAAGGCGGAGAGGTAACACCTCGACATGGAAGTTCCGTTTAAGCTCTCGTCGTACACACGAGTGCTCAAGCTTGCGAGTACGCCATCGCGAGAGGAGTTCTCTCAGATTGCGAAGATCGCCGGTGCGGGCATCGTGTTGGTCGGTCTGCTCGGATTCATTATCTTCGTAATCATGAGTTTCGTCCCAGGCGGTGCATAAGCGATGCCGATTTACGCCGTAAAGACGACCGCGAGCCAGGAGCGGACGGTCGCAGACATGATTATCAACCGTGAAGAAGACGAGATTCACGCTGCGCTCGCTCCCGACTCCCTCACGAGCTATGTGATGGTCGAAGCCGACAACGACGCCGTCATCAAGCGCGTCTTAGAAGACATCCCACACGCCAGAACTATCGTCCCCGGGGAGAGTTCTATCGGCGAAGTAGAACACTTCCTCTCGCCGAAACCGGACGTCGAAGGGATTGCGGAGGGCGACATCGTCGAACTCATCGCCGGGCCGTTCAAGGGCGAGAAGGCACAGGTCCAGCGCATCGACGAAGGCAAAGACCAGGTGACGGTCGAACTCTACGAGGCAACCGTTCCGATTCCCGTGACCGTGCGCGGCGACCAGATTCGCGTCCTCGACTCAGAAGAGCGCTAGTCCGCCGCTCGTTTTCAGCCGTTCCAGCAATCGAGAAGCAACAGGAAGAGATTAACGTCAGGCAGGGTTGCCGGCCTGTTCGATACGCGCGAGCACTTCGTCTAAATCGACGGCCGATTCGATATCGTCGAGGATGCTCTCGCGGCGGCGAACGTCAGCCGCGTTCGCATCGTAGGCTCGGACGTATTCAGCCCGCGTGTGTTCTTCGAACGCGTGTTTGATGGCGAAGTAACCATCTGGCAACGTCGTTCCACAAACCTGACAGGCGTGGTGGTCGTGGTCGGTAGCCTGATGGACAGCTGCACTTTCTACGCGCTCAAACTGCTCGCCGCAGCCATCGATGGCGCACTCCCAAGGTGACATCCGTACAGAATTCATGGATATAGTGATATATACAGTTTCCTCCACTGTCGAGCAAATCAGAATCGATTAATCCCCTACCACCGAACCAGCGGACGTGAGTCGCGACGAGTTCCGTGTCGATATGCACGTGAAGATTCTCGACGAGAAGGTCGTAGCGCGGGCCAAAGCCCGCGGTATCGACGCACTCGTCTATGCACCCCACTTTACCCGTCTCTCTACCATCGAAGCACGCGCGACGCGGTACTCAGACGAGGACCTGCTCGTCGTTCCCGCCCGCGAAATCTTCACTGGCGACTGGAAGACGCGCAAACACATCCTCGCCCTCGGTCTCACCGAGCCAGTTCCTGACTTCATCACGCTCGAAGGCGCGATGACGGAACTCGCACGGCAGGGTGCTGCCGTCCTCGTCCCACACCCCGAATTTCTCACGGTCAGTATGGAACAGCCGGACATAGAACGGTTTACAGACCGCATTCACGGCATCGAAGCCTACAATCCCAAACACTGGCCCCACCAGAACCGGCGTGCCGCCGAACTGGTCAGAGACCTGTCGCTGCCCGGATTCACCTCCTCGTACGCACACCTCCGCGGGACCATCGGGGAGGCGTGGACTGCGTTCGACTCATCGTTCGAATCCGCAGACGACCTCGTCACCGCCCTCAAAGAACAGGTCACTCGACGCGTGGTTTATCGGACGGGACTCGGCCATCGGCTTCGCTGTCTGGCGGAGTTCGCCCATCTCGGCTACGAGAACAGCTACGGGAAGATAGACCGCCTCTTTCTCTCCGGCACCGAACCGACCCACCCGGACAACATCGCCTACGACGGCCGGTTCGACGACGTCAGCGTCTACTAGGCAATCCCAAGTGACTGGAGGCCGAGTTGCGCGAGCGGTTCTCGATAGACGATGACCGCCGCCGCGACGAGTTCGACAGCGGTCACCGCGAGCATCACCGCGTCGGCGTAGCGACTGCTCACGGGCACCCCGACGGGGAGATTGTACTCCTTCTCGAACGGGTAGAACAGCGCGATGCCACGCCGCGACCCGAGAACGTCCAGAACGTAGTGGGTGAGAATTCCAATCCAGACGTAGTGGAGATTGCCAAAGTACGTCGGCCACGCCGCGAAGATGCCGAGGACGAGCAGGTTGTGCAGCGTTTTCCGGTGGCGGCCGAAGGCCGTGTCCACGTCGGGAAAGAGCGCACCGAGGACCACGGGGACGCTCACCTCGGCGATAGTTCGGAGCGTCTCTACGTCGCCGCTCGGATGAAGGATGTATCCGAGCCCGATGCTCAGCAACAGGGCGTTCAGCACATGACCACGTTTGTTCATCGACAGCGGAGTGGACGGAGCGACTGCCTACAAGGCTTTCCGTTTTTCTGTCACAGCGGCAAGCACGTCTTCGAGCGCCTGGATTGCGATGTGTCGTTTTATCTCCGTGCGCGTCCCATCGAACTGGTGGCGGACGACCGTCGTCTGGGAAGTTTGCGTGCCCCACTCGCCGGCGTAGGCAACGCCGATGAACACCGTCCCCACGGGTTTCTCCGGTGTGCCGCCGTCTGGCCCCGCGATACCTGTCGTCGCGACGCCCCACGTCGTGTCAGCCGTGTCGCGAATGCCCTGTGCCATCTCGCGAGCGACCGGTTCGCTCACCGCCCCGTGTTCGTCGAGCGTCTCGCGGTTGACGGCGAGCAGTGCGCGCTTGGCGTCGTAGGAGTAGGAGACGACGCTCCGGTCGAAGTAGTCACTGGAGCCCGGCACGTCCGTCAGAAGCGACCCGACGAGCCCGCCGGTACAGGACTCCGCAACGGCGATGGTTCCGCCAGTCTCTCGGAGTGTGTCACCCAAGCGAGCCTCGATTGCGTCGTCGGTCATGCTCGAACCAAGGGTCGCTTCGCGCAAGAAACTACAGGGCGAAAGAAACAACCATCCCCTCCGATGAGGTGAGACATGGACTACGAAGAGCCGCTGTTCTTCCGGGTCATGCAGTACGCCGGAAACGCGGACAGGGACGTTATCGACATGGTGAGTGGGAATCCCGATTGGGGCGCTCCACCCGCCATCAGCGACGGCCTCCACGAGTACGCTGACCTCGGTGGCGAGGCCTTCCAGTACCCGCCGAGCGACGGGATGGTAGCGCTCCGTGAAGAGATTGCGAAGCGCCAAAGCGTCGCTGCAGAGCGCGTGGTCATCGCCAACGGCGGCGGCGAGGCGAACTATCTGGCCATGGCTGGCGCGCTGGAGCAAGCCACGGGCAACGAAGTGATTCTCACCGACCCCGTCTATCCCTACTATCCGGGCAAGACGCAGATGCTCGGGGGCACGCCACGATACGTTCCCGTCGCCGAAGACGGCACGCTCGAGCCGGATGCGGTTCGGGCCATCGCGAGCGAGGAGACAGCGCTCATCATGGTTAACACGCCGAACAATCCCACTGGGGCCGTGTACGACCACGACATCATGGCCGAACTGGTCGCGATTGCAGAGGAACACGACGCCTTCCTCGTGAGCGACGAAGTCTACGACGAGTTCGACCATTCGGGGACGTTCACAAGCGCGCTCTCGTTCGAATCTGACAACTGCATTATCACGAAGTCTTTCTCGAAGTCGTTTGCCATCACGGGTTTTCGCGTCGGCTATTCGATTTTCCCGGACGAACTGGTCGCCGCTGCGCGGACGCGACACATGCTCGTGAACGTCACCAGCCCGCATCCCTCCCAGTACGCCGTTCTGCGGGCGCTCAAAGAAACCCCCGAGTCCTACCACGAAGAGACGCGAGAACTGCTTGGAGAGCGCATCGAGACGTTCACCGCTGCGCTCGACGAAGCCGGGGCTACCTACACGCGTCCCGCGGGCGGCTTCTACGTCATGGCGCGATTCGACGGCTTCCCGGGCACGCTGGATAACGTGTTCCGACTCATCGACGAAGCCGGCGTCGCGGGGATGCCTGGCGAAGCGTTCGGCGAGGAGCGAAGCGACTGGCTGCGTTTCGCGCTCGTGACGCCGCGAGCGACTGAAGCGGCCACCCGACTGGCTGACTTCTTCTAGCGACTCCCGCTTGGGATACTCGGACTCGTAGTTGGTGGTTGCGACTACGCCGCGCCAGACGGGGAGCGCGGGAGCGTCCGTGGCGGACTGGTACCGACATCGTATTTGAAACCTTGGAGCGACCGAGAAGTACACAAGTCCCCGCCGGTAACGGGCGCGTATGAGTGACCTGACGGTCGAGCCGGTGGAGTCGATCGATGACGCAGACGTTCCCGTTGGCATCGACGCCCCCGAATACGTGCTGTACGGCGGCAAGGGCGGCGTCGGGAAGACGACGATGGCGGCGGCGACGGCGCTCGCGAGCGCCCGCGATGGAACGTCGACCCTCGTCGTTTCGACGGACCCGGCCCACTCGCTCTCCGACACCTTCGAGACGCAAATCGCCGCGGAGCCGGCTCGTATCCGCGACGACGTCCCGCTCTACGGCGCGGAAATCGATCCAGACGCCGCGATGGAAGACGGCATCTTCGGCGAAGGCGGAGCCGGGGGAATGGGCGGCATGGGCGGCCTCGGCGAACTGCTCGGCGGCGAAGACGGTGACGACGCGAACCCACTGATGGGCGGGACGATGCCCGGCGCGGACGAGGCGGCGGCGATGCGCCTCCTGCTCCAGTACATGGACGATGAGCGATTCGACCGCGTCGTCATCGACACCGCGCCGACGGGGCACACCCTGCGACTGCTCGAACTGCCGGAGGTTCTGGACTCGATGGTGGGCCGCTTCATCAAACTCCGCCAGCGATTCAGCGGGATGATGGACGGACTGAAGGGGATGTTCGGCGAAGGGCAGGATCCCGAAGCCGGTATCGGCGATTTAGAGGCGTTCGCCGCCCGCATCGAACGCCTCCGGGCGACGCTTCGCGACCCGCAGAAGACCGATTTCCGCATCGTGATGGTGCCAGAAGAGATGAGCGTCGTCGAATCCCAGCGGCTGCTCGCCCGGCTTCGAGAGTACCAGATTCCCGTCGGAACGGTCGTGGTCAATCAGGTGATGGAAGACCTGACGGACGTGACCGGCATCGAGACCGACTGGTTCATCTCGCCGAACCTCGACTCCTGTGAGTTCTGCCAGCGACGCTGGAAGGTCCAGCAGAACGCACTCACGAAGGCACAGGACCTGTTTATGGGTCACGACGTGAAGCGTGTGCCACTCTTTGCTGACGAAGTTCGCGGAGAACGGATGTTACGAGTCGTCGCCGCCTGCCTCGACTAGAGGAAACGACGCGCCTGGCGGTACAGGAAGTCGATCCAGTTCGCAGGGATAAACCGGGCGTATTCGCCCAACTCGGCGGGTTTGCCGACCTGGTAACGAGTGTGTGGATTCGGTGAGAACGCCGCCTCGACAATGTCTTCTGCCACGCGCTCTGGTGTGACTGCGCCGAAGGTGTCACTGCCGATGAGCACGGTGTCGTCGAACAGTTCGTAGAACCCTTCGTAGGCTGCCGTTCGTTCGAGTTCGTCGAGTTCGTCTTCGACGCGGTCGTTGAATTTCGTCTTGACCGGACCGGGTTCGACGAGGACGACATCGATTCCGAACTCGTCTACTTCGACGCGAAGCGCGTCGGACATGGCTTCGAGGGCGAACTTCGACCCGCTGTAGATGCCGGTTCCGGGCATGGAGATGCGCCCGAGTACCGAGGAGACGTTGATGATGGTTCCGTCGCCCTCCTCGCGCATGTGCGGCAGGACGGAGCGGATGAGGCGGTGGGGGCCAAAGACGTTCACGTCAAACTGTTGTTGAGCCTCCTGTGGTGTCACGTCCTCTACCGGGCCGAGTTTCCCGTAGCCGGCGTTGTTGACCAGACAGTCGATGCGTCCCTGTTCTTCGACGATGCGTTCGACGACGCGTTCGACGTGCGCACTGCGGGTGACGTCGAGGCGAGCAGTGTGAGCACCGGCGGTTTCGAGCCCCTCGATGTCTTCTGTGTCGCGGGCCGTGGCGTACACTTCCCACTCCGTATCGAGAAACTCCTGTGCGGTGGCACGGCCGATGCCGGAAGAACACCCAGTGATGAGGACCGTCTTCGTCATGCCCTCACTCACTGGCCGGGGATAGTTAACTGTCCGTGGTTCGCTTCACTTCTGCCGCATAGTTGTCGGCGAGTCGCGTCGGTTCCGGCAACTTGTACTCGGTCGCCGTCGCCGCCACGAGGTCTGCGGCCGTCTCCGCGCTCACGCGGTGGCCAGCGCTCACGTATAGCGGATTTATCTTCATCGAGTTCGGGTACTGGCGGGTCTGGACGGCGTAACCGATGAGTTCGCCCGCAGGCGCGGTCACCGAGTCGTCAGCCTCGATGGGGACGCGAGCGCCCTCGGGGAGGCCATCGAGCGACCCGGTCGGATGCCCGCAGAGCAGACTCTTCGCCACGCCAATCGACGGCACGTCAAGGGTCACGCCGATGTGTGTGGCGATGCCCGCCTCCCGAAAGTGGATGCGCCCGCTGCCGTCGAACATGATGAGGTCGGGCGTCAGTTCCAGTTTCTCGAAGGCGTCGAGGATGGACCGCCCTTCGCGGAACGACAGGAGGCCCGGAATGTACGGGATTTCGACCGGTGAGATGGCGTACACCTTCTCGATGACCGCACCGTTTCGCATCAGGACGATGGCGCTCACTGCCGTCTCGTCGTCGAGGAACGCCTGATCTACGCCTGCAATGATGGCCGTCGTCGGGTCGATTTCAGTGTCGTCTTCGAAAATTGCGGTTGCCGCGATGTCGCGCTGGAGTTGCTCCATCTCCCCGCGCGAGAGCGACGGGTCGGGGACGAATTCGGGGTGCTTCACGCTCAGAATGGGCCGCGCCCCCGGCCAGGTCCGCGTCCACCACCGCCGCCGAACTGGAGTTGCTCTGGCGCGCTTTCACCGCGCTGTTTCAGGATGTAGCCGTAGAGGAGACCGATGCCGAGGCCCGAAAGGTGGGCGAGCTGGGCGACGCCGCCCGCGCCGATACCGAACGAGGCGGAGACGAGCGCCGAGTAGCCCGCGAACAGCGCCGTGGCAATCCACAGCGGCATCGGGATGATGAAGTACAGATAGATGCGCAGATTCGGATTCAGCACCGTCAGAACGCCCATGAGCGCAGCGATAGCGCCACTCGCGCCAACGACGCCGCCGCCGAGTGCGCCCGGCGAGGCAATAATCGTCGCCCCAATCTGTGCCAGCCCGGCGACCATCCCCGCGCCCAGGAACAGCGCGACGAACTTCGTCGAACCAACGCGGCGTTCGACGATGGGGCCAAAGAAGTACAGCACGATGCTGTTGATTGCGATGTGCGTGAAGCCGCCGTGGGAGAAGATGGAGGTAATCCACGTCCAGACGAACTCCGGATTTTGCGGCGTGAGAACGAAGACGGCCCGCCACAGCGGGGAGTTCTGGGGTGCGACGAGCAGCGGGAAGAGGGCGATTTCGATGATGAACCAGATCCACATCAGCCCGAGGAAGACGTAGGTCATGTTGCCCCGGAAATAGCCGAGTGGACCGCCGGTCCCGGTGTTCACGCCCACGCGGTCGAACACGGACTCTGAGCGCCCGCCCTCGTACCGGACGCTGTCGTCGAAGTCACTCGCGAAGATGCCCTTCGGGTCGTTCCAATTATCTAAGCCCGGACAGGCGTGGTTCTCGGGCAGCCGGTGCTCCGAGCAGTAGGTCCCACCACAGTGTCGGCAGTTGTAGGGTAGATTCTCGTGTCTGCCACACTGGTCACACGTCGCCATTGGTGGCGATAAGCACCCGAGCATAAAAAGGGGTTGGGGTGATTCCGTCGGCACACACAGGCGCGGGGCTGTAGATTTTTGCCTGTCGACCCTGTAGACAACCTGTGAAAGAGTTCGAGCGAAAACAGCGCCTTGAACGCGTAGAACGCGAGGGCGCGACGGTGGGTGCGGACATCCCCGACCGCATCACGGTACAGGGCGAGCCGCTCGACCTGCGGTCGTTCGTCTTCGAAATCAAGCGCCTCGATACGATTCCCGACGGCAAACAGGCCGAGGTCGACGAGGCGAAAAAGAACCTCCGACGCGAGCGAAACGAGCGGTTGGCCCGTCTCGAAGACGGTGACATCACGGTCGAGGAGGCAGACGAGCTGGTAAACACGATTATCGGCATCGACCGGGCGTTGAACGCGCTCGAACAGCTCGGGCCGGCAAACTTAGAGCAGAAGATGTCGGTCCAGCAGGCCGCAGACCAGAAACGGTGGATGAACTTCCTGAAACAGGCCCTCGGCAAGGAGAAGAGTCAGGGGCGGGGTCGATGAGCCGAAACGACGAGGTGGCGACGCTGTTCGAGGAGTTCGCAGACCTCCTCGACGCGAATGACGTGGCGTACAAACCCCGTTCGTACCGGAACGCCGCAGAGAACATCCGAGAGCACCACCGCGACATCGAAGCGCTCGCAGCAGACGGACAGGACACCGTCGAAGAGATTTCGGGCGTCGGCGACGCCATCTCCTCGAAGATCATCGAGTACTTCGAGACGGGGGAAATCGCGGAGCTCGAAGCACTCAGAGCAGAGCTGCCGGTCGATATGGCGGAACTCACCGCCGTCGAAGGCGTCGGGCCGAAAACCGTCGGCAAACTCTACGAAGCACTCGGCATCACCACGCTCGACGAACTGGAGGAGGCCGCGAAAGCCGGAAAGATTCAGGAGGTCTCGGGATTCGGCGCGAAGACGGAGGAGAACATCCTCGAAAACATCCCCTTC
The DNA here is from genome assembly GCF_029338295.1 of Haladaptatus sp. QDMS2. Classification (NCBI taxonomy): domain Archaea; kingdom Methanobacteriati; phylum Methanobacteriota; class Halobacteria; order Halobacteriales; family Haladaptataceae; genus Haladaptatus; species Haladaptatus sp. QDMS2. Next base: position 1,950,661 of record NZ_CP119791.1, read on the forward strand.
GCCCGCGAGTCCCAGCAGCGCGAACTGCTCGGGGACGCCCGCCCGCTCGCCGAATCGATTCTCGCGTACTTCGAGGACGTCGCCGAGGCCGAAAAGTGGGAGGTCGCAGGCTCCCTCAGACGCTGGAAAGCCACCATCGGCGACATCGACATCCTCGCGGGCAGCGACGACCCCGAAGCCCTCATCGAGGCGTTCACCGGGTGGCCCGACGTAGACGTCGTCATCGAATCCGGGACCAAGAAGGCCTCGGTGCGCTCGTCGGGTCTCAGAATCGACCTTCGCGTGGTCGACGTCGCCGACTTCGGCGCGGCGCTCCAGTACTTCACTGGGAGTAAGGCCCACAACGTTCACCTCCGCAACGTCGCCATCGACCAGGACCTCAAAATGAACGAGTACGGCGTGTTCGACGTGAGCGGCGTAGACGACCCGGATGCGGGCCAGCGCGTCGGCGAGCGCATTGCTGGGGAAACAGAAGAGAGCATGTACGACGCTGTCGGCGTCCCGTGGATGCCACCCGAACTCCGGGAGGACCGCGGCGAGATCGAGGCCGCCCTCGATGGCACCCTCCCGACGCTCGTAGAAGAGCGCGACATCAGAGGAGACCTGCACCTCCACACCGAGTGGTCGGACGGAAACAACACCATCGCCGAGATGGTCGAAGGGGCCGCAGAATTCGGCCACGAGTACCTCTGTATCTCCGACCACGCGACCGGTCCCGGCATGGTCGGTGGGGTCGGTCTCGACGACGAGGAGTTGCTCGAACAGCTCGAGGAGATTCGCTCGGTGGCTGCAGACGCCGATATCGAGGTGTTCGCGGGCGTCGAAGCAAACATCGACGCAGACGGCGGCATCTCCATCGGCGACGAGGTTGCAGAGGCACTGGACATCGTCGTCGCCTCGCCGCACAGCGGCCTCGACGGGGACGCCACAGACCGCCTCGTCACGGCCGTCTCGAATCCGGACGTGAACATCCTCGGCCACCCAACCGGTCGGTTGCTCAACCAGCGATCGGGTCTCGAATTTGACATCGAGGCGGTTGCGAAAGCCGCCGCAAAACACGAGACTGCCCTCGAAATCAACGCGAATCCCCACCGCCTCGACCTCTCTGGGAGCATGGTCCAGCAAGCGTTGAAACACGGCGCGACAATCTCCATCAACACCGACGCCCACAGCCCGGCGAGCTACTCGCTCATTCGCTACGGCGTCCACACGGCCCGTCGCGGGTGGGCTGAGGCAGACGACGTGGTCAACACCTGGCCGACCGACGACGTGCGCGAGTTCATCGAGTGATGGCACCGCGGCTGCTGCTCGACGTGATGCTTGGCCGACTCGCGAGCTATCTGCGCATGTGCGGCTACGACACCGTCTACGCGCTCGACCGTAACATCGAAGCGGACGACGAACTACTCGCGCTTGCCCGCGAGGAAGACCGGAGACTGCTCACGCGAGACGTTTTACTCGCAGCGCAAAGCCACGCGAGTATCCTCCTTCGAGAACGCGACGTACACGAGCAGTTGCGCGAACTCGAGGCCGCCGGCCTCACGCTTGAGCTCGCAGAACCGGCGTACTGCGGGCGGTGTAACGGCTCGCTCGAACCGAGTACATCCGATTCACGCCCCGAATACGTCCCGGACGAGGTGACCGCATTGTGGCGGTGTCGTGACTGCGGGCAGTTCTTCTGGAAAGGGAGCCACTGGGACCGCGTCGAACAGACGCTCGAATCGCTCTAATCGTCGAGATTCGACTGCCACTGAGCACACGGTTCCATGTCGCTCATCAGTTCGTCGTGCGCCCCACAATAGGGCTTGCGTCCCTGCGTGGTCTGGACGTACTGGAAATGCGCGCAGTTGCCACAGTACGGGTCGGCGGGTCGCTGCTGGCGTGGCTGGTCCAGTAGTTCTGCGCCGTCGTCGAACGACATGTCCCGTCGCTGACGGGCGTCCGCGCCGCCGTCGCTCATCTGGCGAGCGTGCCGGGAGGTTTGTCGGGACTTCTGTACGGCCGTCTGCGTCTCGACTTCGCCGTCCGGCTGTGCACCGAGCAGGCCAATGCCACCGAGGCCACCGGACAGCGCAGGGCCATCGACGGCGACAATGCGCGTCTTGCCCTCCTTGGTTACTTCGAGTTTGACCGTTCCGCCCGGCTTGTTGCGAACTTTGAAGTTCGTCACGCCGGCGAACAGACACCAGAGTGTGGTCATCGTACCGAGGAAGTAGACCGCGACGACGGGGAGCGTGAGGTCGACCGGGTCCTGGAACCACATCTTCGGGAACGCATACCAGAAGAGTGCGACACCGAGCAACGAGACGCTCGCGCCAAGGGTGGCGAGTACCCGAGTGCGCCGTCCCGCCGGCAGGACGCTGAAGATGCCCACGAAGACGGCAGGCAGGCCAATGCCCGCGAGGACGCCCGCGACCTCCCGCGATTGCCAGAGGATATCGCCGACGACCTGCGTCGTGGCGACGATGATGCCGAGGACAACGAGGACCGCGCCGACGCCGAACAGCCCGAGGCCGAGATACAGCCGTTGGAGGCTCGCTTCAGTGCCCACGTTCCTCTCGTACACCTCCGTAAGGCTGGTCATGACGAGGTCTACACTTCCCCTCCACAAAACAGTACGTCAGACATTGCCCTATTTATTGTCACTATGCGCGACTTGCGCGTGTACGCGATGCTAGAGCGTGCGAAAACGCCGCGAGTCGAAAGGTCTAATCACGGGGCAAGCAAACGTCGTCCCATGGCAGACGAAGTGGAAGAAGAGACTGGGCCGGCAGTCGAACTCGGCGAGGGTGAAGCCGTCGAAGGCATCCCGCTCGCTCGCGTCGCGTCCCGACTGACGTGGGGCATCGAGCACAGTGAAATCGAACGCCGCGAGGGCGACACGGTCATCCGGACGCCGGACGGGCCACAGTCGCTCGCCGACGTCCTCGCGAAGATCGACACGCCGTACTTCTCCACCCGGCAGGAGTTCGTAGACGACGTCCGCACGGCAATCGGCACCGGCCCGGTCCCGACCGAATAAGGTGGCAACCGAGGCGCTGCGACGGCGACTCCCATCGCTGTCCTGGGTGCAACTCGCACTTCTCTGGGGAGCCATCCTCACCATCGTCTGGATGGAGTGGGAGACCACCGGCCTCAACCAGCGGGTAGTCCGCGAGTCGGTCGTGTACATCGTCGGCCCAGCCACGCTTGCACTGTTCTACGGCAAGCACCTCGGCTGGCGCGTCGACCGCCTCGCGCTCAAGAACACCGTCCTGCTCGCGCTGTTCGTGTTACCCTTCTACATCGTCGGTTCCTCACTCCCCTCGGTCAGAACCTACTACCCGATGTGGGAGACGGGGGCTGCACTCGGCGAGTTTCTCCCACACACTGTAAAGCAATTCGTCGTGGTAGTCGCCGCAGAGACCTACTACCGTGGCCTCCTGTGCGTCAGCGTTCGCGAGATTGGCTTTAAGAGCGTGTTCATCAGCCCAATCGTATACACCTTCCACCACCTCGGCAAGCCGCCAATCGAGATTCTCCTCTCCGGGCCGACGGACGTGCTGTTCGGTGCCGTAGACTACAAGAGCAACTCCATTCTCCCCTCTATCGTCGCCCACGGGATGGGGCTCGCGCTGCTCGATTGGCTCGTCCTGCACGACCCGCTCATCCCGCCCGAGCAGGTGCTCTCGTGGTTGCGCTGGCTTCCGATTCCACTCTAGCGAGAAGCCTTTTTGCTCTGCCGTCCGTCCCCCCGGCTATGAGCCCAACGTTCGACCCGTCAGAACTCGACCCTAAGGCCATCGGCGAGGAGACGGCGACGCTCCGGATGGACCACGACGAAGCAATCGAGCACGTTCGTGAGGCGTTCACGAGCGCTGGATTCGGCGTCGCCACCGAATTTTCGCCATCCGAACTGCTGAACGAGAAGGTGGATGCAGGCCGCGACCCGTACTACGTCCTCGGCGCGTGCAACCCGAAGATGGCGGACTGGGCGCTCGACGCGAGCGACAACAAGATTGGGGCGCTGTTCCCCTGCAACGTCGTCATCTGGGAGGAAGAACCCGGCGTCCAACAGGTCTACCACGTGAGCATCATGCGAGCAGCGCGCCTGCTCGGCATGGCTCCAGATAACGAGGAGTGGGAGGAACTGGTCGCAGAGACGGGCGAACTCGTCGACGAGGCGTTCGCGAACCTCGACAGCGAGTGATCAGGAGAAGTCGGTGAGGTTCGCCTGAATCCCCGACACCATCGACGATTTTCTGCGGAGGTCGTTGAGCGAGACCGGCAAGAGCGGTGCGACCTGTCGAACCGCATCGTGGAACGACTCAGCCTCACCGTGGTCGCCGTCGAAGGCGTTTCGCACGCTCTCTCTGACCTGCCAGACGCCCACCGGCCCCCAGTAGTCGTCGGAGACGTGCCGAAGGACGAGACACTTCGCCTGCCGCCCGATGGACTCCAGATGTTCGAGGACGCCGAGCCGGGCGGCGTAGTACGCCCCGGACGTTTCGTCGACGTAGGCCATGCGGCCCTCGTAGCCCTCAGAATCGGCCCCCATCCAGAGTGCGCCACCGGGGTCGGGGTTCCAGATGCTTCCCGGTGCTTTCATCTCGACGAGTTCGAACTCCCAGCTGCCCGGCGCGAGGACGACCCAGAACTGATTGCCCATGTACTCGTTCGTCCACACCTGCACCGAGTCGATGCTCGGCGCGTTGCGGATGCGCCCTCGCAGATACTGGCCGACCGTGTCGTCGACGGCGGTAATCGACCAGCGCGTCGGAACCAGCTTCCGTGTCTGAGCCTGCCCGAGTGCCCCCGCCGAGAGAATCTTGTTGATGTCGTAGACGTCGAATCCGCGACGGTAGAGATAGTTCATCGCCCCTTGTGCCTGCCAGTCGTCGTCTTCGAGCGTCTTCTGGACCGGCCGCGGAATGTAGGGATTCTCGGCGAGGTCGGCCGACCGAGCGCGAGCTCGCGGGCCTGTCGGGGTCGAAATCTCGTCGATGGTCGGCTGTAAGTCGAGCGAGGAAGCGTTGTCGAGACCGATTTCCACATCGACCGGGCGGCCCGCGATTGCCACCTCTCGCTGGACGCCGACGAAGCCGTCCCACACGTCGTTGACGTCGACGGCCGCAGAGCGCGTCGAGTTGAGGAGACCGGTTCGACGCTGGAACACGTCGTCGATGCTCAGCCCCTGGCGGTACCACTCGCCGCTGGTCGCGAAGTCTGCGGCGTTCGACTCGGGATCCATCGGAGAGAGCAGGCCCGTCGAAACGCGGGGGTAATTAGACCGGCCGACGAAGATAGACGGGGCACTGCTCCCGAACAGCGAATCGCCCTGTAACACCTCGTTGAACGACCGCTGGGCATTGTCGATGTAGTCGAGGATTTCGTAGGATTTCTCGGCCGCGAGCCGCCGTCGCTCGGCGTCGGGGTCGCGTTCGAGTCCCTCGATGAATTCGTCGAGCCGCATTCGAGTAAACCGACGGCTGGGACGGCCTTCAATGTTCGTTCGTGGCGAGCAGGCGACACCGAATCCGCCCACGAGACGGCGTGTCGCACGACCGCAGTGCGTCCCGTGGCTGGCGTGCAGGTGATGTCACTCCGTGGTCGCGGCTTCGGTGATAAAAGGCAGGGTGGACGGGCCTAGTTGTGGATGCCCATCGCTTCGATCTGTTCTTGGTAGCGGTTCCGGATGGTGACCTCGGTGACCTGCGCGACGTCTGCGACTTCTCGCTGGGTCTTCTTCTCGTTGCAGAGCAGCGAAGCGGCGTAGATAGCAGCGGCGGCGTAACCGGTCGGCGATTTGCCGGACAGCAGGCCTTTTTCGGCGGTCGTCTCGATAATCTCGTTTGCCTTCGACTGAACTTCTTCAGAGAGGTTGAGTTCAGAGCAGAACCGGGGGACGTACTTCTTCGGGTCCACTGGACGCATTTCGAGACCGAGTTCCTGTGAGATGTAGCGATAGGTGCGGCCAATCTCCTTGCGTTCGACACGCGAGACCTCGGAAATCTCCTCTAAGCTACGCGGGATGCCTTCCTTGCGGCAGGCGGCGTAGAGTGCGGACGTGGCGACCCCCTCAATCGAACGTCCGCGAATGAGGTCTTCTTTCAATGCGCGGCGGTAGATAACACTCGCAACTTCGCGGACTGACCGTGGCACACCGAGCGCGGAGGCCATGCGGTCGATTTCGGAGAGCGCGAACTGCAGGTTCCGTTCGCCCGCATCCTTCGTGCGAATGCGCTCTTGCCACTTGCGGAGTCGGTGCATCTGACTGCGCTTTTTCGACGAAATAGAGCGGCCGTAGGCGTCCTTGTCTTTCCAGTCGATGGTCGTCGTAAGCCCCTTGTCGTGCATCGTCTGCGTCGTCGGTGCACCTACACGCGACTTTTGCTGGCGTTCCTGGTGGTTGAACGCCCGCCACTCCGGACCTGGGTCGATGTTTTCCTCTTCGACGACTAAGCCACAGTCGTCACAGACAATCTCCCCCCGGTCTGTACTCTTGACAAGATTCTCAGATTCACATTCAGGACAAGTGCGAACCCCCTCTCGCTCCTCCCCGGTTGATTCCTCCTCGAGCGTACGCTCCCGTGTTCGGGTGGACCGTGTCATCGCATTTTTATAGTAGTAACACCGAGCTACTTAAACCCTTGGTGTGGATCTTGTGGCTCGTCCGAGGACAGGTACAGATCACACCAGCGAAAAACCGCAGTACAGCGCCGATGTGAGACTGTGTTGCCGGAAAGATAAACCGGAAATCGTATATTAGACTATCAGTGACTTCACCTCCAATGCCAGTCATCGAGTGCGATGTAGCAGAGGCCCGAGACCGCCTGCAAGCGGCGGGTATCGAAGTGCAAGCAGGCAACACAGACCACGAGCAGTGGCGGGCCTCCTACGAGGGCGCGACGGCCGTCGCCTACGCGGACAAGGTCGTGATTCAGGGAACGAACACCGCTCGACTGGCTGGCCTCCTCGAAGGTGGTGGCGGCCGCGCGCACCTCTACTTCGACGGCGCGAGCCGCGGGAATCCCGGTCCGGCTTCCGTCGGCTGGGTCATCGTGACCGGCGACGGTATCGTCGCGGAGGGGAGCGAACGAATCGGTGAGACGACCAACAACCGAGCCGAGTACGAGGCGCTCATCACGGTACTCGAAGTCGCCGCCGATTACGGATTCGACGAGATACACGTTCGCGGTGACTCCCAACTCGTCGTCAAGCAGGTTCGCGGCGAGTGGAACGCAAACGACCCCGGGATGCGCGAACGACGAGTACGCGTCCACGAACTGCTCGGAAACTTCGGCGAGTGGTCGCTCGACCACGTTCCGCGAGAGATAAACGAACACGCTGACAAGCTTGCGAACGAGGCCCTCGACGATGCCTGAAGTACCTGACGACGTGATAGCTGAGGCAGAGCGACTGACGAGACTGGCGCTTTCAGTCGTCGACGAAAACGAGGCGGCGGCTCACCGAGCACGGCGAGACCAGCTCGTCGCCGGATACGATTTCGTCGCTCGCGTCCGCGAGGAAGGAACGCGCCACACGCTGGTGCTGTACCCGACCGAGTGGGTCGAAGACGACGAGGTGCAGTTCGACCGCATCCGGGATACGTCGCGGGCGATAGAGCGCGTCATCGACGGCACCGGCGCGGAGAGCGAGTGGGAAGCCGTCGAAGCGCACAATCAGGCTCTCGTCGAACAGATCAGCACCGAGTTCGGTGACGACCACGCGGCGAACGTCCGGAAGTTCGCCGATTTCATGGGCAACCACTACGTTCGGCGGCTGGACTCCGCGACGACCGCAGAGGTAGAAGAATTCCTCTCAGAGTACTATCTGCGCAACACGTGGCCGACCGACGCGCAAAAAACGATTGTGCGAGCGAGTCTGGCGCGAGCGTTCGAACTCGCGGGCAGAGAGTCGCCGCCGTTATAGCTGCTTGTTGATGATGTCGCGAACGGTTGACGCCCGGTCGTCCTCGTTCACGAACTTCGAGAGAATCCACTCGAGTTTGTCGACGACCGCGCCCTCACCCTTGCTGGTGAGTGCGTACTGGTTGGTGCGCTTGTCGAGTTCACTCTTCTCTACGAGTCCCATCTCCACGAGGTCGTCTAAGTTGGGGTAGAGACGCCCGTGGTTCACCTCTGAGCCGTAGTACGACTCGAGTTCCCGCTTGATTGCGAGCCCGTACATCGGTTTTTCGCTCAGGATGACGAGAATGTTCTGTTGGAACGCTGTCAGGTTCCGGACCATGCCCAGGTCATTCGATACTGCTTGTGCCTCTGACATAGGGGATGATATGTCACCAATCCATTTAACACTTCTCAACCAATCAGCGGGTTTCACGCCGGCTACCGGTGCTTATTGCCGACAGATTGGTGGGAACCGGCGTGCTGTGGAGCAGATAGGGTCAGCGTGTGGCGCCACCTCGCGGGCATGCCGAAAGGACTTTTTTCCCCCCTCACCGACACGCAGGTGCATGGCGAATCTCTGGGAAGATCTGCAGACAGGGCCGAACTCGCCCGAAGTGATCAACGTCGTCGTCGAGTGTCTCAAAGGTGAACGCAACAAGTACGAGTACGACAAGGACATCCCCGGTGTCGTCCTCGACCGCGTACTTCACTCGAACGTCCACTACCCGAGCGACTACGGGTTCATCCCGCGCTCGTACTACGACGACGAAGACCCATTCGACGCGCTCGTCCTCGTAGAGGACGCGACGTTCCCCGGGTGCATCATCGAAGCCCGTCCGGTCGCCCTCATGAAGATGGACGACGATGGCGAACAGGACGACAAGGTCATCGCTGTTCCGAACGAGGACCCACGCTTCGACCACATCGAGGACTTAGAAGACATCCCACAGCACCTGCGCGACGAAATTGACGAGTTCTTCTCGACGTACAAAAACCTAGAGAAGGGCAAGGAAGTCACGACGCAGGGCTGGGAAGACAAGCAGGCGGCGTACGACGCCATCGAACACGCACGCGACCTCTACGCACAGCACTTCGGCTGAACGGTCGCTGTCGGCGACACCGCCAACACCCTCACGTTTTCGGCTGTGTTCGATTACCCGACCCACGGGTGTGGCGCGGGTCGCCGTCACGAATTGCCGCAATCGACGAGTCCACCTGATTTTCGCAGTCGAAACGAAACTTCTTGTGCCCCACGACGGAATGGGTGGGTATGGGTTTGTTCGACCGGCTCCGTGGCGACGATGCTCCTCGCGTCGCTTTCTTCGGTATCGACGGCGTACCGTACAGCCTTCTCGCAGAACACGAGGACGAATTTCCGAACCTCGCCGCACTCGCGGACGAGGGGGCGTCCGGTGCAATCGACAGCATCGTCCCGCCCGAATCGAGCGCCTGCTGGCCATCGCTTACCACGGGGAAGAATCCCGGTGAGACTGGTGTCTACGGGTTCCAGGACCGCGAGGTCGGTTCCTACGACACGTACGTCCCGATGGGGCGCGACGTGCAGGCGGAACGCCTCTGGGACCGCGTGACCTCCGAGGGACGCAACGCGACGGTGATGAACGTCCCCGTCACGTTCCCACCCCAGCGCAACGTCCAGCGCATGGTCTCCGGGTTCCTCTCACCGAGCCTCGACAAAGCGAGCTATCCAGACGATCTGGAATCGACGCTCGCCGACTTCGGCTACCGAATCGACGTGAACGCCAAACTGGGCCACGACGACGACAAGACCGCCTTCATCGAGGACGCCCACAAGACCCTCGACGGACGGTTCAAGGCGTTCAAGCACTTCGTCGAGCAGGACGACTGGGACCTCTTCTTCGGCGTCTTCATGACGACCGACCGGGTGAATCACTTCCTGTTCAAGGACTACGAACACGACGGCGAGTACAAGGAGGAGTTCATGGAGTTCTACCGGAAGGTAGACCGCTACCTCGGCGAACTCCGCAACGCGCTTGCAGACGACGTGACGATGGTGGTCGCGAGCGACCACGGCTTTACCACCCTTAACTACGAGGTTCACTGCAACGCCTGGCTCAACGAAGAAGGGTGGCTCGATTACCAGGATGACGACCACTCCGGACTCGACGACATCTCCGGGGACACGAAGGCCTACTCGCTCATTCCCGGCCGCTTCTACATCAACTTAGAGGGGCGCGAACCCCGCGGCAGCGTCCCACAGGACGAATACGAAGCCGTCCGCGACGAACTCAAGTCGAAGCTCGAAGCACTCGAAGGCCCCGACGGCAAGAAGGTTGCACAGCGCGTGGTCAAGAAGGAAGAGGCTTTCCGCGGCGACCACGAGGACATCGCTCCCGACCTCGTCGTCATCCCGAACCACGGCTACGACCTGAAATCCGGGTTCAAGCCACACGGCGACGTCTTCGACGTCGGACCACGAAACGGGATGCACAGTTTCGACAACGCCTCGCTCTACATCGACGACCAGAACGCGACCATCCGCGACGCGGACCTCTTCGACATCACGCCGACCATCCTCGACCTGATGGATATCGACTTCGCCCGCGACGCCTACGACGGCGCGAGCCTGCTCTAAAACAGGTCCTCTAACTGGTCGTTTTTGAACGCGGCCGCCGGGTCCGCCCGCTTCTCTGGGCGCGACTCGTGGGCCACTTTCGCCCGCTCCATGAACTCCCTGAGCCGTGGCGACCGCTCGACGCCACACACGAGCACCAGCACCGCGATGCGCTCGCTGTCGAGCGGGAAGTCGCCACCACGAACCTGCATGCTCCCCGTCTCGTCTTCGAGCCACCGCCGCGCCTTTTCGACGCCCTTCCTCGAAAGTCGGTCGGGCTTACCCGCGACGACGAGCAGCGCAGCTTCAGCGTCCACCGCGTTCGGCAGACTTGACCCGGTGAGCAGCGCGTTCCGGGCAACACTCGTGATAACGGTCAGATTCTCGCCCGCGTCTGGACTCGCCGTCGCACTGGCGTAGCCGAGGGCAGCAATACCGCCCGCCCGGAGGGTGTTGATGACCTCGCTCGAATCGACGACGCTCTCCCCGACACCCTCCGTCGCCTCGCCCGCCGCGAGCAGGAGGCCGACTCGCTGGGCGATGTGCTCGTTTATCGTCCCGAACCCTTCTTCGACGCTCTCGCCCGTTGCGTGCCACGCGTCGTTGTCGATGAGCAACACGGCGTCTGCCTCGCGGGCCACCGTCTTCAGCGACCGACCTGCGTTCGCCTGATAAAGCGACCCCTCGCTACGCCCGGGGAGCACACCGATGACGTACACTGGAATGTCGTAGATTCGTTTCAGGTGGCGGGCGAGAACCGGCGCACCGCCGCTGCCCGTGCCCCCGCCGAGTCCAGCGACGATGAACAGTGCCTCCGCCTCCGAGGTGATGCGCCCGTCGAGCGCGTCCATCACTTCCGGAGCGTCTTCGTCCATGATTTTCGCGCCGAGTTCGTTGTCGCCACCGACGCCGTGGCCCTTCACCCGCTCCTGGCCGATGAGTAGTGTATCGATGGAGAGTCCCTGGAGGTCCGCGTGCGCGGAGTTCACCGCGAGTGCTCCGCGAATCGCGTCGAACCCCATTCTGGCGTCGAACTCGGCCATTCGTTGCGTGAGTTTCCCCCCGGCCTGTCCGACCCCGATGAGAACGGCTTTCATACGAGAATGTCGATTGCTGAACTAATCAACGTTGTCCCGGACATTCAAAGCAGATGGCGCGACCAGCGTCGGCTATGGTCGATACAGAAACGCTCGAAACCCGGTTGCAAGCCGTCGAACGCGCACTCACCGATTCCGACCACTCCGTCGCCGCGATTCTCAACGCTCAGCGGGAGGTGACGGCAGAGCCATCCCGACCCATCGAAGGGTCGGTGACGGGACCAGTCACGCTCTCGGTGGACGGAGCACCCTCGTATCTCACACTGGCGGCGGTCACCCACGAGTCCGTACCCGCCGTGAACCGAGGCGAGACGACGCATCCGCTCGTCGCTCGAAATCAAAATCTGTTCACCATTCCGTACGGCGATGTCGCGAATACGGTGACTGCGGGACTTGGAGGCAATGAGGAGCGGACAGGCCTCCGAACCGCCGCACAGGTCCTGAAAGCGGCGCGTTCCGTCTCAGCCGCCACCGCGAACGAATCGCTCGCCACGAACCGTCGTGAACTCGAAGCGTCGGTGTCTACGGGGACAGGTCACGTCACCTCACGCCTCGTCACGGCCCTGAGACGGGAGGGAGTTGGGGCGAGCGACGACGCCCGGGAGCAACTCGTCGAGGATGCGCTCGGTCGATGGCAGACACCAGCGGGCAGGGCGCTCGCACTGGCAAACGGGTCGGCTACCCGGGCAGTGGCACGGGCGGGTGCGGCCGAAGACGACTCCCGCACCGCGGAGCGACTCGCCGTTCGGTTGGACGTGGCAGTCGCAGAATCGCTGCAAGAACAGGCATCCCGACCGACCGAGGAAGTGGTGAATACCACGCTTCAGACGACCAGAACCGTCTCCCAGACGGTGGCGAAAGAGGTCATCGCGAACGCGACAGAGCACCACAGCAAAGCGGTGCTCGAACGGCGACTCAACCGCTCGTTCGCCCGGCTTCCGGCTGGCCTTCCGGTCGCGCCGGTGCCGGGGTACTGGTACGCGACGACGAACCTCTGGACGGTCGATGTCGCTGGAGCATACACTCGATTCACAGTCGCGTCGTCCACTGGACCCCGGGGAATCGCCTACACCCGGGCGGGTCAGACAGTAACGCTCGACGTCGATGACGACGGCGTCGTCGAACAGTTTGGACGCGCTCCGAAAATGTCGTTCACCGTCGAAACGGCTGTCGTGGTCGTCGTCCCACCGGGTCGCGCCGGCGTCGGCGATATCGACGGCGACGCGGACGAACGCTCTCCGGGCTGGCCCACCAGCAGTACCGGTGGCAAGTGACAACCACTTGTACCGGGAGGTTCTACAGAGGCGCATGTTGTACGACGTGAGCGACGAGCCGGGCGAACTGTCGCCCACCGAACTGCGAGCCCTCTACGAAGCTGAGTTGCGCGAGACGATTTCTGCGGTCGGCATCGAGTCCGTGGCCGCAGCGAGCGACGTGGACATAGAAACCGTCGAGGCGCTGGCTGGCGGCGAGTCACCCGCACTGACGCTCGAAGACGCAGCGGCGATTCTCGCCTGTGACGACGCGCTCCCCGACAAACGAACCATCCTGATGGAGGTCCGCGACCACCTGCTCATGGGAATGACCACGGCCATCCTCGACGTGGAAGCCATCGAGTCCGGGCTGAACAACCACCTCGACGCGCGCGACATCCAGCAGAAAGTCGAGGGTCGTGCGCCGATGACGCTGAGCGAGTTCGCAGCGCTCCACCAGTTCATCGAGAGTCGAAAACGCTGATGCGCGTCGCAATCCTCGGCTGTGGCTACGTCGGGCTGGAACTCGGTCGCCAGCTCACGCCCCGCCAGGAGGTGTGGGGCGTCAGGCGCTCTGCCGAGGGCCGAAACGCCATCGACGCGGCCGGTTTCGAGCCGATTCGCGCAGACCTGACCGACCCCGACTCACTCGGTGCGATTCCAGACATCGATGCCCTCGTGTTCGCGGCGAGTTCTGGTGGCCGCGGAGCGGCCGCTGCCCGCCGCATCTTCGTCGAGGGATTACAAGGAGCAATCGACCACTTCGGGGCGAGAGCGAACGCTCCAGACCGACTCGTCTACACCTCGAGTACAGGCGTCTATGGCGACCACGGCGGCGAGTGGGTGGACGAAGCGACGCCCATCGAGCCGACGACAGAGAAGACGCGTGTGCTCGCCGAAGCAGAACGAGTCGCCATCGAATCGGCCGCCGACGCGGGAATCGATGGAACAGTCGCACGATTCGCCGGGTTGTACGGCCCAGACCGCTACCGGCTCAACCGTTACCTCTCGGGCCCGGTCACGGAGGGGTATCTCAACATGGTCCACCGCGACGATGCGGCCGGTGCGCTGGCCTATTTCCTCGAAGCGGACCTTGCACGCGGGGAGGTAGTGCTGGTCGCAGACGACGAACCGGCCGCGAAGTGGACGTTCGCCGATTGGCTCGCCACGGAGTGCGGCGTGCCGGAACCGGCGAAGCGAACGAAAGCCGAGCGCCTCGAAGCCGACGCACTCTCCGAGGCGGCGAGGCGGCGGATTCTGACGAGCAAGCGCTGTTCGAACGACTATCTCCGCGCTCTCGGGTACAAATTCGCGTTCCCGACGTACCGCGAGGGCTATCGCGCTGCTATCGACGCGTACCGCCAGCAGAACCGGTAGCCAGCGAAGAACCCATACCCAGTGTCGTGGTTGAGGGTAACATACTTACCAATTCGCGTAGAGCGAATGGGTATGTCGAGACAGGCGGTTGTCGCAGGCGAATTCGGTCAACTTACCGATACCGCCTCGGCATTCGCCGCGGAGAACCCGTTGCTCGTCGCTGCCGGTGGCGTTCTTCTCCTCGCACTGCTCGTCTTTGCGGTGCGGGCGGGAACGCCTCAACTGCGTCGGCATCCGAGTTCGAAGTTCTGCAAGCAATTGGCTCGATACGACGAGGTGACGGTGCTGATGCACCCGAACCCCGACCCGGACGCGATGGCGTGTGCGGCGGCAGTCGAATTCCTCGCAGAGAGCGTCGGGACGCGGGCAACGCTCCAGTATCCGGGAAAGATTCGCCACCAGGAAAACCGAGCGTTCGAGACGGTACTCGACCTCGAACTGGTCCACATCGACACCGCAGGCGACCTCGCCTCCGAGAACGTCGTACTCGTAGACCACAACGTCCCACGGGGGTTCAACGGCGCATCAGGAATCGTCCCGTTCGCCGTCATCGACCATCATCCGGGGACTGGAACGGGAACCGCCTTCACCGACTGTCGGACGGCCTACGGGGCGTGTTCGACGATTCTCGCGGAATACCTCGACGAACAGGGCTACGAACCCGACCGCGAGGACGCGGACGTAGAGAAACCGGTTCCCCGAACGCTCGCCACCGGTCTGTTGTACGGAATTCAAGCCGACACGAAACATCTGACCAAGGGCTGTAGTGCGGCGGAGTTTCGCGCCTGCAGCTTCCTGTTCCCGGGCGTGGACGAGGATTCGCTCGACCGCATCGCCAACCCGCAGGTCGGAGCCAACGTGCTCAAAATCAAGGCTCGCGCCATCACGGAGTGTGACTTAGACCACCCGCCGTTCGCCGTGAGCGACGTGGGTAACGTCGATATCGTAGACGCCATTCCGCAGGCCGCAGACGAACTCGTTCGCCTGGAAGGCTTTACGGCCGTCGTCGTGCTGGGGTCGAGCAATGGGACCATCCACATCTCGGGGCGCTCCCGGGACGATCGGGTTCACATGGGAAAGACCCTCCAGGAGGTCGTAAACGACATCCCGATGTCGAGTGCGGGCGGCCACGCGAGAATGGGCGGCGGACAGGTTTCGGTCGAACACATGGAGGGCATCGGCCCTCGAAAGGGGATGAACCGAGAGGAACTGATCGACCGCCTGTACGACGGCATGGCCGGCGAACTCTAACTGGGGGCTTTTACCCCTCGCGGCGCTACGACAGGCATGGCTACTGCCGACGGCACCTGGCGCTATCGGAATCGCTACTTCGAGCGGTTCGGCCGCGCCTATTTCCGGCGTTTTGGCGACCAGACCATCACGAGCATCGGCCTCGGAACGTACCTCGGCGACCCGACCGACACGGTGGACGAGTCCTACCACGAAGCCATCGTCACGACGCTCGAATCGGGCTGTAACGTCGTGGACACGGCCATCAACTACCGAAATCAGCGAAGCGAGCGCGTGGTCGGCGCGGCGCTCGCGGATGCGGACGTAGACCGTGAGGAGATTCTCGTTTCGACGAAAGGCGGGTTCGTCCCGTTCGACGGCGACCGCCCGGAAAATCCGGGCGAGTACGTGAAATCCGAGTACGTCGATTCCGGCCTCGTCTCGCGGGAGGACCTCGCCCACGGCAGCCACTGCATCTCGCCTGCGTATATCGACGACCAGGTAGACCGGTCGCTCGAAAATCTCGACCTCGATACCATCGACCTCTACTACGTCCACAACCCCGAGACGCAACTCGACGTGCGCTCCCGGGAGACGGTGTACGACGCGCTCGAAGCCACGTTCACGCGACTCGAAGAGCGGGCCGCAGCCGGGGACATCAACCACTACGGTGTGGCGACGTGGGACGCCTTCCGCGTACCGAAAGACCACGACCACTACCTCTCTATCGTGGAGGTCGTCTCGCGAGCACGGAAGGCTGCGAAAGCCGCCGGCAACACGACCACCCACTTCCGGGCGATTCAACTGCCGTTCAACGTCGGGATGGCCGACGCCTTCACCCAGGAGAGCCACGACGGCCCGGAAGGAGCACAGAGCGTCCTCTGGTTCGCCAGAGAGGCGGGGCTCAACGTGTTCACGAGCGCGAGTCTGTTACAGGGGCGACTCGCCCGCGACCTGCCGGACGCCGTCGCCGCCCAACTGCCCGGTGAGACGACCGCTCAACAGGCACTCAACTTCGCCCGAAGTGCCCCCGGCGTGACCTGCTCGCTCGTCGGAATGTCCTCGCCGGCCCACGTCGAAGAGAATCTCAAGGCCGGCGAAGGGGACGCGATGGGTGCCCGGGCGTTCGACGCCATCTTCGAATGATTAGCGCAGTTCGCGCCACTCCGTACCACAGTCCGGGCAGGCCCGTACCGAGCCGATTTCGTCCGGGTCGTTTCGCGTCTTGAGTTTCTTGTTGCACTCCGCGCAGGTGAGCCGTTCGTAGGTGTCCTTGACGATGGTCCCCGACCGAAGGCCCTTGCGAGTCGATTCCATACTGCCGGGCTACGGACGGGGAGCCCAAATATACCGGGGTGGCTGTAGAACCGGTAAACCCACTCACGGGACTGCGCGATACGTGAGTCAGGAGCACGCAACGGGGCACTTCGGAACCTTTGAGAGGGCGAGGGTGAAATCCCAGGACGTGTCACGCCGCCAGTTATTCGGCTCACTCTGTGCGATGGTGTTCCTCGTCAATCTCGGACGAGTGCTGTTCGCACCGCTCTTAGAGCCGCTCATCGTGGACTTCGAGACGACCCGCACGACGATGGGTCTGGTGGCAACCCTCGCCTGGATGGGCAGTGCCCTGCCACGGATTCCGACCGGCTACCTCCTCACCCGGGTCCGCCGGCATCGCGTGGTTCTGCTCACGGGCTTCATCCTCACCGCCGCGTCGCTGTTCACCGCGGCCGCGTCCTCCGTCGAAATGCTGATGGTCGGGTCGTTCTCGATGGGCGTCGCGAGCGGGGCGTACTTCATCGCCGCGAATCCACTCGTGAGCGAACTCTACCCCCAGCGCCTCGGGCGCGCCATCGGCGTCCACGGTATGTCGAGCCAGATGGCCGCCGTCCTCGCTCCGCTGCTCGTGACCGCGGTGCTCTTCGTCGACGACTGGCGGAGCGTGTTCCAACTCGTCGCCGTCGTCGCCCTCCTCGCGACGGCCGTGCTCTTTCTCGTCGCCCGTCGAACCGACATCCCGCAGGGTGGAGCCTCCGACCGCAATCTGCTCACGGCGGTGAAAAAGCAGTGGCGCATCATCCTCGCAGGCATCGCCTTCGTCGGCGTCGCCTCGTTCGTCTGGAACGGCCTGTTCAACTGGTATCCATCCTACCTGACGGTGAAAGGGCTGTCGCCTGAAACCTCCCGAACTATGCTCTCGGTCGTCTTCGCCGCGGGCGTCCCCGCCTTCCTCGTCGGTGGCCGGTTCGCAGACCGCTTCGACACGGTGCGCCTGCAACTCGCCATCGTCGGCGCGTTCGCACTGAGCCTCGTGGCTCTGACGTTCGCCGCCGGATTAATACAGATAATCGTCGTGAGCACAATCATCGGCTTCGTCATCCACAGCATGTTTCCGACCGTCGATACCTTCCTGCTGTCGTCGCTGCCCGACCAGCACCGCGCGAGCGCCTACTCGGTGTACAGCGGGACGATGATGCCGATGCAGGCGACCGGCTCGTACGTCGTCGGCGGCCTCACCGACGTGGGATACAGTTACGGAACGATTTACCAGTTCTTCGCGGTCTGCCTCGTCGGCGTGATGGTCGTCCTGTTCGTGCTGAACCGCGCCGGACGCATCCCGCGGCGCGGCCGAACCGACGCCTGAATGCGGCTGCTTTTTGCGACCCAGAACCTATCAGTCGCCGATGGAGTACGTCCAGGAGCGCGTGACGACGCTGCACGACCTGACCGGGCACGTCCCCGACGCGCCGACAGACCGGGCCGCCGTCGTCGTTCCGATGACCGAGCGCGAATACGCGGGACTGGCCGCAGAACGGGTACTCTCGACGCTAGAGCGCGTCGGCCCCGCCCGCGTGGTGGTCCCGCTCCGGGCGAGTGCGGACCGCGTTGGCGACTTCTGTGACTGGTTCGACGCCTTCGAATTGGACGTGGACCTACTCTGGTGTACCGGACCGGGACTGGGAGACCGCCTCGCGGAGGCGGGGCTCTCCGGACCGATGGGAAAGGGTCGGGACGTGTGGCTCGCCCTCGGCATCGCCGCCCAGGAGGAGTACGTCGTCGTCCACGATGCGGACGCGAAGACCTACGCCGCGAGCCACGTTCCACGGCTTCTCGCACCGCTCGCGGGCGAGTACGAGTTCACGAAGGGCTACTACGCCCGCGTCGAGAACAACCAGCTCTACGGTCGCCTCGCCCGCCTGTTCGTCGCGCCCCTGCTTCGGGCGCTCGCCGCCGAACACGACGCCCCGATTCTCGATTACCTGACGGCGTTTCGCTACCCGCTCGCCGGAGAATTCGCAGCCACCTCGAAACTCGCCCGTCACCTCCGTCCTCAGCGCCAGTGGGGGCTCGAACTCTCGACGCTTGGCGACGCTTTCGGTGCAGTCGGCTTTACTGGCTCTGCGCAGGTCGATTTGGGGAAACACGAACACGACCACCGCGCCGTCTCCGGTCCGACTGGCCTCTCCGACATGAGCGAAGGAGTCGGCCAGGCGCTCTTTCAGGTGCTCGCAGACTTCGACGTAAAACCGGATTACGACGCACTGCCGGGGCAGTACCGCGAGACTGCGCTCCAGTTCGTCCGTCAGTACGCCGCCGACGCCGCGTTCAACGGGCTCGACTACGACCGCGAAGCCGAACGCCGGCAGGTGGGCGTGTACCAGCAGGCAATCGAACCACTGACCGATGACATGCGCCTGCCGTCGTGGGACGAGAGTTCCCTCGCGCCCGACGAGGTGTGGCACGCCTCGCGAACCGACCTCGAAGCCGCGATGGATGACCATTAAGCCGGGGTGGCCAGAATGTGGTGACGATGGACCTGAGACACGACGAACTCGCGGGGGTCGTAGACCTCTTTACCGCACTCACCCGTGAGGAACTCACCACTGCGCTCGCCGAACTTGCCTACCGACAGGGCACGGAGGACGCGGTGTTTACGGACCAAATCGACGCCGCCGTCGAACGCTACTTTCTGGTCGAATTCGAGCGCGACGGAACGGCCTACCTCACACCCGGCCCGGTCGCGTTCCCCGAGCTGCCCGACGGCGGCGAGGACCTCCCGCACATTCTCGATGTAGAATTGCGAGAGATAGACCGGAGCGCGATTGCCACGCCCGTCGAGGCACGATTTCGTCGGGACGCCGCGGCCGCCGTCAACGCGGGCGACGACGAGCGCATCCTCCACCTGCTCGACGTGAGCTACGACCTGGAAGCGTGGGGACCGGTCGACTTGGACGCCGCCCGCGACCTGCTCGACGAGGCCCGGGCGAATTAAGCCGCTCCGTCGCATGACTTCGCATATGAATCTCGACCGGGTGGCGCGCTACTCGCCCTCCGAAGTCACGGACGAGGAGCGCGAAGCGGGCGTCCTCGTGCCCATTCTCACCCGTGACGGGGAGCCACAGCTTCTCTTTACGAAGCGCGCAGACCACCTCGGCGAACACCCCGGGCAGATGTCGTTTCCCGGCGGCGGGCGCGAGCCCGCGGACGCGGACCTCGAAGCAACTGCCCTCCGAGAGGCAAACGAGGAGATCGGCTTGGACCCCCGCACCGCAGAAATTGTGGGCCGGCTGGACGACATCAGGACGATTACGAGCTACGCGGTGCGCCCGTTCGTCGCCACCGTCCCCGACGCCCAGTACACTCCCGACGAGCGCGAGGTGGCCGAAATCGTCGTCCTCAGCCTCGAGGACCTGACCGACCTCGCGAACTACGAGTCAGAGCGCCGGATGCACCCCCACTACGGCGACATCCGACTGCACTTTTTCCACGTCGATGGCTACACTGTCTGGGGCGCGACGGGGCGCATCCTGGTGAACTTCCTCGAAGTCGCGACGGATTGGGAGATGCCACGGAAAGTTGATAGGGTGGTTGATCCAGACGCGGACTTGCCCACTTGAGCGGTTTATCGCGAAAGAGCGAATCAGCGTCTGTCTGATGCGGACCTTCCCACCTGAGTCCTCACGGCGCACGAGGAACTGACTCCGACTCTCGAACGAACGTGAGCACAGCATCCACGAATTCGTCCGGAGCCGAATTTATCGCGACGTGGCCGTGACCCTCGAACGTGACGATTCGGCTGTTCGGCAGCGTTTCTGCGAGTGTAGCCGTGGCTTCCCGGAGGAACGGGGCACTCTCGCTGCCGGTCAACAGCAGCGTCGGCATCGTGAGCGCGGCGAGTCGGTCGGCGTCGAATTCGTACGCGTCTGGGGCCGCCTCCTCTCTCGCGATTGTGTGTGCGGCGGCAACGCGGTCCGGCCAGTTCGGAGCCCTGCGAAGCACGTCAACCTCCGCTGGTGGCATCCCGGCGACGTCCTCGAAGAAGCGGACCAGTGCTTGCTCGTTCTGATTGCGGTCTACAAGTGCTTGTATCGCTTCGAGCGTCTCGTGCGACGAGATGACCTGGCCCGTCGGTGAGAACGGCGGTTCGTACAGGACGAGTTTGCTGACGTTCTCGGTGTGCAGCGCGGCCTCCAGCGAGCAGAGTGCGCCGTACGAATGGCCGAGCAAGACCACTGGTTCCCCGATCGAGTCGACGACGGCGACCACGTCTTCTACCTCTCGCTCTAAACTATACTCGGGTGCGTCACCGCTCTCGCCGCGACCTCGGCGGTCGATGGCGTAGAGCGTGAAGTGTTCTTCGAGCGCCGAGCGGATTGGTTCCCACCGGGTATGGTCAGCCGTCGTCCCGTGAACGAGGACCATCGGTGGCCCGTGGCCCGTCTTTTCGTACGCAATCTCGATTCCATCTGCCGAACGAACTGTTTTCATCTGCCTCCCCTCACGAGACTAGACGAGCGCGACAGTGCTCTCTGTTTCGCCCGCATTCGAGACAGTCAGCTGGCCGTGACAGGCAATTTCGCCACGAGCGATAACCTTTTGCCGGGAACGGCGATAGAAGGTGTATGGTCGCACAGACGATGGATCGAGTTCCGGAGCGGCGATAGACTATTTTCCATGAGAGGTGGCTATGCTAACTGGTGAGACACGTCTCTCTGAGACGGGTTTGGACGCGGTCGCGCTCAAACCCGCGGAGTGTGACGTGCGCAGAGCGGACGCCCTCTCCGTGGGCGTCGTCACGATAGACTACGAGGGCCGCGAGCACCTCCCCGACGTCGACGTACTCGCCGAACTCGCCCGGACGAAGGAGGTCAGACTGACCACGCCCGTTCGCGCAGACGGTTTCGACCCCCTCGGCGACGACTCGCGCTACGACGAGATTCCAGATGGAATCAAGCAGGTGCTCGTCGCCGGCCACTCGGCGTACCTCACAGCGGAGGAGCGAAAACGTCCCATAGCGCCCCGGTTGGCCGCCGCCCTCGAACGTGCGCCCGACTCGTGGGTCGGCACGGAAGGCGTAGAGCGAATCGCGCTCGCCACCGGCGGGACGCAGTTCGACCTGCTCTCGCGGACGACCCGACGAGACGTGCGGGCGCTTCGGGCCGCCGGCTACGACGGCGAACTCGCCGTCTACGCACCCACGGTGCTCACCGACGACGAGGACGAGATTCTGGATGCAGTTGGAGCCTACGCCGCGCGCAGACGGCCCGTCGCCCGGGCGCTGCCCGACGGCGCGGCCACCGACTCGTCGGCCACCGGTCGCGCTCGGAAGGTGTTGCTCGCGGCGAGTCGCGACTACGCGCTCGTCGGCACGCCCAGCGCGGTCGCAGAACAAATCGAAGCGCTCCGCGCGGTCGGCGTCGATACCGTCGTCGGCTACCCCGCCCGGGGCATCGACGAGTTTCTGCGCTGAGAGTTAAGCCCCCGGCCGACGAGGGTTCCGTATGACGTTTCGAGTGGCCGTCGCCGGCGGCGGCGCAGTTGGCGTGACCACCGCCCACGACCTCGCGGTGCGCGACGCGGACGTGACGCTTTTCGAACGCGACGAACTGGCGAGCGGGTCGAGCGGCCGCGCCGCTGGCGTGTGTTACTCGCACTTTCCGAACCCGGTTGACGCGCGGATTGCTCGACGGTCGCTCTCCCGATTCCGGGAGTTCGCCGCTGCGCGCGAGGACTTCGAATTCACGTCCTGTCCGTACGTCTGGTTCGCTCACGAGTCAGACGAGGAGCGGTGCGACCGGCTCGGCGAACAGGTCGAGCGGATGAACGCAACCGGCGGCGACGTCTCCCGCGTGACGCCTGCGGAACTAGAAGCCGACTTCCCGGCGTTACGGGCCGCGGACATCGGGGCGGCCGCCCGTGCCGACGACGCCGGCTATACGGAACCCGCCACCTACGTCCGGGCGATGGGCGAGGCGGCCCGTGAAGCCGGCGTCACCATCGAGGAGAACGCGCCGGTTCGTCTCGACGACGATGGGAATCTGGAGACACCCCGGGACGCAGGTGCGTTCGACGCCGTGGTTCTCACGACGGGTGTCCAGACGCAGAAGTTACTCGCAGATGCAGGCATCCAGATTGCGATGAAGCCGTACCGGGTGCAGGCGCTCACTACCGAAAAGGCGGCAGCGAGCGACGAGATTCCGATGACCTATGACGCGACTGAGGGGTTCTACTTTCGCCCGCGGAAAGGCGGCCTGCTCGTCGGGGACGGGACCGAACTGTTCGAGCGCGATCCGGACGACTACCCCGAGGATGCAGACGACGAGTTCGTGGAGACGAACCGGCAACGAGTGGCCCGACGCGTCGCGTTCGAACCGAGAGTTTCCCGAGCGTGGGCGGGGATGTGTGGGGCGACGCCGGACTACGACCCACTGGTCGGGGAAGTAAGAGACGACTTGTTCGTCGCCTGTGGCTTCCAGGGCCACGGCTTCATGCGCTCGCCAGGCATCGGAGAACTGCTCGCAAAACAGGTGCTCGGGGAAACCGACTTCGACGCGTTCGACCCGACACGATTTCGGGGCGACGAGGAGTTCGAAATCGTCGAAGGACTCAGCTGATTACGGCCGGTCTTCGTCGTCTGCTGCCTCGTCCGTGTCCTTGATGTCGTCCGTGCCTGCCGGCTTGACGTCGGATTCGTCGACGTCGTCCATCTCGATGACCTCGTCCTCCTCGTCTTCGACCGTGACTTCTGTCTCTTGCACCTTCGGCACGCGGACATGAAGGGTGCCGTTTTTCGTGAGTTTCGCCGTCGCGTCGGTCGTATCGACCTCTGCCTCGGGGGGCAGTTTCACGCTGCCGTCGAGCGAGAGGCCGCGGCCGGGAAAGCGCATCTCGTAGCCGTCGTGGAAGTCACGGAAGCGGTCGACGCGGACGTGGATGGTGTTCTCGGCAAAGCGCACCTGCACGTCGCTCTGGGTCGCCCCGGGAGCGTCGAAGACGGCGAGGAAGGCGTCGTCGCTTTCGAGTAAATCGACGGGCAGTGGCTTTCGTTCCTGGACGCGACTAGAGGCGCGCCCGACGTTCTCGACGATGACGTTCCCGATGGATTTGCCAAGTTCCTTAATCATACCTCGATTTCCTCCAGCGAGTCGTCTCGCTCGCAGTACGGGCAGGAGAAGTCTGCCACGGTGACGCTGTCTGGCATGTCGTAGGTGTAGTGCAACTCGAACATGTCGAGCTCGCAGGCGTCGTTCGTGCAGGCTACTTCGAGCGTCTTTGGCATGCGAGGAGATAGTGTATCCACGAGTATAAGCGCGCGGGCTTTCGCATCCGTTTTACCGTTCGACGGGCTAGACTGGCCTATGACTGACCCCGCCGACCTGCAGGTCACCATCGTCGACGGGTACGTAGACGAACCGGCGCACTTCGGCGTGCCACCGTACATCTCGACGTATCCGCGGTACACGGCGGGCGCGCTCGTAGACGCCGGCGTTCCCGAGTCCCAGATTACCTACCACACCATCGACGCACTACGCGACGAAATGACCAACTGGCGCGACGTCGAGGAAGCCGACTTGCTCATCTACGTCGGCGGAATGACCGTCCCCGGGAAGTACGTCGGCGGCACGTCCGCCGAACCCGACGAGGTCAAACGTCTCGCGTGGACCGCCAGGGGCACGACGCTCATGGGCGGCCCCATCCGATTCGGCGTCGGCGAGAACAACGAGGGCGGCAGCGAAATGGAGCGCAAGGACCTCGACTACGACTTCGTCGCCAAGGGCGACATCGAGGCGGCCGCCCACGACCTCGTCGAAAGTGGCCTCGAAGGCTTCGGCGACCGGATGCGCTCGAACGAGGAAATCGACCGCTGGGCCGCGAACGGCGCGTTCGTCATCGAGAACCACCCGAACTATCCCGAATATCTCATCTGCGAAATGGAGACCTCCCGGGGCTGTGCTTACCGCTGTTCGTTCTGCACGGAACCACTGTACGGGAACCCAGCGTTCCGCAGCGCAGAGTCCGTCGTGCGCGAAGTCGAGGAACTCTACACCCGCGGCGCGCGCCACTTTCGCATCGGACGGCAGGCCGACATCCTGGCCTTCGGCGGCGACGGCGAGAAACCGAACCCGGACGCCCTGCGCGACCTCTACGGCGGCATCCGCGAGGTGGCCCCTGACCTCGGCACGCTCCATCTCGATAACATGAACCCCATTACGGTCGTGAAGTGGCCGGAACTGTCGAGAGAAGGCATTCGCGTCATCGCGAAGCACAACACGCCCGGTGACACCGCCGCCTTCGGCCTCGAAAGCGCGGACCCGGTCGTCCAAGAGGAGAACAACCTAAACGTCACAGCAGAGGAGTGTTTCGAGGCAGTCAAAATCGTCAACGAGGAGGCTGGCTGGCGACCCGGTGACGACCCGTCTGCGGCCCCGACCCACGGCGAGGAGGCGTCTGCACGGTTACCAAAATTGCTGCCCGGCATCAACCTCCTGCACGGGCTGAAAGGCGAGACGAAAGAGACCTACCAGCACAATCTCGACTTCCTGCAGCGCGTCTACGACGAGGGCCTGATGGTCCGTCGGGTGAACATCCGGCAAGTGATGGCCTTCGCGGGCACCGAAATGTCGGAGACAGGGTCGGCAATCGCGAAGGACCACAAGAAATTGTTCAAGAAGTACAAAAAGCAGGTGCGCGAGGAGATCGACAACCCGATGCTAAAACGAGTCGCGCCGGCGGGAACTATTCTCCCCCACGTCCACCTCGAATACCACAAGGACGGCAAGACGTTCGGCCGTCAACTCGGAACCTACCCGCTGCTCGTCGCGGTTCCCGGCGAGCGGGAACTCGGGCGGACCGTAGACATCGTCGTGACCGACCACGGCTATCGCTCGATTTCCGGCGTCCCACACCCCCTCGACGTGAACGAGGCGACCATGGACGAACTGATGGCCATTCCCGGCCTCGGTCGAGGGCGGGCGGGAGACATCATCGTCAACCGACCGTACACGACGCCCGACCAGCTCAAATCGCAAGTGGGCGCGGACGTGGGACCGTTCATCGACACCCTTCTTCCCGGGCAGTCGAAATAACAGTTTTTTCGACTGGTCTTCGCAGTGAGAGCAGGCCAGAAGTGCTTTAGGAGTCGGTGGACGAAACTCCGGTAATGAGCCAAGACGTTGAAGTGAGCGTGGTTCTCCCCGCCTACAACGAGGAG
The DNA here is from genome assembly GCF_029338295.1 of Haladaptatus sp. QDMS2. Lineage (NCBI taxonomy): Archaea > Methanobacteriati > Methanobacteriota > Halobacteria > Halobacteriales > Haladaptataceae > Haladaptatus > Haladaptatus sp. QDMS2. Next base: position 1,976,592 of record NZ_CP119791.1, read on the forward strand.
AAAACCATCGAGCACACGGTGAAAACCACGCTCGACACGCTCGCGACGTTCCTCCCCCCAGGCTCGTTCGAAGTCATCGTCGCCGAAGACGGGTGTGACGACCGTACCCCTGAAATCGCAGACGAGATGGAAGCGGAGTTCCCCGCCGTCCGCCACTTCCACAGCGATGAACGACTCGGCCGCGGTGGCGCGTTAGAACGGGCATTCGAAGCCTCCCACGGTCGCACGCTGGTCTACTTCGATACGGACCTTGCGACGGACATGAAGCACCTGGAAGAACTCGTAGAGAGCGTTCGCTCCGGCGAGTACGACATCGCGACCGGGTCGCGGTGGATGCCAGGCAAAGAGATAGACCGCCCCGCAAAGCGCGGAATTCCGAGCAAGGGCTTCAACGGCCTCACGCGGTTTTTCCTGCGCTCTGACTTGCTCGACCACCAGTGTGGGTTCAAAGCGTTCGACCGCGAGGCGTTGTTCGACATCATGGACGACGTCGAGGACAACCACTGGTTCTGGGACACGGAGGTTCTCGTTCGCGCCCAGAAGAAGGGCTACCGCATCAACGAGTTCGCCGTCGAATGGACGCCCATGGAGGACACGAAAGTGGACCTCGTCCGCGACGTGTTCGGGATGGGCAGCCAGATTCTGCGGGTCTGGTACGAGTTCTCCGTCAGCCCGAAAATCAACCGCAAGACGACGCTCGGCGCGGGGACGCTGCTGACCATCGTCGCCCTCCTCCTCATGACCCAGTACATCGACTTCAGTCAGGTCATCACGGAGATGCAGGGCGCAGACCCCGTTCTCATCGGCGTCGCCGCGGTCATTTACCTCGTCTCGTGGCCGCTCCGCGGCGCGCGGTACAAGGACATCTTGAACAAACTCGGCTTCCGCGAAAAGACCGGCTTCCTGACCGGTGCCATCTTCATCAGTCAGACCGGGAACCTCGTGTTCCCCGCCCGTGCCGGTGACGCGGTGCGTGCCTACGTGGTGAAGACCCGCCGGAAAGTGCCGTACCCCTCCGGGTTCGCGTCGCTTACCGTCGAGCGTGTCTTCGACCTGCTCACCATCACGGTGCTCGCGGGCGCGGTGTTCATCCTGCTCGCACTGACCGGGTTTACGAGCGTCGAAGGCCTGAGCCAGGCCATCACGCAGATTAGCGGCGAGCGCGGACAGAGCGGCCGGTACGCCCTCTACCTCGCCGGATTCGTCGGCGTGGCCGCCATCTCCGCGACGGCGCTCATCGTCGCCTCCGCGCGGACGGAGAGCAACCACATCCGGAGTTTCGTCACCCGCATCAGCAACGACTCCTACGCCGACTACGTCGCGGGCGTCTTAGAACGGTTCGCCGGAGACGTGCAGGTCGTGGCGAGCGACAAGCGCGCCTTCGCCCGCGTCGGCGCGAGCAGCCTGCTCATCTGGACGCTCGACGTGCTGACCGCAGTCGTCGTGTTCGCCGCCTTCGGCGTGGATCTCCCGTTCACCACGCTGCTCGCCGTTGGGTTCTTCGCAGTGAGCGTCGGGAACCTGGCGAAGGTTCTCCCCCTCTCGCCCGGCGGCGTCGGCCTCTACGAGGGGGCCTTTTCGCTGCTCGTGGTGGCGCTGCTCCCCGTCTCGTGGGAAGTCGCACTCGGCGCGGCCATCGTCGACCACGCCGTGAAGAACATCGTGACGGTGCTCGGCGGCGTCGCCTCGATGCTGCTGCTCAACGTCTCGCTCACGACGGCAGTAAAAGAGAGCCGCGACGTACCTGACGTCGAAGCCGTCGAGAACTAGTACAGGTCGGTGACGAAGGGGCCGAGCGCCCCCGCTACAGCCTGCGTCAATGCCGCTTCGCGGTCCACGATACCGGCCGTGAGCGCCCCTGCTGCACCCTGTTTTTTCGCCACGTTGTTCATATCGAGTACGTCGTCCATCACGGGGCCGAGTTCCTCGCCCACCTCGATTCGTGCGGCGATATCTTCGGGGAGCGCGAGACTCGGTCCCGCGCCGCGCCCGACGCGCTCACCGTCCGTGACGGCCGCCCACATCACGAGGTAGAGACGGTCGTCGACCGTCGCGACGCCACCCTCGATGCCGATACCGAGGTCGAACTCACCCGCGTCGAGCACGGCTCGCGCCCGGTTTTCGGCTCCCGAGATGGTCTCCTGAAGACCGCGCGGCTGTTCTGACACGCCCGATTCGACGGCGACGGGTTCGACCGTCGCGTCCAACACGTTCGCGAGTGCCTGTTCGGTGGCCCTGACTTTGACCGGATTCTGACTGCCGACGCCGACGCGCATGGCAGTGAGAAGCCGCGTCGGTCACTTGGGAATTACCATCCGCGGCTCGACGCATGACAATATATAACATTTGTGCCGGCAGAACCTGAAACGGCCATTTGTTCCTGTTTCGCGGCGATACCGTAGCGTAAACCAAAACCCTTAAATGACTTTCGTCCGAAGCCCGGGCCACGGACAGCCATCCGGGATTTCTCCAGATACGCTTCCCGGATAGCCCCCGCCAGCGCTACACCCATGAGAGAACACACCCGCACGCGAACCCGAGCACAAACAGAAGAGAGCGAGAACGAACAGGAATCGAGCAACAACAAGCTCAACTGCCCAGAATGTGGCTCCGGCAAACTCGTCGGCGACTCCACCCACGGCGAGACGGTCTGTCAGGACTGTGGTCTCGTCGTAGACGAGAAAGAAATCGACCGCGGCCCAGAGTGGCGCGCCTTCGACTCCCGAGAGAAGGATAAAAAATCGCGCGTCGGCGCCCCGACGACCAACACGATGCACGACAAGGGGCTCTCGACCAACATCGACTGGCGCGACAAGGACGCCTACGGGAAGTCCCTCGGCAGCCGCCAGCGCGCGAAGATGCAGCGCCTTCGCAAGTGGAACGAACGATTCCGCACCCGCGACAGCAAAGAGCGCAACCTCAAACAGGCACTTGGGGAAATCGACCGCATGGCCTCGGCCCTCGGCCTCCCGAACAACGTCCGGGAAACCGCCTCGGTCATCTACCGCCGCGCGCTCTCCGAGAACCTCCTTCCCGGCCGCTCCATCGAAGGCGTCGCAACCTCGGCGGTCTACGCCGCCGCCCGCCAGGCGAGCATGCCGCGCAGTCTCGACGAAATTGCGGAGGTCTCCCGTGTCGAGAAGAGCGAGATTGCCCGCACGTACCGCTACGTCGTCCGCGAACTCGGCCTCGAAGTGCGCCCCGCGGACCCAGAGAGCTACGTGCCGCGCTTTGCCTCCTCGCTCGACCTCTCCGAGGAAGCAGAACACCGCGCCCGCCAGCTCCTGCGCAACGCCAAGGAGCAGGGCGTCCACAGCGGCAAGTCGCCGGTCGGCCTCGCCGCCGCCGCCGTCTACGCCGCCGCGCTGCTCACCAACGAGAAGACGACGCAGGCCGCCGTGAGCGAAGTCGCAGACATCAGCGAGGTCACCATCCGCAACCGCTACCACGAACTGCTCGAAGCCGAGCAGGACGTGCCGATGGCGTAACTCCTGCCACCCGTTTTCCGTTTTCCGTTTTCCACCCGCCGACGAGTCATGAGACCGCAAGAAACGTACCCCCGGCCCGCGACTGACCGTCCATGCAGACCGAACACGTCATCTACGCGTCCGACGCCCGCGAGATGACATACGTAGACGACGGGACGGTCGACCTCGTCGTCACATCCCCGCCCTACCCCATGATAGAGATGTGGGACGGTCTCTTCACGTCGCTCGACGCGACCATCGACGAGTACCTCGACTCAGGGGCCGGCGACGCCGCCTTCGAGGCCATGCACGAGGCGCTTGCCCCCTGCTGGGACGAACTCGCCCGCGTGTTGCGCCCCGGCGGCATCGCGTGCATCAACGTCGGCGACGCCACCCGTTCTATCGGCGGCGATTTCCAGTTGTTCCCGAACCACGTCGCCGTCGTCGACGCGATGCGCGACCGCGGCTTTTCGGTGCTCCCGGACATTCTCTGGCGAAAGCCGTCGAACCGCCTGACGAAGTTCATGGGCTCTGGAATGCTCCCGACGAACGCCTACGCGACACTCGAACACGAGTACATCCTCGTGTTTCGCAAGGGTGGCACCCGCGAATTTGACCCCGGCTGTGCGGAACGCTACGAGAGCGCCTTCTTCTGGGAGGAGCGAAACGAGTGGTTCTCAGACCTCTGGACCGACGTGCGCGGAACCGGGCAACTGCTCTCCGATGCGAATCGCGACCGCTCTGGGGCGTTCCCCCTCGAAATCCCACTCCGGCTGATTCGAATGTTCTCCGTCTACGACGACACCGTCTTAGACCCCTTCTGGGGAACCGGAACGACGACGCTCGCGGCGATGCTCGCCGGGCGAAACTCACTCGGCTACGAACTCGACGCGGACCTCGTCGCCCAGTTCGACGAGCGAGTAGAAGGTGCGCCGGAACTCTCTCGCAAGCGCACGAGGGCGCGACTCGACGCTCATCGAGACTTCGTCGCCGCCCGAAAAGCCGACGCAGACCCGCCCGACTACGAAGCCACCCACTACGATTTCCCGGTCGTCACTCGTCAAGAACGCGAAATTCGGTTCTACGTCGTCGCCGGGGTCGAACCGGATGAAGACGGCTATCTGGTTACCCACGAACCCCATTCCTCGTAGGGGTATGCTTTTTTTACAGGGGCGTGTATCCCCTGCCATGGATTTCGACGAGTTCGTCCTCGCCGCGAGTACCGCGGTGCTGGACGACGAGCCGGATGCCCGGCCCCACGCCGACGCCGTCGAATTCCGGATGGACCTCGCCGCCGACCCGCTCGCGGCACTCCGGAACTACGGCGGCACCCTCCCCATCATCGCGACCAACCGCGTGAACTGGGAAGGCGGCCAGGCTGAGGACGACGCCACTCGGCTCGATACGCTCTGTGCGGCCGCCGCCGAAACCGCCGTGGAGGCGGTAGACATCGAACTCGCCGCGATACTGAACGGGGACGGGGCGCGGGTGGTAGACGCCGCCCGCGAGTCGGACACGAAGGTCATCGTCTCGGTCCACGACTTCGAGGAGACCCCTCGCATCGCCGAACTGCGCCACCTGCTCAAGGAGGCGACCGACCACGGCGACGTGGGCAAACTCGCGTGCACGGCGACGAGCGTCGACGACGTCCTCGACCTCCTGTTCGCGACGCGGACGTTTTCGATGAACGGTCGCCCGGTGGCGACGATGGCGATGGGGAAACTCGGCCGTCACTCCCGGGTCGTCGCGCCGCTGTACGGGTCGTGTCTCGGTTTCGCGCCCATCAGACCGGAAGATGCGACGGCTCCGGGCCAGTACGACCTCGGGACGTTACGCCAGCTGCTAACCCAGCTGCAGGGCGATGGCTAAAACGGGGTCGTTCGGAAGTTTAACAAACAGTGACAACCGAGACGGAGGAAGTGATGGGGCAGACTATGCGTAAGCGCCCGTGGCTCGCTGCACTCCTCGCGTTCATCTACCCTGGCCTCGGCCACGTCTACATTCGGGAGTGGCTCAGAGCTCTCCTCTGGTTCGGGTTGATGATTGCGACGGCGTCGTTCGTCATCCCCGAGCAGGCCGTCCAGACGGCGGACCTCTCGCTCTCTGCGCTCTCCCGCGCGAGCGAGCAGTTGCCGCTGGAAGCGGCCCTCTCGGTGCTGTTCATTACGGCATTGAGCATGATCGACGCCTACCGACTCGCAGCGACGAAAAATCAGGAAGTGAAAGCCGTCGTAGAAGGGACGCGCTGTCCGAACTGCGGGCGCGACGTCGACCCCGAACTCGGCTTCTGTCACTGGTGTACGACGGAACTCCCACAGACGACCGCGCCGGAAAACCAGTAAGTCCGCCGGTTACTTCTCGATGATGCTCTCTTCTACAGCCTCGCCGAAGTGGCGAGCCGTGTCCTCATAGTAGATTTTCACCTCGTCGCCGACCGCGAGGTCCGTGACCGCCTTGCGGCCTTCGGCGGTGGCGACCTTGATGGTCTCTGCGTTCTGCAGGAGCGTCTCGATGCGGTCGCCGTTTTCTGTCTCGGCTTCGACCCGGAACATCGGGCGCTTCTCGATTTTCGCCCGGCCGACGATGGCCTCGCGGGTGTGTCCCGCCGTATCGACGACCTGCACCTCGTCGCCGCTTTTGAGTTCCGCGAGGTACTTCGTGCCGCCGTCTGGCGTCCGGACGTAGGCGTGGACCGCCCCAGCGTTCACGCGGAACGGGCGAGAGGCGACGTACGGCGACTCTGCGGTCTCCGCGTGGACGAAAAAGAGGCCGCGGCTCATGCTGCCGACCAACATCCCCTCGTCGTGTTCGAACAGCGACCCCGTGTCGACGCAGACGCGGTCTGCGGACCCCGTCTGTTCGATGGCGGTGACGGTCGCCCACTGGAGGTCGAGCGACTCACGGGCGGCGTCGTCGCGCACTTCGACCGTGCGACGAATCTCGTCGGGGTCGTCGGTGTCGAGCAACACGGCGTCTGCGCCGAGTTCGAGCGTCTCGAAGGCCGTCTTCGCCTCTGCGGCTGTTTGGACGCCCGCGACGAGTTCCGTCTCCTCGCCGATGCGGGCGATGAGGTTTTCGAGCGGGATGATGGTCCAGTCCTCGCCGATGACGATGGTGTAGTCTGCGTCCTGGGCGGCGGCCTCGGCGAACGACTCGTAGTCCTTGTTCAGAATGCGGACGTACGCACCGTGAGCGCGGTCGTCGCTGCGCCGCAGTGTAGAGAGGTCAGCAGACCCGGAGAAGTCGTTTGGCAGGTCGACGGTTCCGTCACCTTCGCCTTCCTTGCCGACGATGGTCGCGTCGGGTAGGTCCTCGATGCCTTCGGGTTCTGCGTCCATGACGTGGACGTCGCCGTTTGTGAACGCCGCGACGTTCACCTGGCCGAGTTCGCGAACCTTCGCGACGTCTTCGCTGTCTACGAGTACCCAGTCGACGCCGGCCTCGAGCCCAGCGGTGATTCGTTTCCGGCGCGCCTCCCAGTCGCCGACGGTGTCGTCGGCTTTGAGCCAAACGGAGCGTGTCATACTCTGACGCTCGCGGCGGGGATTCTTGAACGTGGCGGAAGTGGCCACTGTCTCCCCGCCGGCCGGTTTCGTGGCCGTCGCTGGAGAAGGCTGGAGACGTGATGAAACACCGCTTCGTCAGGCTTTAACGGCGAGGCCGGCGCGTTCGAGCGCGTCCGCGGCGGGTGCGTCGTTGTGTACCACGTCCGCGACGGCGCGGGCGATGGCCTCTGGGTTCTCGTGCTGGAAGATAGACCGACCCATTGAGACGCCGGCCGCGCCGCCGTCCATCGCGCCGCGGACCATCTCGATGGTTTCTAAATCAGTTCCTCTGGAGCCGCCGGCGATGACGACGGGGAGGCGGGTCGATTCGGTGACGTGACGGAAGCTTTCGGGGTCGCCCGAGTAGGCCGTCTTGATGATGTCCGCGCCGAGTTCTTCGCCGAAGCGGACGGCGTGGCCGAGGGCTTCTGCGTCGTGTTCGTCGATGCCGGGGCCGCGTGCGTAGGTCATCGCAAGGACAGGGATGCCGAGTCGGTCAGCCTCGGAGGTGACCCGTGCGAGGTCTTCCATCTGTTTCGGTTCGTGGTCTGACCCGACGTTGATGTGCAACGAGACGGCGTCAGCGCCGGCGCGAACTGCGTCTTCGACGGTGCTCGTCATGCGTTTGTCGTTTTCGTCGGGACCGATTGTCGTAGAAGCGTTGAGGTGGACGACGTAGCCTTTGTCGTTCTTGTTCGCGTGGACGCGGGGGGCGATTCCCTTCTGGGTGAGGACGCAATCTGCGCCGCCGCGTGTCACCGCGTCGATGGTCGATTCGATGTCTTTGAGGCCCTGTACGGCCCCGAGTGTAATGCCGTGGTCCATAGGGACGATGACGTATCGACCCCGTGTGCCGATTCGCTCGAGACGAGCTGTTTTTCCGATACTCATTGGTATGTTAGTGTGTAGCAAGCGTTATTTAAGTGCGTTCCGGTCGCGGCACACGTTGGGAGTATCCCGTCCGTGCGCCCTCGGCCAGTTCTGCCGCCTTCTGTTCCAGTTTCGTCGCCACTTCGTCCCCAGCGGCAATGAGGTCAACGAAGACGCTTCCGGCGACGACGCCGTCCGCGCCCGCGGCGACGATTTCGCGAGCGTGGTGACGCTCGCTCACCCCGAAGCCGACCGCCTTCGGCACGTCGTAGTCCGCGAGGCGGCCGAGACTGTCGTGGGTCTGCGAACTCACGTCCGCCTGCGCCCCGGTGGTCCCGAGGCGCGCCTGGACGTAGACGAATCCGGAGACCTGTTCCATCACCCGGTCGAGTCGGTCGCCCCGGGTCGTCGGCGCGACGATGAAGATGAGGTCGAGGCCGAACTCGTCGCAGGCCGCCCGCAGGACGCCCGACTCCTCGACCGGGAGGTCCGGAACGATGAGGCCAGCGATGCCAGCCGCGGCGGCCGCCTCGACGAACGCGCGGACGGGCTCGTCGCCGAACTGGTAGATGAGGTTGTAGTAGGTCATGCAGACGATGGGCACGTCCACGTCGAGGTCGGCCACCAGGTCGAGGTACGACCGCGGCGTCATCCCCGCATCCAGCGACCGCTGGATAGCGTTTTGAATCGTCGGGCCGTCCGCGATTGGCTCCGAGAAGGGCAGGCCGAGTTCGATGACATCCGCCCCACCGCGGGCGAGCGCGCGGACCTGTTCTTTGGTCGCCGCCGCGTCCGGGTCGCCGGCGGTGATGTACGGCACGAGCCCGGGCCCCTCGCGGAAGGCGTCGCCAATCTCGCTCATTCGAACACCCCCATCTCCGGGGCGTTCGCAAGGTCACGCTGGGCAGTCTCCTCTAACACCGATTCTAAGTCCTTGTCGCCCCGGCCTGAGACGTTCACGATGACCGAGTCACCGAGGTCGTCTGCCGTTTCGAGGTAGGCGATGGCGTGGGCGGTTTCGAGGGCCGGAATGACGCCCTCCTCCTGGGAGAAGCGGTGGAACGCTTCGAGGGCGGCGTCGTCGGGGACCGTCACCGGCGTCACACGCCCGCTGTCGACGAGGTAGGCGAGTTCCGGGCCGACGCCGGCGTAGTCGAGGCCCGAACTGATGCTGTGGGATTCGAGAATCTGGCCGTCGCGCGACTGGAGCAGGCGAGTGCACGCGCCGTGGAGCACGCCGACAGACCCCGTCGAGAGCGACGCGGAGTTCGGGGCGACGCCTGCCTCTTCGTCCACGTCGAGGCTGGAGCCACCGGCTTCGACGGCGTAGAGGGATACGTTCTCGTCGGGGACGAAGTTGTGGAACGCGCCCATCGTGTTCGACCCGCCGCCAGCGCAGGCGACGACGCTGTCGGGCAGGCCACCGGTTTTCTCGCGAATTTGCTCGCGCGCCTCTTCGCTGATGACCGACTGGAAGTCACGGACCATCCGCGGGAAGGGGTGGGGACCGACCACCGAGCCGATGACGTAGTGGGTGTCTTCGACGTTGGTCGCCCAGTCGCGCATCGTTTCGTTGATGGCCTCCTTCAGGGTTCCGCGCCCCACGTCCACGGGGTTGACCGCGGAACCGTTGATTCGCATGCGGAACACGTTCGGCCGCTGGCGGGTGATGTCTCGGCGGCCCATGTAGACTTCACAGTCCATGCCGAGGTGGGCCGCAGCCATCGCCGTCGCCGTGCCGTGCTGGCCGGCCCCAGTTTCGGCGACGATGCGCTCTTTGCCCATGTATTTGGCCAGCAGTACCTGTCCGAGCGCGTTGTTCAGTTTGTGCGCCCCGCCGTGGACGAGGTCCTCGCGTTTGAGGTAGACGTCGGTTCCGTACCGCTCGCTGAGTTGCGCTGCGTGCTGGAGCGGGGTCGGCCGGCCGCCGAAGTCGCGCAATCGGGCACGAAAGTCGTCCATGAAGCCGTCTTCGTTGTCGAGCACGTACCGTTCGTACGCGTCGGTCAGTTCCTCGATGGCGGGCATCAGCACTTCCGGGACGTACTGGCCGCCGTATTCGCCGAATTTTGCGGGTGCGTCACTCATAGCTGAGAGAGTCGTCGGGTGTTTTCGGTCACGTCGCCGTCCATGATGGCGGTTCCGATGAGGAGGCCGTCCGCGCCGGCCTCGCGCATGCGGGCCACGTCTTCGGGCGTCGAAACGCCGCTTTCCGCGATGCAAAGTACGTCGTCTGGAACCTTCGGAGCCAGTCGCTCGAAGGTGCCGAGGTCCACCGACAGTGAGGTCAGGTCGCGGTTGTTGATGCCGATGATGTCGGCTCCCGCATCAAGGGCCGCTTCGAGTTCGGCTTCGGTGTGAACTTCCACGAGCACCTGAAACCCCCGCTCGCGGGCGGCCGTGAGCAGGCCGTCGAGGTCAGAGACGAACCGAACGATGAGCAAGATGACGTCCGCCTCCACCCCGTCGAGTTGCTCCTCGCGGAGGATGAAGTCCTTCCTGAGTACGGGCACGTCGACCGCCTCGCGGACCGCCCGGAGGTTGTCGAGCGACCCGCCGAAGTGGTCCGGTTCCGTGAGCACGGAGATGGCGCTCGCCCCGCCCGCAACCATCTCGCGGGCGAGTTCCGCAGGGTCATCCGCTCGGATTCCCTCGGTGGTCGGGCTCGTCGGTTTCACCTCGGAAAGTATCGGGACCCGTCCCTCGGCCGCCGCGGCGTCGAACGCCGACCTGAGCGACCGCGGTTCGACCGACACCCGCTCTGTTGCCCGTTGCCTGCGGCGGGCGGCGGCGAGGATGGCGGCCACCTCGGGGGCGACCTCGTCTCTAACTACCATTGTTGTTCAATGATGAACTGATTTGTACATAAGGCTTGCGCAGTCGAGAGAGCCGAATGTTGAAGTTCGAGACGGTCCACGTACAGGTATGGACGAGTCTGCTGGTATCTACGCCCGCGAATCCGACTACTTAGACCGGTTCGTACAAATCGGCGTCGCGAGCGGCCGAGTCATCTCGGTTTCGTTCCCCGATAAAGCGCCAGCGGACGCGAACCCCGACCACCCGGTCCTCGACCGTATCTTCGCCTACCTCGAAGGCGTCCAGGAGTCGTTCGACACCGTCGACGTGGCGCTTACGGTCCCTACCGCCCACCGGCGCGTGCTCGACACGGTCCGACAGATTCCCTACGGCCAACAGTACACCGTCGAGCGAATCGCTCGAATGACCCCCAAACTGGACCCACAGGACGACGCCGACCTGACGCTCGTCAGAACCGCCCTCGACGAAAATCCGACACCCATCCTGATTCCGGACCACCGGGTGCGCGACGGGCCGAGTGCTGCACCACCGGAAATCGAGCAGAAGCTTCGCTCGCTCGAAGGGCTGTAGGGGTCAATGGTCAACTACGAAACGATTTTTCTCGGCGTCGAACCCCCAGAGGCAGCAGAACGCATCTCCAACATTGTCAAACACCTGCGCCAGTCACAGTCCGGCAAGGAGTACGAGTACCGGACGAACGCCGGCATTCATCTCGCCACGCTCTCGCCGGTCCGCGACCGGTCCGGAAAACGGAAGTCAAAGCTCCGGTATCGCACTTCCATCATCGGCGCACACCTGTTTCACGCCCACAACAAGGGAAAAGAGATACGCGCGGCTGTCGAGTCGGTGCGGGTACGATAAAAATACTGGGTGGAACTTCAGTCGTCGGCGGGTGCGCTCTTCCGCGTCGGCGTCATCGGCTCGCTCAGTTTCCCGACCGGCGAGGAGCCGCCAGCCAGGATGGACGCGGAGACGAGCAGTGCAGCGGAGAGCACCACGAAATCACCGCTCGCCGCGCGGCCGGCGAGTTCGGCACCCATCGTCACGACGAACACCGTGACGTAGAAGCCGATGATCGCGAGGATAATCATGACGAGGAACGCGACGACGTTCTCGACTAAGTCTCCGAGTGCGTTGGTTACTTTACCCATAGTGTAACACCAGTAACGTGTTGCCACAGCAACTATTTATACTTATGTTAGACACATGTCTGACGCGTAATTTAGTGTGTGGATGATGGAACCGCTTTGCTGGACTCGAATTTCCGGCGGCGATGGGACTATCCAGACACATCACATACCAGTAACCAATCGATCGAAACCATGTCACCACACATCGCCCCGGAAACCCACGTCGGCCGCGTCGCCCTTCGCGTAAACGACCTCGACCGAGTCGTCGAGTTCTACAGCGACGTCGTCGGCCTCGCCGTCCTCACAGAATCCGAAACGGCGGCGACCCTCGGCGCGGGAGGCCGACCGTTCCTCGAACTCACCACAGCCCCGGACCTCCCTGAGCGCGGACGAACCGAAACCGGCCTGTTTCACACAGCGTTTCGTGTGCCGACTCGCGAGGCACTCGGCGACGCACTCCACCGCGTGGAAAACCAGTGGCGACTCTCAGGAGCCTCGGACCACCTCGTGAGCGAAGCACTCTACCTCAACGACCCGGAGGGCAACGGCATCGAAATCTACACCGACCGCCCGCGCGAGACGTGGGAGCGCGACGAGGACGGCGAACTCCTGATGGATACGCTGCCACTCGACCTTGGTGAGTTGCGCGAGCTGGGAGACACCGACAGCACCGTCCCCGACGGTACCGACGTGGGCCACATTCACCTCGAAGTCTCCTCGATTCCGGCGACTCGGGAGTTCTACGAGGACGCGGTCGGACTCGATTCGCCCGTCGCGCTGCCCGCACCCTACGGCGGGTCGTCGCTGTTCGTCTCCGCCGGGGGCTACCACCATCACATCGGCGCGAACACCTGGAACGGGCGCACCGACCCGCCCAGCGGCCGCGGACTCGACTGGTTCGAACTCGTCGTCCCCGACGAGGCGGCGCTCGCGGCGGTTCGCGACCAGTTCGACACCGCAGGCGTGGACGTTGCCGAGGCTGACGGCGAACTTCACGTCCACGACCCGAACGGCATCGAACTCAGAATTCGCACCGAATAATCAGGCGACGCCCTCGTGAATCACGAATTCGAGGGCGTTTACGACGTAGTGGGCGACCACTACCACGACGAGGCTCCCCGTCGCGACGAACGCGGCGGCGAGGACGAGGCCGAGCGCCCACGTGACCACGATGCCAGCGACGCCCTGTGCGCCGTGGCCCAGCGCGAATGCGAGTGACGAGAGCACAGCCAGCACCCACGGTGAGACGCCGTAGCCCGCACTCAGCGCACCGACGAGCGCTGCTCTGAACAGGAGTTCCTCGAAACCCGCGATGATGGGCAAGACGCCCACGAGCAACAGCAGCCAGCCGCGTCGCGTCTTCGGGGCGAGCAGTTCGCGCAACTCGTCGCCGTGGTCGAAGCCGAGCCGACGCATCGACCACGCGCCGAGGCGATTGGTCCCGTAGAGCAACGCCCCGAGCACGAGGCCGATGGCGACGGTGGCGGCCGTCGGCAGGTGAACGCCAAGAGCAGGCCACGGAATCTGTGTGACCCACGCCGCGAGCAACAGAAACACGCCGAGAAAGCCCTGCGAGAACGCGACGTTCGCGAGCAGCATTCCCGTCGTTAGCCCGTGGGGCTGTGCGTGAGCTGGGTCAGGTGGAGCCGCCTCGCTCACGACGGAACGCGAGGCGTAGGAGAGTGAAAGCAAGAGGAGTAAAATGAGGGCGACGAGTCCCGTGAACGTCGCCCACTGGGCCACGGCTTAGTTCGGACTCGGGCTGCCGTGTCCCGTGCGGCTCCCCGACTTCTCGAGGGCCTGCCCGGTGATGCTCTTCAAGCGGTCGACGAGCGAATCCTTCTCGGGTTCGCCCGCGAGCGCGACTTCGAGCACTTCGCTGATGTGGCTGACCGGGATGATCTCGATCTGCTCTTTGTACTCGTCTTCGATCATGACGTCCTGCTCGTTCGCAGCCGGGATGATGACCTTCTTGAGACCGGCCTTCGCGGCCGCCTCGATTTTGTGGGTCACCCCACCGACTGGGAGCACGTCGCCACGGACCGACAGCGAGCCCGTCATCGCGAGGTTCTGTTCGACGGGGATGTCCTCCAGCGCGGAGATGACGGCCGCCGCGACCGTAATCGAAGCAGAGTCACCGTCGACCCCGCCCTGTCCGGTCTGGACGAACTGGATGTGGATGTCCTTCTCGGAGATGTCCTCGTCGGAGAACTTCTTGATGATGGCGCTCACGTTCTGGACGGCCTCCTCTGCGATGTCCTGGAGCTGGCCGGTCGCGATGACCTGCCCCGGCCCCTGGGACGGCGTGACTTCCGCCATCACGGGGAGGACGATACCGGAGTCCTCTCCCATGACCGCAAGCCCGTTGACGCGGCCCGTGACCGCGCCTTCGTTGACAGTGAGGTCGTAGTCCTTGCGGCGCTCGATGTACTGGTCTGCCAGTTGCTGCTCGATGGAGCGCGAGCGCTGCTTTGCCTGCAGGACGTGTTCGCGCGTCGTGTTCGGTGCGTCCTCGGCGCGGGCGATGTCACCCGCGACGCGGACGAGGCCACCGAGGTCACGGAAGCGCAGCGTCAGGTGACCCTTGCGGCCCGCACGGCGGCGGGCTTCGAGGATGACCTCGCTGATGGCTTCGTCCGTGAAGTGTGGCAGGCGGCCGTCTTTCGCGACTTCCTGTGCGACGAACCGGGCGTACCGGCGGCGCATCTCGGGGGAGTCGCGGATGGAGTCGTCCATGTACACCTCGTACCCGTACCCTTTGATACGGGACCGGAGTGCTGGGTGCATGTTCTCCATCGCGTCTAAGTTCCCTGCTGCGACCATGACGAAGTCCGTCGGGACGGGTTCGGTCTGGACCATCGCGCCCGAGGAACGCTCGGACTGGCCCGTAATCGCGAACCGACCCTCCTGAATCGCCGTCATGAGGTGCTGCTGGGAGCGAATGTCGAGGGTGTTGATTTCGTCGATGAACAACACGCCCTTGTTCGCCTTGTGGATGGCACCGGCCTCGACGCGGTCGTGGCTCGGCGTCTCCATCCCACCGGACTGGAACGGGTCGTGGCGCACGTCGCCGAGGAGTGCCCCGGCGTGTGCACCGGTCGCGTCCTCGAACGGCGCGCTCTTCGTGTCGCCGTTGTTGACCAGCAGGTTTGGAATCATCGAATCGCTCGACCGGCTTCCGTACCGGAACGCGAGGTAGACGACACCCGCTGCGAGGATGCCGAGCAGAATCTGCTGGGCGACGAGCAGCGAGTAGCCAATCACGATGGCGATGATGATCCACATGAGGAACGAGCGCATCTGATTGCGCTTTCTCGCTTCCTCTTTGTGTGCTTCGATAATCTGTTCACCTTTGCCCGCGGGGACGGTACGGACCTTTGGCTCGTTGCCGTCGTCCGGGTTGTGGTAGACGAGGACGTCCTGTAATTCCTCTTTGGGCAGGAGTTCACTCATCGCCTTTGCGAGCATCGATTTGCCCGTACCCGGTGAGCCAATCATCATGACGTGACGCCGCTGTTTTGCGGCCTTCATGATGACGTCTCGGGCGTGGTCCTGGCCGATGACCTGGTCGACCAGCCTGTCGGGGATTTCGATATCCTCAGTGGAGGATATCTGCAGGCCACCAAGCAAGCTGTCTTCGTCCGCTTCGACAACTGCTGACTCGGCCCCGACCTCGACATCGCTGCCGAGTTCGTCTTTGGATTCGTCTCGGTCGGCCTCGGGAGAAGCCTCTTCTTCCGCTTCCGACGAGACGTTGTCAGTCTCCATGTCGTTACTCATAGAACTACGGTTTCCGCTATCTGATTTCAGGGGCTATCATTTGATATACTTTCTCCCCGAATGTCTCGCTCAGACACTACCGAAACCCCCGGACATCGGCTGGTTCCGGCGGAATTTGCCGCCCGGCTCGGACGACCCGACGGATTTTATAAACCGGGCCTGTAACTGCGGATATGACTCGCGGGTTCTTCATCGGCCGCTTCCAGCCGTTTCACAACGGGCACTACGCGATGGTCGAACGCATCGCAGAAGAGGTAGACGAACTCGTTCTCGGCATCGGGAGCGCCGGTGACAGCCACACCACCAACGACCCCTTCACCGCGGGCGAGCGCATCATGATGATAACGAAGGCGCTCACCGACATGGACCTCGTCACCTACGCCGTGCCCATCGAGGACTTAGACCGCAACTCCGTCTGGGTGAGCCACGTCCAGAGCATGAGTCCGACCTTCGACGTCGCCTACTCGAACAACCCACTCGTCGTCCGCCTGTTCAAAGAAGCGGGCGTCGAAGTGCGCCAGTCGCCGATGTTCAACCGCGCCGTCTTCGAGGGCACGGAAGTCCGTGCACGGATGATAGAGGGCAAAAACTGGGAGGAACTCGTCCCAGAGGCGGTGACTGAGGTCGTCGAAGAAATCGACGGCATCGACCGCATTCAGCACGTAAGCGACACGGACGCAAACGACGAATGATTACGCTGAGTTCAGACTTCGGTTCGCCGTATCCCGCCGCGATGAAGGGCGTCATCCTCCAGCAGACGGACACCCGGCTGGTAGACGTTTCCCACGAGTTTCCGCGACAGGATGTCCGCGCTGCCGCGTTCTGGTTGCGCGAAGTGCTGCCCTACTTCCCGCCCGCCGTCCACCTCGTCGTCGTCGACCCCGGCGTCGGCACCGACCGGAAGGCCATCGCCGTCCGCGCGGGCGACCACCTCCTCGTCGGCCCCGACAACGGCGTCCTGCTCCCGGTCGCCCGACGACTGGCAGCAGACTTCTCCGTGTTCGAACTCGACGCAGGACGACCGAAGAGTACGACGTTCCACGGTCGAGACGTGTTCGCGCCCTGGGCGGCGAAACTCCACGATGTCGGCGTCGAATCAATCGACGACCTCCCGGGCGTGACGCGAACTGACGCGTACGTCAACGAACGCTTCCCCGAACCGACGATAACCGACGACGGTGCGACGGGCGAAGTACTCGTCGTGGACGACTTTGGCAACGTGATTACGAACATCCCCGGGCACGTCCTCGACGGCCGCAAGATGGTCACGGTGAACGACCAGCCCATCCCGATTGGCGAGACGTTCGCCGCCGTCGGCATGGGCGCGAAGGTCGTCACCGTCGGCAGCCACGAGAACGTCGAACTGGCCGTCAATCAGGGACGTGGCGACGAGGCGTTCGCGCTCGGCCCGGGCGACGACGTAACCCTTTCCTGGTGATGCTCTCTGCGTTCGCGGTGATGAACGTCGTCGGCCTGCTCGCGTTCGCCGTGACCGGGTCGCTCAAAGCAATCGACGAGCAACTGGACGTGCTCGGCGTCTTCGTCCTCGGGACAATGATCGCCCTCGGCGGCGGAATGACCCGCGACGTCCTCGTCGGCGCGGTTCCGAACGCGCTGCAATCGACCGACGACGTGACCATCGCGCTCGCAGGCGTGGTACTCGCAATTTTCCTCTCGCGCACTCGCAGGAACTGGGTTCAACACTCGGCGATTCTCGTCCCCGACGCCATTGGCCTCGCCGCCTTCGCCGCGACGGGGGCACTCGTCGGCGCAGAGGCGGGCGTCTCCGGATTCGGTGTCGTCCTGCTCGCGACGCTCACAGGCGTCGGTGGCGGCCTCATCTCCGACGTGTTGCTCCAGCGCGTTCCTGGCGTCCTCAAAGAGGATTTCTACGCCACCTGCGCCGTCGCCGGCGGCGTCGTGTTCTGGGCCGTCTCGGAAGGTGGGGCCGGCCCCGATGTCGCCGCGGCGGCCTGCGCCGCGACGGTGCTCGCGCTCCGGTTGTTGGCACTCAGGTTCGACTGGTCGCTCCCCCGCGTGAGCGTCTCCTGACGGTTTTGTTCCGATAAGGACGACGGCGAGAAAGAGATGATTCCGCGATTACTTCGCGGCGATGACGTCGTCGATGCGGACGATCATGGTCGCGGCTTCGGTCGCTGATTCGACCGCCCCGTGCTTGACGGCCGCCGGGTCGATAATACCGTAGTCGAGCGGGTCGCCGATGACGCCCGTCTGGCCCTCGGCGATGATGCCGGCGCGGCCGTCGGCCTCGAAGCGCGAGCGGAGGTCGACGATTGCATCGATTGGGTCCATCCCGGTGTTCTCTGCGAGAGTTCGTGGAAGCATGTCGACGGCGTCGGCGAAGGCCATGACCGCGAGTTGCTTGCGACCCTCGATACCCGCGGACTTGGTGCGGATGTAGTCGGCGATGGCGATTTCGGTCGCCCCCGCGCCGGGGACGACGCCACCCTTGTCGAGGGAGGCAGTCACCACGTCCAGGGCGTCCTCTAAGGCGCGTTCGAGTTCGTCGACGACGTGCTCGGTTCCGCCGCGGACGAAGACGGTGACGGACTTCGCGGCCGCGCCACCCTCGATGAAGGTGAGTTCGTCCTCGCCAAAGCGCTGGACGTGAATGAGGTCGGCGTGACCGAAGTCGTCTTTGGAGACGTCTTCGAGCGTGCCGATGCGGGTCGCGCCCGTCGCGCGAGCGATGGCAGTCGCGTCCTTCTTGTTGACGCTCTTGAAGGCGAGAATGCCGGCTTTCGCGAGGTATGAGGCGACGCGGTCGTCGATGCCGTCGGTGACGAAGACGACGTCCACGCCAGCGTCTTTGAGCGCGGCGGCGTAGCCGCGCAGCTCACCCTCTTCTGCGTCGAGCGCGGCGTTCAGCTGCTCGATGGAGGTGATGTTGTACTCGGCGTCGACGTGGCTCTTTCGCACGTCGAGTTCCATGTCGAGGATGGCGATGGTCGCGTCTTCGACCTTCCGAGGCATGTTGTCGTGGACGGGTTCCTTGTCGAGAATGACTCCCTCTACGAGCTCCGTCGCCGAGGAGGACGACCCAACTTTCGTCTGGATGCGGACGTCGTCGCGTTCGACGCGCTTTTCGCCCTGAACGTGGCGGATGGCTTTCACCACGGTCTTTGCGAGGGCGTCTGCGGTGACGCCACCGGTCCCCTTACCGGTCATCGAGGATTCGGCGACTTTCTCTAAGAGTTCGTCGTCGAGTTCGTCGTCCATGACCTGTGCGTCGATGGCCTCGTGAGCGAGGCGAGCGGCCTCGTGGTAGCCCTCGACGATGGTCGTGGGGTGGACGTCGTCTTCGAGCAGGTCCTCTGCCTTCGCGAGGAGTTCGCCCGCGAGAACCGCCGCTGTCGTCGTCCCGTCGCCGACTTCGTCCTCCTGGCTCTGGGAGACCTCGACGATCATCTGGGCCGCCGGGTGCTCGATGTCCATCTTGTTGAGGATGGTCGCACCGTCGTTGGTGATGACGACGTCACCCGACGACGAAACGAGCATCTTGTCCATCCCGCGTGGGCCAAGCGTCGTGCGGACCGCGCCGCTTACCGCTTTCCCCGCGGCGATGTTCGAACCCTGGGCGTCGCGGCCTCGGGTTCGTCGCGTTCCCTCGCTCAGAATGAAAAGGGGCTGACCCCCGGCGTAGAATGCTTGTGCCATAACTGAAACCTCGGTATCTGAATGTTTATAATTCTATATAAATCTTTCTCAAATGACGAGAAAACCGCAAGCAAGCGAAGGCGTGTCGTAGCACAGTTCGCTGAGAGGGTCGTTCAGAAAAGTGATAATTTCACGAGAGAGATGCCTGATTCTGGGACGGTTCGCCGGGTTGCGGGCGGTGGGAGACGACCCACGCTGTCCGCAGAAATTCAGACAATCCGACACGAATCGGTACGACCATATTCCGGCCCGTCGATTCCTTTCGAAATGCTGGAACTGGAACACAGATTCCGCGTCGTAGACGTCCACGCCCGGCTCAGCACGGACGAGGGAGGTGTCAGTACACGAGGCCGAGCCATCGGGCCGGAGAACTTAGAACGGGAACTCCACCAGGCGGGCGTCGTGAAAGCCGTCGTCTACCCGGACGCCGGCGAGGGAGCCTACCTCCGGGCGAACAACGCCGTCGCCCGTATGAGCGTCGAGCGTCCGTTCGTCGCCTTCGCCAGACTCACCGGCACACTCGACGCCGAGGCGAACATCGGCGCGCGATTCCGGAATCTCGCCGCGCGCCGAAAAGACTGGCACACGTCGCCCGAGGACGTCGAACGCTACGCCTACGACGACCGGTTCGAAGGGTTCGTCGTGGACCCGACAGCAGACGGCCTCCTCGACGGTGAGGTTGTTGCCCAACTCGCCGACGTTTCGCTCCCCGTCCTCGTGCGCGGAGGGGTGTCCTTCCCACCCGCTGCCGTCGCAGAAGCGTTCCTCGACTGGGACATCCCGCTCATCCTCGCGCATTTCGGCGGCCACCCGCTCGACCGAGCGTTGATGGACGAGGCGATTTCGCTGCTCGATTCCCACGACACGCTCTACCTCGACACGAGTTTCGTCCGCTATCGCGGGCTGTTAGAACGAGCCATCCGCGAGCACCCGGACCGCGTGCTGTTCGGCAGCGGTGCCCCCGACACGCACCCGAACGTCTCGGTGATGGAGATTCTGACCCTCGACGTTCCAGAAGATGCGATGGCACGAGTGTTCTCGAAAAATCCGTCGCGGGTCGTCCCCGCGCTCGCGCCCTAACGCCAGGTGTACACTTCGACGGCGCGGTCTGCTCGCGACGACATCCCGTTCGGGTTGCGCCGTCCACTCTTGTCCTTTCGCCGCGAGAAAATCCCGTCTGCTGTTCCACGAGCCATGCCGCGGAGGACGTCGCGGCCGCTTCCGACCCAACTAGAGGGCGTCGCGTTGCCACGGGCGACGTCGCGCAGCGTGTCCAGTGCGTCCGCGCCGCCGTGGCTGAGCGTCCGGCGGGCGACGGTCGGGCGAATGCCGTAGTTTTTCACGAGGCGATAAGTGAGCGCGCGATACTTCCACGCCCAGTCGCGCTCGCGGCGGCCGCCGTCGGCTTCGAGGCCGCGGTGGACGCACATCTTGCCCGCCCAGCCCACCTGATAGTCGTTCGACGCGAGGCGGTGGGAGAGGTCGCGTGCGCCCCCGGTCTGGAGGTACTCGTCGAAGCCGTCGAGCGCCTCGAACACGTCGCGGTGAAACGCCGCGTTCGAGCCGTTTACGTAGGTAACCTCACGGCCGGCGATGGACCGCGATTCGAGAACTTCGGAGGCAAGTCCCGTCGTGAGTTCACGGTGGGTCGGCCCCGTGACCGCATCCGCGTCTTCGAGCCCGGCGATGACGGCTTCGAACCAACCGGCTTCGATGGCCCGGTCAGAAGAGATGAAGGCGATGGCGTCGCCGTCGGCACGGACCGCCCCGGCGTTTCGGGCCACGTTCAGGTTCCTGTCGGCGAGTTCGATGAGTCTGGTGACGTCGTCTCGCTCGCGTATCATGCCCGTCGTCCCGTCCGTCGAGGGGCCGTTTACGACGATTCGCTCTGCGTCGGGGGCGTGTTCGCTGAGCGAGTCGAGCGTGCGAGCGAGGCGCTCTCGGTCGTTGAGCGTGGGAATGACCACCGAGAGCTTCATAGTACTCGATAGAAGCACGGATAGGTAAAAATACCCGGTGTTCGCTGTCGGCTACCTGTCAGTTTTTGTGAGCCTTCCAGTAGGAGACGGAGGCGAGATTGCCGAGGGCAGTGTCGCCGAGTGAGGTGTCGAGGCGACGGGCGGTGGAGGCGATGCCGTTCGGAATGCTGCGATAGAAGCCGTAGGGCAGGAGGAAGTCGTGTTCGACGTGCTTGAGCGTCAGATCCGTCTCGTGGAACAGCGAGGACACCTCGTCTTCGGTGTAGAGACGTGACCCCATCGGGAGGAGCCAATTGTAGACCGAGCGCGCACTCGGCGCGTTGAAGGTGTCGAAGAAGACTACGTCGTTCGAGACGCGGCGCATCTCGGAGAGAAACGACGCAGGGGTGTCCGCGAGGTGGAAAAAGCGCATCGCGAACACGATGTCGAAGTGGTCGTCGGGGAACGGCAGTCGTGCGGCGTCCCCGCGCATGAATTCGATGTGGTCTGCCACGCCTGCGGCACCCGCCTTGTGGCGGCCCTGCTGGAGCATCGCCTTCGAGATGTCGAGGCCGATGATGTCCGCGCCACGTTCTGCGAGCATCACGGTGAACCGACCGGTCCCGCAGGCGATTTCGAGGACGTCTTTGCCCTCGATGTCGCCAACTGCGTCGAGCAACGCCTGTTTTTCCCGACGGTCGATGAGGCGGCCGCCCCGAGAGAATCGTTTCGTGTCGTACTCTTCGGCCACCTCGTCCGCCTGGTACCACTCCTGCCCTTTCACGCTACCACCACTTCTCTGTCGAGGGGATAAAACGATACTGGAACAGTCCCACGGCGAGGTGAGGCCGCCACAATTATGCTGATTGCTACCAAAGTACATGGTAGGAATGACGACCTGTAGCCATTGCGGCAACGAATACACCGCAGACCAGCTCATCCGCCACGAGCGCCCGCGCCTCGTGGTCATCCACTGTCCAGGGTGCAACGCGCCACTCGGCCAGTACCGTCGTCACGGCGACGACCCGCACGTAGACCTGGCGAAAGGTGCCTGAGCGCCGATTTCGCCCCGGTCGTTGAACCTGGTACAAACCAGTCAACTTTCTATGTTTTAAGGATGATTATATGCACTTATGCATCCCTATTATTTGGAGGTGTTTAGAGACAACATTTACCAATGACCTCCCGAGAGCAGGTGGTATGAGCACGACCACCAAGGAACGTACTCGCACGGCCGAAGACTCACCGTTGGCAGACCCCGACTTCCGCGAGCGGCTTCGTGAACTCCCACCGAGCGCGAAACTCGTCGCGAAAGTCCTCGAAGGACAGGCACCACTCTCGCAGGGACAACTCGCCGACGAATCACTGCTTCCGGACCGCACCGTCCGCTACGCGCTGAATCGACTCGAAGAGGTCGACCTCGTGAACTCGCGGTACTCCTTCCACGACGCGCGCAAGCAAGTCTACACGCTGAAGAACTGAACCCAGTCTTTTCGTCATCCACACCGTTTTTGGGGTATGGACCCCGTCGCCCGAATTCCAGTGAGCGTCGCAACCTACGCCTCGGAAGGCGCGACCAACGCCTACGTCGTCGGCACGAACGGCGCGATTCTCGTCGATCCGGCCGCCCGAAGCGACGACCTCGACCGTGAAGTTGCGAAGCGACGCGTCAAACACGTCCTCGTGACTCACACCCATCCCGACCACGTCGGCGCGGTGGCCGCCTACGCCGAGGAGTGCGGCGCGACGGTCTGGGCACGCCGTGGGCGTGAAGCCGCCTTCGAGCAGGCGACGGGTATCGACCCCGACCGCACCTTCGTTGAGGGGACGACGCTCACCACGCAGAGTCGAGACGAAGTGACTGTCCTCGACACGCCCGGCCACGCCCGTGACCACGTCGCCCTCGCCACCGACCACGGCATCTTCTCCGGCGACCTCGCAGTTCAGGAGGGGAGCGTCGTCGTCGCGGCAGGCGAGGGCGACGTTCGCGCCTACCTCACGGCGTTGCGGCGACTCGCCGCCCGCAATCCTCCACGACTCTATCCCGGCCACGGGCTGATCATCGAGAACGTCAGGGAGACGTGCGAACGCCTCATCCGCCACCGGCTCGACCGCGAAAAGCGCGTGCTCGCGGCGGTCCGTGAAGGGGCGACCTCCCTCGACGCCATCACCGACGCCGCCTACGACAAGGACATCTCTGCGGTGCGGTCGCTCGCGGAGGGCACGGTCGCCGCGCACCTCGAAAAACTCGATGTTGAGCACAAGCTCTCGTGGGACGGCACGCGGGCCACCCCGCGCTGACGACGCGCTTTTCAGCGCCGGGGCGGTAGCAAGCGTGTGCAAAGTCTCGAAGCCGAACTCGAAGATGCGCGAGCACTCTCCATTTCCGAGCTAGCCGACGCCATCGAGTCAATCGGCTTCGAGTGTACGCGGTGTGGTGCCTGCTGTAAAGCCGACGACGCGGACCCCCACACCGCGACGATTTTTCCCGACGAAGTGCGCGACATCCAGCAGACCCACGAATACGACTGGCGCGACGTGGCCCGCCCGATGCCCTACGGTTTAGACGAAGCGGGCGCGGGCGAGACGTTCGAGTGGGCCATCCAGACCACCGGGTGTGGCGACTGCTCGTTTTACGTCGAGGAGGACGGCGTCGGAGCCTGCTCAATCCACGACGACCGCCCGCTCATCTGCCAGACCTACCCGTTCAGCGTCGCGCTCGGCGGAACCAGCCAGCCGATGGGCGAAGCCGTAGACCAGCAGGGAATGGTCCGCGCCCACGAATGCGAGGGGCTCGGCCGCGACATCTCGCGAGCGGAGGCAGAAGAACTGGCCGCGGCGCTCAAAGAACGCGCCATCCGTGAACTCGAAGAGGCAGTCGGTGTCCGCGACAACTACGCCGTCACGAATCCTGCTGACGAAGACGTTGTCGTCCACGATTCAGAGGGCGCAAAGCGAGCGGACGGGACGCCAATCGAGGAGTAGCGGTGAGTCGCAGGCGGTGGCGGTGAATCGGTTCAGGGTCCAGTCGCGCTCTTGGGAAGGCGCGCAACCGCGGCGATGCCACAGGCCGCCACCAACCCGGCGACGACGAATGCCGTCGTCCACGAGAGCGTCTCGACGAGCCAACCAGCGGCGACGGGTGCGACCAGCGACCCGGTGATGGACAGCGTCATGAGCACCGAGAGACTCGTCCCCGCCGACTCGGTGGGGGCGACCTCCTCGACGAAGACGTAGAAGACGCCCGTGCCGAGTTGGGACCCGATACCGGCGAGTAACAGCGCGGCCGCGAAGCCGACCACCGACGTGGAAAGCCCCGCACCGACGAGTGCCGGCACGACGAGCAAGAACGCCGCGACGATCACTGGCCGGCGACGACCGCCAAGCCGGTCAGAGAGCCAGCCGCCGCCCGGCCGAGCGACCAGCCCCATCGCGGGAACCAGCGCGGTGAGCGCGCCGGCGACCGCGATGTCTACGCCGACGACTTCGGTGGCGTAGGTCGGCATCCACGAATTCAGAAACACGAACAGCGAGTAAGCACAGAAACTACTGAGTGCGATAGCCAGCACGCGACGGTTCCCCAGCGCAGCGACGAAGTTCCCCGCCGAGAGTGCCGACTCGTTTCTGACTGGCTGGTCGAGCGCCCAGACGAACAGTGGGAGCCCACAGAGGGTGACGACGCCGTACACCGCCACGACGCCTTGCCAGCCGAGAAACGGCACGAGCGTCGGCCCGGCGGCCTGCGCGAGGGTGACCCCGGCGGGCGCGCTCGCGACGAACAGACTCGTTCCGAGAGCGCGACGTTGCGGGGGAAACGACTGGCTGACGATGTTGGCGTTCGCCGTCCAGAGGAACACGGCCGCGATGCCGCCGACGAATCGCGTCGCGAGAAACGCGGGATACGTCGTCGTAACGAGACTCGCTGCCGAGACGCCGAGGAACAGAACTGCCCCGGCCAACACGAGTCTGCGGTTGTCGTACCGGTCCATCAGGAAGCCACTCGGAATCTGGAACAGCGCCCACGCAAGAAAGACGACGCTGATTGCGAGTCCCGCGGCGGGTTTGTCGATGGCGAAGGCGGTGACGAACGAGGGAAGAATGCTCGCCGGGGCGAACAGATACGCGTTGAATCCAATGGAAACGATAGCACACCCCGCGAGCGCCAGCCACGGACGCCGAGCGGATGCCGTGGAAGTCATGGCGAATCAACTGTCGGTGACGACAAAACCTCGGGGGTTGCGGCACCTTTGTCGGAACACACTCGACGACCGTCACTGACAGGTGAACAACACCTTTACCCGTCACCCGAGATGGGAGCGTATGCGCGGCCCGCTCCACGCCCTCTGGAACACCCGTCTGATTGGGACGTATCTCAAATTCAGAGTCGGCATCGTCCTCGCAGCCTTGCTTGCGATGGGAGCGGGCGTCGTGGCCCTCGGAATCGGTGGCGTCGCTGGAACGGTCGCCCTCTTTGGCCTTGTCCTGCTCGCCTTTCTTACCCTCTGGTTCGTCGTTCTGACGAGGTGACAGTACGTCTCGATTGCTGAGATTGCAACTCCTCGCGCGCCCCGAGACGTTCTGCACCGATTCGAGACAGGTCGGCTTAATAGGTCAAATCCGTGGGTCGTGGGATGCTAACGAAGAATTTGGCCGTCCTCTCTCAGCTTGGGGAAGAGCCAATGCACTCGAACATAGAGGCAATTCCAGTCGAAGTGGAGACAGAGGAGATGATTCTCCACGAGATGCACCTCGGTGAGATGAACGTCGGCTACGAGATTTTCAACGCGCACGTCACCACCGACGAAATGTTCGCGGACCTGCCAGACGGTCGCTGCCAGTCGCCACACTACGGCTACGTCATCGAGGGTCAGCTGACCCTCAGGTACGCAGACGAGGAGGAGACGGTCGCCGCTGGCGAAGTCTATTACATCAGACCCGGACACAACGTGACGCTCGAAGCCGGCACGAAACTCGTGGAGTTCAGCCCGCTCGGCGAAAGCTACGAACAGACGCTCGAAGCTGCCGGTGAGGGCGTAAAGAAGATGGAAGCCTCAGACTGAGGCTGATTTTTGGGCGATAGCAACCCTGATTAGCGTTTGCGGTGCGGCGCGGTCGCGGTGCGGTGGCTCACAGGTTTGCATCCGAGAGCGATTTATCGCTCTCGGCCTTTTTCGCGCACGTTTTTGCGATGAGTGGTGCGCTCCGCGCACCCGAATCGGAAAAAGGTGCGGTCAGAGGACGTCGTCGTCGATGATTTCGCCGACGGCGAAGTTCGACTTGACTTCCGACACTTCGATTTTGACGCGTTCGCCGACCTCGGCACCCGGAACGATGATGACGTAGCCGCGCTCGACGCGCGCGATGCCGTCACCCTGTTTGCCGATGTCTTCGATTTCGACGTAGCGAATCTCACCAATTTCGACCGGTGGCTGGGGCTCAGACGAGACCGTAGACCCGGACGACGCAGATTCACCGGCGTCGCTGCTGGAACTCTCCTCCGCTTCGTGGCGGGAGATGAGTGCGACGCGATAGGTTTCGCCGGCTTCGATGGAGCCGGTTTCAATTTCACGACGTGGGATCTCGACGACGTACTTGTCGTCGGTGACCGTCACGTCCGCGCTGAACAGACACAAGAGCTTATCAGAAATCTCCAAGGGTAAACCTCCGTCGTGAGGTATTGTATGCAACTGATAAAGAAGTACCGCCGCCGTTTCAGCCGACTAACACGTACGACACGGTGAATCTCGGGTGAAAGTGGACGTTAACCTGCTGTACCAACGGACACGCGAGGTGAGAGTCGAATGTGCACCGACGGGGATGAAACCGCACGACTGCGGCGTGTTAACCGGTCGTACCAAACCGGCTAAAGTACCGTCTGTCGTAGGAATTGGTATGAGCACGAGCGCGGCAGCAGCAATCGACCTCTCTGAAAAACAACGGCGCATCCTTCAGTACCTCCGCGAACGCGGGCAAACGAAGACCTACTTCAAATCGCGACTCATCGGCAAGGACCTCGGCATGTCAGCCAAAGAGGTCGGGACGAACATGACCGCAATCGAGAACGGTGAGTTCGACATTCACGTCGAGAAGTGGGGCTACTCGTCGTCTACGACCTGGAAAGTCACCGTTTAGGGTCGTAGCGAATCAGCGATGCCGCGTCCGCAGCGAAGGCAGCGGCCTGCTCGTCGAAGGAGTTCGCGTAGCGGACAAGGAGCGTGAGCAGGGTTTCTGGTTTTTCGAGCGCGTAGCCGTCGGCCCGCGAGAGGACGCCTGCGCGTTCCAGTTCGGCGGCGTACTTGCTCACGGTTGGGCGCGAAACGTCGAGAGAATCTGCGAGCGAGCTCGCGGAGATTTCTGGGTCGCGCAGGAGCGCGATGAGCATCCCTCGGGGCGTGTCCCGACGGAGGTAGCCGAGGGCGACTTGCTCGAAGTCCGAAAACTGGTTCGCGGGGAAAAAGCGCTTGTAATCGCCGTCGCGACGACTCTCGACGGCCCCGGCTTCGAGCAGTCGCCGGAGGTGGTGTTGGGTCTCGCCAGTGCCGAGTTTCAGGTCGTCTCGAATCTTCGAGAAGTGCGCGCCCGGAGTCGCCGCGAGGTAGCCAGCGATGGCTTCGCGGGCGTCGCTGTCGCCCGTGTCCCGGCCGGAATCGACGAGGCGGGCGAGCGGACTCGCCGCACCGAGCGCAGCGAACCGTTTGAGGGTCGCTCGCTTGCTCTCGTCGACGTTCTGGCCTCCAGACATATGCACAGGCATTAGGCGCTCTGCGATAAAACGCCTTCGCTTGTGTGAGACTCACTCACTGCCGGCTTCTGGTTCCTTCTCCACCGACTCGTCGGATTCGAGTTTCGATTTGTCCTTGTCGAGGTCCTTGTCGAGTTTCGAGTCCATCTCTTCGATTGCCTTGTCGATACTCTGCATATCGGCGGAACCGGCTTTGACCGCCTGGGCAGCCTCTTCCATCGCTTCGATATCGACTTCGGCTTCCTGGTCGATTTCACCGAGAATCTGCTCGATGTCGTCTAAGCCGAGCATCTCGCGGGTCTCGTCGTCGAAGTCGAGACTGGAGAGTTGGTCTGCGCTGACCTGAACGTCGCTGCCAGTGAGGTGTTTGCCGTACCGGGAGAACAGGGAGGTGAGTTCCTGGGGCAGGACGAAGGTAGTCGATTCGCTCTGACCGATGGCTTCGAGCGTTTCGAGGCCCTTGTCGATGACGGCGCGCTCGCCCATCGATTCTGCGGCTTTTGCCCGCAGGACGGTCGAAATCGCGTCACCCTGTGCTTCGAGAATCTGACTCTGTTTTGCACCTTGCGCGCGGATGATGTTCGACTGCTTGTCACCCTCTGCGCGCTCGATGGCGCTGCGACGTTCACCCTGTGCTTCGAGAATCATCGCACGACGGCGACGCTCGGCGGAGGTCTGTTGCTCCATCGCTTGCTGGACGTCGGCGCTCGGATTGACCTCACGCACCTCGACGCTCTCGACGCGAATCCCCCACTCGTCGGTGGGTTCGTCGAGTTCGCGGCGGATGCGCGCGTTGATTTCCTGACGCTTGTTCAGCGTCTCGTCGAGTTCCATGTCACCCAGCACGGCGCGGAGGGTGGTCTGGGCGAGGTTGGAAACGGCGGTTTTGTAGTCTTCGACTTCGAGGAACGCCTTCTTCGCGTCCATCACCTTGATGTAGACGACGGCGTCCGCGGTCACAGGCGAGTTGTCGCGCGTGATGGCTTCCTGACGCGGGACGTCGAGCGTCTGGGTACGCATGTCGAAAGAGTAGGTCCGCGAGACGAACGGCGGAATGAACGAGATACCGGGTTCGAGCAGGCGGCGGTACTCACCGAACACCGTCAGCGCGCGTTTTTCGTACGCGTTGACGATTTCCACCATCTGGTAGACGATGATGATGGCGAGTAAGAGCGCCACGATGGCTCCAATCGAGAGCCCGATGCTCGGTCCCAGTCCTTGGAGGGGGGTTACAGGGAGCATATGTGAATCTCTAGAAGGGTAGGTTAAAAAGGGTTCCTCCGAAAATTGCCCGCGACTACCGTATTTTTCGCCGTTTCGCGCTCAAATTGCGTCCGATTCTGACTCTTTTTCGACGCGTTCTGCTTCTTGTCGTCCTTTCGCGAGTTCGCGGTCGATGTCGTCTTCGATGACTTCGAGCGATTCGACGGTGATGACGTTGCCGCCGCCGGGGTCTACGACCATAATTTCAGTTCCCTCTGGAATCGTCCCGTGGACCGAACGAGCGGCGTAGAAGGGATTGAAGCCGCCGGCGTCGAGTTTCACCTCGCCCGAGGTGTTCGTCACCGTCTCCGTCACGCGGCCGGTCTGGCCCTTGAGCGACATCGAATCGCTCGTCTGGCCAGTCCCCTTGCCGCCGTAGATATCGAGGTTCCGGTACGCCCAGAGGGCGGCCCCGCCGGTACCGAGGACGAGCGCGGCGAGGACGAACGGCATGAGGGCGGGGGCGACGACCGACCCGAGGGCGAGGCCGATGAGCCCAGACACGAGCAGAGCGACCCCGAGGACGATGAAGTGGGCACCCGGAGCCAGCGCTTCTGCGACGACGAGAATCGTGCCCGCGACGACGAGCAACAGCGAGAGGGACTGGTCGAGCAGCTCTACCATACCCCATCTTGGCGGGCGTTGTGGATTAACGTTTGGCCTACAGGACCAACCGAGAGAGGGCGAACAGCGCGAGCAACGCACCGAGGACGACGAATGCGATGTGTTCTGGCTTCGGGGATCCTGGGGTCAAATCCTCCACTGCAGTCTCCCCGTCGTCTTCCAGATCTTCGAGTTCGTATTTCCAGTCGCCATCAGACATATACCCTCAACTAGTGGCCCCCGCCTCAAAAGGGCTCCCGTCGCGGCCCGCGCAGGACGTTGCCCTCGTAGACGACGCCGCGTTCCGCATCGAGGGTGACTGTCGTCCCGTCGGCGACGGCGAGTTCCGCGTCACTCACCATCGGCACGTCCAGTTCACGCGCAACGAGCGCCGGGTAACCTGTCAATCCCGGCTGTTTCGCGACGATACCACCAATGACCGAAAGGTCGCCGTCGAACTGGTCGTCGAATTCGTCGGGAAGCACGACGATGGAACCCGGTTTCACCGACGAGAGGTCGCCCGAAGACAGCGTGACCGCAGGACCGACCGCCCGGCCGACGTGAACGCTGCGACCCGTCGCAATCGGTTCGGCGGCGACGTGGACCTTGAGCATGTTCGTCGAGCGGCCTTCGAGTTCGCTCATCATGCCGGACACCACGACCACGGTGTCTCCGCTTTCGGCGACGCCTGCATCGAGGGCGGCCTGTGCGGCGCGGTCGATGATGGTTCCGACGCCTTCGCTCGCGCCCAAATCGACGTACTGCGGGATGACGCCCGCAGAGAGCGCGAGCTGGCGGCGAACCACGTCGTTCGGCGTCGCGGCCACGACGGGTACCTCTGGACGGAACTTCGCCGTCTTGAGCGCGGTGTACCCGGATTCGGAGGCCACGACCACCGCGCTCGCGCCGACGTCGCGGGCGAGGTAGCGAGCGGAGCGCGAGAGGGCTTCGGCGCGAGATTCTCCAGCCTTCGGGATGCGCTGTTCGCGTCCCTCCACGTAGTCGTCGCTCGATTCGGCCTCGCGGATGATACGGTCCATCGTTTCGACCACGCGCACGGGATGGTCGCCGACGGCGGTTTCGGCGGAGAGCATGACGGCGTCCGTCCCGTCGAGGACGGCGTTCGCCACGTCGGAGGCTTCGGCGCGGGTTGGCCGCCGGGAGTGAATCATCGAATCGAGCATCTCCGTGGCCGTGATGACGGGCACGCCCGCCTCACGGCAGGTGCGGATGATGCGCTTCTGGATGATTGGCACGTCCTCCATCGGGCACTCGACGCCTAAATCGCCGCGGGCGACCATGATGCCGTAGGCGGCTTCGACGATTTCTTCGAGGTTGTCCACCGCGTCTGCGCGTTCGATTTTCGCGATGACGGGGATGGCCGCTCCGCGGTTTTCGAGTTCCTCGCGGACGGTGTAGATGTCCGCTGCGTTCCCGACGAAACTCGCGGCGACGAAGTCGACGCCCGCCTCGACAGCGAGGTCGAGTTCGCGGCGGTCGTCCTCGGTGAGCGCGTCGAGGCCTAAATCGACGCCGGGAACGTTCACGCCCTTGCGGCCTTTGAGTTCGCCGCCACTTTCGACGCGGGCGGTGACGGTATCTTCGCCCACCGACTGGACGACCGTCTCGATGCGCCCGTCGTCGAGGAGAACGCGGTCGCCCGCAGAGACACCCTCGATACTCACAGAGAGGCCGACGCGCTCGGGAGTGGCGTCGTCGGCCTCGTAGAACTCGATGGTAGACCCAGTTTCGAGGAAGATAGGGTCGTCGAGGGGTGCGGTGCGGACCTCCGGCCCGGCGAGGTCGAGGAGCGCGGAGACGGGTTCCGCGGTCGCTTCGTCCACCTGCTGGACGGTCTGTATCAGGTCCTTTCGCACGTCGGTCGAACCGTGGCTCGTGTTCAAACGGGCGACGGACATCCCCGCGTCGGCGAGGTCACGGATGACGCCGGGGTCAGAAGAGGCGGGCCCGAGCGTGCAGACGATTTTCGCATTGCGCATTACTCGAAGCGAGGAGACGACGAACGAAAAAATTTGGGAGAGTCACCACAGGTTCGTGTAGGCGTTGTGGATGAGCGCGATACAGATGCAGATGGTGCCGAGGGCGAGGCCCACGTCGGTAATCGGGAGCGTCGCGGCAGATTCGACCTGCATCCCGAGTCCCACGGCTGAGAGGATGATAGCGACGAAACATGCAACGATGATGAGCCGGGGAAAGGCAATCGCTTGGCGGATGGACATACGCGAACTATCCCATCAACCAACAAATAGGTGCTGACGCGAGTCGCGAGTTACGCGATTTTCGTGCCCGGTTTCGCGTCGCCGAGCGTGGTCAGCAGGTCGGCCTGGTCGCCTGCGGCAAGTAGCATGCCGTTGGATTCGACGCCGAACAGTTCGGCCTTTTCTAAGTTGGCGACGATGATGACACGCTCGCCCACGAGGTCGTCCACGTCGTGCAGTTCCTTGATGCCCGCGACGATTTGGCGGGTTTCGAGGCCGATGTCCACTTCGAGACGGACGAGTTTGTCGGAGCCCTCGATTGGCTCTGCGAGTTCGATTTCCCCGACGCGGAGGTCGAGGGCGAGGAAGTCGTCGAAACTGATGCGGTCGTCTGCGATGGGTTCGAGTTCGGTCATTTCGGAATCGTCGTCTTCGTCTGGGTCGTCTGCGGTCGCTTCTGCGATGCGCTGGTCGAGTTTCGCGTTCAGGTCTTCGACGCGCTCGTCCGGAATCTTCTCGAAGAGTTCGCTCGGCGCGTCGAAGTCGGCCTGCGGCGCGTCGAGGGCGGCGTCGAGGCCCACGTCGTGAACCGAGCCATCTTCGCCGAGTTGGCTCCAGAGGTTCTCCGCCTTCTCCGGGAGGGCGGGTGCGAGGAGCACGGCGAGCGCCTTCGAAAGCTGGACACAGTCGTAGATGACCTGTGCGGCTTTTTCGGGGTCGTCGTCGGTGAGTTTCCACGGTTCGTTGCGCTGGATGTACTCGTTGCCGAACTGGGCGAGGCGCACGCCCGCGGTGGTCGCCTGCCGGATGGAGTAGTCGTTCAGCCCCTCGCTGAACTCGGTGATGGCCTGCTCGATACGCGCTCGGACTTCCTCGGAGAGGTCAGCCTCCGGCGTGCCCTCGTAGTTGCGGTGGGCGAACAGCAGCGAGCGGTAGAGGAAGTTCCCGACCGTGCCCACGAGTTCCGAATTGACGCGCTCCTGGAAGCGCTCCCACGAGAAGTTGATGTCCTGCTGGAAGCGGCTGCCCGTGGCGATGTAGAATCGCAGCAAGTCTGGGTGGAAGCCCTCTGCGAGGTACTCGTCGGCCCAGACGGCCCGGCCACGCGAGGTCGAGAAGCCCTTGCCGTCCAAGTTCACGAAGCCACTCGCCATGACGGCGCGCGGTTCGTTGTAGCCTGCGCCGTGGAGCATCGCCGGCCAGAAGATGGTGTGGTGCTGGATGATGTCGCGGCCAATGACGTGGACGATTTCGCCGTTCTCTTTCCACGTCTCCTCCCAGTCGTACTCGTCCGTGCCGACACGCTCGCTGTACTGCTTCGTCGAGGCGATGTACTCGATTGGTGCGTCCACCCAGACGTAGAGAACGAGGTCCTCGGCCCCTTCTCCTGGGTAGTCGATACCCCAGTCCATATCGCGGGTGATACACCAGTCCTGGAGTTCGCCCTCGATCCACTCGCGTGGCTGGTTGCGGGCGTTGTCGGTGCCTTCTAAGCGGTCGATGAATCCCTGAAGGTACTCCTGCAGTTCGTTCAGGTTGAAGAACTTGTGCGGCCGGGAGCGGTACTCCGCCGGGTTCCCGGTGATGATGCTCGTTGGGTTCTCGATTTCACCCGGCTCCAGATGGCGGCCACAGCCCTCGTCACACTCGTCGCCGCGGGCGGTTTCCCCACAGTAGGGACACGTCCCCGTGACGTAGCGGTCGGGCAGCGCCTGGTCTTCCTCTGGGTCCCACGCGACCATAATCTCCTTCTCGTAGATGTAGCCCTCCTCGTCCAGTTTGCGGACGATTTCCTGGGTGAGTTCCGTGTTGGTCTCGTCGTGGGTGTGGCCGTAGTTGTCGAAGGCGATGTTGAACTTCGGGAACGTCGTCTCGTACTTCTCGTGGAAGCGCAGCGCGAACTCCTCGGGGGTGACGCCCTCCTTCCAGGCGTTTACGGCGACGGGCGTCCCGTGCATGTCGGAGCCGGAGACGAACGCCGTCTGTTGGCCGAGTTTGCGCAGGCCCCGCGAGTAGATGTCGCCGCCCACGTAGGTTCGCAGGTGGCCGATGTGCAGGTCGCCGTTGGCGTAGGGCAACCCGCAGGTCACCACGGCCTGGTTGTCCGTCGGGAACGAATCGTGACTCATATGCAATCCTCACTCTCGTGGCGGTGTAAAACCCGCCGATTTCGGTCGTATGTCATGTGTCGGTGTTGGGTACTGGTCGCTCGGCGATTCGAATATGAAGACTCGGGTTTCTGCCACGCATTCGCCGTATGAGGGCGCTCGGCGTGACGTCCTCCCGAAGACGGCTCCGAGACGGAGCGCGGGCTACATGCGCATCGAAAATCGGAACGGAACCGTCTGGGTCACACCACCTCGTAGTCCGCAATCGAATAAAAAGGTTCGCCGTTCAATCGGTAATTTCTATGCCGCCAAATGCAACAAATCCGGTGACGACGAGGTCCGGCGTTTCCCGATCTTCGGCCACCGGGTGGCGCATGCGCGAGTCTTCGACCGCCCCGAGGACGGGAAGCACTTCGAGGCGCACGTCCCACTCCGGGGGAACACGGAACTCTGCGCCCCCGAACAGCGTGGTGACGTTGAGCGTCGCAGGCCCGGCGAGTTGCGCGTCCCGCAGGTCGATGTCAGCGCCACCGAACACGGTCATCACGTCGCCGCCGATGAATGCAGGTGAGGCGAGGCGACGTTCGACGCCACCGAATAGCACCATCGCGTCGAGTCGGTTCAACCGTTCGACGGGGATGTTCCGGCGGCGATACCGACTCACCACGATACCTCCACCGATGAGGATGAGGCCGAGGGGCCACCACTGCCCGATGACGGCCTCCGAGAGAACGTCGAGGACCAGCAATTGGACGGTTCCCGCGACGACGATGAGGACGAGCGGCCCGACGAGGTTTCGGAGGCGACTGCGGACGATTGCCCACAGGCCGATGAGGACGAACACCGACGGGACGAACTGCCAGATGCGGCCCGTGTCGTACAGCCCCGTGGTCTGGACGAGTAACAGGAGGCCGATGACGATGAGTACCCCACCCGTGAGCAATTGCCCTGACAATCTGCGGCGACTGGCTGCCATGCTCTAGAACTTGGTCGCCACGGAGCCTAAGCGTGCCTCTCAGGTAACCGACGTGAACGCGCCGATGACTCCAAGGGTGAATAGGAGGCGTCCAACGCTGCCCGCGAACGTAGCGACGGCGAACTTCACGTAGTCCTCTTCGAGCACGGTGAAAGCGTAAATCGAGAGGGTGTCGGGGAAGCCCGGCACCGAAAGTGCGAGGGCGAGGCCGACGAAGCCAAATCGCTTCGCGAGTTCGACGATTCGCCGCTCCGACCACGCGACGATATTGATGCCGGAGCGTTCGAGTGCCCGGATGATGGGGCCTGACTGTTTTGCCTGGTGCCCGATGTGGAACGCGAAGACGCTCCCTGCGGCCTTGCCGAGCCCGCTCGCGACGATGATGAGCGCGAGTTCAGCACTGTCTGGCAGGCCCAGTTTGAGCGGTGCGCCGAGGACGATTTCGCTCGGGAGCGGTAACACGACGGCGATGAGAAACGAGTAAATCGCGATGATGAGGAGGCCAAGCGGCCCAGTCGCGGTTTCGACAGCTTGCTCTAACGCTTCGAAGAAGCCACCCACGAACGCGACGTGTTCTACGAGCGCGGCCAACGCGACGAACGACACACCTGTCACTCAGCACCCATCGTACCTAAGTCTTGAGGCAACGGCGAGACGAAAATAGTGGTATCGTCTGTCATATTTCGAGTTGTCTTGACCATTGCCGAGGCTGGTGCTGGCACGTCGATTATGCCGCACCCGAAACCCACGACGGTTTCTCGACGGTCGAGTCGTTTTCGAGGAGTTGGTAGTCGATTTGCATCGTCTGTGTCGAGCCGGCGAGCGCGTAGTCCATCGTGGCGGACATCGCGTGGACGCGGCCCGTCTCGTCGACGATGATGGTCCCCTCGAACTGGCTCACGTCGGACGCGCCGCGAACGAGTTTCGTCACGTTCTCGGGAGCCGTCTGCGAGGTGAGCGTCGTGTAGGTGTGGCCGTCTTTCTCCTCTGTCTTCTCGACGGTGTAGCTGTCGTCGACAAACGTGTCGATGAACGAGGCGCTCGCGAGACTCTGCGGTTGTTGTGGCTGGCCGCGCTGGTACTGGACGTTGCCGCCGTTCTGGATGCGGACGAACTGTGCCGTGTCGTTCGCCCAGACGTCGAACTTCACCGACGACGACCCGACCGACTCCGTCACCCGGTACTGATACGGCGAGAAGCCTTCCTCGACCAGCACCTGCTGGCGACGGGTGAACTCGACTGCCTGGTCGTTCTGGACGATGCTGCCGTCGATGGTGATGTCCGTCTCGTAGGACTGTTCGGACAGGGCCTGCGTGTGCGCCGAGACGAGCGCCGTCTCGTTTTGAACGCCGCCGTCTGCGATGCCCGGTGGGGACGCAGAACCGCCCGTAAAGGGGAGCGAACACCCCGAGAGAACGAGCAGCGCGGCGACCGCGAGTGCTGTCGCAATCCGTTGCATGCGCTCACGTCGTGGGGGTGCGTGAAAAAAGACTCCGTTGTCTATCGGACGGAATCGAGGATGAGTTGCTGTTCGACGCGCTTGACTTCGTGCTGGACGTCGCGGACGGCGTCGATATTGGCCGAGATAGAACTTACGCCCTTGTTGACGAGGAACCGAACCATCTGGGGCTTCGAGCCAGCCTGCCCACAGATGCTCGTCTTCACACCGTATTCACGGCACGTCTCGATGGTCTCGCCGATGAGTTTGAGCACGGCCGGGTGCAGTTCGTCGAACCGGTCTGCGACGCGCTCGTTGTTCCGGTCGACGGCGAGGGTGTACTGGGTCAGGTCGTTCGTCCCGAAGGAGGCGAACTTGATGCCCGCCTGGGCGAGTTCCTCGATGGAGAGAGCACTGGCTGGCGTCTCGATCATCACACCCCACGAGCGTTTGCGGGGGTCGATGCCGGCGTGCTCCATGAGCGATTTCGCCTGCACGACGTCCTCGGCGTCGTTTACGAGCGGGAACATGATTTCGACGTTGTCGTAGCCCATCTCGTAGAGTCGGCGGAACGCTTCGAGTTCGTGTTCGAACACGTCAGGTCGGTCGAGGCTGCGGCGGATGCCACGGTAGCCGAGCATCGGGTTGTGCTCGCGTGGCTCGTCTTCGCCACCCTGGAGCTGGCGGAACTCGTCGGTCGGCGCGTCGAGCGTGCGGACGCGGACTGGGCGCGGGTAGAACTCGTCTGCGACGCCGCGGACGCCCTCGACGATTTCCTCGATGTACTCGTCTTCGCCGTGGTCCTTGATGTAGCGCTCCGGGGTCTTACCCGTCGAGAGAATCATGTGCTCGAGACGGAGCAGGCCGACGCCGTCTGCACCCGTCGCGGCGGCCCGGGGGGCAGCCTCGGGGATGGAGACGTTGACCTTCACCTCGGTCGCGGTCATCGGCTTGACCGGAGTCTTCGGGCGGGCTTCCTCGATTGGGTCGCGCTCGGTTGCCTTGTCGGCTGCGCCACCCTCGCGGATGGTGCCCTTGTCGCCGTCCAAGGTGACGACCTGGTCGTCCGTGAGTTCGCGGGAGGCGCTGCCCGTGCCGACGACGGCCGGGACGCCGAGTTCGCGCGAGACGATCGCTGCGTGGCTCGTCATGCCACCTTCGTCGGTGATGATGCCGGCGGCGCGCTTCATCGCGGGCACCATGTCCGGCGTGGTCATCTCGGCGACGATGATGTCGCCTTCACCGACCTTGTCGAGCTGGTCGAGTTTCTTCACGATGCGGACCTTCCCGCTCGCGATGCCTGGGCTGGCTCCGAGTCCGCTCAGGATGACGTCGTCTTTGTGTTTCTGTTTAGCCGAGCCGTTGCCGTCCGTGCTCGCCTTCGCCGCCTCTTTCGAGATGGTGGTGATGGGCCGCGACTGGAGCATGAACGCCTCGCCATCGATGATGGCCCACTCGACGTCCTGTGGGGTGTCGTAGTGTTCTTCGACGATTTCACCGAGTTCGACGAGGCGGGCGATTTCATCGTCGTTGAGGACGCGCTTGTTGCGCAGTTCGTCCTCGACTTCTTTCTCTACGGTCTTGCCCGTCTCCGGGTCTTTGATGCACTGAATCTTCTTGTCGGCGATGGTCACCTCTTCGACCTCGCCGGATTTGCGGTCGACGACGTAGTTGTCCGGAGAGACGGACCCGGAGACGACAGCCTCACCGAGCCCCCACGCGGCCTCGATGATGACGCGGGGTTCGCCCGTCGAGGGGTGGCTCGTAAAGAGGACGCCACTCTTCTTCGAATCGACCATCTGCTGGACGACGACGGCGATGTTCACTTTGTGGTGCTCGAATCCCTGCTGCTGGCGGTAGTAAATCGCGCGCTGGGTGAACAGCGACGCCCAGCACTCGCGAACCTTTTCGAGGAGTTCGTCCTCACGGATGTTGAGGAACGTCTCCTGTTGGCCCGCGAAACTCGCGTCCGGGAGGTCCTCTGCGGTCGCAGAGGAGCGGACTGCGACGAACGCCTCTCCGTCGCCGAGGTTGCGATACGCTTTGAGGATTTCCTCGCGGAGTTCCTCGGGCAGTTCGGTTTCGAGGATGAGTTCGCTCGCGCGCTCGGCCGCCGCGGCGAGCGCCTTCGAGTCGTCGGCATCGACGTCGACGGCTTCGAACAGCTCCTCGTCGATACCGGTTTCTTCGATGAACGTTCGGTACGTACCCGCCGTGACCACGAATCCCGGGGGTACGGGGAGGCCCGCGTTCGTGAGTTCGCCGAGGGACGCACCCTTGCCACCCACGGATTCGAGGTCATCAGCCCTGATTTCGTCCAGCCAGAGTACAGGCATTATCTTCACCCATATGCTGACTAAGTGCGATAAAGAAGGTTCCGGCTCTCGTGACAGACATAGCATAGCACAACCGGACGGTTCGGGCGAAAACTGCGGGCGACGCACGGACTCGGAAATCGTACCCGTTTGACACGAAAGCGGCCGTCAGGCTTCGAGAATCTCGTCTTCGTCGAGCGCGGGAACTACGAGCGACCCGTCGAAAACCGTGATGGCACGCCCACCAACTCGAATCTGGTCTCCCACCCGCACGCGGACTCCGCCAGGCCGCTCGACGAAGTGGCCCTGCTCGAACACCATCTCGTCGGGCATGGAGTCGAACGCGCCGAAGTGCCGGAGGTACGCTCCCGTCGCGCCGCTCGCCGTGCCGGTCACGGGGTCTTCGGGAACGCCTGCTCGCGGGGCGAACATCCGCCCGTGGAGCGTCGAGTGGGCGTCCAGCGCGTCGAAGGTGAACGCGTAGATGCCAGCAGTATCGACCCTCTCGCTCAGTTCTTCGATTTTCGCCATGTCCGGCTCCGCGTTGCTGAGGTGTTCTAAGAAGGTGACGGGGACGACGAGGAATGGAAGCCCGGTGGTGGCGCGGGCGAGTGGTAGTTCGTCCTCGATGTCCGTGAGCCCCGCCGGGTCGATGCCGAGCGCCTCCGCTACCGTCTCGTAGTCGACGTCTACCTCGCGAATCTCCGGCTGACTCTGGGTCATCCAGATGGTCCCGTCTTCCTCCACGTCGATGTCGAGGACGCCGACGTTCGTTTCGAGCGTGTGGGTTCCCGGGTCGATGGCACCAGCCTCGTGGAGGAAGGCGTGGCTCGCGATGGTCGCGTGGCCACAGAGGTCCACCTCCTGGCGGGGCGTGAAGTAGCGAATCCGCCGGTCTGCACTCCCGGTCGAGAGCAAGAAGGCGGTTTCGCTCGCGTTGAATTCGCGGGCGACCGCTTGCATCTGGGCCGCGGAGAGACCGTCGGCGTCGGGCACGAGGCCCGCCGCGTTGCCCGAAAGCGGTTCGTCTGTGAACGCATCCACCAGCAGCGCACGACGTGTCTCCATAGCCCATCCGTCGGCCCCCCGGGGTATCAAGTCTGCGCCGCGGACAGTCCAAAAAAACGGCCATTTTATTTATTAGATATTAGTCCAGAAATTTACCGAGGACAGCCGTATGAGCCTCACAGACAAAATAAAAGGCCTCGTCCCGAGCGGCGAGGAGAAAGTCTACAGTTACCGGTGTCTCGAATGCGAAACGGAGTTCGAATCGCCGGAAGCGCACATGGCGAAGGTCGAATGCCCCAACTGTCACGCTCGGGGCGGCCGGTCCATCGTCTGAAGCCGCCACCGACACGCTCCCGTGGTGGCGGGAGACGTGGCGTCGAACCTGGCGGTACACGTCCCCGTTTTTCGAGCTGGCACGCAGACAGTGCGCCTCGCGCTGATTCATACCACTTAATTGTGCGCGACCCGTCTGCGGCGGTGGTGAACATCTAGTATGGGCGACCTGCCGGACGAATTCAAGTGCACCATCACGAATTGGGAGTACATCTACTCGCTGTGCCGAGAAGTGAGCGACGAGGTCAAAGCGGCGCAGTTCGAACCCGACGTGGTCGTGGCACTCGCCCGCGGTGGCTGGTTCGCGGGTCGTTGTATCTGTGACTTCCTCGGGCTCGACGACCTCACGAGTTTGAAGATGGAACACTACGTGGGCACGGCCCAGAAATCGGGCACGCCAGAGGTGCGCTACCCGATGCCCGAAGGCTCCGTCGAGGGCAAAGACGTGCTCATCATCGACGACATCGCCGACACCGGCGGTTCCATCAAGCGGGCAGACGAGTACGTCCGCGAACGCAACCCCGGCGAAGTCCGCACCGCGACGCTCCAGTTACTCGGCACGAGCGAGTTCGAACCGGATTACGTCGGCGAAAAACTCGAAGAGTGGGCCTGGGTCGTCTATCCGTGGAACTTCATCGAGGACATAATCGACCTCACGAGCGGCGTCATGGTCAAAGCCGGTCAGGACAGCTACACGGCAGAGGACGTCCGCCACTTCCTGAAAGAATATCACGAGGTAGACCGCATCGAGATGGAAATCGCCCAGCCGAATCGACTGCCCGAAGTGCTCTCGGAGATGGAGCGTCGCGGCGTCGTCGAAGCCACGAGCGCCGGCAAGTGGCGACTCGCGGACCACGAAGACGCTGGTGTCTAGGTGAATGAGTTCGCCTGCGCTATCCGCGAAGTCGAGCTGGAGAACTGATAGCGGCGGCGCGTCGTGCAGCGCAGGGCGAGGGAGACGGGGTGTGTGACCGATGAGTCTGCTCTCCATTTTCGCGACGGCCATCTTGCCCATCGTCTCGCTCGCGGGCCTCGGATTCCTCCTCGGCAGAGTCAAGGACGTCGACACCGGTCCGCTCAACACCGTCGTCGTCTACATTCTCGCGCCGGCACTCGTGTTTCACAGTCTCGCGACCACGACGCTCGGCGGCGACACCCTCGTCCGCGTGGTCGGCGGTGTCGCCGTCTACCTCGTCGCGATGGTCGTCATCGGCGAAGCCGTCGGTCGCCTGTTCGGCCGGTCGGAACCGCTCCTCTCCGCGCTCGTCCTCGTGAGCGCCTTTCCAAACTCCGGGAACTACGGCATTCCCGTCGCCGAGTTCGCCTTCGGCGCGACCGGTCGGAGTACGGCCGTCCTCTTTCTCGCCGCCCAGAGCGTCCTCATCTACACGGTTGGCGTCTACATCGCCTCGCGAAGCGGCGGGAAAGACGGCTTCGCGGGCGTGAAACGCGTGTTGCGCATTCCACTCGTCTACGCTGTCATTGCCGCGCTCGCCGTCCGGTATCTCGGCGTCGTCCCGCCCGCAGAGACCACGGCGATGACGACGCTCAAACTCGTCGGCGACTCTTCGATTCCGCTCATGTTGCTCATCCTCGGCATCCAACTCGCGAGAACGAACTACGGGGCCGCGCTCCGGCGGGCCGGGACGGCGAACGTCCTCAAGATGGTCGTCGCCCCCGTCGTCGGCCTCGGCGTGGCCTTCGGGCTTGGCTTCACCGACCCGACGGTGGCGAAGGTGTTCGTCCTCGAATGTGCGATGCCCGCGGCGGTGACCCCGCTCATCCTCATCTCCGAGTTCGCGAGCGACCAGCAGATTGGCAACATCGCCGTCGCGGAGTACGTGAGTACGGTGGTGCTCACGACCACGCTGGTGAGCGTCCCGCTGCTCACCCTCTACATCGCGCTGCTCGAAACGGGCGTCCTGTTCTGACCGCGGCCGTATTCGAGGGCCGGGAGAGGCGAGAAAGCGGATACTTTAGGTAAA
Organism: Haladaptatus sp. QDMS2; assembly: GCF_029338295.1. Classification (NCBI taxonomy): domain Archaea; kingdom Methanobacteriati; phylum Methanobacteriota; class Halobacteria; order Halobacteriales; family Haladaptataceae; genus Haladaptatus; species Haladaptatus sp. QDMS2. The sequence continues at coordinate 2,018,827 of NZ_CP119791.1, forward strand.
ACGCCTCCGTGGGTGCGAATATGATTGGCTTCATCGGCGGCAGCGGAATCTACGAAGCGCTCCCGCTCGAAAATACCCGCGAAGAGGTCGTAGAGACGCCCTATGGCGAACCGAGTGCACCCGTCACCATCGGCGAGTTCGGCGACACCGGACGCGAGGTCGCGTTCCTGCCCCGCCACGGGTCGAAGCACGGTCGCTCCCCGACGCACCTGCCCTACCGCGCCAACATCTACGCCTTCAAGAAACTCGGCGTGAAGTACATCCTCGCGAGCAACGCCGTCGGGAGCCTGAAATCCAGTCTCCACCCCGGCACGCTCGTCGTCCCAACCCAGATTTTCGACCGGACGAAACACCGCAAATCCACCTTCTTCGGCGACGGTATCGTCGTCCATCAGCCAATCACCGAACCGTACAGCCCCGAACTCGTGAGCCACCTCGCCGACGCCGCGAAGTCGGTCACCAAGGCCAAGGTCAAAGAAGGCGGCACCTACGTCTGCATCGAGGGTCCGCAGTACTCCACTCGCGCCGAATCCGAGTTCTACCGCGCCCAGGGCTGGGACATCGTCGGCATGACTTCGATTCCGGAGGCGAAACTCGCCCGCGAGGCGGAAATCGCCTACGCCACCGTCGCTGGCGTCACGGACTACGACGTCTGGAAGAAGGACCACGAGGTCACGCTCGCGGAAGTGCTCGAAAACGCGGAGAAGAATCAGGCGGCGATAAAAGAGACCGTCGAGGAAGCCATCCGCACGCTCCCCGAAGACTTCGAGTGCGAAGCGCACACGGCGCTCGAAGGAACGATTAACACGCCGGCAGACGCGATTCCAGAGGAGACCCGCGACCGCGTCGAACTGCTCGTCTCGGACTACCTGTAGAGCAATCGCTCACGCGGTTTGTTATCCGGCCCGCGAGCCGTGCTCACCGGCCCTTGTCACGGACGTACTTGAGCGCCCGAAGGAACTCGTCGTGGTCGACCCTGCCCTCTGTCTCCTTGAGTCGCTCCTGAAGTTTGGCTGGCGTCATGCTACACAATAACTTACACGGTTTTCCATTATAATTGTGTCGCCGCTAGCAGGATTCACACCCAACCGCAGGCTACATCTCGAAGAAGAGTTGGATATCGTCCAGGACGGCCCCGCCTGCGGCGTCGTCTGGAACCGAAGAAATCCATCGCAAATCCCACGCTCCCGCTTCGTCGACCTGTGTGGCCTCCGTTATTGTCTCGCCCGCGAGTGATGACGCTCGCATCACGACGTCGTACCCGACAGTCTGGCGCGAACCGTCGCCCTCCGGCGCATAGTGCTTCTTGCGAACGCGTGCGACACCGTCGATGACGACTGCACAGTCTGTGAGTTCTTCGACGCGCCGTGTGGCCACTGCGACCCAGTCTTCACCGGACTCAACGCTGTCGTATGGGAGCGTCATGTGCGGCCCCTCTCGATGGATGAGCAGCAGCACCTCTCCTTCGTCGTTCGTGATGCCGACGATCACCATCCCCTGTATCGGTTCGTACGCGTCGAAGTGGTGTTGATGCTCGACGCAGGGCTTCTCGGTGTACTCTACGTCTGCACGAGTTTGCAACGAAGCAGGGTCAGAAAGCGCGTCCATGCCATTCGACGAACACGAACGGGTCGGATAAATCCTCGGCTCAGTCCGTCTCGGCCACCGCGTCGCTCGCACTCGCGACTGCCGGCGGGTTCTGAATCCAGAGGTCGCCGAAGATGTCCTCCTGTTCCAGCACGATGCGCCCACGGTGGGCCATGAACAACAACGCGAGGAACGTCGTGACCCGAGAGCCACCGGCGGTCGAAACCTCCTCGAACAGCACCTCGGTGCGCCCGTGGTCGTACTGTTCTTTCAGCATCACCCACACGTCGTCGATGACCTCCTCGATGTGTTCGGTGTGGGCCGTGCCGGTGACTTCCTCTTCGGTGGGTTCGTCGTCCATGCGGAAGTCGTCCGCAGAGCGGTAATCGAGCGTCTGGGTTCCGCGGCGGAAGCCCTTCGGCGAATTCGACGTGTCGTACTGGCGGCGTTCTTTCCACCACGAGCCGCGCTCTGCCTCTCGGAGTTCCCGGACGAGCTGGTCGAGCGTCTGAGGCGTCCCGCGAACCGACTTGCGGTCGAGGCGGCGCTCCATCTCGGCTTCGAGGCCGGCGATGGGGTCCGGACCGTCGAACTCAGGTTCCTGACCGGGTGGCGCTTCCCACGGCTCCATCCACTCCTCTTCTTCGGGTTCCGGGTCGTCCAGTTCGAGCAGCGCGTCGGATTTCATCCGCAACAGGACGCTCGCGTAGAACAGCGCCCGCCCCGAGGTGCGCAGGTCCGCCTCGTCGAGGGCGGCGAGGAACTTGTCCGTGACGTCCACGATGTCGATGTCCCACGGCTCGATTTCACCCTCCTCTGCGAGTTGGACGAGCAGTTCGACCGGTTCGACCTCGTCTTCGGCCTCGACGAGCGGTTTGGGTTCGATTTCAGTCATCTGCGGGCACCTCCTGTGAACTCAGGTCGATGCCAGTCACGACGCTCACGTTGTCGTCGTGCATGGTGACACCGATGGCCCGCTCAGAGCGTTCGAGCATCGCAGACCGGTGGGAGACGACGACGAACTGGGCATCACCAGCGAGTTCGTCCACCATCTCGCCGACGAGGTCCGCGTTCACCGCGTCGAGGAAGGCGTCCACCTCGTCAAGTGCGTAGAACGGCGCGGGGTTGTACCGCTGGAGCGCGAAGATGAACGCCAGTGCGGTAAGCGACTTCTCCCCGCCGGACATCGCATCGAGGCGCTGAATCGGCTTGTCGCCGGGTTGGGCTTTCATCGTGAGGCCACCGTCGAACGGGTCGGCCTCGTTTTCGAGATGGAGCGTCCCCGAGCCACGCGAGAGACTCGCGAAGATGTCCTCGAAGTTGTCGTTGATGTCGGTGAAGGCGTCCATGAACGTCTCCTTTTTCAGCGACTCGTAGGAGTCGATGCGGTCGTTGATGGCCTCGCGTTCGTCCACGAGCGTGCCCTTCTTCTCGGTCAGGTCGTCGAGGCCGTCTTTGACCTCGTCGTACTCGTCGATGGCGAGCATGTTGACCGGTTCGAGCGCCTCCATCTTCCGCTCCAGACGGCCGATGGTTCGCTTCACCTCGTCGTGGTCGGGAATCTCCTCGGGGTCGTAGTCGCCGACCTGTCCGGCGAGTTCGTCGACCTCCCATTCGAGGCGGTCTGCGGCGCTCTCTGCGCTTTCGAGTTTCGACTGCACGCCGGACACCTTCTCGCGGGCGCTGTCGCGCGTCTGCTTTGCGTCCTTGAGGTCGCCCTTCAGCTCCTCGCGTTCTGCTTTGAGGTCTGCGAGTTCGTCCTCTAAGTCCTCGACTTGCTCCGCTTTGGCTTCGAGCACCGCCTGCTGGTCTTCGATTTTGCCCTCCAACTCGGCGATGCGCTCTTGCTGGGCGGCCTTCTTGTTCTGGGCAGATTCGATTTCGCCGTGGAGGTCCTCGATGGACTCCTCTGCGTACTGCTTTTCGAGGCCAAGTTCGTTGAGGCGGGCGTCGAAGGTGTCGAGTTGGGATTCGTGGTCCTCCTTTTCGGCCCGAATCTCGTCCATCTCCGCGGTGAGTTCCGGAATCTTCGAATCGGCGAGTTCCGACTCCAGTTCGTCGATGTCGGCCTCGATGTCCGCGATGCGCTCGTCGTGGGCGGACAGTTTCTCCTCTAGGGCCTGCATCTGCTCGTTGACCTCTTCACGTTCTGCGTCGAGGTCGGCGATGTCCGCTTCGAGCGCTTCGATGCGCTCGTCGGTGCTGTCGAGTTGCCCCCGAACGCGTTCGAGGTCGGATTCGATGTCCCGCACCTGGTCTGCGCTGTCCGCCTTTCGGTCACGAGCGTCGTCCAGACGCTCCTCTACGTCGCGAATCTCCTCGTTCAGTTCGCGACGCTCGTCTTCGAGACTGGCGATTTTCTCGGCCACGCGTTCGAGTTGGCCCTTGCCAGACTTCGAGAACGAGTAGCGCGACCCACTCGACGACCCGCCGGTCATCGCTCCGCTCTTCTCTACGAGTTCGCCAGAGAGCGTGACGAGGCGGAAGTCACCCATCAGGTCGCGGGCCGTCTCGATGCTGTCCACGACGAGCGTGTCGCCGAGGACGTACGAGAAGATGCCCGCGTACTGCTTGTCGAAGTCCACGAGGTTGTACGCGAAGTCCACGACACCGTCGTGGTTCGGCACGCTCGGCAGGCGGCGGGTGTGCATCTTGTTGATGGGCAGGAACGTGGCGCGACCCGCGTTCCGCCGTTTCAGGTACTCGATGCACTGCTGGCCGACGCCGTCGTCGTTGACCACGACGTGAGCAAGCCGGCCACCGGCGGCGGTCTCACACGCCGTCGCGTACTCTTGGGAGACGCCACCGAGTTGGCTAACGGTTCCGTGGACGCCATCGAGGTTGCCGTTGAGGATGGTCGTCACAGCGCGGCCGTAGGAGGTGTCGCCCGACTCGTCGGCGCGAGCATTGAGTTCCGCGTACTCCTGCTGGTGGGCGCGCAGGTCTTGCTCTATGTCGTCGAGTTCCGCCTGCAACTCGCGTTTTTGCTGTTTCAGGTTGTCGACGACCTGCGAGATGTTGTCCCGGTTCTTCCGGGCCTTCTCGAGTTCGTCTTCGAGATCTCTCGCCGTCGCCTTGAGTTCGGGAATCTCTTCGCGAACCTCCTCGATTTTTGCTTCCTTCTCCGCCTTCTCGTTCGAGCGCCGGCGCGCCTCGTCGAGCAGGCGGTCTTGTTCGCGCTGGGTGGCGTTCTTCTCCGTCTTCGCCGCCTCCAGCGCCTCGCGTTTTTCGTTGAGTTCGGCCTTCACCTCGTCGTACTCGGTGTCTACGGCGTCGATTTCCGCCTGAAGGTCTGCGAGTTTCGCCTGCTTTTCCTGTATCTCCGCGACGACGGAGGATTTCGCGACCTTCGTCTCGCGTATCTCGCTTTCCAGGTCGTCTACCGTCTCCTGTTTGCGGTCGATCTGGATGAACGCCTCGCGGCGGCGCTGTTCTGCCTCCTGAATCCGTTCTTCTGCGGCGTCGATGGCGTCTTCGAGGCGGGCGATTTCGCCTTTGACCTCCTCGATTTCGCGTTTGATGCGCAGTTGCTCGTCTTCGCCTTTCGTCTCGATTTCGGTGTTGAGGGCGTCGAGTTCGTCTTCGAGACGGACGACGCGACCCTGTTTCTCGTCGAGGTCGCGTTGCAGCGATTCCACTTTCTGCCGGTGGCGCTCGATGCGTTTCTCGGTCTTCGCCAGGTCTGCGCGCTTGTCTTCGAGTTCCGCGGCTTTCAGATAGCCTTCGTACTCCTCTTTCTCCTCGCGATGCCCTTTATATTCGAGGGCAGTTTCGCGTTCGTCGCTTAGCTGGTCGAGGCGGGCCTGTTTCTCCTCGATGCGCAGTTCGGCCTCCGAGATGCGGTCTTTGACGACTTCGAGTTCCTCGAAGGCGGCCTCCTTTTTCGCGTCGAATTCAGCGACGCCAGCGATTTCGTCGATGATGCCCCGGCGCTCGTACGGCGTCATCTGGATAATCCCGGTCACGTCGCCCTGCATCACGACGTTGTACCCTTCTGGGGTGATGCCCGCCTGCGCGAGCAGGCCTTGAATGTCCGAGAGGTTCACGGAGCGCCCGTTCAAATAGTAATACGAGTAGTAGTTCTCGGGCGTCTCCTTTACCCGGCGGCGAATCGAGATGTCGTCTACCTCGCCGACGTTCTCCGTGCCGGCGGCGTTCACGACCTGTGCGCGAGAAAGCGTGGCGTCGCTGTTGTCGAGAACCACTTCGACGCTGGCCTCGCGGGTTTCCTCCCCGCTCGGGTCACCGTCGTTGCCGGGGTTGTAGATGAGGTCGGTCAGTTTCTCGGCGCGGATACCGCGCGTTCGAGCGAGTCCGAGGGCGAACAGCACGCTGTCGATGATGTTCGACTTCCCCGACCCGTTCGGGCCGGAGACCGTGGTGAAGTCCTCGTAGAACGGGATTCGCGTCTTGCGCCCGAAGCTTTTGAAGTTGTCAAGGACGATTTCTTTGATATGCATAGTCGGCGAGATGTCGCGCAGGAGTGGCGCGCGACGCGGCCAGGAATCGAGTGCGAAGCGACGTTACGCGACGATGATGTCGTCGGTTTTGGTCGATTCCTCGTCGGTGTTATCTACATCCTCGCTCTCCTGCCCTTTAGGGGCTTCGGAGGCGTCCTCTGCCTCGGTTTTTCGCGTGAGTTTCCGGTCGAGAAGATCCTCTGGTTCGACCTCTTCTTCGAGCGCCTTGACACGCTCTTTCGTTTCGATGAGTTCGTCGGTGAGTCCGGAGACAGAGGCCTGGAGTTCTTTGACGCGCTTTTCGAGTTCCTCGACGCGGTTGCCGCGAGTCATACTCCTACACGCCGCTTCTACACCCATAAACATACGTCAGACATTGTGACGAAACATGACAGGTTCACAGAGAGTTAGTGGCGCGGGGAGTTCCGTCCCGTTACGCTTTAGCGGGCGGGCGCGGAATTACGGCTAATGACCGCACAAGCCGCCGAGACGCGGGACCTCGCCGTCGTTATCGGGCTCGAGGTCCACGTCCAGCTAGAGACTGCCACCAAAATCTTCTGTGGGTGTTCTACTGCCAACGCGGACGCGGAACCGAACTCCCGCACCTGCCCCGTCTGTCTCGGGCTTCCGGGGGCACTGCCCGTCTTGAACGAGGGGGCCGTGGAAGCTGCCGTTAAAATCGGGAAGGCACTCAAGGCGACCATCCCCGAGGAGACCACGTTCCACCGGAAGAACTACTTCTACCCAGACCTGCCGAAGGACTTCCAGATTACCCAGTACGACGCCCCCATCTGCCAGGATGGCCAGTTGGAGGTGAACGTCAAGGGACAGTCGCGCGTCATCGGCATCGAGCGCGCCCACTTGGAGGAAGACCCCGGCAGCCTCCAGCATGTCGGTGGCTCCATCGACACCGCGGAGTACGTCCTCGTGAACTACAACCGCGCCGGGACGCCACTCATGGAAATCGTGACAAAGCCGGACTTCCGCTCGCCGAGCGAGGTGCGTGCCTTCCTCAAGAAACTCGAAGAAGTACTCGACTACCTCGGCGTCTTCGACTCGACGCGCGATGGGTCGCTGCGCATCGACGCCAACATCTCGCTCGTTCCCGGCGAGGAGGTCGAGGAAGACGGCTCCATCGGCGACGAGGCACTCGCCGCGGCGAACCGCACCGAGGTGAAGAACATCTCCAGTCACAAGGGCGCAGAGAAGGCCCTCGCTTACGAGGTCACCCGCCAGAAAAACGCCGTCATGCGCGGCCGTGAGGTCGAACAGGAGACTCGCCACTGGGACGAGTCCCGCGGCATCACCGTCTCCATGCGGTCGAAAGAGGAGGAAAAGGACTACCGCTACTTCGGCGAGGCCGACCTCCCGCCCCTGCAGGTGTCCCACTGGAAGGAAGAAATCGACATCCCAGAGCTGCCACACGCCCGCCGCGAGCGGTTCCAGGAGGAGTACGGACTTTCCGCCGAGGCCGCCTCGAAACTCACGTCGACTAAGCAGGTGGCCGACTTCTACGAGCGCGTCGCCACGGAGTTCGACCCGGACCTCGCAGCGACGTGGGTCGCGGACAACCTGCTCGGCGAACTCAACTACCGCGACATGCAGATTACGGACGTCGCAGACCGATTAGACGAGTTCGTCCGTCTCATCGAACTCGTCGCCGACGAGAAAATCACGGTCAAACACGCCCAGGAGACGGTCATGCGGACGATGCTCGACGAGGGAATCGACCCGGACACCATCGTCGAGCAAGAAGGCCTCAGCAAGGCAGACACGGGCGAAGTCGAACAGGCAGTCGCGGCGGCCATCGACGAGAACCCAGAGGCGGTCGAAGACTACCACAGCGGTGAGGGAAGCGCACTCAACTTCCTCGTCGGACAGGTCATGCAGAAAACCGGCGGCAGTGCGGACCCTGGAACCGTCAACGAGCTGCTTCGCGAGCGTCTCGACAGCTAACGCAGACGTTCACGATTCTAGATGGGTGGCAATGGGGCTTAATATGTCTCCGTGTCGTATCCCAAACAATGTCAGGGTTGATGCCCTCCGACAGCGACGCTCTCTCGAACCAGGAGGGCGAGCTGCGAACGCTCTGGCTGGACAACGAAGACGCAGGTGACCTGCTGTCTTCACTGGCGTCCGAGACGGCACGGGCGATTCTCACCGAGTTACACAAACAGCCACAGGCCGCCTCCGAACTGGCCGACTCCGTGGGAACCTCGCTGCAGAACGTACGCCACCATCTCACGAATCTCGACGAGGCAGGACTGATACGCGTCGCGGACACGCGCTACTCGCCGAAGGGCCGTGAGATGAACGTCTATGCTCCAGCACAGGAACCGCTCGTGGTCTTTGTCGGACGCGAAGAGAAGAAGGATGGATTCGTCGATTCGTTGAAGCGACTGTTCGCTGCCGTCGGCATTCTCGCCGTCGCGAGCCTGCTCGTCCAGGCGCTCGTCCAGACCACCGTCGTCGGCGTCGGCGGTCCGGGGTCGCTGCCGCGGGTGCCCGATTCGGTTGGGTCCACTGGTGGCGTGCTGTCGCTGCTCGATGCCGTGCCGCCAGGCGCGCTGTTTTTCGCAGGCGGCGCACTCGTGTTGGCGCTCGTAGCGGGCTACCTGTACCGAAACGAGCGTCGCACGCCCAGACGACAAAGAATTTAACGATTAATCGCCCTTTTGTAGACATGTGGGTTCGTGGGGAGCGGTTTGCCGTCTTCGCGCTCGTCTTCGCGACGGTTGCGGTGGCCGTCGCTCCGGGTGCGATTTTCTCAGGAGGTGACCAGTTCGACGGCCCGAGCCCCGAGCGCATCGCCCAGCTCGAAGACCAGTTTCGCCCCTACGAAGACCAGTTCGACCAGCAGATAGACCGCGACGCACAGGTCGTGGTGCTGTTGAAGCAGGGTGCGCCCGTCCCGGAGGGCCACGGGCTGCAGATAGAACGCGTGGAGGTACGAGAAGGCAGTCACTATCTCCACGGGTCGATTCCCTATTCGAAGATCACGACGCTTTCTGCTGACCCCCGCACCGAAACGATTCTCATCGAACATAGACCACGCCTCCCGGCAATCGAAAATCGCGTCGCGACGGGCGTTGTAACCATCGGCGCGACCGACCTCCACGACCAGGGCGTGCGCGGTGACAACGTCACCGTCGGCATCGTCGGTCGCGGGTTCAGAGTGAGCAGTCCGGAAATCGCCGACTACGTTGGGGCGTACCGAACCTTCTCGACTGAGGATTCGGCCCCCGCCGCGGACGCGCACGGAACGGCGGTCGCGAGCATCGTCGCGGACACCGCTCCGAATGCGACGCTCTACCTCGCGGACGTCGGAACCGAGACGACCGCGAGCGAGTACGACCGCGCCATCACCTGGCTGCTCGACTCGGAGGTAGACATCGTCCTCGACGCGGGGAGTTACTTCGACGAGGGCACAGCGGAGTCGAGCATCAACGACATCGCCAACCGAGCGAGCGAAGAGGTCGTGTTCGTCACCTCTGCCGGGAACTACGCAGAGCGCCACTGGCAGGGCAACCAGTCCGCAGCAGACGGGTCGTGGGTGTCGTTCGCAGACGGCGTCGAGGGGAACGCACTGGCCGGCGGTGCGCCGATTACGGGTGAGGTTCACCTGACGCTCTCCTGGAACACGAGCGACGACTACGACCTCTACTTGCTCCGAGAAACCGGCGCACAGGACACCGTCGTCGCGAAATCGACGAGTCGCCAGACCGAGGGCGCTTCGAGCGTCGAACGCCTTTCGGTGATGGTTCCCCAGGGCCAGTACTACGTGGGAATTTACGGACACCAGACTACGGGGAACACCTCACTCGACCTCTTTTCGAGCAAGCGTAATCTCACCTACGCGACTCCAGAGGGGAGTCTCGCCGCACCTGCCACTGCCCCCTCGGTGCTGACGGTCGGGTCGTCTGACGGGCGCGACGTGGCGGCGTTCAGTTCTCGCGGGCCGACCGCAGACGGGAGAAACGGCGTGGACCTCGTCGCGCCCGGCGGCGTCGGCGGCGTCGACATCGCGGGCGTTTCGGCCGGGACGTCGGTCTCTGCGTCCTACGCCGCCGGGTCGGCGGCACTGCTCAAGTCCGCGTACCCGGGACTGTCGGCAGCCGAAATCACCGCGCTGCTCACCGACTCGGCGACGGACCTCGGCGAGGAAGGGGTCGATTCGGAAAGCGGCTACGGCGAGGTGAACGTCTCTGCGGCCTACGAGCGGGCGAAGGAGAAATACGAACCGCGGGAGACGGGCATCGCAACTGGCCCTTAGCTGAAAGGTAGGGTGCTAAGCCCCCTTCCTCAAGGAGCGAACGGAGTGAGCGAGTAGGGAGGGGAGACAGCACCCGCACAAGTTTCAAACACCCTACTCAATACCATTAATACACCCTGTTTCGTACAGTTTTATACATCGTATGGAGTATAGTCCACGCTTCCGATTGTTGCCCAACGAGGAGCAACGCGACACACTGGACTGGACGCGAAACACTGTGCGACAAGTGTACAATCACGGCCTCTACCGATTCAACCAACTCGACGAATCCGAGGGAACCGTGAAACAACGAGTCCGGCAAGTCCGCAACGAGCTACCCGAACTCAAAACATGGTGGACTGACTTGCAAGACGTGTACTCGAAGGTCTTACAGACGCACATCGAGCGCATCGCTCGTAACATCACTAACCTCGGGAAACGCAAAGCGAAAGGCTACAACGTCGGCTCGTTGAACTGGAAGAAACCACGAGAGTTCAGGAGTTTCACGTACAACCAATCGGGCTTCAAACTCGACACCAAGAGTGGCCCAAACGGACGTGGCAAACTTCGACTCTCGAAAATCGGCTGGATTCCAATCCGTCTCCACCGCGACATCCTCGAAGACGCCGAAATCAAAGAGGTAACGGTGAAGAAAGAACCGACTGGTGCGTGGTACGCCTCGTTCTGTATTGAAGTCGAAAAACCTGCGAAGCCCTCAGTCGAATCTCTCACCGTTGACGATTGTGTTGGCATTGACCTTGGCGTTCTCAACTTCATCCACGACTCGAACGGTCTTTCCGTTGGACGCCTCGACTTGTCCGACGACCGAGACCGACTTGAACGCGAACAACGAGCATTGTCTCGGAAAGAGTACGAGTCGAAAAATTGGGACAGACAGCGTCGGAGAGTAGCAAAAATCCACGCTCGGATGAACGAGAAGAAGTGGGACTTCAAGAACAAGCTCGCGCACTACTACACGACGCACTACAAAGCCGTGTTTTTCGAAGACTTGAACGTAAAGGGGATGCTCAAAGGCCCACAGAACGCACGAAACAAAGCCGAAGTCGGATGGCGAGACCTAATCTCCATCTTCAAGCATCACGGTCGAAAGAACGGGTGCTACGTGGTCACGGTCAAGTCAGAACGAACGACGCTCAATTGTGTTTCATGCGAAACGAGTGTGTACAAACCGTTGTGGGTTCGTGAACACTCATGTCCGACGTGCGGATTCAAGACTGACCGAGATTGGAATGCAGCACTCAACGTCCTCTCACGAGGACTGAAGAAACTAGGAGTGGTTCACTCCGAATTAATGCCTGTGGAGACTGCGACCGCTGTGTCTACTGACGGTGGCGAGTCATCGTCAATCGTCGTGGATGCAAGTCGCGTCTCAGAAGCAGGAAGCCCCGCCCTCAACGAAGCCGCGAAGCGGCTGAGTAGGGCGGGGTAGTTCACAACAACGAGAGGTCGCCGGTCACCTTGTCGATCAGATTGTCCGGTCCTGGGCCGACGGCGAGCGTGGTGACCGTCCCCGGTTCAAGTTGGGTGTGTCCGGCGTCGCGGATGATGGCGTAGGGGAGGCCTTCGGCGCGGGCCTTGTCGGCGAGTTCGAACAGCTCTGACTCGCTGCTCGCTTTCAGAACGACCTTCTTCTGTCCCTCGCCCTTCCATTCGGTGCGCGTTGGTGTGTCTGCGTCCTCGTAGGCGGAGAGCGAGGCGTGGGCCACTTGCGCGGCGAGTTTGCCCGTGCCCATCCCGATGTCCGTGCGGGCGACGATGGCCTGTTTCATACACGAGGCGAATCGCCCGTGGCGTATAGGTGTGGCTACTCGCCACGGGAGAAAGTACTTAGCAAGTTGTCGAGAAGTCGCCACAATGTTCGTCAAAACCCTCCTGTTCGACCCCGGGACGTTCTTCGAGGAGAACCCGTGGGCCGACGACCTCGCGGCCGCGACGGGTGCGGTCGTCCTTGCCGCCCTCGTCACTGTCGTCAACCTCCTGCTCATGGGGCTGATTTTCGCCCAGAAGATAGACGCGATGGTCACACACAATGGCCAGCAGGTCTCCGCGGACTCGGTTCTCTGGGACGTGTTCCTCGGTCAGTTGCCAGTCGTCTTCATCGCTGCCATCATCGGTTGGGTCCTCGTTACTGTCGTCCTCCACATCGGTATCAAACTCGCAGACGGCGAGGGAACGTTCGGCGACTCGCTTCGGATTACTGGCTGGGCGACGATTCCCACCATCTTCACTGCGTTTCTCGTGACTGGCTCCGTGTACCTCACGCTACGTGGACAACCCGTCTCGTCGTCCCCCGAGCAGTTCGTCGCCCTCGTCCAGCGAATGCAGGGCGGTGCGGGCATCCTCGGAATTCTCATCTCGCTCGTTTCGGTAGGCTGGCAGGGTTATATCTGGGCGTTCGGGATGAAGGAGTTCCACGAACTCGAACCAGACACCGCCCTGCTCATCGCGGGCATCGTCGCCTTCCTGTTGTTCATCACGTCTGCGGTCTGATTCGAGAGGCAAGCAACCAGCGCATTTTACGACCCCGGGAGGACGATAGAGTTGTATGATACTTTCAGACGCGGACATCCGCGAGCGCCTCACGGACGGCGACCTCGTGGTCGAACCGCTCGCAGACCCCGAACTGCAGATTCAACCGGCCAGCATCGACCTCCGACTCGGCCCCGAGTTTCTCGAATTTCAGCGGGCCAACATCCCGTGTATCCACCCCAACCGCGACGACGAGGTCGGGAAATACGTCAAAGAGACGGTCGTGGAGGAAGATGGGGAGTTCATCCTGCACCCGGGCGACTTCGTCCTCGGGACGACCATCGAGCGCGTCGAGATTCCGGCTGACCTGCTCGCCCACGTCGAGGGTCGCTCCTCGCTTGGGCGTCTCGCCATCGTCGTCCACGCGACGGCGGGCGTCGTGGACCCGGGCTACCGGGGCCAGATAACGCTCGAACTCTCGAATCTCGGCACCGCGCCAGTCGCGCTCACGCCGGGCATGCGCATCTCTCAGCTCATCTTCACGGAACTCAAGACCCGCTCGGAGCGACCCTACGGTTCCGAACGCGGTTCGAAGTACCAGGACCAGGTCGGCCCCCAAGCCTCACGGATTGGGGGTGACCGGGAGTTCGGTGGCGACCAGTGAGATTCGTCGAAGAAATCGTCGTCGACGAGTTCCTCCCCACGTTTCGGTCGATGCTCGCAGAGGCGCTTCGTGACCGCGGCCTGACTCAGAGTGAAGTCGCCGCGGTGCTCGGCATCAGCCAGAGCGCCGTCTCGAAGTACGCCCACGGTGAGGTAACGCGCAACCAGCAGGTACTCGAAGACGAGCGCGTCGTGAACCTCGTCACGCGCCTCGCAGACGGCCTCGCGGAAGGCGACATGACGCCCGTACAGGGCCTCATCGAGACGGAGGTGCTCATCCGCCAACTCGAACGCGGCGACCTCCTCGCTCAATTGCACGAAGCCGAGATGCCGGCGCTCGCCCGCTACGACGGCCCGCTCTCGATTCACGACCCGGAAAGCGGCCTCAGAGCCTCAGAGCGCGTCCTCTCGTCGGTACGCCGGGGCATCCGGACGCTCCAGAACACGTCCGGGTTCGCCGCGCTCATCCCGAACGTCGGGTCGAACCTCGTCGAGTGTCTGCCCGACGCGGCGACCATCGACGACGTAGTCGGCGTCCCCGGCCGCATCTTCGACGTGAAGGGAACCGCGACCGTCCCCGGCGAACCAGAATTCGGCGTGAGCGAGCACGTCGCGAGCGTCCTGCTGGCTGCCCGTCGGAACGGGTCGCCCGCTCGCGCCGCGCTCAACATCCGCTACGACGACCGTATCGCGAGTGCCCTCGACGACGCCGGGTACACCGCCGCGACGTTCGACGCCGACCTGCCTCTCGACGAGGCAATCGACGCCGCGCTGGCGGATGACCCAACTGTGGACGTGCTCTCCCAGCCCGGCGGCTTCGGCATCGAACCGATTACGTACCTGCTCGGGAGCGACGCGCAGGCCGTCGCAGAGCGCGTTCGGGACCTCGTCTGATGAGCGGCACGGCAGCCGCCCAGCAGTTCTACGGTCGATGGGCGCGTCTCTACGACGTCATCGCCACCTCCACGCCCGGCGTCGGATCGGTGCGCGACGCGGCCGTCTCGACGCTCGCACTCGAACCCGGCGACACCGTCCTCGACATGGGCTGTGGGACGGGGGCGAACTTCCCGTTCATCCGCGAGCGAATCGGCTCAGATGGGACGTTGGTGGGCGTCGATTACACGGCAGGGATGCTGGACCAGGCCCATGCGCGAGTGGAGCGTGAGGACTGGGCGAACGTCTACGTCGTCCGGGGAGACGCGAGTCGTCCCCCAGTATGCGGGCCGGTCGATGCCGTCATCTCGTCGTTCGTCGTCGGGATGCTCGGTGACCCAGAACGCACCGTTGGCGACTGGATTTCACTCCTCCGGCCCGGCGGTCGCATCGTCCTGCTCGACGCCGCCCAGAGTTCGCGCCTCGTCGGCGAACCGCTAAACGCGCTGTTTCAGGCGTTCGTCCTCGCCTCGTCGCCACCCGGAACCCGCAGTCGCCACCGCGAGGAACCGTGGAACGTCCTCGATTCGCGGGTTGCGGCGGCGCGGCGCGCGCTCGAACACGGAACCGTCGCTCGGACGCACGAAGACCGGGCGCTCGGATTCGTGCAGGTGACGGGCGGCAGGCGGCCGGAATCGAACGAGTGAGTTTCGCTCGCTGCCATCGCGGAACCGCGATAATTGATATTCTCGGACCGAGTACGGTCTAGTGTATGGTGCGAGATAACATGTCACACGCCAATTCGACCGAAAACGGGAGCAACGCTACTCCCCGTGTCGGGTTCGTCGCCCACCACGCGCTCGGCATGGTTGGACTGGTCGTCGCCCTGGTGCTCGTGGCGAGCACCTACTCACTCGTCGTTTTACTGGCGAGTGAACTGGGCGTCCTCTCCTCCGTCGCCATCGTCTTCTTCGTCTTCCTCGTGTGGTGGCTGTTCTGGCTGGCGATGGAACTCGTCTGGACCTCCCGGCGGGCGTGACTCAGTCGTCGGCCGGGGCCGCTCGCTGGCCGAGGGAGACGGGTTCTGCCTCCACGCCCAGTTCGTCGAGCGCGGCCTGCGCCGCCTTCTTCCCCGAGAGTAACATCGCACCGAAGGTCGGTCCCATGCGCGGGAGTCCGTAGGTCGTCGCCGTCGCCATGCCGGTGACGATGACCCCGTCGTGGGCGAGGCCCGTCTTCTCGACGACGGCGTCCTCGGACTTGCCGACCCACATCGAGTCGTGGCCGGGCGAGTCGTGGCCCGGTGCGCCGTACTCGCCGGACCCGGTCTTGTCCATGCCGGTGTTGTGTTCTGCGGCGTGTTCGAGGCCGGGCGCGGAGAAGACGCCGCGCTCTCTGAGTTTGCTGATGACGAGCGCGTCGTGACCCGTCCCGTCGATGACGAGGTCACTCTCGACGGCCACCGGGTCCACGCAGGTGAGTTCTCGTGGCAGGGCGTGGACCGGCGTCCAGTTCATCACGATGCCGCCGACGCGATGGTCTTCTCGCACCACGATGTCGGTGAACTCGGTCATGTTCTGAATCTTCGCCCCCGCCGCACAGGCCGACTCGATGAGCGCGGACGTGGCGTGGGGACCGTCCGCGAGGTACAGCCCTTCCGTGTCGGTGTCCTCGTACGGGACGCCGAGTTCGTCGAGCACGTGGTGAGCGGGGCTTCTGACGGTAATCTTGTTCATCAGGAACCCGCCGAGCCAGAACCCGCCGCCGAGGTAGTTGTTCTTCTCTACGACCATCGTCTTCACGCCGCGACTGGACAGCTCCTTCGCGGCGACCAACCCGGAGGGCCCACCGCCGACGATGATGACGTCGGACTCGACGTGGTCTAAGAACTCCTCGCTCCAGGACTGGGCGATTGCACTCGTTACGCTCGCTTCACTGGCCTCGCTGAATGGGTCGAACTGCGTCATACCACTCGGTAATATAACCAAGTAATACAAAGGCGTTTGGGTCAGCGTCAGTCGCGGTCAGGTGGGTGGAAATCGTCGGTGCGGTGGACGAACCGGCGGCTAACCAGTGACATTCTAGGGGCGGACGCGAGCGACCAGTTCGGACGCGCGCCCGTCACGAGGTAGAAGCCGCTTACAGCGACTGCGCCGACGAGGGCGACCGTCAGCACCACGCTCAGGGCGAGGCTCAGACGCTGGGTGTACGTCGCCGCCGCGACGGCGAGCAAGAGGGTGCCAACCACGAGCCGGAGCGTGCGGTCGGTTCCGCCGACATTCTTCTGCATCTCGCTATCTGTAGGCGACGAGACATCCTAATCTCGAAGCACAACTGGTTGGGGAGTTGCGCAGGTATTCGACCGTGACTGGCCTCAGGGGCGCAGGTTTCGGTTGAGCAGATCGAAAATCTTGCGCGTGTCGCGGGCGTCGAAGGAGATGACCTCCGTGTGGTCTGCGAAAAAGGCGACCGTCCGCGACTCGACGTCGACCAGCAGGTTCCGTGGAACCGTCGATGGCGCGAGTCGGTTCGTGACCGGGAAGGTGACGCCGCCGTGGCCGTCGTACAACCGGGAGAGCGCGTCGTAGAGTTTCCGCGTGTCGCGCTGGTCCAGTTCGAACCAGATTGGGCTGAACGTCGCCACCTTGAACCGACCGCCTTCGAGCGAGGCGAACGGCTGGCAGGTCACGAGCGGTGGGCCGAGCTGTACGGAATCGTCCATCGCTCTCTCTACGTCGCACACCGACAAAATCGTTTCAGCGCCTCAGTCGTCGCGGTCGGTGCCTTCTCGAATCGCCCGCTCTGCCGCTTCGAGGGCGGCCTCGCGGTCGAAGTCGGCGACGATGGTCTCAAGTTCCTCGCGGGACGCTCCCTTCAGGTCCCGAGCGTGGCGCGTGATGTTCGGAATCGCCCGCATCACGTTGTCGATGACCGGGACGGCGGCCATCTGCGGCGAGCGGGATTTCGGGTTCAGGTCGACGACGATTTCGGTCTTCCCCATCGCGCCGAGCGCCTCCGCGCGGTCGCCGTCTTCGAGCGGGACGAGCACCACGTCTGCGTCGAAGATGCCGTCTGCATCTACCTTGCCGCGCTCGTGGCTCAGGCCCGGAATCCGTGCGTCTGCCGTGAGCCCTTTCACGTCCGTCGCGCCGTGCTCTGCCAAGTGGTCAGCGATGGCCTGCATTCGCTCTGGCGTCCGGTTGAACAGGTTCACCTCGATGTCCGCACCGGTCACCTCGGCGAGTTCGACGATTTCGCCGGGCACGAGCGCGGCGACGTTGCCGTTCACCGAGAGGACGGCGTGGTCCGCGAGCAAGAGGTGGGCAGCGGCGGCGCGTGCGGCCTCGTCCGCGCTCGGAAGCGTCCGTTCCCCGAGCAGGTAGTCGTAGGCCTCGCCACGCCCCTCGGCGATGAGTCCCTGGAGACTGGTGATGCCCGTTCGCACCCCTTCCTCGATGCGGTGTCGCGTGAGTAGCGACTCGTAGCGGGGGTGGTCTTCGGGAACCTCGATTTCGCTCATAGCACTGCTTCGGTCGGCCGCCTGAAAAATCGCGCGTTACTCTTCAAGGGTCGCACCCGGTGGGTGGATGCGACACGAATGCGCGTCGTAGCCAGCGTCCGAGAGGCCGGTTCCGAGCGCGAACACCGTCTGGCCGAGCATCGCCATCGCGGCCTGCCCACCCGCGTCCTGGACGGCGTCGATGGCCGTCTCCACCTCCGCAGTCAGCAGGTCTGCCTCGCGGGCGAATCGCCGAGAGGCGACCATCAACCGGGTGAGCGTCGGCTCTTCCATCAGGAAGGAGAGCGCACGTTCGCCCGCCGCCGTGAGTTGCACCGTGTCTCCCGTGATGATGTCGGCCGTCGAAAGCGAGCCAAACGTGCAGTACTCGACCGGGCCGCGGGCTGGAATCCCATCCAGGGTTCCGAAGCCGGGTGCGCCAGGTTCGAGCCGGATTGGAATCCCCCCGCGTGCCTGCGCTACCACGTCGCCGAGGCCGGTGCCCGCCTGCACCTCACCCGCGTGAGCGAGGCCGACCAGCGTGTTTTCAGACCGGTGGAGGTCGAAGACAGCGTTCGCTCCGAGCGCCGTGCCGAGAGCGGTGGCCCCGGAGACGCCGAAACCCGCGCTTATCGGGAGGTCGGTCGTCGCCGTTACCGTACACGAGACGCCGAGTTCCGAGAGGACGTGGTTCACCGCGGTCATCTCTGTGGGACGGCCGTCGAGCGTGACCGTCGTCTCTGCTGCCGGCTCGACGGTGACGTGAACGCCGTCGGTCAGCGTGAGGCCCGCCCCGCGCGACCCCGCACGGAGTGGGTCGTCGTGCTGGTGGGCGCTGAAGAATCCAGTGACGTGGCCGGGAACGAACGCCTGCGCTCGCTCTCGACTCATCGGCTCTTCGCCTCCATCGCCCGGTCACCCAGCATCATCTACTCGCGACTCCGTTACCCGATTGTAAAACGTTTACAATTTATTCTCGTCGTCGAAGAAGTCGGTTCGTTTCGCGCCCTCGTCGTCGGTCCCCCACGGCGGGTCGAACTCCTCGATAGAGAGTTGGGGGAGGTGTTTCGCACAGTGGATGTACGCCTCCTCGACGTCCACCTTCACCCACACCTTCTGCCGGTCGGTTCCCGAGGGGTCGACGGCACCCGACAACTCGTCGTGCAGGGTGGCCGGCCCGTTCACGTGCAGTCCGACGGTGGTGTCCCACCAATCGACGAACGTGAGGCTGGCGTAGGGGTTCTCTTCGATGTTGCCGAGCGAGGCGTGGACGCCGTTGCCCCGGTACTCGGGGTAGGCGAGTGTCTTCTCGTCGAGGACGGTGACGAACCCGCGCGGTCCGAGTCGCGGCGAGCAGTCTGTGTGCCCGTTCGCGTCGGCGGTCGCGAGAAAGAACAGGATGCGCTCACCGATGAACCGCTGCATCACTTCGTTCAACTCCTCGTGCATGCTGTCCTCGTAGAAGCGAAGTGCCCGTTCTTTCGTCCCGAAACGCTCTTGCAGCGCGTGCTCGCCGTCGCTGCCCGGCAGCTCGTCTCCCATTGGCGGCGCTACGGAGGTCGCGGGTATGGGCGTATCGGTTGCCGACCCTCAGTCGCTCTCACTACCGAGGACGGCGGTTTCTCCGCCCGAGAGGGAGACGTTCGCGACGACGACGTAGAGACCACCCGCGAGCAAGATTGCACCGAGCCCAACGACGGCCATCGCCGGCGAGGTGGCGTCCGCGAGCGCCCCGCTCCCGAGCTTGAGCGGCACACTGGCGACGGAAACCGCCATCGAAATCGCAGACAGCACCGTCGCCCGTCCGACCGAGGGCATCCGGTCGTTTAGGTGCTGTTCGACCATCGGGAGCGCCGCGTTGAACGCCGTGTGCATGAGCAAGAACGACGGCAGGGCCACCAGCGGGACGGCGAGGATGAGCAACAGGCTCGCCCCGAGCCCGATGGTCGCTAACATGAGCCAGCGGTGGACCCCAATCTGCTCCTGAATCCAGTCGGCAGACCCGGAGGCAATCGCACCGAACACCGCGAACGTCGCGTACATGACGCCCAGCTCGCCGAAACCGAGGCCGAGACGCGTGCTCACCGGCTGAACCAGAATCTCGACGCTCCACGTCGCCGCGTAGAACAGCGCGACGAACATGACGAACGCCCGCAACGGCGGTCGAAACAACTTCCGCTGGATGACGTCCCGAACGTGGGCAATCGAGAGCGTCTCGCCCGCCCCCGACTCGATGGTTGGTTCGGGCATCGTGAGCAACACGAGCGCGCTCACCAGTCCGAGAATCGCGAACGCGACGAACGGATACCGAATGTCCACCTCCGCGAGGGCACCCGCCGCGAGCGACGAGACGGCCCCGGTGATGAGCAGGACCGAGAATCCCCGACCCCGCACGCGAGTGAACGTCGCCTCGTTGCCGAACTGTTTCAGCGTGTCGTAGAGCCACGCGCTGTCGTTCCCAGAGCGCATGGTGATGGCCACTGCCCAGATGAAATACACCACGAGGAACGTCTCGAATCGCTGGGCGACGGCGAACGCGAGCGACGACCCACTCACGATGACCGCGCTCAGGATGAGACTCGTCCGCCGCCCGATGCGGTCGCCGAGGTAGCCCGTCGGCACCTCCCCGAGCACGAGCGTTACGGCGAAGATGGCGTCTAACACCATGATTTCCGTGAAGTTCAGATTCCGCGATTCGAGCAGGACGACCCAGATTGGCGCGATGAACCCGAACGACGAGCCAGCCATGTAGAAATAGTAGCGTAAAATGATGCTCGTTTGTGTGCGCGCCATAGCTTCCCCTCCTGTTAATGGATTGAGGTGCGCCGCGGAGAAAGCCGTTCCTGAAGCGGGGTGTTGGCACTGCGCAGGTTAGTAGTCGAGAAATGAGGATAGTCGGTTGCTTCCAGAGGGTGCGTCCTGATTAGGACGTCATGTTCGCGGTCGCGTCGTCGCCTACGTCGACAGACGCTACAGACTGACGAGACTCGCTCGCGCTAGCCTCGTCGGCAGTCAGGTCTTCGTCCTACGGACTCAGACGCTGACGGTTTGGCGAGAGTCACTACCGTTCCTCTCGCTAACAGCCAAATCTTCGCCCTATGGGCTCAGACGTTGTCTGTCCCGCGGGAACAGAACAGCCTCACGAATGTTGGACAGTCCGAGCATCGTCATGACGAGACGCTCGACACCGTATGCCCAGCCGGCGTGCGGTGGCATGCCGTACTTGAACATCTTGGTGTAGTATTCGAAGGCGTCCGGGTCGAGACCCTGCTGTTTGAAGCCTTCGACGAGGTTGTCGTAGCGGTGTTCACGCTGGCCACCGGAGACGAGTTCCATGCGCGGGTGCATGAGATCGAAGCCCTTCGAGAGGTCGGGGTCCTCGTCGTAGTCTTGGATGTAGAACGGCTTGATTTCGCTCGGCCAGTCGATGATGAAGTAGTGGCCGCCGACGTCCTTGCCGAGTGCCTTCTCGCCCTCGGTCGGGAGGTCGTCGCCCCAGACGAGTTGTTCGTCCAGTTCGCCCGTCGCGTTGATGCGCTGGATGGCCTCCTCGTAGGTGAGGCGTGGGAAGTCGTCCGCTGGGACCTCGAAGTCGTCTGCGAGGCCGAGGGTTTCGAGTTCTTCCTCGCAGTTCTCGGCGACGGCCGAGTAGGCCGCCTTGAGCGTCCCCTCGCACACGTCCATCGCTTCCTGGTGGTCGATGAACGCGCTCTCGAAGTCGATCATCGTCGCTTCGTTCAGGTGGCGTGGCGTGTTGTGTTCCTCTGCGCGGAAGATTGGGCCGATTTCGAAAACGCGCTCTAAGCCGGAGCCGACCATCAGCTGCTTGAACAGTTGTGGCGACTGGTTCATGAACGCTTCCTGGCCGAAGTAGGTAATCGGGAACAGTTCCGTCCCACCCTCCGTCCCGGTGGCGACGATTTTCGGCGTGTTGATTTCCGTGCCACCGACCGAGCGGAAGTAGTCGCGGACGGCGCGGAGAATCTCGGCGCGAATCTCGAAGATGGCCTTTGTCTCGTCGCGGCGGGCGTCGAGCGTGCGGTTGTCGAGGCGGGTCGAGAGTTCAGCGTCGACCTTTCCCGACGGGTCGAGGGGGAGTTCTGGCTCTGCGGCGGCGAGTATCTCGATGGACTCGGGGACGATTTCGACGCCGGTCGGGGCGCGCGGTTCTTCCTCGGCCTTGCCGGTGACCGTCACGACGCTCTCGCGGGAGACGTTCGTGCCGGTCTCGACGAGGTCGTCGTCCATCTCGTCTTTCTCGAACTTGACCTGAATCTTCCCCGTCTTGTCCCGGACGATGAGGAAAGCAATCCCACCGAGGTCGCGCGTCTCGTGCGCCCAGCCCGCGATGGTGACCGTCTCGCCGGGCGAGACGTCTGCCGTGTGTGTGCGGTCCTGCATACCCGCGAATTTGGAGGCACCCCCTTTAAGATACTCGCTTTTCACCCTCTTACGCGAGTCAGCGCCAGGTGCGCGCGTTCCCCTCACTCTCGAATCCGACGGATTTCTGGACTGTCTGGGTTAATATATAGGATATGCTGAGTCGCCACTGCCTTCCGTACTGGAAGGTTGGATATACCGAGTTTTGGGGCGCTTATGTCCGACTTACCGATTTCGCAGTGTATGACAATCAGTAACCGAAGAGTATCATATGATAGAACATATCTGTGACACGGGACAGCTCATATTCGTGCGACGGTGACCGCTTCGAGGACCCGTGAACACGCGACAATAAACAATATTATGTTTCTGACAGTATTTATTTCGCGAATGTAGGATATGGTGGTAAAAACACGACACGGGTCGTCTCTGTCAGACGCTGCGAATCGCTCGTCAAACATCTTCAGAATCTGCAACGTTGGATTAACCTTATCTTAAGGGAGCGCATATTATGGTTTGGTTCACGGTAACCAGCATGGTGGGCGTAGGGGGCCCAAGTGGGGGAATGTGGGGAAAGGCCAGTGTATCTGTGCCTGCCAGTTCCGCTTGGCAGCTCGTACGAACATTTCGTGCTCAACGGTGATACAAATGAGTTCACTACAATCCGTCGCGCACGACGCCGACGTGGGGGGAGACGTTGAAATCAAAGCAGACCCGCTTGACAAAGACGTCATCTTCGAAATCTTGAAGAACCGCCGCCGCCGCGATGCGCTCCGCTACCTCGAACAGAACGGGGGCACAGCCCGTCTGGACGAACTTGCAGAGTACATTGCAGCGAAAGAAAACAACATCACGGTCATGGAACTGTCCTCTGACCAGCGAAAGCGAGTGTACATCGGACTGTACCAGTGCCACCTGCCGAAGATGGACAGTGCTGGCATCATCGCGTTCAACAAGAATCGCGGGACGATTCAGTTGCTCGAATCGGCTGGGCAACTCGACCCGTACCTGATGGAAACGCAGACGGAATCGCCGTCGTCAATCGGCAAGTACGTCCTCGCGATGGCCATTACCATCGGTCTCGGCGTCTCGGCTGCCCTCATCGGTATCTCGCCGTTCACGTCGATTCCCGGTCTGTGGTGGGCCGCACTCAGTACCGCGACGCTCGTCGCGGTCACCGGTGTGCAGCTTTACACCGAATACTCGCCAGAGGGGCGTGTGTTCGAACTGGTGTCTGCCCTTCGCGGACAGGCAGCCCAGCCGACCGAATAACGGCTCCGCACCGAATATCCCGCTGACCGGCCCACATTTTTTGTGACTAAAACTACATATCCTAGGAATACGTCTGAATAACAGACTATGGGGATTCTGGGGGAAAATGGAGACGGCGGAACGACCACGAGGCGCATCCTCTCGCTCCTTGGAGATAGCGTCGCCCGCGAGATTCTGCAAGCGGGAAGTGGTGGTCCGGTGACGATAGAGGACCTGACCGAACAGACCGGCGTCTCTCAATCGACCGTGTACAGACGGCTCTCTGATCTCGTAGAGAGCGGACTCGTCCGCGAGGACCACGCGAGGGTCTCTGCGCCGAACAAGCGGGCGTTCGTAACGGCCATCGACTCGCTCGCGATCGACATCACCACGGACGGCATCGCCGTACATCTCGACCAGGCTCCGTCCACAGGGGTTGCGGTTCGGGAACTTAACTTGGAGCCCCTCGACTTCGACCTCGATGAGCGAGTAATGACGGTCCGACTCGCCCTCGACGACGAGCTGATGGCGCAGTTCGAGAAGCTCTGGGAACGCACTCGCGAGTCTCCCTAGCCGGACGTTCATATCGTCAGCCCGCTAACAGGCGGTATGGTCGGTGAATTGCCACCCGAGGTGACGCGGGCAGACCACTACCGATTACCGGACGGCACGTTCGAAATCGTCTTCGCCGTCGAAGGCGGCCGCGTCCTCACGTTCCGCGAGTATCAGTCTCACGGTGAATTTCTGCGAACCGTCCGTGACGCCAACTATCTCGGGACGCACGCCGGAGTGAATGCGCTCCCGGACATCGATTCGTTTCGTAACGACGAGTGACACTCAGCGCACGCAGAGTGTTCACAGCCGAGGCACGAATCCAGTGCGTTTATCAGCTGACAGAACAAATATACGCGTGCTCAGGGCCGCGACGCACCTATGCCAGTTCGCGTGCCAGCGACTATTGTGGTTGCGGCCCAGAGCCTTTCGAGACGCTATTTCGCAGAGCTGAAAGCTCACACGCTCAAACCTGTCCCGTCCGCCCGACGACGCGTTCCTGTCTCGGGGACCGGTCCTGTTCGACTACCGCCGCGAGCTGCCCGTACGCCTTCGCGAGTCTGAGCAGGTAAAAGAGACCGAAGACGCCGAGTTTCTCCCTGATTGAAAGTGACTCCCACCCGACGACGAGCGTCCGCAACGCCCGCCGCGTCGGGGGGAGGTAGGCCGCGGGATTTACGATACCGCGAAGCGGGGTCCCGTAGCGCTCGGGATAGTAGCGGCGCAATTGACTTTTACCGCGGCCGATGCGAACCGCCTTCTTCACGAGCGCTCGCACCGACGTTCTCGCCGGGTGGCGCATCACGATGTCTGGCGCGTACACGAGTTGATAGCCTGCCCCGGCCACGCGGTTTCCGAACTCCACGTCGCCGCTCGACGTGAGGCGGTCGTCGAACGGGCCAACCGCCTCAACGAGCGCCGTCCGGACGACGAGACAGCACGTCGGCGCGAACCCGAGGCGGTGGACGAAGTACGCGACACGCAGGTCGGTCAGCCGATTGTACTTCGCCGCGAACGTCTCCCGACCCTCGGAGGACACCTCGACCGCACACCCGAGGTACGAGACGTCCTTGCCCATGCGCTCGACGACGGCTTCGAGCCACCCCGGCTCGACGGTGACGTTCGCGTCCACGAACGCGAGTAGGAAACCTCGCGCGTGTCGAATTCCTCGATTTCTCGCGGCGTAGGAACTCTGCACCGCTGTCTCGACGAGCAGCTTCACCCGTTCATCGCGCCGTGCGAAGGCCCGAGCGACCGCTCTCGTGTCGTCGGTCGAGCCGTTGTCCACGACCAGAACCTCGAAATCCGGGTCCGTTTGCGCAGAAAGCGTGGTGAGCGTTTGTTTCAATCCAACCGGGTCGTTCAAAACAGGGACGATAATCGAGACCCGGGGAGCCATCTCAGTCGCTGCCGTGGCGGGCCGCCCAGTCGCCGACGGCGGTCGAACTGTGGCGAACGGGAGGCTTCTTCTCAGTCTCCGTTTTCGCCTCGTCCACTGGCTTCCAGCGTCCGGAGGCGTAGTAGAGCGTCTTCGTCTCCTCTGCCTCCTTGCCGAGCAACGGCTGGCAAAGTGCACAATCGATGACACGCCCCCCTGGGCGGTGCGGGCATTGCTCCCCCATACTGGTGTGAAACGGCCAGCAGTCGTTTAGTTATTCGACGGCTTCGAGCGGTCATCTTCCGGCCGATTTTGGTTAAGGTTCGCTTTCATCACTACCCGAAAGCGCGAAGCGCGAGCCAACGTGTATGAAATAAAACACTTGCCCTCAGTAAAACCGGGTTGAGGCCCGCTATCCCGTCGTTAGCCGGTCTATACTCTTGCGTGTCCATTCCCTTCGAGTTTACAGGTATGTTCTCTGTCGCGTTCGTCGGCACCGGGGCGAAAACGCCGCCACCGGGCACGAAAGGATTCGCGATGGCCTACCGCCACGCGAGCGGGTACGCCAGACTCCCGCAGTGCCAGCTCGTCGCGTGCGCCGACATCGTTCGCGAGAACGCACAGGCGTTCGCCGAGGCGTTCGGCATCGACGGCGTCTACACCGACGTGTCGACGATGCTCGACGCCGCGAACCCCGACATCGTGAGCATCGCCACGCCGCCGGGAACGCACGCTGACATCGTCACCGCCTGCGCTCGCCATCCCTCGGTGCGGGCGATTCACTGTGAGAAGCCGATGGCGCTCACCTGGGGTGACGCAAAACGGATGGTCGCCGTCTGCGACGCGGCGGACGTTCAACTCACGTTCAACCACCAGTATCGCTTCGGCGAACCGTTTCGCCGGATGAAGGCCTTGCTCGATGCGGGTGAAATCGGGACGCTCGAACGCATCGAATTCGCCGACCGCGACCTCTACGACACGGGAACGCACCTGTTCGACCTTGCCGACTACATGACCGACGGCACGCCGGTCGAGTGGGTCCTCGCGCAGGTCGAATACTCCGTCGAAAATCGGTGGTTCGGGACGCACAACGAGAACCAGGGACTCGCCCAGTGGAAGTACGACTCGGGCGTCTATGGCCTCGCCGCGACGGGCTGGGGTGCGGACATGATCGGCTGTTTCCTCAGACTCGTCGGGAGCGAGGGCGTCATCGAGATTCGCCACAGCACGCCCGCACTGTTCGTCAAGACGATGGGCGACTGGCGCGCGGTCGACACCGGCGGTGAGGGCGTCTACGGACCACCGCAATCTGGTCGCATGGGCGCACTGCTCTCCCGATTCGGCCGCGAGGAACGGACGACGTACGTAGACCGGGCTATCGCCCACATCGTCGAGTGCCTCCAAACCGACCGCGAGAGCGAACTGAGCGGGAAACACGCGCTCGCGGCGACCGAACTCATCTTCGCGTGCTGGGAATCCGCCCGCCGCCGAGGACGGGTCAGCCTCCCACTCGGCGTCGAGGACAATCCGCTCGAATCGATGGTCGAGGCTGGCGACCTGCGACCCGCCACCGATTCGACCCATCCAGAAACATGACGACATTCGACACCCTGCCCGCCCGCTATCGGTCGCTCGTCGCGCGGACGACCGCGGTCACGATTCCCGAACACGAAATCCTCGCGACGGTCGTCGTGGTGCTCTATCGGACGGACCGAGCCGCCTTCGAAACGACGCTCGCCGCCCTCGACGCACAGACGGCGGACGCCTTCGACGTCATCGTCGTGGACAACGGGACGACGTGGGACGTCCCCGCGGTGCTCGCCGGGTCGCGCCGGGTCCGAACCTACGTCGAACTGACCGGAAACCACGGCGTGACGGTGGCCCGAAATCTAGGGGCGCATCTGGCTGCCGGGCCACTTCTCGTCTTTCTCGACGACGACGCGGTTCCAGACCCCCACTTCGTCGAAGAACACCTTCGCGTCCATCGAGTGAGCAACGTCATCGCCGCCCGCGGGCGGGTCGTCCCGCGCACCGACACCATCTACAACAAGATGCAGAGCCACTACGACCTCGGCCCGGCTCAGTTCCCGACGTACATCAACGTGGAGGGAAACACCTCGTTCGACCGCGACACCTTCCGCTCGCTCGGCGGCTACGACGAGTCGTTCGAGGGCCGCGCCGGTCACGAAGGCATCGAGTGGACCTACCGCGCACTCGAGGCGGGTATTCCGGCGTCGAAAATCGTCTACTACCCGGACGCCGTGGTCGCCCACGATTACGCCGACGGATTCTGGGCGTACGTCAACAAAAAGCGGTACTTCAGGCGCTATCAGGCCGCCCTCCGTGAGGACTACCCGCATCTGTTCGCCTTCACGAGCGAGTACGAGGCGAACCGACCGGGCGTCCCCGGCCGCCTCGGCTTTACTGACCGGCTCAAAATTCGTCTTATCGAATCGCTCGCGGCACCGCTGAGTGCGCTCCGCCGCTGACCCGGCGCGCTCAGAACAGGCCGATGGCGGCGACCTGTGACAGCGCGAGTTGCGCCCCGATGACGATACCGAACAGTCCTGCTGCGCCCTTTAGGTACGCGGAGAACTGCGTATCGAGGGTGTGCCCCCAGATGACCGAGACGGCGGCCATCGTCGCGATGGTGAGGACGCTGAACGCCGCGAGGAAGGTGAGCGCGCTGCCCATCGTCGGCGCGGAGGAGACGAGTGCGACGACGAGGATGCCGCTCCCGGCGAATCCGTGGAGCACGCCGACGAGGAACGAGTCGTCGTTTACGTGCTGGTGGTCGGAGCCAAATGCGGACTCGCCGACGCGCAGGTGGGTGTGGACGCCGGTGCCATGAGTATGGGCTTCGACGTCCACGCCGCCGACGGCGGAGTACAGCATCCGCGCGCCGAGGAAGATGAGGATGCCGCCGACGACGAACTCGAACAGTCTGGTTATCGACTCGGGAAGGTGGACGCCGAAGGCCACGAATAGGAGGCCGAGGACGACGATGGGGAGCGAGTGCCCGATGCCCCACGACGCGCCGACCACGCCCGACTGGTCGGTGTCGTCCTCGACGAGCGTCGCGACCGCCGCGAGGTGGTCCGATTCGAGGGCGTGGCGCACGCCCAGGACCGCGCCCGCCGTCGCCGCTGCGATGAGTGACATGGACGTAGATTATCGGTATGACAATTATACTCTTGGATTCTGGCAGTTGTGCGGGGGTTTCAGCCGGTCAGTCGTCAGCGAAGCCCGCCGTGTCCTCGCGCTCGTTGTACCACACGTCCACGTGGCGTTCCGGTTCGTAGGGTTTGCCCACGATGTCGAGGCGGCCGTCGCCGTTCAGGTCGACGACTTTCGCCTCGTGGGTGGGAATTCCCGTCGCGATGACCACCGGTTCGAACGTGCCGTCACCCTGGTTGTGGAACACGAAGTGACGGGGGTTCGGATTCTCGCCGAGGCCCATCTCGCCGACGTAGATGTCGAGGTGGCCGTCGCCGTCTACGTCCGCGACCTGCAAACTGTGCGGGCAGAACAGGTCTTCGTGGATGAAGGTCGCCTCCCACGTCGGCGGGTCGAGAATCGCGAGGCGGCCGGGGTGGGTACCGTAGGTTGGCGAGTCGCCCTCTGCCAGGATTATCTCAAGGTCTCCATCGTCGTCTATGTCCGCGACGGCGGCACGGGTGTAGTCCCACCCCGTCGAAATTTCTTCGTGGTGCCAAAGTTCGCCGGGCGTGGCAGGCTGTGAGAAGATGTGCGGGCCAGCGACGACTTCCGTCTCGCCGTCGCCGTCTACGTCCACCACGACGAGGCCCTCGACGGCCAGCCCCTCGGCAATGACGTGGAGGTTCTCCTCGGGCCAGGGCGACTGGGTGGGGTCGGCTGGAACGTCGTAGTAGAAGATGACTTTGCTCTCCTGTGAGAGGCCGACGATTTCGTTCTCGCCGTCGTCGTCCACGTCGGCGACCGCGATGTCGTGGTACTTGTCGTACTTGTCGTGGATCAGGTGTTCGGGCCACGGTTGGGTGGGGTCTGCTGGCTGTTCGAGCCAGAATAGCTTCGTCCCCCGGTAAGCTTGGCCCACGACGAGGTCGAGGCGGCCGTCGCCGTTCACGTCGCCGAGCGCGTTGCCGAAGACGTAGAGGTCGGGCGAGGTGGAGAGACGGTGGCGTCGCCACCCGGGATTCTCGTACCAGAAGATGCTCTCCTCTTTCAGACCGACCATGTCCTTCAGTCCCGCGAGGTTGGGCAGGCTGCTGTAGCGCCCCCGAATCTTCATGTTCTTTATCGCTCCCATCCCGCCGACGATGACGTCGGGGAGGCCGTTGCCGGTCAAATCCGTCGTGAGGCAGATGCCGAGGCGCGTACACGGCGGCCGCGGGTCGATGGTCTCGTGGCGGAACTTCATGGGAAAACTGACGGCCTCGGTTCGAATTGTAAGCGACCGCTTAATCGGCCCGCGCCGGTGAGGGGGAGTCGTCGCCGGGTGATTTTCCGGTAATCGCCTGCAGGACCGACACCCCGTGAGCAAGTGCGTCGAGTGCGTCCTCGGGGTGGTCGTGTTCGTAGACGACCCACTCGGTCCCGAGGCGCGCTGCGGCCGTCGCCGTGGCCGCGATGTCGAGGCCACCGGTGCCCGGTTGAACCGACCGCTGGCCGCCGCCGGGTCGCGGCGTCTCCGACTTCGCAACATCTTTCAGGTGGACGAGCGGCGAGCGACCGGCGACGTATTCGAGCACCTCAACGGGGTCGTGACCAGCAGCCACCACCGCCCCGACGTCCACTTCGAACTGCACGTACTCCGGGTCGAGAAGTGTCGCGAGCAGGCCGTACGCCGTCGGTTCAAGGGGGACCTCGGGCAGGTCGGTAAGGTATCGTTTCATGAACTGTCTGTCACCGGCGGAGCCCAGAATGCGCCACACGCGCTGGCCGAACGACTCCGTGCGCACGTCGTGGGTCTCGGGCGAAATCGACGTAAGCGCCGCTCCGAGCCACCCCGACTCGACGAGCGGGAAGAAGTCGTGGTCCTGATTGTGATAGAGGAGACTGAAGCCCTCGGCTGTGAGCTGCTCGCCGAGTCGATTGAGTCGTTCCGCGAGCTGTCGCACCCGTCGCTCAGTCAGGAAGTGTGCCTTCGAGAGGTGCGGGACGACGAGCGTATCACACCCGAGCGTCCGGTAGCGAGGGAGCAGCGTCTCGCGGTCGTATTCGAGTTGCTGTAATTCGACGTGGGCGGCGACGGGGACGACGCCGGTCTCCGCGAGCGCGCGGGCGACGGGTTCCGGGTCTTCGCGCTGGATGCGATGGGCGAACTCGACCCCTTCGATGCCGGCTTCCGACACCCGGCGGACGACGTCGGCGAGCGGTTCGTCGAGGTCTCGAATCGTGTAGAGTTGGATGGCGGAGCGAAGCATGCGAACCTGGCTGCTCAGACACGGCGTGAGGGCATTGTAAGCCGACCGTTAATGCGTCGTGTCGCTGTCCGAATCGCGTCCCCGAGGTCGGATAGCTCCCATCGCAGCGTCGATTCGGGGACGTGCCCCGCAAGTCGCGGAAGGAGATACGGGTCGCTTCCCGGTGCGACGAGGCGACCTGCCGTCGTCACGGCGAGAGCGTGAGAATCGCGAACGAGCACGACGCTCGCCGGGTCGTGGTCGCCGTAGGGGTACGAAAAGCGGTCGATTTCCACGCCGACGATGGTTTCCAGGGCGGCCTTCGCGCCGAGAATCTCCTCACGACGGGCTTCGTCGTCTCCGAGTTCAGAGAGGCGTGGGTGGCTCCGTGTGTGATTGCCCACGGTCACGAGTGGGTCCGTGGCGAGCGCCCGTAGTTGCGCCGCGGTCAACATGACCTGGTCCGCCGTCGGTTCGAGTTCGTGACGCGCTGCGAAGTGGCTCAGATTCTCGTCGCCGACGAAATCGCTCGACACGAACACGGTCGCCGGACAGTCGAACTCCCGGAGCAGGGGGAGCGTGTTCGTCTCGAAGTCGGCGAAGCCGTCGTCGAAGGTGATGGCGACCCGTTTTTTGGTCCCCGACTCCAGTACGTCGGGCAGGTCACAGACGGTGTACCGGCTTGTGAGATAGTCGAGGTCGCGGCGGAACCGCTCGACAGAGACAGTGCCAAAGCGTCCGGGCATCCCCACCGAATGGTAGACGAGAATCGCGTTTCTGCGGTCGGGGAATCGGCTGGAGAGACGGAGCCTGCGGTCGCTGCTGGCGAGTGCGTCCCACGCCCCGGTCATAGCGAAAGGAGGGTCGCCGAGTGGCTAAAGTACCCGCCGCTTAATCGACTCATCCGCGGACCACAGCTCCGATGGTGCGGATGTTTCGGCCGAGACTCCACCCAAAGCGGGTCGTGAGGACGAACACGACCGCGCCGTAGACGCCCGCCCCGACTATTACGAGCAGGACGAACTCAACCAGCGGGTTGACGGTAACGAGCAGCTGGGTCGCCCAGACCGCACCGCCCATCAGGAGGCTGGCGACGAGTGGGTAGGTAATCTCGCGGACGAACCGGCCGTAGGTCGTCTCCACGGTTCTAACGAGGAGGTAGATGTCGATGGGCACGGAGGGGACGACGTACGTCGCGACGACGGCGGCGGCGGTGCCGACGATGCCGTACTGGAGCGTCGCGGGGATGATGACGATGGCGAGGAAGACGGTGCGAAGCGCCGAAACTTTCGTCCCGTAGTCGGGGTGGCCCCGTGCCTGCCACACCGGGGCGAACGTCATCGTCATCGAGATGAGGAAGGCGTAGACGCCGATGAGTTGAATCGGGACGATGGTCGGTTCCCACGTCTCGCCGAGGAAGGCGACGACGAAGGTGGGCGCGACGGCGACGATGCCAACCGCGAGGGGGAACGAGACGGCCGTCGAGACCTGCACCGTCTGGAAGAACGCTTCCCGCAAGGCGGGGACGTCATCCTGCAATTTCGAATAGCTCGGGAAGGCCACCGAGGAGATGACGGCGGCGATTTCGGTCGCCGGGGCCATCGCGAACTGATAGGCGACCTGGTAGAAGCCGAGTGAGGTGGCGTTCAACAGCCAGCCGACCACCGCGTCGTCGCCCTGACTGTAGAGGAACGTGACGATGCCGCCCCCGGTGACCCACTTCCCGTAGGTGAACAGTTCGCGGGCCGCGCTGAGGTCGAACGACAGCCCCGGCCTGAACTCGTGGGCGAGGTAGGAGACAACGAGGCGGGCGGCGTCCGCGAGGACGTAGCCGAGGACGAGCGCCCAGACCGAGCCGTAGATGACCGCGATGGTGACCGCGACGATGAAGTTGGTGAACGACCCCGACAACTGGTAGACGAGCTGTTTGTGGAACTCCAAGTTCTTCTGGAAGTAGATGACGCCCGGATTTCTGATACCCGTCAACAGCGGCGAAATCGCCACCACTTGCAGGACGGGCAGGGCGCGCGGTTCGTGAAAGAGGTCGGCGACCAGCGGCGCGATGGCGAACGTCACTGCCGCAAGGAGCAAGCCGCGGGCGACTTCCATGCTCCAGGCGGTGTTGAGGTAGTGGTCGACGTCGTCGCCCTTCTGGTAGATGAGTGCCTGATTCAGGCCGAGATTCGAGAGTCGTCGGAGCGCCGTCGCCGTGAGCAGCGCGATACCCATCAGCCCGAAGTCGGCGGGCGCGAGCAATCGGGCGAGGATGACCAGCAACAGAAGTTGCAGGCCGCGGTCGGTGATGTTCGATATCGTCACCCAGATACCGCTCTTTATCGTCCGGTCTGCGAGCGACCCGCCGGGGAGCAACCGCCGAAAGAGACCGCCACCGGGAACTCTCATCGTACCACCACTAGCCTGCGTCCGCGTCGCAGCGACGAACCATACGGAAGAGACGGGACGCTCATTATCCTGTACCTGGGCCGTCGGCGGCAATTGTTATTTCAGAGTTAATGTCGCGTAAGCGGCGTCGTCGAATCGGAAAACTGGCAGACAGAGACGGAATTGGCTGCCAAATCCGACGCAACCACGGTGTGACAGGAACTGACTAACAATGTCCGTTCGGGGCGAAGAGCAGGTATGGGAGCAGCCGGCAAAACCCCGCTCGTGAGCGTCGTCGTCCCGACGCGCGACCGGCCTGACGCACTCACGAAGGCGATTGCGAGCATCAACGCCCAGACATACGAGTCCATCCAACTCATCGTGGTAGACGACTCCGAGAAATCGGCAGAACACGTCCTGAAAGGGCTCGAACTCGCGGCCATCGCGGAGACGCACTTCATCAGAACCGCGAACCCGCAGGGGGCGGCCGCCGCACGAAACCGCGGCCTCGCCGCCGCTGACGGCACGTACGTCGCCTTTCTCGACGACGACGACCAGTGGGAACCCGAAAAACTCGAAAAGCAAATCGCCCGTTTTGCGGCCGCAGACGACGACGTCGGCGTGGTGTACACCGGCCAACGCTACGTCGATACGAGGGGACGCACGACCACGATTCGGACGCCGACGACGCGAGGCTGGGTGGCTCGCGACCTGCTCCGAGGCGAACCGCTAGCCCCGTTCTCGACGGTGCTCGTTCGGAAAACCGCGCTCGACGCGGCCGGGACGCTCGACGACCGCTTCCCCGTCTGGGAGGATCGCGAGTGGTACCTCCGACTCGCGACTGTGTGTGCGTTCGACATCGTCCCCGAACCGCTCGTCGTCCGCCGGATGGGCGCGGGTGACCAACTCTCGGGGGAGTTCGAGCGCATTCGGGATACCGCGTACCCGCTTTTGCTCGAAACCCACCGCCCGCTCGCGGCGTCCTACGGCATGGTTCCCGAGTTCGAGGCCGCGACCGCTCGGATGCTCGCGGTGGCCGCACTGGATGCTGGCGCCTATCGCGACGCTCGCCGGGCGTCGATTCGGGCGCTGCGAGCGACCCCGACGGATTCCGCGTCGTGGGCGTATCTCGCACTCTCGCTCGGCGGGCGGCTTACCTACGGCCTCGCCCGGACGCTAAAGCGCCGCGTCTCCCGAACTCAGGCCTCGAACAACACGTTGCCGTAGAGCCGAATTGGGCTCTCGTCGCTGATGTCGTCGATGTTGATGACCGACCGGTCGAGCCCGTTTACGAAGGGTTGGGCTGCCGTCACGATACACGGGGTCGGCGTATCGGTCGTATGTTCGTAGAGGAGGGGTGCGTCGGCGGTTTCGACCGACGAGAGCGTCGGGGCTGACCCGAGTTTCAGGAGACACCGGTCGTCTGCGAGGCCGCCGTACTCGACGCGAATCGGGTGGCGGGCGGTGGTTATCGACCCGCCGTCGACGAGGCAGTCGGTTGAATCGACCAGTCGGATGCCGTCGCGTCCCGCGCCGGACTGTTCGATGCGGCAGTTTCTGAAGACCGATTCCGGACCTTCCTCGATGCGGATGGCCTCGCCGCCGCTCGCAGAGCCGAGGATGGTGACGTTTTCGACGGTAATCCAATGTGGCTTCGGCGGCACCTGCTGGGAGGGTCGCCACGGGAGTTCGCCCGGCCGCGCCCGGCGAATCGCGGGCGTGTCGTCGATGTCGCAAACGATGACCGAATCTTTCAGCACCATCGTCTGGCCCTGTGGCGAGAGTTCGACGAGCGACTGGGACTTCGGCGAGTTGCGAGCGATGACCCGGCAGTTTCGAATCTCTGCCCCTGGTTCGATGCCGGGCACGTCGAGTTGCACGCCGGTTTCGACCACGATGGCGCGCGTGTTGAAGCCAGTCGAGATGTTTTCGAGCGGTGGACCAGTGTATTTCTCCAGGTCGATTTCGACCGTGCAGTTTTCTGCGAAACTGCCCTTTCCGCCGAGGCGGATGCTCGAAGCGTTGTTGTTGAGGAAGTACGAATCGACGATTTGTACCTTCCCGGGCGTCCGGGAGGTGTAACAGGCGTTGTTTCCGAACTCGCGGAAATCACACTTCTCGATGCGGATAGTTCCCTTGTGTTCCCACCCCGCCCAGACGGCGATGCGTCCGTTTCCGTTGAGATAGCCGTCGATGCGCGCGCCTTCCTTTGCGACGACCCGCCTGAGCGTCCCGAGGCCATCCGGGTCGGTGATGGCGAGCAGGAACGCGCTCGCTTGCTCGCGGAACTCGGTCAGACCGCGACCCACGTACTCCAGGTCCTGGACGTGAAACTTCGTCCGCGTCAGGAGGCGGATGCCGGCGGACGTCTGTGGGTGGGTAATGTCGATATCGACGTTTTCGAGCAGAATCTCGTCGACGTCGACTTCGTTGGTGTCGAAGACGAGGTCGTGGAACCCCACCGACGGGACGATACGCACGTCACCAATTCCGAGGAGGCCAACCGTGTTCGCCTCGAAGTTGTACGTCTCGTTCAGCAGATAGCGACCCGCCGGCAGGACGACGAGGGTTCCGGCCGTCGCCGCCATCGCCAGCAGGTCGTCGATTGGTTCTGACCCAGTCGGGTCTGCGCCGAAATCAGCCACGAGGTCGACCGACCGTATGAACTGGATGCCGTGGCGCAACAGGTTCGGTGGTTCCGCCGTCGGGGTTTCGGGCGGCGTGGGCGGCGGCGTAGGCGTCGGTCGGGGAACGAACTGACACCCGGCGAGGCCGCCGCCCAGTGCGGCGGCTCCTATCGCCGCGAGATATCGCCGTCTGGACGGGCGCGTGCCCATTACTTCGACGGAGACGACGGGAGCGTATCGTTATTCTGCGCTTACGGACAGTGTGTCACAGCAAACCGACCGCCGACGGACGGGCACTGTCGCTCACCGTACGAGAGCGGGGGAGAATGGCAGCGAGCGGACTGGCTTAGCCGTCCAGGTCTTCGAAGGTTATCGCGGCAGACCCGCGAACCTTGAACTTGGTCACGTCGCCGTCGAAGCGGTAGGCGTCGGTCCCTTCCGCGACCACGCCGGTGACGGTTCCGTTCTTTACGGTGTCGTCTAAGCGGTCCCACGTCGTCGCGTCCTCGGGGGCGGAACTGAGCGCGTCACTGCGCACGAGTTCGCCGTCGACCGACACCATGTAGCCGGTGACGTCGTCGCTCGCGTCGCCGTCGAGGATGAGCAGGTTCGGCAGTTCTGGAAGCCGTTCGAGTGCCTCCTCTGGCCGAACCTTGATGCCGTCTACGTAGATGTCTGCCGGGCCGTCCACCGAGATGTCGGTGATTTCACCGGAGTACTGGTAGCTGTGGGCCGCTTTCGAAACCGCACCCTCGACGTTCGTCCCGAAGACGTTCTTGTTGAGGTCGAGTTTGCTGTCGGCAGCCTCCGAGACCGAACCGCTCACGTTGAACGTGTAGGTGGTCGTTCCGGTGGCCGCGCCGACGAGCGCGATAGTGTGCGTCGCTGCGTCCTTCGCGCTCGATTTGGTGGCGTCAGTCGCGCTTCCGCCGCTCGAACTACCGCTGTTCGAACCGGCATCACTCGACGCACTGGTGGTCGAATCGGCTGCCGTGACGCCCTTCTGTGGCGCGTCGTCTGCGGTCTGGGCGACCGACGACGGGTCTATGGCCTCACCGTTTACCGTGATGGTCGGGTTGCCGCCCGTCACGTCGAAGCGGGTGAACGAACCGGTGAAAGTATAACTGTCGATGCCGCCTTCGACCTGTCCGCGGGCAGTGGTCCCCGAGAGGTCGTCGTTGTCGTCTACGGTCGCGCCGTTCGCCTCGCTCTTTTGCAGGTCGCCGCTCACCGAAAAGACGTACTCGCCCGGCGATTCGACGCCGTTGATGGTGAGGACCTTCTCGTTCGAATCAGTGGCTGCGGCCTCGTTGGAGTCAGATTCCGTCTCATCGCCCGAGGATTTCGAGTCCGAAGAATCACCTTCGGCGCTTTGGGTGGATGCAGCGTCACTGTCCGAATCGGTCTGGTCGCTCGACGCACCAATCTTCGTGCTCGGAACCGGGCAGGAGCCGGATTGCTCGATGCCGGCCGTCTCGCCCGTCGAGTTCTGGTAATCGACTGCCGTTCCGCTCACGTTGATGGTCGAGTTCGTCACGTTCACGTCGTTCGAGTTGACGACGCGCACGCCGGAGCGCCCGGACCCGGTCTGCTGGATACAGCAGTCCGTGATGGAACTGCCGTCGGCGCTGTCGATGAACACCGCTTCCCGGCCGTCCGCGCTCCCCGTGATGCTGCAGTTCTCCAGGTGGAGGTAGTGGGGTTTCGGTGGAACCTGCTGGTACGGCCGCCACTGAATCGCGCCGGGTTCGCCGCGGCGGACCGCAGGCGTGTTCGGAAGGTCACACTGAATGCGCGTGTTCTTGACCGTCACGCTGCGTCCCTGCGGGGAGACGTTGATGAGGCCGACGCCCTGCGGGGCGTTGCGGCCGATAATGTCACAGTCGACGATTTCTGCGCCCGCCGGAATCGCGGGAACGTCCTGCTGGACACCCTGGTCGACGGAGATGCCGCGAATCCCGAACTCGTTCGACGTGTCGATTGGCTTCGGGCCGGTGTACTTGTCGAAGTCGATTTCGAGGACGCAGTTTTTGACGTAGCTCCCCTTGCCACTCAGGCGAATCTGAGAGGCGTTGTTGTTGAGGAAGTACGAATCGACGATCTGGACGTTGCCGGGGGTTCGGGAGGTGTAACAGGCGTTGTTCCCGAACTCGCGGAAGTCACACTCCTCTAAGCGAATGGTCCCTTTGTTCGACCAGCCAATCCAGACGCCGATGCGGCCGTTGCCGCCCTCGTAGCCGTCGAACCGGGAGCCTTTCTTGGCGACGGCTTTCTTGAGGACACCCTCGCCATCTGCGCTTTCGAGTGCGAGGAGGAACGCGCTTATCTGGCCCTGGTGGGCCGTGATGCCGCGCCCGAGGTATTCGATGTCCTCTAAATGGAACTTGGTCTGGCACTTCAGGCGGATGCCCGCCGTCGTGCTCTCGTCTCGAATGTCGATGTCGATGTTCTCGATGAGGATTTCGTCGTACCCGGACCAGCTGTCGATGAGGAGGTCTGTGTAGCCGTTCGGCGGGACGAATTTCACGTCGCCTTCGCCGAGGAATCCGAGGCGGTTGTTGCGGGGGATGTACTTGCCGCTAAATTTGTAGCTGCCTTCGGGGAATTTGATGAGGGTTCCGTCGCTCGCCGCTTGCTCGAGGGCCGAGTTCACGGGTTCGGTGCCAGTTGGGTCTGCGCCGTAGTCGTCGACGATGTTCACGACACGGTCGAAACTGATGCCGTGTCGGGTCGTCGCAGCCTTCGCACTGCCGGAGGAAACGACCGCTGCAGTACTGCCGGCCGCTGCCGCGTACGCACCCATTCTAAGATAATCGCGACGATTGAGAAGGGAGTCGTCCTCCTCTGCCGTCGCTTTTCGTTGCTGTCCGCGTGCCAGTTCGCGTGCCATTGCAGTTCGTTAAGCACAAGCTACCGACCATAAATATTGTGATTCTGACATTAGTTCGATTTGTTGAGTGTCACGCAAACATACTAATCAAATCCTGACTGTCTCCGCCGCTAACCTATTTATCAACCAGGTGATTCATGTCCGTATAACTGTTCGACCAATCGGATTAGTTCCGGATTAATCGGGCGACTGTGTAAGTTTATACGGGCCAGTACCAGGTGAACACTCTGCGCGCCGAAACGGTATCGCTGACGTGATAGTTCACACTCATGTATCGCGAAATTGGTCATTTCGAGATTCGGTACGGAGCCCGACCGTGCCGTATGCAATCGTTTCACACTGCTGAATATACTGTCAGAAATTGTGATGTATGTCCGTGGCTTTTCGAGGGTGACTTCGGGCTGGCTCGGATGGTGGATGGCCACGCCGCTGGCGACTTTGTTCGATTGGGGATTCCGTCGTTCGAACGCTTATTCTGTCGCCTGTGCTCCGACGGTGAACCGGCCGTTATCACGTTTCGCGTCTGACGCGTGCGCGCCGGGAGCCCCGCTTCAGGCAGACTCACTCCCCTCTGGGGCAGCCGCCGAATCCGGCTGGTCTGTCGCTTCGGTTGCGGGGTCTTCGGCTTTGACGACGGGTGCTGGTCGCGGTTCGTACGTCGGGTCCACCAGCCACGGGAAGACGATTCGGCCGAACTCGTAGACCACGGCGAGGATGAGTGGGCCGAGGAAGATGCCGTACCACCCGAACAGCAGGGGGCCGAAGGTGTAGGCGAGAATCACCGCCCCGATGTGGAGCGACCGTCCGCTCACGTAGGGGCGCAGCAACTGGTCTGGGATGGTGTCCACGACGACGATGGAGACGACGCTGAACACCACCGGGAACCAGAGTGCTTCGGGGGCGACGAGCGCCGCACGAGCGAACAGGAGGGCCGCGACGGGCACCCAGACGATTTTCATACCGATGACCGGGACGAGGCTGCCGACGCCGACGAGCATTCCGACGAGCACCGGTTCGGGAATGCGCACCGGGGCCGGGGCGAACAGATTGAGTACGACGTACGTGACCACCCCGAGCAGGCCGGTGGCGAGCGCGTTCAGGATGTTGCCGAAATAAATCGACCGGAGGTCGGCATCGACCGTCCTGAAGTAGTGTTCGAGCGGGCTGTCGCGCCGGAGAATCGTCTGCCGTCCCCAGGCGACGAATCGGTAGTCGTCTTTCAGGAGGAAGAAGGCGATGAGCAGGGCGATGAAGGCGTGGAAACTCACGTTCAGTAGCGTCGCGAGCGAGGCGAGCAGCACGTCCGTCACCTGCCCGAGTACGTCGCCAAGTCC
Organism: Haladaptatus sp. QDMS2; assembly: GCF_029338295.1. Lineage (NCBI taxonomy): Archaea > Methanobacteriati > Methanobacteriota > Halobacteria > Halobacteriales > Haladaptataceae > Haladaptatus > Haladaptatus sp. QDMS2. The sequence continues at coordinate 2,058,832 of NZ_CP119791.1, forward strand.
CGAGTCGGCGAGTTGACTGGGGTCCGTGATGAGCAATCGAATCGTCTCCTCAGAATCCTGGAGTACGGTCGTCAGGTCGATGTACGGGGCGATGAGCGCTGTCAGCTCGGCCTGCCGCTCCGCATCGAGGTACTGCGACAGCGTGTTGATGATGATGGCGATCGCCCAGCCGACGAGGAACAGCACGGGAATCGCGACCAACGTAAGCGTCACGACGACGGCGTACAGCCGTCGCTGGATGCGTCTGTTCACCTGCTTGAACACGGGCCGCGTCACGTAGTAGATGAACAGCCCGAGGACGACGGTCCCCACGAACTGCCAGGTGACGTACGCGAGCGTGAGAAACAACACTAGCGCGACGACCCACAGCCCCGCCCGGTCGCGTCTCATCTCGCTCTGCTGTAACGCTCGCAAGATGCGCGACCGCTCGGCAGGTGTACCGGCGTCTGTGTTGGAAGTGTCTGTCATGGCTTTCGGGAGCCTACACGGCGAGTCGCAGCCCGCCGTTCCCACCCCGGCGCGACCCGTGAGAGCCTTCCCTCTAGTACCGCTTGGGCGGTATTAACCGTTGGCCGCGTTCGCCCCGGCGGCAACGCCCGCTCATTCGAGGTAGCCCAGTCCGCGCAGGCGGTCTTCGACCGCGGAATAATCTTCCTCGACGATGCCGGCAGATTGGGTTCGCCGGTAGGCGCGTGACTTGATTTCCCGTCGTGCCGTCTCGGAGTCGGGGGCGAAGATTTCTGTGAGGACGCGCCCGTCTGAATCCTTCGCAATCGGTTCGCCCGCGGCGTGGAGCACGGTCGGCGCGACGTCCACCACCCACGCCTCGGTAGGGGCGACGCCTGCCGCGACGTCCGGTCCCCACGCGAAGAAGATGCCGTCTGGTCTGTGGTACGCCGCGACGCCGGTCACGTCGCCGACGACTTCGGGGCCGAGCGACGGGTCTACGTGGTAGCCTTCGCGAGCGGTGATGACGAGGTCAGGACCGTTCGGGTCGCGAGGATTGAGCGTCGCGCCGTCGAACACCGACAGGACGGGCGCTCCCGTCTCGGGATCGGTCAGGGCTGCGAGCAGCGCGGCGAGTTCGGCCTTGATTCGAGGGCGGTCCGACGGGGAGACCGCGCCGGGCGTAAACCGCGCCGTGTCGTTGACGTAGACGCTCCCGAGGCCGTGGAGGAAGGCGGTCGTTCGTCGGTGGTCCACGTCGTACAGCTGGTGGTCGCCCGGGATGCGCGCTGCCGCCGACTTGAGGACGCCCGGCGGGAGGTACTGCACCAGTAGGCGGTCGGTGATGCCGACCCGCGAGAGGGCTGCGAGGACGCGAGTCTTGTCGAGGCCGAGTTTCGAGAGCGCTCCTCGCACCCCGGTCTGGGACCGCGGAACGAGGTAGCCCGTTTCGACGAGCAGGCGGTTCACGCTCACTACGCGGGAGACGGGGCCAAAGCCGTGGTCTGAAACCACAAACAGCGTCGCCTCGCGCGCCTCGACGTAAGCCATGACCTCACCGAGGATGTCGTCGAGCGTCCGGTAGTGGTTGAGGAGCACGTCGTCGTCCCAGACGAGGTGCTGGAGGCGGTCGGGAGCGACGTACACGAAGAAGAACAGTCGCCAGTCCTCGCGCTCCATGAGCAATTCCATGAGCTTTCGGCGGTTGGCGACGAGGCGTTCGAGGTCCGCGAGGAACGCCTCGGTCCGGTCGCCGTACTCGTGCCACTTGAGTTCGAACTGGTAGTCCGGAAGCTCGCGGCGTATCTGCGCTTCGAGCGATTTGGGGTGGGCGAACCGCGCCGAGGCCGAGGGCGTGAGCATCCCCGTCACGAGCGCCCCGTCGATTTCGGCCGGCGGGTAGGTGAGCGGGACGTTGCCCACGACTGCCGGGGTGAGTTGCTCCCAGAGCACTGGCTCGCGGATGTCGTTTCGCGAGTAGGGTCGCTGGGTGTAGTCCGCGCCCAGTTTCACGAACTCGTAGACGCCGTGGCGGTCGGGCCACGTTCCGGTGGCGATGGCTGGCCAGGCGACGGGCGTGTTCGCCGGTTTCGTGCTTTCGAGCGGGCCGGCGGCCCCCTCCGCGAACAGACGGGCGAAGTTCGGTAACTCGCCAGCGTCGCTCCAGCGCACGACCAGGTCCCACGGGACGCCGTCGAAGCCGAGGACGAACGCCCGGCCGTGGCTCTGCGTGGACATTCTGCCAGAAGATAGGCCTGCGACGGGTATTGTTACGCGGCGACTACAGCGTCACTCGACGACGAGCGGGTCAGTCTCCGTGGTTTCGCCGACTGGCTGCCCTCCCGCCAATCCCGCGTACAGTGCAGTGAGGTTGGCTGCGACCCCTTGCCAGGTGTACTCCTGTTCGACGAGTCGGCGATTCGTCTCTGCCATCTGTCGCACGGTTTCGGGGGCTGCCACGAGCGACCCGAGCGCGGCGGCGAGTTCTTCTCCGTCACCCGGCTGGACGAGAATCCCGCCCTCCGCGCCAACGAGTTCGGGGATGCTCCCCACCGGGGTCGAGATGATGGCGTTCCCACCGGCCATCGCTTCGAGGATGGCGATTGGCAACCCCTCTGCGTGCGTCGGGAGCACGTAAATCGAGCTTTCTGCGAGGAGGTCGCGTTTCGCTGCCTCGCTCACGAAGCCGCGGTAGGTCACGTCGGGCGTCGTCTCGGCGAGTGCCTCCGCGAAGTGTGAGAGCGGGCCGCGTCCGGCAATCGTCACCCGGAAGTCGAGCCCCTCACGCTTGCAGGCGGTTACGGCGTCTACGAACTCGCGCAGGCCCTTTCGGGGGACGTGATTCGAGACGAACGCGACGTGCGGGGGCGTCACGTCGAAGTGGGGGTCGTACTCGTCCGGGTCTACCGCGTTCGGGAGCACGAGCAGCGGGGTGGTTCCCGCGACCGGCCTGAGGACGTCGCGCCAGTAGGCAGAGAGGACGACGACCGCGGCGGCGGCAGCGAACACCCGAGAAAGCAGCAGACGAGACGGGCGAGAGGCCCGCTCTACGAAGTCATCGAACTCGGAGCCGTGGACGTGGAGGACGACGGGCCGCCGCCAGAGGTAGCTGGCGACGAGGACGAACCACGACGAGAGGTAAAACGACCGCCAGTGGGAGGTGTGGACGTGGACGACGTCGGGTCGTGACTGGAACGGGAACCGAACCGCGCGCAACCCTGCCCGAAACACCTCTTTTGTGAGCCACCACGCGCCGGTTCCGTCCGAGGCCGGAGCCACGTCGTAGACCCGGGTGCGAACCGTTCTCGGCAAGTACGACACCTGCGCGGCGATGTATCTGGCTATCCCACCCGTCTCCTTGCTCGCCGGCCCGACGACCAGCACCTCGACCGAACCCATGTCACTAACTGACATACGCGGGTTCGCCGGTTAGTAAGTCACAACTTATCCTATAGAACATCCGACCGATGCCCTACGTGTTCTCTCTGAACGTCCCCTCGGGGACTGGCGGGCGAGCCCCGATATCGACGTAGAACTGGTGGTACTCGCCGTTCGACTGGACGAGGTGGACGCCCCTCTCGGTGGTGATGGCGGTGAAACTCGCCCGCGAGTAGCGAAGTTCGCGGTAGGCGTCTACCTCTCGCTCTATATCCGTCTGAGTGACGACGAACCAGTGGTCGCGCCTGACGACTTCCTCTGGATGGTTCTCGTAGTACGGTCGCAATCCGGTGAGCATCGCCGATTCGGGGGCCGGCCCGCTGTGGATGGAGAAGGGTTCGTCGTAGAACGCCGCCTCGTAGCGGTCGATGCCCGTCCTCACCGCCCCGTACCAGATGGTCTTGTCCGCCGGCTGGGCGTTGAAGGAGGTCTGGTAGCCCTCCATGTGCTGGGCGGCGACGTGCTGACCGGGGAGGAAGATGTACGGCGAGGGGAACAGGCTCACCAGCGAGAGCGCGACGAGTGCGACCACCCCGAGCACGATGAGTGGCCGGACGAGCGTGCTGAGAGATCCGCTCGAAACACGCCCCGCGAGGCGTGTAATTCCCACTGCACCGAGAATCGTGGCGATGACCATGGCGAATCCGAGGTGCCGGAAGAAGTACGTCGAGATGTCGCCGATGAACTGCGCAGCGACGACCGGGAGGAACGCGAGCGACCCCCAGACGAAAAACGGCAGCAGCCCGCCGACGCGGGTTTCTACTGCCCGTCCGCGGAGCCACCCGACGATTAGCAGGGCACTCGCTGCGAGGTACACGACGCTCACCAGAAAGAGCTTCACGAACAGTTCAGCGAGGCTCACGCCGATGTCGGCCGCCGAATCGGACTGCGAACTGATGACCTGTCCTGCGGCAGCGGTTCCGAGCAACAGACCCTCGACCGCCGCGAGCGTCTGGTCTAAGGTGTTGAACGTGGACTGGTGCTGGTTCACCCAGAAGACGAAGATGACCAGCAGGACGAACACCTGTCCGTAGATGGCCCGATAGCCCGCCGCCGCGCTATTCGGTTGCAGGAGGCGGTAGAGCAACTGAACTCCGGCCATCCCCAGAACGAACAGGAGGACGTTGAGCGTCAACTGTGGGTGCAAGATGACCATGACGAACGCGACGAGCGGCAGCACGAGCGACGCCGCGGAGACGAATTGCGGCAGGCGGTCGTCGTTTGCCTCGTGGCTCATGTGCTTGACCAGCAGGTACAGAAAGAGCGGAAAGAACAGCGTCGCGAGCGTGAAGGGGTGAAAGGAAACGTGCGTCGCGAGGCTGTTGATTGGCAGGAGCAAGAACGCCGAAAACGCGGCGACGGTGGCCACTCGACTCGAAGGGAGGAGCAGTCTGGCCGTGAGCGCAACGAACAGGAAGTAGACCACGGTGAACACGAGCACGGTGAACAGCATCGCCGTCGGCATGGCGAACCCGGTCAGGCGGCCGAGCACGGCCGCGAACAGGTGGCTGCCCGGATACGGAATGCTGTAGACGGTGAACACGCCTGCGTCGAGCGACCGCGCCCAGCCGAGGTGGATGAGCGAGTCGAGCAATCCGTAGAAGTAGTAGCCCCGAATCAACGGCAGGCCGACGACCGACGTGGTCGCCGTCCCGGCGAGCAGGACGCTTCCGGCCCGCAGACTCCACGCTGCGCCGTACAGAGCTACGACGATGGCGATAAGGAACGCCGCGGCGACCCCAATCCAGAACGCGACCGGCGTGGCTTCGTAAATCGAGAGTTCGTAGCGCGTCGCCGGGGCCGCGTGTGCGACCACTACGGCGGCGAGCAGCGAGAGGTAGCCGACGGTGAGCGCGACTGTTCCACCGCGTCTTCGCGCCTCGTAGCGGTCTGCGACGCCGACGGCGTGTCGCGTAGTGCCCAGCCCATCGACGAAGCTATCCACGGCAGATTCCATTCGCTCCGGGTTCTGACTGTCGGAAGACACGACCGCTTCTTACCACTAGAAGCCCCGGCGCAGACTTTGTTATTCCAGAGTTAATGCGAGGCCTGCGTCTACGGGATGGCAGCCGACGGCTCAGGGAGACCCGGCCCGCTCTGACGTCGGTTCAAGGGCGGCTTTCGAGCGAGCGTGAGCGAACTCCGCGATGGCGTAGGCCATCCACGCTTCGGCCCACCGCATCAATACGACCCGTCTGGTGTAGAACCGACCGCAACGGAACGCGAACCGCCCGTCCCCCAGGTACAGGTTCCGAACCGTCCACTGGAGGATGCGCCCGGCGAAGTTGAGGTCACCGGCCCGCGTGAACACGAGAATGCCCTGTGCGGCCGCGTGGACGTCCCGTGGAAAGGCCCGCCGTTCGTCCCAGCGAGGTGCGCCGTCCGGGTCGAACAGGCGAGTACGGTAGAATGCGAGTCCCACGTCGAGTGCCGTCTCGAACCGGTCTGCATTGACCACGGCCGCGTAGTGCTGGAGGCACTCGATGATGAAGCCGTTGTGGTGGCCGTCCATCGAGAGGTGTGACGTTTCGCGGGGGTCACGATAGTACCACCCGCCAATCGGTTGTTGACGGGCCACGACGAACGCGAGGAGTTTCGTGGCCTTCTCGGCGTACGTCTCGTCACCAGTGTGGGCGTAGAGGTCCACGAAACAGCTTCCCGCGAGCGCGATGGCATTCAGGGTGTGGAACGTCGCCTCCTCAGCGGCGACGTAGGTGACGTACGCTTCGTCGCCTGTTTCGGTGTAGTTGAGGTCGGTCGTGAGAAACGCTGCGGCGCTCTCCGCGACCTGCGCGTACGTCGGGTCGAACGCAGCCAGTTCGAGCAGCGACCGGACGCCGTAGGTCGTCGAAACGACGTCACCCTCCGTGGGTTGTCGCTTCCCTCCCAACTCCTGCAGGACGTGTGCGTGACCGCCGCAGAAGCCGTGATAGCCGGGTCTCTGATTGGCGACGAGCCAATCTGCGAGTCCGCGCGCCTCCGCGTCGTAATCCACGTCGTCGAGACCAAGTTGGCTCGCCCGTCGATTCGCGAGAGCGAACAGGGCGCTCCCCTTGAACGATTGGCGTCGCTCGACGAGGAACAGCGGTCGCAGATTGATGGGAGCGCGCTTGATTCCCTCTTGAACGACGAAGTTCAGCCACCGATTCTCGACCGGAAGCGCGGCGAGCAGGCGGCTACTCATCCCGTCTGCGTAGTCCCAGCCGGTGTACGACCGGGCGCGAGCGTAGCGGAGGGTGGCCGCGAGCAGCTCCTCGGGTCGAACCGTCCGCTCGTCAGAGCGAGCCATCCACGTGGACAGACGGGGCGAACCCCAATTGTTAGTCACCGAGTGTACGCCTGAGACCGCGTGTAAGCAGGGCTTTCAGCCTGTCTGAGAAAATATGCACCCAAGTAGTTACGCTGGTTGCCCCCCTCTGTGGGGTCAGAGCGCCCATGCGATACCTGTTCTTCACGAACACTCCGGCGCACGTCCACCTCTACAAACACGCCGTGCGCCGGTTGCAGGCCGACGGCCACGAAGTGCTCATCCTGGGACGGGACTACGGCGTCACCGTTTCCTTGCTCGAATACTACGACCTGCCCTACCTCGTCTACGGGTCGTGCGGGCCGACGAAGGGGTCGCTGCTGCGCAACCTCCCGAGGCATTTTGCCCGCATCCTCCGACTCGCCCGCGAGTTCTCCCCGAACCTCGTCTTCGGGATGGGCTCGTACGCCGCCTTCGCCGGGGCCGTCTCCCGAGCACCGGTCGTCCTCATCCTCGACTCCGAGCCGACGAGCCTCGACCACCGGTTCTCCCGGCGCTTTGCGACGACCATCCTGACGCCCCACGCCTTCCGCAAGGACCTCGGCCAGAAGCACTTCCACTTTACCGGATTCAAAGAGACCGCCTACCTCCACCCGGACGTGTTCGTGCCCAACCCCGGCATCCGCGACCTGCTCGGCCTCGACACGGACGAGCGGTTCGCCATCGTCCGGTTCAATGCCTTTGGCTCCCACCACGACGTGGGCCACGCTGGCTTTTCGCCCGCCCAGCGCCGCGAACTCCTCACCGCCCTCGCCGAGTACGTCACCGTGTTCGTCTCCGACGAGTCAGAATCCCTCGCGTTCGACGACCTTCCCGCCCGCCGATTCGACTTGCACCCGGGACTGATGCACGACGCGCTCGCCGCCGCCGACCTGCTCGTCGCCGACACGCAGACGATGGTCACGGAGGCCGCCCTGCTCGGGACGCCCGCCATCCGGTCTAACTCCTGGGTCGGCGCGGACGACATGGGCAACTTCACCGACCTCGCCGTCCACGGCCTCATCTACAACGTCCGTGAGTTCGACACCGTCCTCACCCTCGCCCGCGACCTAGTCGCAACCCCCGACGCGAAAGCCGAGTGGGCCGAAAAGCGCGATGCCTACATCGCGGACAAAGTGAATCTCACCGACCTCATCGTGGAGGTGGCAGCACACATGGGCGCAGTCGAGGGAATCGCGCAGGTGGAGCGCGGTGCGGGCGTGCGACCTGCTCCATGACCCCTGTACTCACCCCTCAGGCGAACGCTATGCTCCGTGCGAGCGTTTTGGTTCACCATGGACGAACTCACCACCAGTATCGACATCGACGCGCCGCCGGAGACGGTCTGGCGGGTGCTCACCGACTTCGACCACTACCCCGAGTGGAACGACTTCATGCACATCGCCGGACGCCCGACCGTCGGAACGCGGTTGCACATCACGCCCGGCCCCGCGGCGGGGCGCTCGCCGTCGTTCAAACCGGAAGTCCTCAGAGCGGACGCAAACCGCGAACTGCGATGGCTCGGCCACCTCTACGTCCGGGGACTGTTCGACGGCGAACACCGCTTCGAAATCACCGACCTCGGCGACGGCACGTCACGGCTGACGCAGGCAGAGCGGTTCTCGGGGGTCCTCGTCGGCCTGTTCAATCGCTTCTTCGGCGACCAGACCGAGCGCAACTTCCACGGCGTGAACGCGGCACTCAAGGAACGAGCAGAATCGATGGCAAAAGCAGACGGCGCGGACGCGGCGGCCTAATTCACTGGTTCTGTAGTCGTGGTACTTCGTGGGTCAGCACCTCACAAATCTTCTCCGCGGCGTGTCCGTCGCCGTAGGGTGCTGGTTTCTCCGACAGCGCGAACGCCCGGGTGAGGCCCTCGCGGATGGCGTCCGGGCTGGATCCGACGAGGACGTTCCATCCTGCATCGACCGTCTCCACCCATTCGGTCTCCTCGCGGAGGGTGACGCAGGGCGTGTCGAGGAAGAAGGCCTCTTTCTGGATGCCGCCCGAATCCGTGGCAACCCGCTCAGCGCCCGCGAGTAGGCGGACGAGGTCGCGGTAGCCCACCGGCGAGACGAGTTTGAGGTTGTTGTGGGCCGTGTCGAGCAGGCCGAAGGATTCGAGGCGGGCTACCGTCCGCGGGTGGGCGGGGAACACCACCGGTAGCGGGGCGTCGCCGAGCGCCTCTACGATGCCCCGGAGCGTCTCGGGGTCGTCCGTGTTCGCGGGCCGGTGGACGGTTGCGAGAATGTACTCACCGTCGGTGAGCGAGAATCGGCCCAACACCGTCGATTCCGCCATCGCTCGGTCGGCCACCGCGAGGATGGCGTCGTACATCACGTCGCCGGTCAGGTGGACGCCCGCGGTGATACCTTCGCGTTCGAGATTCGCCACGGCGGTGTCGGTCGGCGCGAACAGGAGGTCCGCGGCGTGGTCGGTGAGCACGCGGTTCACTTCTTCTGGCATCTCGGGGTTGAAACTCCGCAGGCCCGCCTCGACGTGGGCGAGTACGCAATCGCGTTTGGCCGCGACCAGCGCGGCGGCGAGCGTTGAGTTCGTATCCCCGTAGACGAGCACCGCGTCCGGCTGTTCCTCGTCGAAGACGGCGTCCAGTTTCGCCATCATCTCGCCCGTCTGGATGGCGTGAGGCGCGGAGCCCACCCCCAGATTGTACGCCGGTTCGGGGATGTCGAGGTCAGTGAAGAACACCGCAGACATGGTTTCGTCGTAGTGCTGGCCGGTGTGGACGAGCACCTCGTCGTGGTCGGCAGCGAGCGCCCGCGAGACGGGAAACGCCTTCACGAACTGGGGGCGTGCGCCGACCACCGAACAGAGCTTCACTGGACATCACCGCGTTGCCGTCCGAACGATTCCTCGTCGGGTGACGACACCGAGACGGAGACGTGCTCCGTCGCCTGCTCGCCGACCGTTGGCTTGTGGTGGACGAGCACCACGAGGTCGGCGTTTCGTTCGACGTCGACGCTCACGGCGAGGATGAGCAGAAGCGAGGAGAGCAAGAACACGGAAAAGAGCAGGAGTCCGTCGGTCAGGCCCGCCGTCCCGGTGAGAACGCCGCTACCCACGAGGAGCGTGGCGACGACGCCGAACGCCAGGCCAAACGTGCCGATGATGTATGCAAAGATGGCCGGATGGAAGTCGTAGACGAAGAACTTCATCTTGAGCCGCCAGAGGAACGTCCGCAGGAGGATGGCAGAGAGATGCGGGACGAACGAGGCGTAGTGGATGTCGCTTATTTCCTCGCCGTAGACGGCTGGGTGTGCCACCTCAGCGAGGCGCTGGTCGTAGACGTTACACATCACGAGCAGGTCGTTTTCGAACCCGTAGCCCTCGTACAGTTGCTCGAAAGGGATGGTTTCGAGCGTCCGCCGCGAGAGCGCACAGAAGCCGTTCTGCGGGTCCACCATCTTCCAGTAGCCACTCGCCACCTTCGTCAAACCCGTGAGCACGGAGTTACCGAACAGCCGCCATCTGCTCATGTCGCGGTGATACGCCTTGTACCACAGTCGGTTGCCCTTCGAAAAGTCGGCGACGCCGTCGATGATAGGGTCGAGCAACCGCGAGAGTTGCGTCGGGTCCATCTGCCCGTCGCCGTCCATTCGCGCAACGATGTCGATGCCGTCTGCGAGCGCGAGACCGAACCCGTGTTTCACACAGCCACCGACGCCCATGTTCGCGGGGTTGTTGACGCCGACGACGCGCTCGTCGTACTCGCCCTCGCTCGCAACGCGCTGGTTTGCCACTCGTGCGGCGTGTTGGATGGCGTTCCACGTGTCGTCGGTCGAGTGGTCGTTAAAAACGTAAATCCGGTCGACGAAGGCGGGCATCGTCTCGATGACGCGCCCGATGAGTCTCACTTCGTTGTATGCGGGTACGACAACGCCGATGCGTTGCCCGCGGTACATACTACTTGCTCCCGATGGTGTAGACGCGGTGGTCGGCCGCCCGCCCGTGCAGGGTTCCGCGGCCGTCTATCACCACCACGTCCGCGAACCGGTCCCAGTCGATGGCGTCGAACTCCTCGTGTGGCGTCACGAGAATCACGCCGTCCACGTCGTAAGTCTCTGGCTGGTCGAGGTGGACGCGAACCGCGTCGAACTCGCTCGTGTCGTCCAGAATCGGGTCGACCGCGAGCACGTTCGCCCCCATCCGGCGCAGCGACTCGATGAGCGGCTTTGCGGGGGCCGCTCGCGTCTCCTTGATGGCGGGGCGGTACGTCAGGCCCAGCACGAGGATGGTCGAATCGGCGATATCTCGGCCAGCCGCGTCGAGTTCGTCGCGCATCTTGCCGGCGGTGAACTCGGGCATGCTGTCGTTTACCTCGCGAGCGGTCCGCAGCAGGGGCATGTCGCCCGAAACCCGGCGCATCACGAAGTACGGGTAGTAGGGGATGCAGTGACCCCCGACGCCCGGGCCCGGCGAGTGCAGGTGGCAGAACGGCTGGCTGTTCGCGACCTCGATGGCCTCGTTTACGTCCACGTCCAGGTCACCGGCGTGGCGAGCCAGTTCGTTCGCGAGTGCGATGTTTACGTCGCGGTAGAGTCCCTCGAACAGTTTGACCGCCTCTGCGGTGGTCGCATCCGAGACGACCAGCACGTCGTTCGTGTTGATTTCGCGGTAGATGAGTTCCGCGACCCGAGCACTCTCTGCGTCCACGCCGCCGACGACCTTGGGGTACGCCCCGCGGATGTCTTCTAGAGCGCGCCCGCTGGAGGTGCGCTCTGGACAGAACGCGACGCCGAACTCGCCGAAGTCGAGGCCGCTTTCGGCTTCGAGCAGCGGGACGACGAGGTTCTTGCTGGTTCCTGGCGGGACCGTGCACTCGATGACGACGAGGTCACCGGGCTTCAGCCCGCGGCCGATTTTCGACACCGCGTCTTCGAGAATCGAGAGGTTCGGGTCCTTCTCCTCGGTGATGGGTGTCGGCACGATGACGACGTGGATCCGCGCTTCTGCGACCGCGGTCTCCGCTTCCGTCGTGGCGCGGAGTTTGCCGTCTGCGACCAACTCGGCGACGAGTTCGTCGAGGCCGGGTTCGCGCTCGATGGGGCACTCTCCGCGGTTGATGGCTTCGACCACCGCTGCGTTCACGTCGACGCCGATGACGTTGCTCGTGGCTGCTGCGTAGCAGGCCGCGAGCGGGAGTCCCATCTTCCCGAGTCCGAAGACCGAGACGGGAACCTGCCCGGTTACGAGCGCCTGGTGCTGGTCTGCGTGCGATTCTGCTGAATTGTATAGGCCGTTCATTCCGTGAGTACCTCCGCTTTGACTTCGCTCGCCGCCGCCAGGGCGTCGATTTGTCGGGCGACTTCGATTGCGCGAAGCGCCTGTTCTGCGGTGACGAGCGGCTGTTGACCGGTCGTGACCGCGTCGATGAACGCCTTGAGTTCGCGCTTTAACGGTTCGCCAGTCTCGACGAGCGGGCGTTCGGTGACGCTCTCGAAGCGCTGGCGCATCTTCCCACTCTCGTCGGTGTACTGCGGGTGGAACTGGCGGTGGATGCGCACCGTCTGGTCGATGTAATCGACTTCGATCTGGCACTCGCGGGTGGTGACGTTGAGCGTCCGCACCTTCTTCTGGGTCAGGCGACTCGCAGAGAGGACGCCGATGACGCCGTTTTCGAACGCGAGTTGCGCGGTGGCGTGCTGGACGCCTCGGGCGCCCATCGCGGACAGCTTCCGAATGGGGCTGTCGACCAGCGACAGCAGGATGTCGATGTCGTGGATCATCAGGTCCATCACGACGCTGTCCTCGATGACGCGAGCGAGGGGTGGGCCGAGACGATGGGCCTCGATGGCGATGACGTCCATCTCACCGATGAGTTCGAGCAGGGCGGCGACCGCCGGGTTGAACCGTTCGATGTGGCCAACCTGCATGATGACGCCGTGTTCGTTCGCGAGCTCGATGAGTTCGCGTCCCTGGTCTAAGTCGTCGACGAACGGCTTCTCGATGAGGACGTGGACCTTGTTCTCGATGCACTTTTTCGCCACCTCGTAGTGGAACTGGGTGGGAACGGCGATGGAGACGAGGTCCGCCTGGTCGATGAGTTCGTCGAGCGTGAGCGCCTGCGTGCCGAAGGTCTCTGCGACCTCCTTTGCGGCCGCCTCGTTTACGTCGGTGACGCCGACGAGGTCGACCTTCGAAATCTCGGAGTAGATGCGAACGTGGTTACGTCCCATCACGCCAGTTCCGATGACGCCCGCTTTGAGCGTCCCGTTGGTGAGGCTCATAGCGACCCCTCCGAGAACTCGGTGACAGCCGCGACGATGCGGGTCAGGTCCTCTTCTGAGAGCGTCGGGTGAACCGGCAGCGAGAGCACTTCTGCGGCCGCCGCTTCGGCCTCGGGCGCGTGGAAGGTCACGTCAGCGTAGGCCGGTTGCTGGTGAATCGACTTCGGATAGTAGACCCCGGAGTCGATTCCTCGGGTGTCTAAGTGCGCCTTCAGCCCGTCGCGGTCGGGCGTTCGCACCGTGTACTGGTGGTAGACGTGCGTCCGGTCTGCCGGGACGAACGGCGTCACGAGGCTGGTGTCGGCGAGGCGCTCGGTGAGGAGCGCCGCGTTGTCTTGGCGTGTCTGGGTGAACCCGGGCAGCTTTTCGAGCTGTGCCCGGCCAATGGCGGCCCCGATGCTGGTCAAGCGGAAGTTGTGGCCGACCTCGGAGTGCTCGTAGACGCCGATGCGCCCGTGGTTGATGTACCGGGCGGCGCGCTCTGCGATGTCCGCGTCGTCGGTGAGAATCATCCCACCTTCGCCCGTGGTCATGTTCTTGGTCGGGTAGAACGAGAAGCAGGCGGCGTCGCCGAGCGAGCCAACCCGCCGTCCGTTCACCGTCGCGCCGTGCGCCTGCGCCGCGTCCTCGACGAGGACGAAGCCGTACTCGTCGCGGAGTTCGGCGAGGTGCGCCATGTCCGCGGGCAGCCCGTAGAGGTGGACCGCGAGGACCCCGTCTATCTGCTCGCCAGCGCGGAGTTGCGCTTCGAGGGCGTGGGGGTCCATGTTGTACGTCGCCGGGTCGATGTCCACGAAGCCGACGTCAGCGCCGGCCAGGCGGATGCCGTTCGCGCTCGCGATGAACGAGAACGGCGAGGTGACGACGCGCGACCCCTCACCGAGGCCAAGGCCGACGAAGGCCGCGTGGAGGGCGGTCGTGCCGTTCGAGACGGCGACGCCGTGTTTCGCGCCGCAGAAGTCTGCGAACTCGCGTTCGAAGGCCCGAACTTCGGGCCCGTCTGCGAGCTGGCCGCTTTCCATGACGGCCACGACGCGGGCGATTTCCTCCTCACCCATCTGCGGGTTCGCGAGGTGGATGCGTTTGTCGGGAATCGACATCATGCGATCTGATTCCTCCCCTGCAGCGACGCCGGCAGCGGGCGGTGGGTGGCTGGCACCCCGAGGGCGAGCGTGCGCGGTGGCACGTCCTCGATGACGAGGGCACCGGCCGCGACGAACGATTCAGCGCCGATAGTGACACCCGGCAGAATCGTCGCGTTCGCGCCGATTGACACGCCGTCTTCGAGCGTGGGTCCGACGAGGTCGAACTCCTTTCGAATCGGGTACATGTCGTTGGTCATCGTGACGCCCGGGCCGACGAACACGTCGTTGCCGATGGTCGTGTTGGTCGGGATGTAGACGTTCGTCTGGAGGCTGACCCGCGACCCGATGGTCGTCTGGCCGTCGATGACGGTGTTCGTCCCGACGAGCACGTCGTCGCCGATGGTGGTTCCTTCGCGTATGAGGGCATTGTGCCCGGTTCTGAGGTTGTCACCGATGGTGACGTTCGCGTAGATGTTGGTTCCTGCGCGGATGGCCGCGCAGTCACCGATTACCGTCGGACGTTGGTGGACGTCGTAGGCTGTCGCGAGGTGGACGTTGTCCTCGACGCGGCAGTGGTCTCCGATCTGTACTCGCTGGGTTTCCGGTTCTCCCGCATCAACCGGCCGTCTGGTTTCGTAGCTGTGACTCATAATTCCCTGCCCCCCCTGTTTCCACGTTACCCCGTGTTAGTGGTGGGCTTGTATTCTGAAAGACTCCTTTCGCGCTTTGTTATTCGGTTACTGACCATCGGAAGTATGGGATTTATTCGTGGAAGTGAATGACAAACCTCCTGTGCTGTCATGCGATTCGTTCGATTGAACGACGTTAATTTGGTCAGTCTCGCGGAGCAGAGCGATTCACCCGCTTTCGGCCCCGAAACGGCGCGCCTGGGTAGCCGTCGTACACCCAGAGGCCGAATGCGGCGAGCAGTAAGGCGAACTCAAACGCCAGGTAGGCAGTGGCTTCCGGGGTTCCGAGCAGGCCGACGTACTGGTTCAGAAAGTACACGACTGTTTCGAGCAGGCCGCCACGTGCTGGCGAGTCGACCTGAATGAGAGGCCAGAAGAACGAACTGAACTTCGGCGGGCGCCCGAACACCAGCGGGTAGAACGCGTCCGCGGGAAGGTGAAGCAGATAGCCGACGCCGAACCCCGCGCCAACGTCGCCGCGGCCACGCGCGGCGGCGATCGCCCAGACGATGACGACGAGCGGGACGGCGACGAGCACCGAGTGGGCGAGCGACGTGCCACTCGAAAGGATGGCGAACGTCCAGCCGAGTGGCTTATCGACGAGGTCCGGGAACAGCGACCCGAACCCCACCGCGAGTGCGGCGAGCGCGGACGGTTTTCGCCGCCGCGTCACGTGGACGGACAGCGAGTAGACCAGGTAGCCAACGGCGAGGTGTTCCCAGGGCCACACTTCAGGCCTCCTCCGCCACCGTCACCCAGATATAGAGTTGGCGGTACGCGTTCGATTGCGAGGGAGTTGCCGGCGGGTCGCTTTTGTAGAGCAGGTAGGCGATTCGCAGGTCGTCTCCGGCCACCGTTGGCGTCACCGTGTGCGGGAGCACCCAGCGGTCGCCGGCCTGCACCGTGCCCTCGAAGCGGTCGAGTTCGGCGGCGTTAGTGACCTGCCCTTCGGCGTTCACCCGCTGTAACTGGACGACGACGGTGTAGGTGGCTGCCTCACCCTCGAAGTTCGAGACGGCGAAGACGAGGGCAGCGGGCTGGTTGCGGGTGAGTTCGGTCGGGTAGCCCCCAGCAATCAGTTGGCCGTTTTCCTCCGTGAGCAACTGGAAGTCGGTGTACGCTTCCCCCGACTGGGGTGAGACGAGCGCGAACCCGAGCCCCGCGAGCGACCCAACGACGGCCACGACGAGGACGAGTGTGAGCGCCACGTCCACCGGCGGCGTCTCGCGTCGCCAGTTTCGAATCGCACCGTACTGTTCTCTCGGCACGACCGCGAACCGATACGGGGCGGGGACCCGAAGTCGCCGAATCGCACCGAGGACGGCGAGGGTTCCGGTCACGAGTGCGACGGCGGCGACGAGCGTCGGCAGTTCGAGGCCGAAGGCCGTCTGCGACAGCACGAAGGCGGTGGTGATGACGACCACGACGCTGAGTCCGACCGAGAGGGCGAGTCGTTCGACCGTATCGAGGCTTGGAATCGTCCGGTCGGTCGGTGCAGCGCGGTGGCTCGTTCGTCCGGGAAAAACCAGTGTCGTCAGCGCGAATCCGGGAAGAAATACGAGGGCGACGAACGCGAGGGCAACCCTGAGCGGTGCTCCCGCATCGAGCGACCCGACGGCGAGCGAAAGGGCGACGAGAAGGAGGACGAGGCCTACGTCCCACGGCAACCGACGCGCTTGCTGGCTGCCGGTTTCGGCGGCGTTCGCGAGCGCCATCAGTGTCCTCCGGTGTGGTGGCCGACCGGCGCTGCCTGCGTCGCCACCACCGGACGTTCGTGTCGTCCCATCTTGTCTGTTACACGCGCGAGACGCGCTTTGTTATTGGGAAATTACGAAAAGAAGGGGGTGTTCGAACTGTGATACACACCGACGGACGCGCGTGCCCGGTCAGTCGAGGCGAGTCTACAGGACGGCGCTGAGGTATTGGCGTTCCCACTCCCGTCGCTTCTCGATGATGTCGCGCCCGCTCGCGGTGATGTTATAGTAGTTGGTTCGGCGGTCTATCTGCCCCTTTTCGACCAGTTCCTTTTCGACCAGCGTGTCGAGATTGGGGTAAAGGCGGCCGTGGTTGATCTCACCGACGTACTGTTCCAGCTCTTCTTTGATGGTCTGCCCTGAGGGCTTTTCCTTTCCGTTTATGACGTACAGCAGGTCGCGCTGAAAGCCTGTCAGTTCGAACATCTCCATTGACATAGAGAGCAATACTGGGGCTAGGGATTTTGTTATCCACCCGTGAATGTCAGTTAGTTGCGAAACACTACCACTGTTCTATCTAGCTGCTGTCGTGTAATCTCAGCTTTCCGGGCAAATCTCGTATCATCGTGAATAAAAGTCGTATTCCGGCCGAATTCGCCCGTTCGGGCCGACAGACGGCAAATAGTCTGTGCTTGAATTCGCGAAGATTGACGGATTAGGTGTCAACTGCTACAGATGTATCATTAATTGGTGATTTCTAACGACTCTGTAACAAAGACCGTCGCTCGTCTATTGATGGGTGTTCGGGCACATGATGCACACAAGGGTGGGCAGGGATGTCCGTGGTCGCTCCCAGGAGTCGAACATGTCACAGACGACGGATACGCTCTCAAAAGACAATATATTCGAAGTATTGAGCAGTTCTCGACGTAGATACGTCATCTACTACCTCTACTCGCACGAGGGAACAGCGGAACTGAAAGAACTGGCGAGACACATCGCCGCCTGGGAAAGCGGAGCACCGCTCGAATCCATCACTGACGAGGAGACGAGACGCGTGTACATTTCGCTGTACCAGACACACCTCCCGAAGCTCGCGGAGTTCGACATCGTGCGTTACGACAGTGACGCACGCATCGCGGAGCTCACGCCACGAGCAGATCAGCTCTCACGGTACCTCGACACGAAACCGGCCCAGAGCCTCCCGTGGCCGCTGTATTACGCAGTGCTTTCGGTGATTAGTGTGTTCCTGCTGCTCGGCCTCTGGTTCCAGGTGCCCCCGTTCGACGCGATGAACGGCAACACGGTCGCCTTCCTCATCGCCATCGGCGTCATCGGCATCACGGTCGCCCACTACCTCTACAACCGCCAACGGGGCGGCAAGAACATGGCGACCATCGAATCGCTCATCGAGTGACTCACAATTACGACGCTCTTTTAGGTCGGTTGTAACTATCCGCTTCGCTCTCGTCTCCTGATTCCATGATTTCACAATGGGTGGACACTGTCCCCAAGGCCTGTGCGTACATCACGCGCGAGGTGGACGGAACGGCGCAGTTGCTCGTGTTCCACGAACCGGGCGTTACGGGCCTCCAGGTGCCGAAAGGGACGGTCGAACCGGCCGAATCACCGTTCGACGCCGTCGTCCGCGAAGTCGCGGAAGAAAGTGGCCTCACCGAATTCGCGTTGATTCGCCCGCTCGGGGCGGACACGTGGACGCGGGAGAAAGCGGATCGGCTCAAACACTACCGGCGGTACTTCTTCCACCTCGAAGTCGAGGAGCCGCGTGACTCGTGGGACCATGTCGTGACCGGGACGGGTGAAGAAGTCGGTGAGGTGTACAGTTACTCCTGGGTGCCACTGCCGACTGCCGTTCGGCTCAGTCAAAATCTACACGCCCAGTTGTCGAAGCTGTTTTGAGCCTAGTTTCGGCCAAACCGGCCGATTGTCAGTGGGTCTTCCTCGTGGGGAACGATGGAGATGTGTCCGTTGCTGTGGACGCTCACCTCGAAATTTTGGATGGCGAAGTGGATGTAGCCGGTGCCCCGCGGGCGGCCGTCAGGCTGGGCCGAAAAGAGGGCGTCGAGCGCGTCGGGATCGATGATGTCGTTCAGCGGCCCGAGTTCGCTGACCGATTTCTCGGCGATAGAAGCGACCGCATCCATGATGGTCGCGCCGACGCCGGAGTGACCCGGATCGTGGTAGATGTGATACGCGTTTGACTGCTGTTCGTGCAACGGTACCGTCCGGTTGGTGGGTTGCTGTGAGTTCATGATGGAAATGCTCGAGTTAATAAAGCCGGTATCTCGTCCGTAGCGCAGTCGTATTCAGTACACACTACAGTGCGACCAACTCGTATTTAATAATTCGGTTTTCTAATGCTATCAGAATGTGGATTGTTTCGAAAGTGGGACTATCACTGCTTTCAATATATTGTGGTTTAGGGCCTATGTCTCCCGAATAACTGGGGATGGTTCGGTGGTGTCTCACTCTATTAATCTGACGTATTGCCACATCCCAATCTGTTTTGGAAGCGCCCTTTTTAACAGAGCCGTTCTCGAGGAGTCGCCTCGCTCCGATTTGGCAGCGGAATCGACAGTAAAACAGGCCGCCGTGTTCGCCTCAGTTCGCGTCCTTCGCGCCGCGAACGGTCGCCTCGACTGCATCGACACCCTCGTCGTGGACGAGGTCGCCGACGATGACGGTGTCAGAGACCTGTGCCATCTCGTAGGCGGCGTCGTAGTCGCCAATGCCGCCGCCGTAGAACAGTGTTGCCTCGTCGAGAGCGTCGTGGGCCGCCTCGACGGTTTCCGGGTCGCCGAGCGTGCCCGAGTACTCGATGTAGACGATTTCTTGGCCGAACATCTGCTCTGCCACCTCGGCGTAGGCGGCGACGTCCTCGGGTTCGAGGTCGCAGTTCGCCTGCGTGTACTCGGCGACGGTCGAATCGGGGTTGAGGACGATGTAGGCTTCGGTGGTCGTCATCTCCCAGTCGATACCGTCGTCCATCCGCACCCACTCCTTGTGTGCGCCGGTCATCCACGTCATGTCGCCCGCGTTGAACACGACGGGGATGAAATAGCCGTCCAGATAGTCAGAGTGGACGACGGCCCCGGAGTGACTCGGTTCGATGTACAGTGGTACGTCGTACTTGCCACAGGCGTCGACGACGCGGGACATCTTCTCCTCGGTCATGCCCGTCGTGCCGCCGATTTCGATGGCGTCGGTCCCGGTGGCACAGACGTCTTCGAACGTCTCGCCGTCGACGAGCGTCTTGTCTGGGTCGAGCTTCACGATGTGGTCCCAGTCGTCCCACGAATTTCGCATACGCTTTCAAATCCAACGGCTGACTAAAACCCCTTCGGCCTCAGTCTGCTTGTGCCTGCCACTCACGCACCCGGTCTGCGCTCACGCCTTGAACCTGGTCTGCGACGTCCTCGGGGGTCGCGTTTTTGAGGTCGTCGAGGCTCTCGATGCCGGCGGCTTTGAGTTTCTCGGCAGTCTTCTTCCCGATTCCCGACAGGTCCTCGATGTCCGTCACTTCGTTTCGTGATTTGTACTCCTCGTAGTTGCAGATGGGACAGCCCAGTTCCCACGGTTCGTCGCCGTTGTGGACGACGAGCTCCGGCAGGTCGTGTTCTTCACACCGGGTTTCGGTCACCTCGATTTCACCGCGCCGCGGCAGGGGTAGCGAGTAGTCACACTCAGGATACCGGGTACAGCCGACGAGTCGCGACCCGGTTCGAAGCCGCTTGATCGCGAGTTCGCCGCCGTGTTCCTCGCCGCACTCGGGGCAGACGCCGATGACCTCGTCTTCCTCCTCGTCCGCCTCGTCTGCCTTACACTGCGGACAGCCGTGGACGAACGTCTGGCGACCCGCGAGCATCTTCACGTTCCGTAGGTCGTGGTCCTCGCACGTCTCGTCCATGATGAGCGGCTTGCCCGTAGAGGGCAGTGGCAGGGTGTACGTGCAGTCTGGATAGCCGTCACAGCCGACGAAGTAGGAGCCTCGTCGAGAGCGCCGGACCAGCAGGTCATTGCCACACTCGGGACACGGCCCGAGCGTCTTGTCCGCCTTGAGCGACTTCTGGATGTGGTCGCCGATTTCCTCGCGGGAGGCTTCGAGTTCGGCGAACACCTTCTCTAACATCTCGCGGGATTCGGTGGTCACCTCGTCCAGCGTCGCCTCGCCCTTGGCGATTTTCTGCATGTCGGCTTCGAGTTGACTCGTCATCTCTTCGGTGACGAGGTGCTCTGCGTAGTCCTCGCCTGCTTCGACGACGGCCATTGCAAGGCGAGTTGGCCGCGGTGGGTCGGATTCGACGTAGCCACGGTCGTAGAGTTTTTCGAGCGTCTCGTGGCGGGTCGCCTTGGTCCCGATGCCCATCTTCTCCATCGTCTCGATGAGGCGTGACTGCCCGTATCTGCGAGGTGGTTGGGTCTGTTTGGCGTCGTTGCGGACGTTGCTGACCGCGAGTTCCTCCCCCTTGTCCACGTCCGGGACGAAATTCTCGTTGGTCGAGAAGTACGGGTAAACGGCGTGGTAGCCGGGTTCGAGCAGGCGTTTACCGTTTGCCTTCAGGCTGAGGCCCGCCGCCTCCGCCACCACGCGCAGGTGTTCCCACTCCGCGGGGTCCGCACACGTCGCGAAGAACCGCCGGACGACGAGTTCGTACACTTCCCACTCGGAGTCGCTGAGTTCGCTCGCCGTCGGAATCTCCCCGGTCGGGTGAATCGGCGGGTGGTCGGTCGTCTCGCTGTCGCCCCGCGTCGGGACGATGTCCTCGGCTTCGAGGAGGGATTTGGCGTCTTCACCGAAGGTGCGGTGGTTCTGGAACGTTTCGAGCAGGTCGCGCACGTCCAGGTCGTTCGGGTAGACGGTGTTGTCCGTCCGGGGGTAAGTGATGAACCCGGAGGTGTAGAGGTCCTCCGCGATGCTCATCGCCTGTTTCGCGGAGTAGCCAAGCGACCCCGCCGCGCGGATGAACTGCGTGGTGTTGAACGGAGCCGGCGGGTCGTCGGTTCGCGTGCGGCGGTTGACCGACGTGACCGTCGCCGCCTCCACGTCCTTGAGCGTCTCGAACACCTCGGCCGCGGTGGCCTCGTCCCAGACGCGCTCTGCTTCCGTGCCGTCGTCCGCTTCGTAGAAGTACTGGGCTTCGAAGGCTTCTGCGTCCTTCGTCAGGTCAGCGAACAATTCCCAGTAGTCTTCGGGGTCGAACGCCTCGATCTCGCGCTCGCGGTCGACGATGAGTTTGAGCGTCGGACTCTGGACGCGGCCCACGCTGATGAAATCGTTGCCCAGTTGTCGCGCCGAGAGCGAGAGGAAACGCGTGAGTGCGGCCCCCCACACGAGGTCGATGACCTGTCGCGCCTCGCCGGAGGCGGCGAGGTTGAAGTCGAGTTCGTCCGGGTCCTCGAACGCCTTGGTCACCTCGTTGTGGGTAATCGAGGAGAAGCGCACCCGCTGGACGGGCACGTCCTCGTTTACCTCGCGGACGAGCTCGTAGGCCTCCTTCCCGATGAGTTCACCCTCGCGGTCGTAGTCTGTCGCGATGGTGACGTTGTCCGCTTTCCGCGCGTAGAGACGAAGCGTGCGGACGATGTTCTCTTTCGTCGCGTTCTTCACCACCTGTGCGTCGATGAGTTCGGACGGTTCGACGTCGCGCCAGTCCGAGTATTCGGGCGGGAAATCCACGTCGACGACGTGGCCCGAAAGCCCGACGACGCGCTTGTCCGCCCAGCGATAGACGTTCACGCCGTGTTCGCGCTCGACGCTCGCGTGCTCGCCCGAGAGAATGTCGGCAATTCGACGCGCCGCGATGTCCTTCTCCGTAATTATCAGCTCCACGAGGGGACACCCCGCGAAATTGCAGTCATTACCCCCGGTGTACGCGCAGGTCGTTTCTATACTTTTCGCCGAAAAACCGCCAGACGGAGCCCGTGCGCGTAGTGCGCTCGCGTGCGCGAGAGTGAGAATCGATTCCCTCTTAGCCCACGATGTCTACGAGTCGGGCATGGACAAGGGCACCGTGCGCGTCCTCGAATTCATCGCGGCGCAACTCGTTCTCATCTCGGCCGGCATCCACCTGTTTCTCGGCGTTCCACGGGTGCTCATCTACACACGGCCGAGTGCCGTCTCCTACTACCTGAACTCCGGGGCGTTTCCCGACCCGCGCCCATTTCTGTTCACCGTCTCCGCGATCGTCGTTCTCGCGGGTCTCTACGCGCTGTTCAACGGCCTGGTCGCCCGCAAGAAACTCTACCTCCTCGGTATTGCAATGATGGTCACCTACATCGGCAGCTGGGTGTTCTGGCACACCGTCATCAACCACGGCCAGGCGTTCCTCGCCGCGGGCGGGCACACCCACGGCGGCGGCATCCTGACGACGGTCGTCCAGCACCTCGTGGAGGTTCCGCTCGACGCGGCCTCGAAGCTCTCTGAGGCTGGCGCGACTCTCATTTTCGGACTGCTCTACTGGAAAACAGAGTGAACTACCCCGCCCTACTCGCGCTGACGCGTTCGTTGAGGACGGGGCTTCCTGCTTCTGAGACGCGACTTGCATCCACGACGATTGACGATGACTCGCCACCGTCAGTAGACACAGCAATCGCAGTCTCCACAGGCGTGTCTTCGGAGTGAACCACTCCTAGTTTCTTGAGTCCTCGTGAGAGGACGTTGAGAGCCGCATTCCAATCCCTATCGAGTTCGAACCCACAACTGGGACACGAATGCTCGCGCACCCACAACGGCTTCCACGTTGAGACACCACACGACGCGCATTCTTTGGTCGTTCCTTCGGGTCCAACGTCCACGACGTGACAGCCATTCTTCTCGCCGTGGTGTTGGAGGATGATGATGAAGTCGCGCCAGCCCACTTCCGCCTTGTTGCGAGCGTTCTCCGGGGATTCGAGCATCCCTTTGACGTTGAGATTCTCGACGAACACGGCGTCGTACGCCGTGGTGTAGTAGTGCGCGAGCTTGTGCTGGAAGTCGCGTTTCTTCGCCGTCATCCGGGCGTGGACGTTTGCAACCCTCTCCCGTTGGTTCTCCCAGTTCTTGGACTCGTATGTCTTGCGGGAGAGCGAGCGTTGCTCGCGTTCGAGCCGCTCTCGGTCGTCGGACAAGTCAAGTCGCCCTATCGAGCGCCCCTCGGAGTCGTGGATGAAGTTGAGAACCCCGAGGTCAAGCCCCACGGTGTCCTCGGGAGTTATGTCCTCAACGACGGGTTTCTTCGGCGTCTCGGTCTCGATGGCGAACGAGGCATACCACGCCCCAGTCGGCTCTTTCTTGAGCGTGACTTCCTTGAGTTGCTCGTTCTCAGGGAGGTCGCGGTGGAGGCGAACCGGGATTTCGCGGGTTTCGCCTTTGAGTTTCTTGAGTACGAGGAGTCCTCGACCGTTCGGGCCACTCTTCGTGTCGAGTTCGAAGCCCGATTGCCGGTACGTGAAACTCCTGAACTCACGCGGTTTCTTCCAGTTCAACGACCCCACGTCGTATCCCTTGGCCTTGAGTTTCCCGAGGTTCTGGATGTTATCTCGGATGCGCTCAACGGCTTTCTGGAGAACCGTCGAGTACACCAGTTTGAGGTCGGGCCACCAGTCTTTCAACGCCGGGAGCCGGTCTCGGACCATCCAGACGCGCTGTCTGAGCGTTCCAGCGTCTTCGGGTATCTGGTTGAATTCGCGGAGTGCGTGGTTGTAGGTTTGTCGCACGGTGTTTCGTTGCCAGTCCATCGCGCCGCGTTGCTCCGTGGTTGGGAGTAACCGGAAGCGCGGACTGTACATCATACGACGTGTCAATTCGTACGAAATGGGATGTATTAATGGTATTGATTAGCATGCTTGGAACTCGTGTGGGCGCTGTATCCCCTCCCTACTCGCTCGCTTCACTCGCTCCTTGAGGAAGGGGGCTTAGCGCCCTCTCTTCCAGCTAAATCGACCCGCCGTCGCTACTTCCCGTGGGCTTCTTTCTTGTGTTGTTCGAGTTCTTCCTCCGAGTGGAACACCTCACCGCACGCACAGACGAAGTGTTCGTGGCTGGAGTGGTTTGAGTGGCTTTTCGTCCCCATGTCACAGAACTATGCCGGGTGGCGACATGAGTCCGCGCCAACACCGTCGTAACCAGGTTACCTCGGGGTGGGGACGAGGTTGGTGGGCTTAAGGCGCTTGGCGAGAAGTCCCCGATATGAATCTTCACCTGCTCGGAGGGGCACGCTGATGCGAACGGCCCACCCCGTCGAGCAACTGGTCGGCATCGACCATTACGTGAGCGACGCCGAGGGCATCGGCGGAAAACTGCGGGTCGCGCCGGAGGACTTTCGGGTACGCGAACTCGAACGGTTCTCCGTCGAACCCGTGGACGCAGATACCGGGTCGTACGCCTACCTCGTGTTCCGGGCGACGCTCGACTCGTGGGACACGAACCAGTTCACGAAGGAGGTCGCGAGCCGGATGGGCGTCAGCCGCGAGCGTCTCTCGTGGGCCGGGACGAAGGACAAACACGCCGTCACGACGCAGTTGTTCAGCATCTACGACGCCGACCCCGAGGACCTGCCGGACATCCCCGACGCAGACATCGAGGTGCTCGGACGGGCCGGGCGTGGCCTCCAGTTCGGTGACCTCGCGGGCAACGAGTTCGAGATTCGAGTGCGAGACCCAGACCACCCTGAGAACGTGGCGGACATCACCGCGGACCTCGCCGAGTTCGGGGGCAGAGACGGCATCGTCGGCGTGCCGAATTTCTTCGGCCACCAGCGATTTGGAAGCAGGCGGCCGGTGAGCCACGACGTCGGCCTCGCCATCGTCCGTCGCGACTGGGAGGCCGCGGTCATGGCCTACGTCGCGAACCCCTCCGAGCGAGAGCGCGAGCAGACCCGCGAGGCCCGCCGGTTCGTCGGTGAAACCCGCGACTGGAAGGCCGCCCTCGAAGATTATCCAGGCTACCTGCACTACGAGCGGGCGATGCTCCACAAACTCGCAGAGAACGGCGGCGAGTCCCCCGAGGACTTCCGCGAAGCACTCGAAACCTTCCCGACGAACCTTCAGCGCCTGATGGTGAACGCCGCACAGTCGTACCTGTTCAACCAGATTCTCTCCGAGCGACTCGCCCGAGGAATTCCGTTCGACCGGGCCGTTGCGGGCGACGTGGTCTGTTTCGCGGATGCGGACGCCCCTGGCGACCTCGTCCTGCCCGACACCGACCGCGAGCAAGCCGTGACGGAGAAACGGGTGGACACCATCAACCGCCACTGCGAACGCGGGCGAGCGTTCGTGACAGCTCCGCTCATCGGCACGGAAACGGAGTTCGCAGACGGCGAACCCGGCGAAATTGCTCGTGAAGTGCTCGAAGCGGAGGGGCTCACCCGTGAGGACTTCGACCTGCCCGGGGAGTTCCACTCGAAGGGAACCCGACGGGCGATTCTCCTCCAAACGGGCCTCGAAACCGCGGACACGACGTTCACCTTCTCGTTGCCGAAGGGTTCGTACGCGACGGTGCTCATGCGCGAGTATCTGAAGACCGACCCGGACTCGATGTGAATCCCGTTTTTTAAACCCGATGGCGCGCCACCTTCACGCATGAACTGTCGCCAGTGCGCCTCGTCACTCGAACGCCCGGGTGACTACTGTCTGGTCTGCCAGACGCGCAACTGCGACACCGTCGTCCTCGACGTGGAACGCGACCACGCCACCCTCACCTTCCTCTACGAGGAGGAGCTCGTCGGCCACTCCGACGTGCGGACGACGCCCGAGACGGCCGAGGAACTATCGACTGTCGAGCTGCGGAACTTCGCTGGACGCATCGCCGACGACCTCCAGCGAAAACGCCCCGACGAAGTGTACGCCACTGGCGACCGAGCGGTCATTCAGGCCGTCCGTGCACAGGCCCACTACGACTTCTATCGTGTTTCGGGCGACGACCCGGTGGAGGCCGTCCTCGCCCGCCTTGGCGAACCGGCCCTGGAAGTCGTGGAGTTGGACCCGAAGGAGAAACTCGGCGGCTCGCACACCACGCTCATCGGCGAGCGAGCGGGCCAGAAGGTCATCATGCTCGTCGCCGGCCACCCGAACGTGAAGAAGATAATTCCCGGTCCCATCGACGCCGGGGGGTCCGGTTCTCGGACGGGCGTCCGGGCCAAGGCCACCCGCGCCGACGAACACGGTAACGTGCGCCTCCTGCTCCGTGATGGCTCCAGCGTCCAGGAGAACCGCGTCGTGACGACCGCAAGCGACCGCGAGATGGGCGAGCGCATCCGCGACGACCTGAACGAGGCGTTGGCCGAAGAAGGGTTTCAGTGAATCAGTCGTCTGTGAGGCTCACCGTCGTCGGGTTGAGTTCACCAGTCTGTGAATAAACGCTTCCGACAAGGAGGAGGCCCGCCACGAGCGGAATGATCGCACAAGTGGCGTACACTGGTGCGAAGCCGAGCGCATCGATGAGCGGGAGTGACACCAACGGCCCAAGTGCGCCGCCCAAGTCTCCGAGTACGTTGTTCGTCGCGGTCGCTCGCCCCATTCGTTCCGTGGGTGTGAAGTCGGCGAGAAGCGCGATGAGCGGGCCGCTCGTCCCACCCTGCCCCATGCCGATGAGCAGGCAAGCAAGTGCAAGGAGAGGGATGGTTTCTGCGAGGGCGAGCAAGGCGAACCCGACGAACGAGACGACGAGGAAGCCAAGCAAGACCGGGACGCGCGCGCCGTAGTCGTCACTCAGTTTTCCGCCACCGAAGGTGAATGCGGCCGCGGCAACGACCGTCACGGCCATTAACAGCCCGGACATCCCCTGTGGGCCGTAGCCCCAGATACTGAGATCATGGAAATCGAGAAAAAGGACGAGCGTAGAGAACAGCGCACCGAGGTACGCAAAATAAAGCCCAAAGTTAACCGCGCCAACAGTGAGTGCGGAGGCACTCACGTCAACGTCCCACAGTTTTACGCGCCGTGGCGGCCCGGAGATGTGCGTCTCAGGAATCGCGACATAGGCGATGGCACTCGCAAGCAGGGCGAACGCCGCCGCGAGGACGAACGCTGTCGTGACAGAGTAGAGGTCACTCACGACTCCACCCATGACCAGCCCAGCGGGGAAGCCAAGCGTCATCCCACCTCGGACGACGCCCATGTTCGTCCCCCGAGATTGCCCCGTACTCACGTCTGCGGCAATCGTGTATGCGGTGGCGAAGACGAGTGCGCTGCCGAAGCCCCAGCAGATGCGAGCAGCGAGGAACCATGCTTCGGGGAATCCGGCGTTCAGCGCGACGACGTAGCCGAACGTGGCGATACCCTCGACGAACAGTCCCGCAATGAACGGCTTTCGCGTTCCGATACGGTCGATAAGCGACCCAGCAGGGGTGTTGGCAATGACCCGCGTAAATCGGTTCGCACTCAAAATGAGTCCGACGACGAACGGCGAAATACCGAGCAGTGCGCCGAGGTTCGGGAGGATAGGGAACACGACGCCGCCGCCAAACCCGACGAAGAAGGTGCTCACGATAACCGCGATGATGATGGTACGCGGACGGGTCATCGAATCGGCCTGCTTTTGCGGGACGACAGAATCGAACGCATTGGGTACCGAAGATGGTTCGACAGGGGGGTTATCCCTGTCGTTCACGGGTGTCTCAACCGGCTTCTACGGTTTTTGCGAACGCGCCACACACGCCCGGAAACGCCGTCGTTGCACCCCTGACAAACCCCCGCAGAGCGCCTCCGCAACTCAAAGGCTTTATCTGTCCCCTGGGGGTATGCACACGTATTATGGCCGAGCAAAAGAAGGGTCGACGAACCGGCAGCGCCGGTCGGTTCGGCGCACGCTACGGTCGCGTTGCGCGACGCCGTGTAGCTGAGATCGAATCGGACATGAACAAGAAACACGCCTGCCCCGAGTGCGGTGCCCACAAGGTCACCCGTCAGGGAACCGGCATCTGGCAGTGTGCCCGCTGTGACTACAAGTTCGCAGGCGGCACCTACCGACCGGCGACGCCCGGTGGCAAGTCTGTCAACCGCTCCATTCGCGCCGCCCTCTCGAGCGACGACGAATAATACCACTCTCATATGAGCTACAAGTGTTCGCGCTGCAAGCGGGACGTCGAACTCGACGAGTACGGCGGCGTTCGCTGTCCGTACTGCGGCCACCGTGTGCTCTTAAAAGAGCGCAGTCGCGTGGTCAAAGAAGTCGACGTCAAGTAATCGGCGACCTCGATGCCGGCGGGCGGTGGCCACACCGCCGCCGGAGCCGGCGCCTGAATCAGCAATGAATCATTCTTTCGAGGACGCAGAACCGTTGCACACCGCGATTCTCTCGTTCGAGTACGAAACCGACGCCTACGCCCGCATAGTGGCACGGAGCGTCCGCCAGGAACTCGACGAAATCGAGGGCGACCGCACCACCGCCACGCTCACCCGCGAGGGGGCGACGGTCACCGTCGAAGTCGGGGCGGCAGACCTCGTCGCCTTGCGCGCAGGGTGCAACACGTGGCTCACCCTCGTCAAAACAGCAGAATCGCTTGCGGACGTGGGTTTCGACGCGGAGCACTAAGAGACAGGGTTTTTCAGTGAGCACCGCTACGGTGGACACATGCAGGGTAATCTTCCACCGGAAGCACAGGAAAAGCTCGAAGAACTGCAGGGTCTCCAGCAGACCGCCCAGCAGGTCGCAACCCAGAAACAGACCGCAGAGTCCTCCCTTCAGGAAGCCAAAGCGGCGCTCGAAGAACTCGAGAACGTAGACGAGGACGCGACGATGTACCGCGAAGTCGGCGAACTGTTCATCCAGACCACCTACGAAGAAGCAAAAGAGAACCTCTCTGACAAGGTCGACACGCTCGAAATCCGCGTCGAGACGCTCACGAAGCAAGAAGACCGCGTCGAGAGCCAGTTCGAAGAACTCCAGGAGGAGCTCCAGCAGATGCTCGGCGGCGGTGCAATGGGCGGCGCAGGCGGCGCGCAGTAAGATGCCAACCGACGACGAAGTCGTTCAGACGGCCGCAGAGGCTGCTGAAGGACTCGTCTTCGCACGCTACAAGAACTCCGAGGTCAAAGACCTCGACATCACCGTCCACTTCGAGGATGGCGTCCTCGAAGTCGACGTGTATCTGAACGCACCCGGCGACGCCGAAGCGGTTGCCGACGAGGCCGCCCGCGCGGCACAGGACGCGGTCGACGACCTGTTCGAAGCGGAATCGGCCTGAGTCGGCACGCACTTCTCCGTTTATTTTCGTGGTGAGCGACGGCTACGCCAGCAAGAAGATGAGGATGCTCACGCCGAAGACGACGACGATGAACGCCGCGGCGAGCGCCCCGCCCATCGACATGAGCGCGTTCGCGTGACTCGCGAGGGTTTCCGTGCGGTCGTTGCCGAACACCGTCACTTCCGCGCGCGACGTGGCCATCCCGGCCTCGACGGGTTCTAAGTCGGCGCGGGCCGCCTCCGTGAGCGAGATGATGAGGTCGACGAGTTCGTCGTGGGGAATCGCGCCACCGACCTGATTTGCCGATTTCACCGTGTTCACCACGTGGGTGTCGGTGGTCATCACTTCGGCTTGGTCTACATCCGGAATCGCCTCGACGATGCGATCGCGCAAGCCCGGCTCCATGTTGTTGCCGTCCACGAGGACGTACGCGGTGAGCTGGTCGTCGACTTCGACGAGGGCGACGCGGACGCCGAGCGGGCCGATGCCCTGCGGAGGCGACCAGGGCGTCCGGTCCCACGCCACCCCGAGTTGCGCCGGGCCGCGAGGGGCGCGAGCGAGCGCCGCGGCGACGGCCCCAGATGCCTGAATCATGTCGTACGACCGCTTACTTCCCGGCACGACGTGCCCGAGGTCCGGTCCCGTAAGGCCGTTGTTCGAGTTGTGGGCGTCGACGAGCATCACGTCCTGGAGGCCGTGGACGCGTGCCTCCGCACCCGCGGTCATCCCGATGGAGAACTCCACGTCGTCTGCGAACTTCGGCGAGAACGTCGAAACGAGCAGCGCGTCGTCACCGAACGCCTGCCCGAGGAGTGAGGCGTCGCCGACCTTCTCGCGAACGCTCCGGGTGGCGTCCTGACTGTAGGTTATGTTATCGAACGCCTCGGTGGCGGCGTCGAGAATCGAATCCACCTCGTGTTCCGTGACGAGATTGAAGTCGTGACCCGCCGTCGCGTGGGGCGGAAAGGCCAGCCCGTCAGACCAGTCTGCGACCCGCTCGGGAAGGTTCCCCCCGCCGATTTCACCCATCGGCCCGGGATGAATCATCGGCAGGGTAAATCGTGCCTTCTCACGCCCACCGGGGGTTCGAAACGAGAGCACGGTGACGGGGACGATGGCCTCCTCGCCGATATCCTCGAAGAACGTCTCCAGTTCGCGAGACCCCTCGGCGATATGGCCGATGAATCCGCGGATGAAGTCGAGGACGGAGACGTTCATGCTGCGTCGCCACGGACGGTCGATGACGGCGAGGAACGCCCAGACGGCGGCGGCATAGAGGACGCAGATGACGCCGAGAATGAGGAAGTCCTGTGGGATGATGACGAGCAGTTCGGGCGGTGCTCGGTCCGGTCGCGAGAGATACGACTGGGCGAGCGGGCCGCCGATTTCGAAGTAGCGCATCGTGCCGGAGTAGACGAACAGAAGCGCCGCGGCGGCCACTGTCTGGATACTCGCGGGAATCGACGCGATGAGTAGCGATTTGCGCGAGACGGCCATCACGACGAGCAGTCGGAGGGCGTACACGCTCGCGAGGGCGGCGAGCAACGCGTCGAAGACGAACCCCTGTCCAAGGGGGGTGAACACGGCGATGACACCCGCGACGATGAGGAAGGCGATGACGACGAGTTCGCCAGCGAGCGCGAGCAACGACGCGCGATTGCGCGTGAGTTGGCCGCCGAGTTTGCCGTCGATCCACGGGGTCAGCACGCTCGCGATGATAGTCGGGACGCCGATGAAGAAGATGCCCTGCCAGGCGTCTTCGAGGACGAACCGGAAGTCGAAAGCCGCGACTCCGGCGACGGCGGCGATGAAGAGGGCAAATGCGAGGCTGGAATACCACCGCGGTGCGCGGAAGATATAGCGAGAAAGTGCCGCAAGGTCACCTTGCGTGGCAGTCATTACTCAATACTTCTAAGGAGAGGACAAAAATCCCGTTACTCGCAGATGGCGCGGAAGTTCTCGAACACTTCCTCGCCCTCGTCGGTGTGGGCGACTTCTGGGTGCCACTGGACGCCGTAGAGGTCACGGTCTACGTTGCTCATGGATTCGATGCCACAGACGTCGCTCGTGCCGGTGTGGGTGAAGCCCTCGGGGAGTTCTTTGACCTCGTCTGCGTGGCTGGCCCAGACGCGTGTTTCGGGTGCGAGCGACCCGAGGAGCGGGTCGTTTTCGTCGAGAATCTCGACCGTCACGTCGGCATAGCCGCCGTACTCGCCGCCGCCGACGCGCCCGCCGAGTTTTTCGGCCATAATCTGCATGCCGAGACAGATGCCGAGCACCGGCACGTCCATCTCGAGATACTCTTCACAGCGCCCGATGTCGTCCATGCTGGGGCCGCCCGAGAGGACGATGCCGTCCGCGTCGATGTCTTCGGGCGGCGTGTCGTTGTCGATAAGGTCCGTGTCGATGCCGAGGTCGCGCAGCGCCCGGTGTTCTAAGTGGGTGAACTGCCCGTGATTGTTAATCACGACGATGCGGGTCATTAGCGGTGAGTAGCGAGTATCGTCGTATAAACCTCCTGAAACGGGCCGATTTTCGCGTCAGAGTGCGAGCGGGTCGAACCGGCCGTTGTACCCGTCCCACGTCCGCTGGTCGTTCGCGGCGCGCGTGTCGAGGTACACTTCGAGGCCGTTGCCGTCCGGGTCGTCGAAGTAGAGCGCTTTACTGATGCCGTGATCGAGCGCCGCCACGTCCACCTCGCGGACGACGAGTTTCCGGTAGATGTCCTGCATCACTTCGACCGACTCGACTTCGAACGCGGCGTGGAACATCCCCACCCCGTCGCCCGGTCCCGCCGCGTGCGGCCCAATCTCCTGAAGAGCGACGTCGTGGTGGCGCTCGCCCCACGAGAGGAAGACGTAGTTCTGGTGGCGCTCGGTCTCCCCGAGGGCGAGCACCTCCGTGTAGAAATTGTGGGCACGCGAGAGGTCCCGCACCTTGAGGTGGACGTGGCCGACGAGGGTTGGGTGGTTCATTGAATCGTGTCGTGGCGAGTGGGACACAAGTCCGTTGTGGCTACCCATCAACAGACCAGATAGTCACAGATATTATATTTTTTACACAACACTATATCGCCTTCCATCGAATCGTCAGGGATGGACAGACGCGAGTACATGGAACTGCTTGCGGCGGGGGGTGCACTGGGAGTGGCGGGTTGTACGTCGGCCGAGCAGGGCCCGACGACTGAGCCTCCGTCGGACGACATTCCACCGCTCACGACGGCAGACAGAGCGTCGCAGGAAGACCCGACGACTGAAACACCAACGAGCGAGGCGACGACCAAGACCCAGACCACACAGGAGCCAACCGAAAGCGAACCAGGAACTACTGCTGAGCAGCCGACTGAAACGGAAGCCGAACCCACGACTCAGGAACCAGCCGAGACGACCCAACAGCCGACCACCGAGGAACCGACGCAAACCACAGAAACGGCGACACAAGAGCAGACGACGCAAGAACAGACGACCCAACAATCTACGACGACCGAGGAGCCTACGACCACGACTCAGGAGCCGACGACCACGGAAGAATCGACGACTACGACCGAGGAACCCACAGAGACGCCCACTGAGACAGCCCAGGAACCGACCACCGAGGAACCGACAGAAACGACGACCGAGGAGCCAACCGGACAGGCCACCTTCGAACTCGTCGCCTTCGACGCACCCGAAGAGGTGGATATGGGCACGGCGTTCACCTACTCGTTTACCGTCGAGAATACGGGGGACGCAACAGGTGAATTCGAGACGGAGGTCAACACGAAAGTCGATTACTGGTTCGATTGGCCGACGAAACCGTTCCAGTGGGCTGTGACCCTCGGACCCGGCGAGCAGGCGACTTTCCAGAGCGAGGAAATCAAGGGGTGGTGGGACGCACCGTACACGATTCGGATCGAGGCACTCGACGAGGAACGGCAGATACGGTTTACACGGCCGGTGCTCGCCTTTGGTGAGTCCTTCGAACTGTGGGACGGAAAGCGAATTACCATCGACATAGACGTGGGGGACCAGACGAGCTACTTCGTCCCCGTCTTCGACTACGATGCCATCGCGCTGGACAAGAAAGACTCGGCAAACACCTTCGTCCACGCCTGGATTTCCATGGAAGATATCAGTGGTGAAATCTGGCAGTTCGTCCTTGGGTCGAACGGAGACTGGTACTCGGCAAACTACGGACGCCATCCTGGATTCTACCCGTATCTCCCGGACGACCACGACACCCGCGAGGGATGGCTCACCTTCGAGGCGTCCAGCTCATTCGACCCTGATGACGTCACCGTGGGTTGGCAGGACGAAGACGCGATTGCGATGATTGGGGCGTATTGGACGAACAATCCGGCCGGCGTACCCTGATTACTCGTTTTTCCTGCGCTCGCTCGCTGTCTGAAAGCCCAGTTCGTCAAGCTCCTGACCTCGGCGTGTTTCGCCCTCGGCGATGGCTTCGGGATCGGGACTCGCGTCGTCGTCGATTCTCGCAAAGGAGTTGTGAATCTTCGCGTGACACCACCGACAGAGAAACACCGTGATTTCGTGGGTGCCGGCCTCCCGGTCGGCGTAGGAGAGGTGGTGTTCTTCGAGGAGTGGACGGACCGTGGTGGAGTGTTTGTTCAGTCGCTCTTCTAAGCCACAGCGGGCGCACTCGCGGTTGTGCTCAGTCGAGCGAAAGTGCGGACAGTCGCGCCACTCCCAGTTGCTCTCAGGGTCAACCACCGGACACTGAAAATCGTCTGCTTTCCGCGCCGCGGCGAACTCGGGGTCGTTGCCGGCGTAGTGGAAGGCGTAGCGACACCGCCCGTCGTCGGTGAGGTGGTCGCACCGCTCGACGTGGGCGTAGGGATCGTCCACCCCGACGGAGGTTCCCTGCGGCGTCTTCGCCATACCCCACGTTGCGCGTCCGTGGATTTGAAACTGACTCCCGAATCACTTTTCCGCCCGCCCGCCGACGACAGCGTGTGCGACTCGTTCACGATTCAGCCGAGGGCCGGCACGTGCTCGCCACGCAGGTGGAGACGGCCGACAACGTCCTCCAGCAGGGCGTTGGCCTCATGTTCCGCCGGTCGATTTCCGACGACTACGGACTCGCCTTCCGGTTTTCGAAGGCGCGACGGCGCGACATCCACATGCTGTTCGTGTTCTTCCCAATCGACGTCATCTGGGCGCGAGACAGCGAGGTGGTGAAGGTCGAAACCCTGCGCCCGTGGCTCGGCTACGGAGCGGCGACGGCCGACCTCATCGTCGAGTTGCCCGAGGGTGCGGCGAGCGACGTGGCTATCGGCGACCGTCTCGCCCTTGTCGATTGAACAGCAACATCTGCCACATCAGCCTGGTTTAAGTCCCCAGGGGCGTTTCGTGAGGATGGCTATCATGACCAGTGACCGTTTTATTCGGGTCCCTTCCCGAATCACATCTCACCTCTGACTCGGTTTCCGTACAGTTCGTAGATACAACGCTTCGCGACGGTGAGCAAGCCCCAGGTGTCTCGCTCACTCCAGACCAGAAGGCCCAGATTGCCCGCGAGTTAGACCGGGCGCGGGTCTCCGTCATCGAGGCGGGCAGCGCCTGCACCGGCGCGGGCGAGCGCGAGACTATCTCGCGAGTCGCCTCGCTCGGCCTCGACGCCCGGGTGACGAGTTTCGCCCGCGGCGTGCAGGGAGACATCGACCTCGCACTCGACTGCGGCGTCGACGGCGTCCACCTCGTCGTGCCGTCGAGCGACCGCCACATCGAAACGAAAGTCGGGACGACCCGCGACGACGTCGTCGCGAACACCGTCTCGCTCGTCGAATACGCCCGCGACCACGACCTCTGGGTCGAAGTCCTCGGCGAAGACGGGTCGCGCGCCGACTTAGACTACCTCGAACGATTGATGGGCGCGGCCTTAGACGCTGGTGCAGACCGCGTCTGCTACTGCGACACCGTCGGGCACGCGACGCCCGAACACACCTACGAGGCCGTCTCCCGACTGGCCCAATTAGGACCGACGGGCACGCACACCCACGACGACCTCGGCCTCGCCGTCTCGAACGTCCTCGCCAGCGTGCGGGCGGGCGCAGACCTCATTCACGCGACGGTAAACGGCATCGGCGAGCGCGCCGGCAACGTCGCCTTAGAAGAGGTCGCCATCGCCTTAGACCACGGCTACGGCATCGAGACGGTGGATACGACCCGGCTGTTCTCCCTCGCACAGACCGTGGCCACGGCGACGGGCATCCCGCTCGCGCCGAACAAGGCCGTCTGCGGCGAGAACGCCTTCAGCCACGAGAGCGGCATCCACACCGACGGCACGCTCAAAGACGACGCGATGTACGAACCCTACCCCCCAGAAAAGGTGGGTCGGGAGCGCCGCCTCGTCCTCGGCAAGCACGCCGGGCGTGCGGGTGTCGAGGCCGCACTCGAAGAACACGGCGTCAGCGTTAGTGACGACGAACTCGCGACGGTCGTCTCCCGCGTGAAGGAACTCGGCGACCGGGGCAAGCGCGTCACCGACGCCGACCTCCTCACGATTGCAGAAGAAGTCCAGCAACGAGAGCGCGACCGGCGCGTCGAATTGCTCGGCCTCACCGCCGCCTCGGGTGGCGGTACGCCAACCGCGAGCGTTCGCCTCCTCGTCGATGGCGAAGAGCGCGTCGCTTCCGGTACGGGAAGCGGCCCCGTCGACGCGGCCGTCTCGGCCGTTCGGTCGGCGCTCGGTCCGGCGGCGGACGCCCAGCTCGACAGCTACCACGTCGACGCCATCACGGGCGGCACGGACGCCGTCGTGACCGTCGAAGTCGAGATGTCCCGCGATGGCCGCCACGTCACGGTGTCCTCCAGTGAAGCGGACATCACCCGCGCGAGCGTCAACGCGATGGTCGACGCACTCGACCGACTACTCGCCACCGAATCGACGCGCGTGGTCGCCGACGACTGACCACTCGCAACACGCTTTTCGTGTGCGCCACCCGAGAAGAGCCATGGCTGAATTCTACGACGTGTTCGAAAACCGGGTGCGCTTCGCCGAGACAGACATGCAGGGCGTCGTCTTCTACGGAAACTACGTCACCTTCCAGGACGAGACGTTCAACGCCTTCCTCCGGGAGATTGACTACGGCTACGACACGTTCGCAGACAAAGGCTGGGACGTCCACGTCGTCCACGTGGATGTAGATTACCACGCCCCCGCGAAGTTCGACGACGTAGTCGTGAACGCGATGCGCGTCGCAGAACTCGGCACGAAGAGCATCACGTTCGCCTACCGCGCCCGAAAGAAGGCCGACGACACACTGTTCGCCTCGGGCCACGTCACCCACGTCGCCGTGAGCGCGCAGACGGGCGAGGCAATTGCGATTCCAGACGACTTCCGCGAGGCGCTGCTCGCGTTTCAGGAGACGCCGCCGGAGGTCCGGTAACAATCACGACCCGAAGCAATCAACTGTTCGCCCGCCTCGCCAAGGGTCGGGATGGAGTGTCTCTGAGTCATCACTCGCCCCGGTACTCTCTGCACGGATGACGACCGACTGGTCGACGTAGTACGTCACAAAAATACGGGGAGAGTCGCCGATAACAGCTCCATCTTCCGTCTCGACGGTTTCAGAATATCGATATTGAACTCGAACGAGAGCAGTCTGTTCAGGCGCGTCGTAGGTCCGTGTCTCGTCTATCCAAATCGAGACGTTGGTGAGGCGGTCCCCGTACTGGGCCAGCAACGAGTTCACTCTGTACGCTTTTTCGTATTCAGTGACGTACTCGACGATGCCACCTCCGTTTTCGATCGACTCGGGACGTGACGGGTACGCTTTCGGTTCGACCGCATTCTCAGCGCGTGGTGGATTTGGTTCTGGTCGGTAGGCTGCCCCACAATCGTAGCTGGGCGGTGTTCGTGACGGTTCGGGCGTTTCCGTGCTGGTGTTCACGTCGGAGGGGGCCGTATCGAGACACGCCGTGAGCGCACCAGACAGCCCGACTCCGGTTAGTGTGAGCAATTGGCGGCGGCGAAACCGAGGGGCAGTCATATCGAGAAAATCACACAATACCGGTAAATGTCTTCTCTACACGTTCGCCACTTGCGGTCCATCCCGTACTACCGTCAAACTCACCTTCGACAGCTGTATCAGCAACTAAGCTTGGCTCAGGCGGCCGTCTCGTCGGCTTCCATCAACCCGAACTGGTTGCCTTCAGTGTCCTCACAGTACGCGAGCCAGCCGACGCCATCGACGGCGTGTTTTTCGGTGATGACTTTCCCGCCGAAGCGTTCGACCAGGTCCACCGTCTCGTCCACCGAGTCGACGTCCACCGTACAGGCAAACCCATTAAACGGGTCGTGGCCCGTAGGTCTTGGCCCCTCTCGTTTGGTGATTGCGCCGTCAATGCCCGGTTCGTCCGCCTCGCCAGTGACGAGCAGCCAGTAGTCCATGTCGCCCCACTGCTCTGCGGTCCAGTCGAAGACGTTCTCGTAGAATTCGAGGGCGCGCTCTGGGTTCTGTGCGTGAATCTCGAAGTGAACAATGCGTCCCATCTGAATTTCCCAGATTTCGTAGGATGCCAGCAGATTAATAGATTCGCACGGAAACGGCCGCTTCTGCTTCCAGAACCCATCTAAACTAAAAACTCGTTCTGTGATATACTGTATCCCTGATACAGTTATCTCCTTTCGAGACTAACCTCAGGTGATGATTCTCGACCTCGTTACGAACCCGGACGCGTTCTTCCGGGCAGAGGCCGAGTCACCGCGGCTTTGGGGAGCCGCTGGGGTCGTTTTGCTCGCGGGGGTGGTCGGGGCGATAACGTCGTTCCTCCTGCTCTCGCGCATCCTCACCGCGCTTCCTGCCGACGTTGGCCCGGCCGTCGCACTACTGAGCTACACGTTCGGCGTCGGCGGGGCGCTTGTCACGCAGTTCGTCGTCTGGGTGCTGTTCGCCGTCGTTTTCCACGTCATCTCCATCGTCTTCGACGGTGAGGGTGACTTCAGAAAGACGCTCGCATTGACCGGGTGGGGGTTCGTCCCCGCCATCTTCGGCGGCCTGCTCGGCCTCGGCGCGATGTACCTCGCCCTGCAAGGAATTCCGTCGCCGACCACGCCCGAAGCTATCGAGCCGTTTACGCTCGCAGTCACTCGGTCGAGCGTCCTGCAAGTCGCCGGTCTCGTCGGTATCGCGTTCACCCTGTGGAGCGCGTTCCTCTGGGCGTTCGCCGTCAAATACGCCCGCCACGTCACGCTCGGCCAGGGAATACTCATCGTCGCGCTTCCGGTCGCGGTCAGCATCGCACTCACACTCGCAAGCCAACTGTTTGTTCTATGAAATCCACACTCCTCACCATTCTCGTCGTCTGCGCGTTGCTCGCACCGACGACCGCACTCGCCCAGGAAGACACCTTCATCTCGGTCACGGGCGCGACGGTCACCCCCGAGCAACCCGGCGTCGCAGACCTCGTCACCGTCACCGCGACCATCCGCAACTCAGCGGGCAGCCAACAGGCGTTCGAAGTGACCGCCGTCTCGCTCGAAGCCCGCGAGGGCTCGACCCGCTACGACCGCGTCGAAGACCTGGGGACGCTCTCACCGGGTGAGAGTCTCGCCGTGCCGCTCACCGTGACCTTCGAGGACGCGGGCGTGAAGAAACTCGAAGTCGAAGTCCGCGGCCGCTCGACCAACGGCTCTGGCGAGACGATTCGTTACCCGGTCACCATCGACGTCCGCGAATCGGTCATCGATGGGTCGGTCCCCCGCCTGCAAATCGTGACCGGGTCACCGGTGTCGAACACCGAGAGCACCTACGCCGTGCGCGTCTCGAACGGCGGCGAGGCGACGCTGCGCGACCTCGAACTCACGCTTTCGGGCAGCGCCATCGCCGTCGAGGACGCCGTTCGCGTCGTTCCCCGACTCGAACCCGGCCAATTGCTCACGTTCAACTTCACCGTCGAAAACGAGCGAGCAGGCCAGTTCACGACTGCGGCCGAACTCTCCTATACCGTCGGCGACGACCGACGCACCGTCTCCGCGACGCGCTCCGTGACGGTCGAACCGCTGGTCGAGAACGTCGTCGTGGAGGCGAGCGTGCAGGCGACCGAAGACACCGTCGTCTCCCCGCCCGTGACCGTCTCCGTGTTGAACCTCGGGAACGCACCCATCGAGAACGTCGTCGTGACGGCCGCGACACAGGACGGCCTCGCCGTCGCACGAACGTTGATTCCCGTTGTCGCCGCGGAGTCAGCGGGCAGCGCAACGCTCGACCTGACCGGCGTGACCGACCCGACCGACCTCATCATCCAGACCGCCTACGAGACCGGAACCGTCTCCGGAACGAGCGAAACCACGCTCCGCTACACCCCGCGCGTGGGCGTCGTCGCGCTCACCGGCATCAACACCGAGTTCGAGGACGGCACACTCCACATCACGGGCAGCGCGAGCAACGTCGGGCAAGGCCCCGCAGAGAGCGTCGTCGTCCGGGTCGTCCCCGCAGACGGCGTGACGCCCGCTCAGCCGTTCCGCGAGTACTTCGTCGGGACGGTTCCCGAGAGCGACTTCGTCGTCTTCGACCTCTACGCCGAGGTAGACGAGGGAGTTACGATGGTGCCCGTGAGCGTCACCTACCTCGCGGGCGGCGAGGAGCGAACCGAAACCGTCCAGGTTCGCGTCGAAGGTAATCGCACCGCGAACGACCAGCAGACCGGCGGCGGCCTCGACCTGCCGCTCATTCTCGGTGGCGTGTTCATCGTCCTGCTCGTGGCCGGGGTCGTCGGCTACGCCTGGCGCAACTCCCGCGATGGCGCTCGTTGAACTGCGCGGCGTGGTCAAGCGCTACGAACTCGGCGGCGAGACGCTCACCGTCCTCAAGGGCGTCGATTTCGCCATCGAACCGGGCGAGTTCGTTGCGGTCATGGGACCCAGTGGCTCCGGGAAATCGACCATGCTCAACATGATCGGCCTGCTCGACGAGCCGAGCGAGGGGACCGTCCTGCTCGACGGCGAGGACGTAACCACGCTCTCTGACCGAGACCGCACCAAGGCCCGACAGGGAGCCATCGGCTTCATCTTCCAGGACTTCTACCTCATTCCCTCGCTCACGGCGACCGAAAACGTCGAACTACCGACGCTTTTCGGCGGGGCCGCCGCCGCGGAGGGGCGAGTACGGGCAGAACAGTTGCTCACCGACCTCGGCCTCGGCGATAGACTGGACCACCTGCCCTCTGAACTCTCTGGCGGCCAGCAACAGCGCGTGGCTATCGCCCGGTCGCTCGTGAACGAACCGCGCGTGCTACTCGCGGACGAACCGACGGGCAACTTAGACCAGAAGACGGGCCGAGAAATCTTAGAGCGCCTTCGAGCCATCTGCGACGAGGGCGTCGGCATCGTCGCGGTCACCCACGACCCGAACGTCGCCGCGTTCGCCGACCGCCGGGTCAACATCGTCGATGGGGTTATCACCGGCGAGGAGGTCGTGACCGATGTTTGAACCAATTTACCGGCGCTTCCCCGCGGTGATGATGGCGCGGCGCAACCTCACGCGAAACAAGATTCGCTCGGCGCTCGCCATGCTCGGCATCGTCATTGGCGTCCTCGCCATCGCCTCGCTCGGCATCTTCGGGAACACCCTGCAGGTGAGTGTCACCGAATCGCTCGGCGACATCGGCAGCGAAATCATCGTCTCGCCGGCGTTCGAGGAGGGCGTGAGTTTCCTCTCAGACCGCGACGTCCAGAACGTCGAACGGGCGGCTCCCGGCGCGACGGTCACGCCGGTCGCCCAGAAACAGGGCGTCATCGAGTTCAGCGGCGAACAACAGGTGATACAGGTGTTTGGCGTCTCCCGACCCGGCGACCTCTACGAGGCGGAGGCCGGTTCGATTCCGCCGACGCTCAGAAGCGGCGCACTCGTCGGGACGACCCTCGCTGAAGACCTCGGCGTGCGCGTCGGCAACAGCATCGTCGTAGACGGAACGACCTACCGGGTGAGCGCGATTCTCGCCGAGAGTCAGGCGTTCTCGCCCACCTCCGCGAACAACGGCGTCGTGATTCCCGTCGAGGCGTTCCCCGCACGCGAGTACGGCCAAATCGTCGTCGATGCCGGGTCAGGCTTGGAGGCGAACGCGACGGCCGAAGCCATCCGCGGCCTAAACGACCGAGACCGCCGCTACGAAGTGTTCGAACTCGCCGACATCTCCGCGCAAATCGCAGAGGCGTTCAACGCCATCGGCACCTTCCTCATCGCCATCGGGGCCATCTCACTGGTCGTCGCGGGGGTGAGCATCCTGAACGTCATGCTCATGAGCACCATTGAGCGACGCACCGAAATTGGCGTCCTCCGGGCTGTGGGCGTCCAGAAAATCGAGATTCTCGGCATCATCCTCGTCGAAGCCCTACTGCTCGGCGTCATCGGCGGCGTCGTCGGCGTCTTCCTCTCCATCGGCGCGGGCATGGCCGTGAGCCAGTTCATCCTCGAAGACCCATTTGGCGTGTTTACCCTCGCGAACTTCGCCTTCATCGGGCAGGCCTACGCCTTCGGTCTCGGGGCAAGTCTCATCTCTGGCCTCTACCCGGCGTGGCGAGCGGCGAATCTGAACCCCGTGGACGCCCTCCGCGGGTGAAAATCAGTCTGAGTTCGACTCTGTCGTTCCGGTGGTGATGCTCCCCAGTTCGGGGGTTTCGTCCACGGTGAACCGCGTCTGGAGTTTGCCAGCGACGACGGCGAGCGCGTAGAGTGCGACGGCGACGAGGACGATGACGCCCCCAGCGGTTGCCTCGCCGTAGTACGCCGCGCCGATACCCAGCAGGACGGCGAGTTGCGCGAGAATGACGGAGACGAACAACGATTCGGTGAAACTTCGCGACACCTGCGTCGCCCCGGCGACGGGAACGACGAGCATCGCGGCGACGAGAATGACGCCCATTATCTGCATCGCGCCGACGACGACGAGCGCCGTCAGCATGACCATCACGCGGTTGTACCAGCTCACGGACAGTCCCGAGACGGCCGCGGCCGTCTCGTCGAAGGTGACGTAGAGCAGTTGGTTGCGGAACACGGCGACGGTCCCGACGATGATGGTGAACAACACGAGCAAGATGGCGGCGTTCTCCGCGGACACCGTGGCGAGGTTGCCGAACAGGAACTGGTTGATGCCGACGGCGAGGCCGCCCGCGTTCAGGCTGATGAGCACCGACCCGAGGGCGAATCCCGTCGAGAGGACGATGGCCATCGACACGTCGTTGTAGGCGTCGGTGGCCTCGGCGATGAGTTCGATGAGGAGCGCGGCGATGACGGCGACGACAACGGCTGTCAGATACGGCGACACCCCGAGACTGAACACGCCGTTCAGGAACAGGCCAATCGCCACGCCCGCGAAGGCGGTGTGGGCGAGGGCGTCTCCGATGAGCGCGAGTTGTCGATGGACGAGAAACGTCCCGATGAGCGGGGCCATCACGCCGATACAGAGGCCGACGAGGATGGCGCGGTGCATGAACTTGTACTCGGGGCTGATTAGCTCCAGGCCGGTCAGGTAGTACAGTTGGGTCATGACCCAGTACCAGCCTTCGAGGAGGACGTACAGCGGCGAGAGGACGGGGTCAAGCGGACTCGACTGCAGGAGGATGCCGAGTTCGAACATCAGGCATCACCCGAGATGGCCACTGCCGTCCCGAACGCCCGGTGGAGGGCGTCGCTTTCGACGAACTCCGTGGTCGGCCCGTCGAAGTAGATGCCGCGATTCAGGCAGACGACGCGGTGTGCGTGGTCGGCCACCGCCCCGAGGTCGTGTTCGATGAGCAGGATGGTGATGCCCTGGTCGTTGAGGGCTTCGAGCAGTTCGTAGAACGCCTCGACGGATTCTGCGTCCACGCCGACGGTCGGTTCGTCGAGGACGAGCAGGTCTGCCTCCCCGGCGAGCGCCCGGGCGATGAACGCTCGCTGGCGCTGCCCGCCCGAAAGCTGCGTCACCCGACGGTTGGCGAAGGCGGTCATCCCCACCGTTTCGAGTGACTGGTCTACGATGTCCCAGTCGGCAGCCGAGAGCCGACCGGTTCCGACGTGCGGAAAGCGCCCCATCTTCACGACTTCGCGGACGGTAATCGGCATCTCCTTCGAGGCGCTCGCGTGCTGGGCGACGTAGCCGATTCGCGCACCATCGTCGAACTCGTGAGACGGTTGCGAAAAGAGGCGTGCCTCGCCGCTGTCGGGGCGGAGCAAGCCGAGCATGAGTTTCATCAGCGTCGACTTCCCCGAACCGTTCGGCCCGACGACGGCGACGTACTCGCCCGACTCGATCTCGAGGGAGATGTCTTCGACG
Source organism: Haladaptatus sp. QDMS2 (assembly GCF_029338295.1). NCBI lineage: Archaea > Methanobacteriati > Methanobacteriota > Halobacteria > Halobacteriales > Haladaptataceae > Haladaptatus > Haladaptatus sp. QDMS2. Next base: position 2,102,657 of record NZ_CP119791.1, read on the forward strand.
ACGGGCGTCGCAGTGTAGCCAAAGGACACGTCAGAGAGACTGATGAGCGGGGCCTCCTCAGTCATTCGAAGTTCCTCCACTCACCGCTCCAGCCGTCCGGCCCGGCTTCGGCGGGCGACGTGTTGCCCAGGACGACTTCGAAGGTTGGCATGTTGATGTTGTATGCAATCTCTTCGTAACCCCAGTCGTTTGCGACCCAGTTCTCGCGGACGCCCGCGTACGGCGTGACCGGGTAGTACGCCTCGACGTCGGTCTCTGCGAGCAGTTGCTTCGCCGGCTTTCGCGTCTCGAAGACGCCTGCGCCGATGTAGCTGATGTCGAACTCCTCGATGGTTTCCTTCGCCTTCGTGATGTCGGAGGGTTTCACGTCGCCGCTCGCCGCGAGGTTCACCACGAGCGGGCGCATCTCCACGTCGTATCGCGTCCCGATGTACTGGAAGGCGTTGTGCGCGGCCAGCTGGACGACCCTTCGCTCTGCGGCGTCGAAGATAGCCTGGTAGTCGGCGTCGATGCGGTCGAGAACCTCGGACTTGTACGCCGTCGCGTTCGCCTCGAACGTGTCTGCGTGGTCGGGGAAGTACTCGACGAAGCCCGCGGTGATGTTGTCCACCGAGGTTTTCGCCCGCTGTGGGTCGAGCCAAAAGTGCGGGTCCTGCCCTCTACCCTCGCCGACGCCCTCCTCTTCGGGGTCGAGGCTCGCGGCGAGGTCGACCAGTTCGACGCCTTCGCGGACGTTGATGAGTTCGGTGTTCGCGCCGTCGTCTTCGAGCGTCTGAATCGCGCGGTCGGCCCACGGCTGGAAGTCCTCGCCGACGTGGATGAACACGTCCGCCTCGATGATGTCGCGGGTGACGCTCGAATTCGGCTCCCAGCCGTGCCCGTGCAGGCCCGTCGGGACCAGATTCTTCACTTCGACGGGCGTGTCTGCGGCGATTTTCCGCGCAAAATCGTAGAAACTGAAGAACGATGCGACAGCAACTGGCCCGTCAGTATCGTTGTTCTTTCCGCCTGCGACCGCCTCACCGCCGCCGAGACACCCGGCGAACCCTGCAGCAAGCAGTCCAGCGCCGGCAGCGAGCGCCTTCCGCCGAGTCAATCTGCCCGATTGAGAATGCGTGTCAGTCATTGATATCTGATTTAGACGGGTGAGTTCACTTAACAGTATTGGTCTAACTCAATGTTTAGACTTATCTAAATCGTTGGTGTGGGCAACAGGCTGTCAGGTTCTCCGAGCGGAAAATGCAGTAGTGAGCGTCCAGCACGAGTCAATCCAGGAAACGAGAACGAGGTTGCTCAGCGAGCAGTCACTTCGGTGGCCGGTGGTCGTGCCACGACGCCACCTGCTCGAACGCGCGGCACGCTGCGAGCACCACGTCGTCGCGGTGGCGACGGCCGACCACCTGCATTCCGACGGGGCGACCATCGACGACGCCCGCGGGGACCGATGCCGCCGGATGGCCGGTCAGGTTGAACGGGAGCGTTAAATACCAGCCCGTGTACGGGTCTATCTCCTCGCCGTCGATTTCCTCCGGCCCGTAGATACCACGCTTGAACGGCGGCGTGCCCATCGTCGGCGTCAGGATGAGGTCGTAGTTCGCGAAGACGCGCTCGACTGCGTCCACGACTTTCGTCCGAATGGCGTTCGCCTCCGAGAGCGCCATGACCGAGTGCTTCTTTCCGAGATGCGCCATCGCACCGAAGGCCGGACTCAGGTCCTCTGCGTGGTCCGCGAGGTTGACGCCGAACGCCTCCTCGGAGTGGGCGACGACCCACGCGACTCGCGCCTGAAACAGGATGCGCCCCGCCGTCTCCACGTCCTCCCAGATGTCGCCGAAGGCGGGGTCTGCACGTTCGACGGTCATGCCCGCTTCTTCGAACTTCTCGGCGGTCTCGTGGGCGATGTCTCGCACCTCGTCTGCGACGGTGAACGCCTCCATCGTGGGGGAGAACGCGACGGTCAGGTCATCGACTGGCTGGGAAAGCGCGTCGAGGTAGCTGCCCTCGCGGGCCGGGAGCGAGAAGGGGTCAGCCGGGTCGGGACCCGAAAGCGCGTCCATGGCGAGCGCGGCGTCCTCCACAGTCCGGGTGAGCGGCCCGGAGTGGACGAACGGCCACGCGTCGAGAAAGCCGTCCGGACGCTCGCGGTGGGCCACCCGCCCGAACGACGGTTTCAGCCCGAAGATGCCACAGCACGATGCCGGAATTCGAACGGAGCCACCTGCGTCCGTCCCGAGCGCGAGGGGAGCCATGCCATCTGCGACGGCCGCCGCGCTGCCCCCCGAGGAGCCACCCGCGGTGTACTCCGGAGCGTAGGGCGTGCCCGTCGAACCGAACAGTTCGTTGTCCGTAATCGCGACGTGCCCGAACTCCGCAGTGTTGGTCTTGCCGAGGACGATGCCCCCGGCGTCTTTGACCCGCGAAACCTCGATGGCGTCCGCGTCGGGGACAACGTCGGCGAGCGGTTTCGACCCGAACGTAGTCTGCATCCCCGCGGTCTGGAGCAGGTCCTTGACCGCGATGGGGAGGCCGTGCAGTGGCCCGACCGTCGCGCCACTGGAGACGGCCTGTTCTGCTTCCCGTGCGGCCTCACGCGCCTCAGCCTCGGCGAGGTGGACGTACGCGTTCGTGCGCTCGTTTCGCGTCTCGATGCGGTCGAGATGGGCGTTGAGCACTGCAACTGGCGACAGGTCGCCTGCCCGGATGCGTCGGGCGAGCGATGCGGCAGGTTCGAAACACAGGTCGGTCATTGTGTGCGGATTGTTCGCACGCCGACAAAAGTGTAGGTTCCGCGGCAGTCGCGGACGAGAGTCGTGTGGCCGTCTCACCCGGCGCATGTAGGCACAAAACGCATTATTTCGAATTGAGTAGTGGGAAATAATGTGGGGAGGGAACGGAGAGTCGTCGATTGGAGCGTCCGCGCTGACCAGACAGTTCTTGCTCTTCCTCGTGGCGCTCGCCGTCTGGGTCACGCCGCTCGCCATCCTTCGCGTCGTGTTTTCGGCGGGCGACATCTCCGTCTCGGCTGTCGGCCTCGTCGTCGGCGTACTCATCGCCTACGCGCTCAGGCCGGCGTTCGTGGAAACCCGACAGACCGACCGAAACGAGTGACGCGACAAGTCAATCCACGCACGAGGTTTATTGTAGCTTCCAGAACAGGTTCGGGTATGCGCCGAAACTTCGGTCCGGAGGACACCGAGGACCACTCGCTCAAGTACGCCCTCCTCTTCGCGGCAGTATTTCTGTGGCTGGTGCCGACGATTATCCTCCGAGTCGTGTTTCACGCGAGCGACGCGCAGTTGCTGGTGGCGATGTTCGTCATCGGGTCCATCAGCTACTACATTTTCAAACCGCTGTTTAAACGGGTTCACGTCACTCACGGCGTAGACGACTAAGTCATCTCGGGAATCGAGACTTCGTCTTCCGGTTCGATTCTGGAGAGTCGCATCGCGTTGCCCGTCACCACCGTCGTCATGCCCACGTCGCCTGCGAGCACGGCGACGACGACGGAGACGAAGCCGAGGGGAATCCCGACGGCGAGCAGCGCCTTCACCGCGAGACTGCCCCAGATGTTCTGTCGGATGACGCCGTTTGCCTGGTGGGCGAGGTCGTAGAGGTAGGGCAGTTTCGAGAGGTCGTCGCCCATGAGCGCGATGTCCGCGGTTTCGATGGCGGTCGCAGAGCCCGCCGCGCCCATGGCGATGCCGACGGTGGCGGTGGCGAGCGCGGGCGCGTCGTTGATGCCGTCGCCGACCATCGCGACCGATTCGTACTCTGCGAGGAGAGCTTCGATTGCGTCCACCTTCTCCTCGGGGAGCAGGCTCGCGCGGAACTCGTCTACGCCCACCTCGCGGGCGACGGCCTCGGCTGTGCCCTCGTTGTCACCGGTGAGCATCACCGTTCGGACGCCGCGGTCTTTGAGTGCGGCGACCACCGCTTTCGCCTCGGGACGCACGGTGTCCGCGACGGCGATGAGACCTTCCAGGTCGTCTGCGGTTCCGATGAGCACCACCGTCTTCCCCTGGTCTTGCAGCCGGGGAATGGTGTCAGAGACGAGGTCGAGACAGCCCTCGCGCTCGCACTGGGCCTGCGTCTCGTGTGGAAGGTCGCCCGCGCCCGTGGTGAAGTGGACGTGGTCTAAATCGAACCCGAGGTCCTCGAACAGCGCGGGTTTGCCGGCGTAGTGGGTCTCGCCCCCGAGTTGGGCGCGCACGCCTTTGCCGGTCAGGCTCTCGAAGTCGTCGATATCAGCCGTGTACTCGGCGTCGATGTGCTCGGTGATGGCGGCGGCGATGGGGTGTTCGCTGCGCGATTCGACGCCATAGGCGCATTCGAGCACGTCGTCCGCCGAGTTGCCGTTGAGCGGGATGACGTCCGTGACCGAGAGTTTGCCCGTCGTCAGCGTGCCCGTCTTGTCGAAGGCGACGGTTTCGACCTCGCCCATCGCCTCCAGGTAATTACCACCCTTGATGAGCACGCCGTTTCGGGCGGCGCTCGTGACCCCCGAGACCACCGTGACGGGCGTCGAGATGACGAACGCACACGGGCAGGCGATGACCAGCAGCGCGATGCCGCGGACGAACCACTCGACCCACGGCGCGGCGAACAACAGCGGCGGAATCGCGGCGGTGAGAATCGCGGCCACGACCACGACGGGCGTGTAGTAGCCCGCAAATCGCTCGACGAACTGCTCGCGTTTGGTCTGTTTCTCCTGGGCGCTCTCGACGAGGTCGATGATGCGTGCGAGCGTGTTCTCGTCTGCTCGCGCCGTCACCTCGACTTCGAGATAGCCGGCTTCGTTCAGGGTGCCTGCGTACACCTCGTCACCCGGTTCCTTGTCGATAGGCACGCTCTCGCCTGTGATGGGAGCTTGGTTAACCGCGCTCTCACCCTCTACGACCGTGCCGTCGGTCGGAATCTTCTCACCCGGCTGGACGACGACGATGTCGCCTACGTCGAGTTCCTCCACCGACCGCTCGTGGGTGTGCCCGTCATGTTTGACCGTCGCCGTCTCGGGAGCGAGCGAAAACAGTTCTGCGAGCGAGGTGCGGGCGCGTTCGATGGACCGCCGTTCGAGCAACTCGGCGACGTTGAACAACACGGCAATCGACCCTGCTTCGACGAACAGGTTTTCTGCCGGAATGGCGAGCGTGACACCCGTTGCGGCGAGAATCGCGACGCTCATCAGGAAGTCGATGTCGAGGTTCAGGTTGCGCGCCGAGTAGTAGCCGTTTCGGAGGATGACCTGCCCGCCGACGACGATGGCCGTGAGAAACAGCAGGTCGGAGACGGTGAACTGGCGGGTGAGAACCGACGCGATAGCCACGTCGAAGCCAGCGAGCAGGAACTCGAAGACGAGTGCAAAGAGCAGGAACACCCCGCTGACGGCCGTCTTCTTCGCCCGGGTAGAGCGCCACACTGAGGTCGACGGTTCGTCTCTGGTCGCACCCACTTCGTCCAGATTCGCTACTTCGTAGCCCGCCCGGTCGAACGCAGCGAGCACCGCCTCTCGCGTCGTCTCGTCGGGGTCGAACACGACCTCCGCTTTGCCGGTCGTTGGGCGAAGGTCGTACTCGACGACGCCGACAACGTCGTCGAGCGCGTTACTAATCTTTCCGGCGCAGGAGGCACAGTCCATCTCGGGGACCGAAAGCGAGAGCTGCTCGCGATGGCCGTGTCCGTGGCCGGCAGGTGCGGAAGATTCCGCTGTCATTACCTGATTTTCGCGGTCGTTGCTTATTAATCAAGCTACCATTTCCACCACCTATATTAATAAATTTGGCGTTGGTGGGGGGGTTGAGTTAATAACTCGGGCTGCACTGGCGGGCAAACGCGCGACTTTTGGGTTTCCACGCCCAACCCCGGATATGGACCGGACGACGTCGGCCGTACTCGCGGTCATCCCCTTCCTCTTTCTGGGCATCGCAGACATCGTCTTGTTACTCGTCTGGGGGCTCGACCCACTCTGGGGATTCATGATTCTCCCGCCAATCCTCTTCATGAGCGTTCTCGCATGGATTGGCTTCAAAAGCGGCTTCATCGGCAAGACTGCCGACGAATCGCAGCGACCAAACTAAGAATGCGTGCTCAGCTTCCCTGTTCTGGAATCACGCCGACCTGCTGCATCAACGAGAGCCCGTCGGGAATCGCCCACGACTCGACGATTTTTCCGTCTTTGAATCTGAACTCGACGATGTCGTTCACTTCGATGGCCTTGTTGGACGCCGGGATGCCGTTGAGTTCGCCCGAGTGCATCCCCTTTGACGTCCCGCGCGTGACGACACGGTCGCCCTCTGCGATGACCTCGTTTATCGTGTAGTCCGTTTCCGAGAGACCTGCGTGAATGGCTCTGAAGTACTCCTTTATTCCTTCGGGGCCGATGATGTCGCCCTCTACTGTCGTATCGTGCCCAACGAATTCTGCGGCACAGAGGTCGTCTATCGTGTCGTACTCACCCCGCCAGAGGGTTTCGAGTGCGCGGCGTGCAACGTCCTTGTTCTGCTCTATCGATTGGTCTGTTGCCATGTTTGTCACCACTACTACAGACGACGACAGAGCGGATAGCCGTTGACCAACATCACGAAGCCGAGGACTGTCTCGGCGTCAGGAATCTGTCTGCTGGCGAACCCGCGCGACCACCGTTCCCACGCCCGCTCGGAGGGCCTCGCGTTTGACCAGGGCGAATCCACAGAAAATGGCGAGGAAGCCGAGAACGCTCTGGGCACTCACGAGCGACCCGAGCAGCGCGAAACTGAGCACCGTCGCCCAGACCGGTTCCAAGTAGCCGATGAGGTTGATCTGAATCGGGCCGAGGCGGTCTAACAGTTCGAAGTAGATGAAGAAGGCAACGGCTCCCGACCCAACTGCGAGGTACGCGAGCGAGAGGATACCGGTCTGCGTCCAGGCGATTTGCGCCATCGACTCGCCACGAGCGAGGGCGACGAGATGGAGTAACGCCGCGCCGAGCAGCATTCCCCACGCCTGAAGCGACTGCACAGGGAAGTCGGTGCGAATCGGTCGGGTGAGCACCGCACCGAGGGCGAAACACACCGAGGCGACGAACACGAGCGCGATGCCAAGGACGTTCGCCGTGAGCAGGTTTTGTGGGTCGGGGTTCGCGATGATGACGACACCGAGGAGGCCGAGACCGAGGCCGACGAGGCCCGGCAGACGCAGGCGCTCGCTCGGGAGCAGCGCACTCGCGAACACCGTCGTCAACACCGGCCCGAGGCTGATGATGACCGCCGCAATCGCCCCGGAGACGAACTGCTGACCGAGATACAGAAAGGCGTGGTGCCCGCCAATGAGAAAGCCACCCGAAATGCCCGCGATGAGCCACTCGGCTCGCGAGCGGGGTAGCCAGCGCGCAGTCGAACTCACCGCGTAGCCAAGCATGATGGCCCCCGCAATGTAGTACCTGAGCGCGGCGAACAACACCGGCGGGAAGAAGTCGAGACCGATTTCGATGGCCACGAACGACGCCCCCCAGAGCAGGCCGAGCAGGGCGAACAGCAGGGCGGTTAGATTGCGGCGCACACCGGCTGTTCTGCAAGCGGGACGAAAAAGGTGACTTCTGTGGCAAGAACATCGGGATTTGTGACGTAGAGTTGAAGAAACATCCAACACGAGGCGGCGGCCCGTTCTTTATATATCATGGCGGCGGAATGCAGGAATATCGGACATCCCGCATGAACACCGCCGACTATCTCACCCGTCTTGGGCTCGAACCGACTGTGGGTGACCCGCCGACACGCGACGCACTCGCCCGCCTCCAGCGTGCGCACGTCCAATCAGTTCCGTTCGAGAATCTGTCCATCACCGGCGACCCGTTCGGCGACCGACCGGGAAACGGCGTCTCGCTCGACGAGGCACACCTCTACGAGAAAATCGTCGGGCGTAATCGAGGCGGCTTCTGTTTCGAACTCAACGGTCTGTTCTGCTGGCTCCTCGCTGAACTCGGCTACGACGTGGACCGCTACGCCGCCCGCATCGCCAACGACGACGGGACGTTCGGGCCGCCTGCGGACCACCTCACCCTCGGCGTGGCGCTCGACCATCCCTACATCGTGGACGTAGGTCTCGGCATCCCAAAACTCCGCCAGCCGCTCCCCGCAGACGGCACGACAATCGCGGACGCCGCCGGCTTCGAGTGGCGGCTGGTCGAGAGCGACCGCCCCGACGCAGACTTCCTCTCTCAGTACCGAAAGCCCGGCCAGGAGGCGTGGCAAGACCGGTTCATCTTCGAGACGATTCCCCGGACGATGGGCTACTTCGAAGCCACCTGCGAACACTTCCAGAAAGCCCCCGACTCGCTGTTCAACCAATCCCCGTTCGTCATGCTTGCGACCGAGAACGGCCACGCGCGGCTGACCCCCGACACCTCCTCCGTGTCCGTGAAAGACGACGTGACTGAACGCACCATCGACCCAACGGAGTGGGAGACGCTCCTCGAACGCGAGTTCGGCATCGACACCGACGGCGTGACCGCGTGGTGACTCGCGGCAAACTCGTCAATCGGGCAGAACGCTTAACCACTTCTTCGCAGAGTCTCCACATACGAGAAAAATGGAGACCACCATCTCCGTACGAATCGACCCCCACGTCCACTCGGAGGGCTCATACGATGGCCGCGAACCGGTCGAGCTCATCCTCGAACACGCGAGCGAAATCGGGTTGGACGGCGTGGTCGTCACCGACCACGACACCATCGAAGAGTCGCGGAGAGCGGCGGAACTCGCCCCCGAGTTCGACCTCATCGGCATCCCCGGCGTCGAAGTCTCGACGAAAGCTGGCCACCTCCTCGCCATTGGCGTCGAGGAGTGCCCGCCGAAAGGCCAGTCCTTCGCCGAGACCGTCTCGCACATCCGCGACCTCGGCGGCATCGCCATCACCCCCCATCCATTCCAGCGCACCCGCCACGGCGTCAAAAAACGCAATCTCTCTGACTGCGACGGCATCGAAGTGTACAACTCCATGCTGTTCACCGGCTACCGGAATCGGCGGGCCCACAAATTCGCAGAGCGACGCGACTACCCGAAAATCGGCGCGAGCGACGCCCACTACCTCCCGAACATCGGCCGCGCCGTCACCGAGATTCACGTCGACGAATCCGAGGTGTCGTTCACCGAGGAAACCGTAGACGGCGACCGCCTCATCGACGCCATCCGCGAGGGCAACACCACGATTCACGGCAAACGAACCCCGATTCACAAAAGCGCCCGCCAGTACGCCATCGGCGCGAGCAAAAAGTCACTGTATCTGCTGACTTCGCAGTTGCCATTCCTGCCGACGATTCCGAGTGCGTTTGATCAGTGAGCAAATCCTGCGGATTTGCGAGTCTCGATTCAGCCTTGCTGAATCGTTGGTGAGCAATCACGAAGTGAAGATTTGAACCTCGGTCGCTCGCTATGCTCGCTCCCTGGTTCAAATCTCAATTGGTTGCATACAACTGTCCCAGCGTGCGAGCGACACAGCGGTAGCTCGCGGGTGTTGAAAGTTGAAAGACGCCGAGAGTGAGATTTGAACTCACGAGTCCGAGGGACAGTTGCTTTCGAGGCAACCGCCTTGGCCGGGCTAGGCTATCTCGGCTCTACCAGAGAGTTCCGGCGTGTTGCGTTTATCCGTTTCGATTTTTGCCGAGCGAAAACCATGAAAAGCGATAGACATAAACGGCCGCCGGACCCCGATGTGTGCATGGATATCACGGATGCGAGCGCGGAGTGCAACGCCGTGCTAGACGGCGTGAGCACCGCCGTCATCGCAGAGCGCGACTTTCTCGAAAGCGTCCTCATGGGTATTGTCGGGCAGGGCCACGTCCTCATCGAAGACGTGCCCGGGACGGGCAAGACCCTCACTGCCCGGAGCTTCGCGAAGGCGCTCGGCCTGTCGTTCTCGCGCATCCAGTTCACCCCGGACCTCCTCCCCTCTGACGTGACCGGGACGCACGTCTTCAACGAAGGCGACCGAACCTTCGAGTTCACGGAAGGCCCCATCTTCGCGAACGTCGTCCTCGCAGACGAAATCAACCGCGCCCCGCCCAAAACGCAGGCCGCTCTCCTCGAAGCCATGGAGGAAAAACAGGTCACCGTCGATGGGGACACCCACCAGCTTCCAGACCCCTTCTTCGTCATGGCGACGCAGAATCCAGTCGAGCAGGAGGGGACCTTCGCGCTCCCGGAAGCGCAGGTCGATCGCTTCGCGGTGAAAACGTCAATTGGCTATCCCGACGAGGACGGCGAGTTCGAGCTGCTCAAACGCCGGGCGGCCCGCCGCGTCCAGAGTCCCTCCGTCGAGCGCGTTCTCACGACCGAGCGCGTGCGTGACCTCCAGCGCGCCCCCGAGAACGTCCACGTGGACGACGACCTGCTGCGCTACATGGTCGCCATCTCACGAGAGACCCGAGCGGACCCGCGGGTCCGGATTGGCGTCTCCCCTCGCGGAACCCAGCGCCTGTTCGAAGCGGCCCGCGCCCGCGCGGTCATCGTTGGCCGCGAGTACGTCACTCCCGACGACGTGAAGCGAATCGCGCGCCCGGTGCTCGCCCACCGCGTCGTCCTCACGCCGGATGCGAAAATCAGCGACATCACGAAGGCGGAGATCATCGAAGACGTCCTCGAATCGGTGGCCGTACCGACTATCGACTGAGCCGACTACTCTCGAAGTACCGAGGTCAACATCAGCGCCCCGATGAGCAGGAGCACCAGCGCGGTCAGTGAGTTCGTCCCTGTCGCCAGTTCGAACACGCCGACTGCGAGCGTCCCGACGAGGAGTGCCACGACGAGGCTCCCACCCGCGTGAACGAGTTGCGCCCTTTTGGTTGCAGTTTCCCGACCGAGTTGCTCGCCGAGACTCACTGCGTTCTCGCCGACGTCCCAGGCCAGAATTGCCGCGCCCGCACCGAGGAGCGTAAGCGGAGTGGAGAACCCAGAAACTCCTGCCAGCAGAAGGGCGACGAACAGCACGCCCGCGCCGACGGTCACGCCGAGGCGTCGACCGCGCAGGACGCCGATACCCATGCTCACGAGTCCGGCGAGCGCGAGCAGCAGCGTCGCTGGGCCGGCGTAGGCCGCCACCAACACGGCGACGAGCGCGACCCCCATCGTGAGCACCCGTCCGAAATCAGGCGGCGTGCGGTCGATGTCGCTCATTGAGCCAGCCTCCGGGCCGCCTTCTCTAAGGTCGCCGGCAGCGACTCGTCACCCGGCCAGTCGATGACGCGAATCCCCACGGCGCGGAGGTTCGACAGTCGCGTCTGGCGTTCGATACGGGCGAGTCGCTGACCGGGCGTCTTCGTCGCCGTCGGGTCCGGACTGAGCACAGTCACGAGGTGGCCGTAGGCGTCGAATCGTCGGGCAAGCGAGGCGATATAATCGTCACACATCGGCGAGATGAGGACGAGTTGCGCGTGACCAGGCAATCGTTTTCGCAGTTGATTCACCCTGACCGAGGGATAGAACGGCTCCGTCGGCGGCGTCGGGGCGAGCGATTCGTGCGTCGAGAGTGCCTCTCGCACCCGGGCGCGGTGCTCGTCGTCGGCACGCGGCCCGAGCCACAGCGGCGTCGGCGAGAGCGTCGCCACCCCTACCTGGTCACCCGTCGCGAGCAGCGAGACGAAGGTGTGACTTGCGGCGTCGATACTCCGCTGAACTGCGGTTTCTGCCTCCGCGTTGGGCGCGAGGTAGGCCTCTTTGCGGGCGTCGATGAGGAGCACGACCGTCGCGGCGCGTTCCTCGCGGAATTCGAGCGTCGAGAGGCGACCGGTGCGCGCCTTCCGATTCCAGTCGATTCGACTGAGCGGGTCGCCCGACCGGTACTCGCGGGTGGCGAAGAACTCGATGCCCGAACCTCCAGTATCGGTTTCGACCTGCCCGGTATATTGGGAAGTCTGCGCCCGAAGCGGGAACGTCCCCACCGGCGGAAGTGGACTCACACAGCGAACCATCCTCTCGCAGGGAATCTGCACCGCGCGTTCGACCGTCCCCGGAAGGTTCCGCGCAAGAGCCAGAAGTGGGCGAAACTCGTGGCCACCGCGGACCGCCTCGACGGTGTACGAGAGCGTGACCGATTCGCCGGGCCGCAACGCGGTGGCGACCCGGGGCGACCCCGCAGTCACGTCGAGGCCCGCCGGCACGCCGTCAGTGAGTCGAAGGTCGACGAGCGGTACGGTCCCCTCGTTTCGCACAATCGTCGTGATTTCCACCTCGTCGCCGGGTTCCGGCGCGTCGGTTTCGACGGTTCTGTTCACGCTGAGTGACACCTGCGGCGCGGTTCGAAGCTGTGCGTAGGCGGCGAAGCCGACGCCGAGGACGCCAGCGAGCAACACCGCGGGTCTGTTCGACAGGACGCCGAGGGCTCCGGCGAGGAAAGCGACGACGCTCACGCCCGTCCACCGGCCCGTTTTCCGGTCGAGTATCTCACCGAGGTCAGGCAGTTCGTCCGGGTCAGGTCGAAGCTGTCTGCGCATTCACCTAGCCTCCGTGATGAGCCGGCGATTCAGCGCGTCGATGACGTGACGCGCGCGGCGCTGGAACGTCGATTCGCTGGTAATCGAGGTACTGAAAAAGCCGCCGAGGAACCCGCCGTCGTCCACGTCGGTCGCGAAAAAGGCGGCGGCGTAAACGTCGTCAGTCCACGTCCCTGCCTTCATCTGGGCTCTCGCTTGCTCCTCGGTGAGACCGCCATACCGGGTGAGGACGGCGACGGTCGCGTGTTCGAGACGGTCTCGCACTTCGTCGCGCCGACGTGCTCCGCGCATTCGGCCCATGGCACCGAGGTCGCCAAAGCCCTCGTCGAACGCCGTGCCCGGAATCGGAACGGGGTCCCTCCGCTCTACGACACGGGTCGTGGCAGCCTCTTCGGTGGATTTGAGTCGGTCCGTCGCTGCGCTCACCGCCTGAACGAGCGCCACCACGCCGAGGACGGTCACGATGATGTACGTCGGATTCGAGAAATCGATGAGGCCGGGGACGAACGCCGCCAAAATACCGAGCGACGCGGTGACCGCCCCGAGCAGAATGAACAGCGAGCGACCGACGCTCATACCGCGCCCTCGCCGTAGGTTCGTTCGATGCGCCGGAGTGCGCTCACCGCGCGAGATTCGCGCTCGTCGGTCGGCGTGTGGCCGCCGTAGCGAACCTCCTCGAACAGGCGCGTGAGTTCGGCCACGTCCGCCGATTCCATGCCCGCCGCAACCGCCGCGTCTGCGAACTCCGTCGGCGTGCTCGTCGCCGGGTTCGGCAGGTTGAGATGGTCGGTCATGGCCTTCCACGCGCGGTACACCTCGTTGTCAGGTTCACCGCCGTTTCGCTCGATGCGCCGGGCCGCTCGTCCGGCTACGGCACCGATTTCGCTCACGTCGACCTGCGGTGCGCCGGGGACCGTCTCCTCGTCCTCGTCGTCGCCCCGCACCGACTGCGTGTAGGCGAAGATGAACAACACGAGCACGATGCCGAAGATGATGGCGAACGCCGTCGGAACTGCGGGCTGGGTGGCAATCTGCGTGGCGTCTACCTCGCCCATGCTCCCGCCACCAGGAAGCTGGATGCTCCCGCCGTCTCCGAAGCCGCCGGAGCCGGAGCGAAGGTCGAACCCGCCCCCTTGCAGGAGAAAGTAGAGCAACACGGCGAGGAAGATGCCGACACCGAACACAGAGAGGGGGCCTTTGATGCCGTAATCACGGTAGAGCACGACGATGCCGACGACTGCGCCGACGATGATGAAGACGCCGACGAGCTGTGAGAGAAGTCGGTAGAACGGCGAAACGCTCGACTCTTCCTGGGGCTGGGGCGCAGGGCCGCCGAACGAGAACTCATCGTCGGAGCCGATGCCGATTTCGCTGGACCCGACACCAACTCCCGGGGAGGACTCTGCGGTTGCGTCGAGGTTCGCGGCCGCGACGGAGAGGGCGAGCACAGAGAGGAGGGCGATGGCGGCGAGCGCGACGTGCTGCCGATTCACAAAGCAAGTAGGCCGTGGGCGGAATTTAGACTTTTCCTATCTTTCTTCAAGGAGAGAATCCCGCCGTTCACGGCGGGCGTGAATCCGACATGGCACTGAGCAACCATCGACGAGTGCCCGCTGAAACCCAAACAGTTAGTACATGCCATGACGTGGGTGTTAACAAGGGTTACGTCGGCTCTCGGCACTTGCGCGGGAGTACGAGACGCGCTGAAACCAGCGTCCCGAATATTTCGGGGCGTCGGTTCCCACGGGTCGGTTCTGCAACCGACTGCGGGGTTCGCGTCGTTCGCCAGCACGGGAACCCGGCCTACGGGTCGGGGAAGTGTGACCGAACCGACCGTGCCGTGAGGCATGACCGCTTGGGAGAGAGACGCCCTGAGAAACCGGGCGTCGATGACTCGCTTGCGGATGGGAGCGCCCGTGACAGCGCCACAGGACGCTCCCGAGCGAGGGACGAAACCCGTCCCACCGACCTCGGGAGAAACGGTCCTGAAACCTGCTCGGCAACAGGCCGGGTTTCCTCCTGTGTGGGGAAGCCCCGTCGTTTACGACGGGGAGGATGCCACCACGCTAACAAGTTCGTTTTTCAGATGACATACGAGGCGGAAGCCCACGACTTTAGTCGTGGGAGGAAGCCGACATGGGGCTGAACTGCCGATACACGATTGCTTGGCCGGGTTTCGGTATGTTTAGGTATCATGGTAGCGTGTGACGTGGTAGTGCTGGCTTGCCACAAGTGCCGGTCGGTACGGGCCACGAGTAGGCTGGCCCCGAACTCGGGGACTGTGACCGCGAACGGGTTCGACTCCCGTTCCCCACGCGGGGATAGAGCGTGAGAACACCGGGAATTAAATCGGCGGGACAATCCCGGCCTCGGTCGGAGTGGGAGGCGTATGAAATCGCGCCCACGCCGAGGCAAGGACGGTAAGAGGAAGCCGAGCCTTCGACGGCGGACGAAGCGTGGGCCGAAACCCCCTCGCGGGAGGAAGCCCACGACTGAAGTCGTGGGTAGCTTACGCTTTCTCGACCCAGACGTTCACGTCGTCGCGGATGTGGTCCGGCACGTCGACGTCGTCGAACTCCTCCAGATGAATCGTGTACACCTCACCACGGGCGGTGATGTAGCCCGGTCCGAGACTCTGGAAGTGGGTTTCGAGGCCGTCGTCCCACTGCTCTGAGACGATGTGGCTGAGCATCGCGAACATCGCATCTTCCTCGGAGATGCCGTAGCGACCCTGCGATTCGACGATTTTCACGCTACACGTTGGACACTGGTGAATCTCGTAGCCGTCGGTCGTGGCGAAAATCTCTTCTTCGAAGTCGATGGCTGCGAGGCGTTCGTCCATCCGACCGTGAGCCTCACAGACCGCCTTTTCCTCGGGCTGGTCGCCGATGTAGAGTGGCGTGTAGTCGCCTTGCATGTCCGAGGCTTCGCCCGGGCAAGTAACTGCGTTGTGGTCTTGAATCGAAATCTATCGACGCTCAGTGGCAAATCGAGTCGAGGAATGCGGAATCCAGGTGCTCCGTGACCAGCCTCGCTGCCTGGTCTGCGGGGTCGTTCTGCGCCCCAGTTCCCTCAGGTGGGGACTCCCCTGCCGACGAAAACACCGCTTCAACGAACCCACGCCGGAGCGACTCGTTTTCGAACAGGCCGTGCAGGTACGTCCCGAGCACGCGGTCGGTGGCCGCGCTCTCCGAGCCGAGGGGTTGGGAGACTGACCCCACTGCCGTCGTCCGGCCCATGTGGATTTCGTAACCGGTTGCCGAACCAGACGCCCCAGCGAGGAGGCCGTTTCCTTCGACCGAAACGGTCGCCCGCGTCACACGCTTTTCGGGGCGGAATTCGGTCGTCACCGGGAGCAGGCCAACGCCGGGGAGTTCGCCCCGCTCGCTCGTGCTCTCGATTTCGACGTTCGTGAGACGTTCGCCGAGCATCTGGAAGCCCCCGCAGATGCCGACCACCGGCCCGTCGAAAGCGCGGAGTCGCTCGTCGAATCTGGCCCCACGGAGCGCGAGCAAATCGTCCACCGTGTTCTTCGTCCCCGGGAGCACGACGGCGTCGGCCTTCGAGAGCGAGGAATCGAGCGGGAGGAACGCGATACGGACGCCCGGTTCGGCCGCGAGCGGTTCGAGGTCGGTGAAATTCGAGATGCGGGGGAGTCGCGGGACGGCAATCGTGATTGCATCCGACTCGGAAACGCCGTCGTCTGCGCCCCAGGTTGCCAACTCGCCTTCAACGGGGAGCGAGACGCTGTCCTCTTCCGGGAGGCCGGGGTCGTCGTAGGGCAGCACGCCGAGACAGGGGATGTCCGTTCTGGCTTCCAGTTCTTCGAGACCGGAATCGAGGAGACTCGGGTCGCCTCGGAATTTGGTGATGGCCGTTCCGACGACGCGCTCGCGGAGGTCCGCGGGCATGAGTTCGAGCGTCCCGTAGAGGCTGGCGAACACGCCGCCGCGTTCGATGTCGCCGAGCAAGAGGATGTCCGCGTCCGCGAACTGCGCCGTCTCGCGGTTGGCGAGGTCGCGCGCTGCGAGGTTGATTTCGGCGATGCTGCCCGCGCCCTCGGCGACGATGACGTCGCGTTCTGCGGCGAGGCGAGCGAAGGACTCCTCGGCCGCGGCGCGGGCGCGTTGCCACCCGGATTCGTAGTACGCACCCGCCTCGAAATTCCCCACTGGCTCGCCCTGAATCACGAGTTGCGACTGACCGTCACCCCGCGGTTTGAGCAGGACCGGGTTCATGTCCGTCGTCGGCGGGACGCGGGCGGCGCGAGCCTGAACGTACTGGGAGACGCCAATCTCGCCCCAGTCCCCATTCGGCGAAAGGGCCACACGGGCGTTGTTGCTCATATTCTGGGCCTTGAACGGGGCGACCGAGACGCCAGCGTCGGCGAGGGCGCGACACAGACCCGCCGCGACGGTGCTCTTGCCAACGTGACTCGCCGTTCCGGCCACCAGGATGGTTCGCGTCAATACTCCGTCCCACGCCGGGCGCGCTGGCTGGCGTCGAAGGGGTGTTTGTGCTTTTTCACCTCGGTCACGAGGTCCGCCGCGTCGAAGACGTACTCGGGCGGTTCGTGGCCCCCGGTGAGGACGAGTTCGAGGTTCGGCGGTTTGTTCTCCGCGAGCGCGACCACGGCGTCCGGGTCCACGAGCCCGCGATTTGCCGCGTACAGCACCTCGTCTAAGATGAGCATGTGGACGCCCGCTTCGGGGTCGTCGTCGAATGCGAGCGGCCCCTCGAGGTTGGCGTCCGCGGTCGCCCAGCACAGTTCTCGCGCCCGGTCGAGCCCGGCCCTGGCGCGGGCGGCGTGGTCGTCGTCGTCGCTGCCGTCGAGGAAGCCGTGCCAGCCGTAACTCCCGGACGTTTCGTAACTGAACCCGGGGAAGGCGTCGATGGCGTTGTACTCCCCGCGAACGTCCTCGACGCTCGACGCCCCGCCTTTCATGAACTGCAGAAAGTGGACGCGATAGCCGTGGCCGGCGGCGCGAAAGCCCATGCCGAGGGCGGCGGTGGTCTTTCCCTTCCCGTCGCCCCACCACACCTGCACCAGGCCGAACTCCTCGGGGGCGCTCGGTTCGATGGCACGGGCAGTTGGAGTACGGCCTTTGCCGGGTGTGTTTTCTAGCTGGTCGTCTCTCGTCGGTGGGTTCGAGTCTGAATCAGTCATCGTTCTGTGGGTCGAAGGTAGTCGCTCTATCCGCTGTCACGACGCCGTATTTCGCGTCGTCGACGCTCTCTGGCATCGGTTTCTCGGGGTCGTCCGCGTACCGGGCCGTGAGGGCTGCCTGCACGGCTTCTCGAACGCAGGCTCTCGCCGCGCGTCCGACGGCCGTCGCGCTCCCCGCGAAGGTGGCTTCCTCACCGGCGGGGTCGCTGCCGACGACGACGGCGTCTGTGGTCGTCCCCGTGAAGCCAGTCTCTGCGAGGAGAGTGGCGGTCTTCGCTTCAACCACCACGGCGAGCAGGGTGGCCAGCGCGTCGTCCGCGAGCGCCCGGTCGGTGCAGAGGACGACGTTCACCGTTCCCGCCTCGGGTTCAGCGGTCGGAGCGGACGGCGCTCCCGAGGGGTCCATCGGCAGGGTCGCCGGGTTCGAAACCCCGGCGGTCGCGTAGGCGACGACGCCGTCCAGTCGCGCACCCCGGAGGTGCGCCATATCGACGCCGGTTAGTAGTGTCGGGCCGGTCTCGTGGAACTCAGCGCGCTTCCGACGGGCTTTGGTGTATTCGTCGAGGTCGGTCCGTTCCCATCCCTCCGGAACGCTCACGTTGAACGCGGCGTCTGCCGTCTCGTAGCCGCCGTTCCAGCCCGTCGAGAGCCACCGCGCACCCGGCTGGCGAACGCGAAGCACGCCCTCCCGGACGGTCGGGTCAAACATCGAGCACCTCGAGCAGTTCGTCGTTTTCGTCGGGGAGGCGAACCGCCACCCGGACGTGCGAGTCGAGGCCGCGAAACGTCGTCGCGTCGCGGATGGCGATGCCGTGCGAGAGCGCGTGTTCGAGAAGGTCAGTCACGTCCCGGTCGCCCACGTCGAGGAGCAGGTACGGCGCGTCCGAGGGATGGACGGTGAACTTCTCGCCGAGTGCCGACGCCATGCGGTCGCGTTCGCTCGCCACGCGCACTCTCGTCTCCGCGACGAACGCAGTCTGGCGCATGCAGAACGCACCCACGTCGAGAGCTGGCGTACCCATGTTCCAGGACCGCCGGGCGGCGAGCAGCGAGTCAAGCAGGTCACCCTCGGCCACCGCGAATCCGGCGCGGATGCCGGGCAGGCCGAACAGTTTGGTGAGCGACCGGGCGACGACGACGCCCGGTTCACCCGCGAGCGACGGGTGGTCGGTGAACCCGAGAAACGCCTCGTCTACGAGCAGAGGCGTCCCGGCATCCCGACACCGCACCGCGAACTCTCGCAAACAGGCCGGGTCGACCGCCTCGCCCGTCGGATTGTTCGGGGTACAGCAGACAGCGAGAGCGTGGCCCATGGGGTCGGCGGCGAGCAGTTCGTCGTGAGGAACGTGCGAGACAGTCGCTCCCTGCAATCGCACCTCGCGGGCGTATTCGCCGAAACTCGGGTACGGCACGAGTACGGAGTCGCCCGGCGAGACGGTGCACTCGATGGCCAGTCGAATCGCCGCGAGACCGCCGGGCGTCGGGACGACCTGCGACGCGTCGCACCCGACGTACGCGGCGGCCGCCTCGCGGCACTCCGCGGGCGGTTCCTGCGGATACGTTCGGGCGCGTTCGAGGGCGGCAGCGTACACCTCGCGAACGCCCGACGGGACGAGCGGGTTCGTGTTCGCGCTGAAGTCCAGCACGTCGGGGTCGTCGCTGCTCCCGTGGGGCACCCGACCCGTCGCCCGGACGGCCTCAGGGTCCATCCTCACCCACCAGTCGGTCGTAGCACGCGACGATTCGGTCGCGGACGTCGGCCATCGAAACGCCCCGTTCTGCAGCCAGCGCGAGCGCCCCGCCCATGCCAGCACCCTCCTTCGCGACGCCCGCCCGGTAGTGGTCGAAGGCGACGTGGTCGCCCGCTGGGAATCCAGGGTCGGTGACGGTGCAGTCGAGGTCGAGCGCGGCCGCCGCCCCGACCACGTCTGCGGAGGAGTCTGCGGCCACGAACGAGGTGGTCGCGAGTTCGAGCGGCGCGTCGATACCGGCGTGTCGAACCAGCGCCGCCGCCGCAATCTGCTGGGTGCCGCCGGCGAGCGTGACCCGCGCCCCCGGTCGAGCGCGCCTACGGCGAGGCCGGCGACGGCAGCGAGCATCGGGTCGCCCATGCGTTCTACGGCCCGAATCGGGTCGCCCGCGCAGTCCCCGGGTTCGAGGTCGCTGGCGCGAAGGCCCGCTTCGACCACCCGCTCTTTCAGCGATTGCGGGTTTTCTGGAAGCGACGACGAAGTCGAATGCGGTTCGCCAAGCGCGGTGAGCACCCCGAGTGCCGTCGTCGTCCCGCCCGGAATGGACTCGCCGACGACGAGGTGGTCGTCAGTCAACGACCGGCCGAGTTCCACGCCACATTCGTAGACGGCGTGGGCGTTCGAGACGGGTTCGGGGTCCCGAATATCGCCACCCGGACGGTTGCCGAGGGAGACGGTCGGCGCGCCCGTCGGCGCGGCGAGGCCCGCATCGCAGACGAGCAGCGGGAAGTCGGTCCACTCGCGCACCGCTCTGGTCACGATGGCCGGAGTCGGACAGCCGTCGGGGCTGACCGGGACGACCGGGGCGAGCGCAGGCTGGCCGTAGGCGAGCAATTCTGCGTCCGCCGCGGGCGTGTGGGCCATCAGCGTCCGGGTTGCGCCCGCCGCGCTGATACCCTCGATGCGTGCCGTCTCGGTCGCGGCACAGACGAGAAGGAACCTCACAGCCACGCCTCCGCAATCTGGGCGTCCGTCGGTCGATTCACGTTCACTGCCAGTCGATGGTCGTTGGTGAGCATCATGCGTTCATCGTCGGTCGGGGCGACCACGTTCACGCCCGTCGGCGCGACCGGGCCCCCCTCGTGGTCGAAAGTCAGGTCGGCGCTCACGCCGAGACGCGCTTTGAGCGCGGCGGGGACGCAGACGGTGAGCGACTCGCCGGTGAATTGGTCAAGGACGGTGTCTACGGCAACTCCCGAAAGGAGCGGGAGGTCGGCCGCGACGGTGAGAACGGGTTTCGACACCCGCTCCAGCGCGTAGCCGAGGTCGGAAACGTAGCCCTCGCCGGGGGCACGAATCTGCGGCAAGTCGTCGAGATGGCGTGCGGTTTCGGGCGTGTGCGGCGAGACGACGGCGACGACGCGGTCGACGCGGCTTTCGTCGAGGGCGGCGACGACGCAGTCTACCATTCTCGTCCCACAGATTTTGTAGAGTGGTTTTTCGACGTCGGCGTTGAGGCGGGTACCCCGACCGCCGCACATCACCAGTGCGTCCACGCAATCACCCCCGCGTGAAGCGCGACGACGCGCACGAGTTCGTTCGTCGCGCCGAGCACGTCGCCACTGACACCGCCGAGCGTCCGGGTCGCCCACCAGAACAGGGCGAGTGCGGCCCCGAGACCGGCGACAAGCGAGACAGCTCCCGCCAGATTCGGCCACGAGAGGGCGGCCACCGGGAGTGCGACGAGCAGTGGAATGACCGCAGACCAGGGGCCGAGCGGCGCGGTGAGCGTCGAGCCGAGACCCTCGTGGGGAGCCGTGCCGAGACACGCGACGAGAACCATCCCGAGTTTCGCCGCCACCTCGGCGACGACGACGAGCGAGAGCGCCCGGAGGGGAAGCGACGCCAGCGAGAACGCGGCGGTGGCGAGGCCGAGGAAGACGACGGCGACGGCGAGCACCGCACCCACGCCGACGGTCGTATCGCGCATGACCTCGCGGCGGCGTTCGGGGCCGCCGTGGACCGCGAGCGCGTCGCCGAGGTCGGCCACCCCGTCTGCGTGATTGACACCGGTGACGAGCAGCACCCAGCAGACGAAACAGAACGCGACCGTCGCGGGCGGGAGCGGCGCGAGGAAGGGGAGTGTGAGCAACGCGCCGAGGACGTAGCCAGCGAGCGGGAAGGCGACCGGCGTCCGGACGAACGCCTCCCACGCGGCACCCGTCTGGCCGACGGGTAGTTGCGAGAGAAAGCCGAGCGCACCACGGAGCGCGGTCAGAACCACACGGCCACCCCGGCGAGGAGAAAGGCGAGTGTGCAGGCGAGTGAGACGAGACGAATCCCACGGTTCGCCGTCTCGGCGGATGGAAGCGGCGCGTCAGGGTTCAGCGTGTACGCCTCGGGTTTGTGCAGTCGTGTGTTCGTGGCGACGGCGAGCGTGGCCATCGGCCACCCGGAATTGGGCGACGGCGGGGTTCGCGCCCACCGACGGGCCGCGGCGAGGGCGCGGAGGTTCCGGGCGGCGAGGGCGAGCAACACCGCGCTCAGGCGGGCAGGCACCCACATCACCGCGTCGTCGAGTCGCGCACTGGCCCAGCCGTGGGGTTTCGACGGGTAGCCGAGCATCGAATCGAGCGTGTTCACCGCCTTCACCCAGACAGCAGCGGCGACGCCGAGTGCGAGCGACACCTGTGCGCCGACGGCGAACGCGAGCAGTGGCGCGACGAGGCCGTCGGCGACGTTCTCGGCAGCGCTCTCGACGGCCCCACTTCTGAGTTCGGCAGCGCCGAGCGTGGTCGTGTCCCGCCCGACGAGGCCGCGAATCTGTTCGCGCGCGCGAGGCGAGTCGGTGTCTATCGCTTCGACGACGTCGCTGGCGAGACCGACGAGCATCGAACGACTCGTGACCGAGAATAGCCAGCAGCCGGCGACCGTGGCGGCGAGGAGTTCCGTTTCGAGGGCAGCGATGCTGGCGAAGGCGACCGCGGCCGCTGCCAGCGGCAGGAGCGTCGCAATCGCCGTCCCGACGAGTTTCGGGGCGGGCCAGGCGCGGTCGAGCGGGGCGACAAGCCGGCCGAACAGCGCCACGGGGTGGACGCGACTCGGCGGCTCCGCGAAGAGCGCGTCGAGCGCGAAGGCGAGTCCCACGACGAGTGCGGCCGGCCAGCCCATCAGCGTTCCACCAGCCAGTCTGGGAATTCGGTGAGGGGGACGTCGTCTAATAGAACGGCGGTCGCGCCAGCGTCCGCGGCCCCGCCGTCTGTCTCCGGGTCGTCGCCGACGTGAACCAGTTCGGTGAAGGGGGCGTCGAGCATCCGAGCGACGGATTCGAACGCTCTGGCGTCGGGTTTGCGCCAGCCACACCCGAGACTCGTCACGATGGCGTCGAATCGCTGTGAGTCGAGGTCAGAGCGGACGAGCGCCCGGCGAGCGAGTCCCGGTACGCTACAGTTAGAGAGGACGCCGACCGGGCCGTATTCGCGGGCGGCGGCGACGGCTTCGACCGCGCCCGGTCGGGTGGTCACCTCGGGGTCGAACGCGGCGACGAGCGCCCGGCGAACCACGTTCCCGTGGCCGTCCCCGCCCGCCCGGAAGTCCACACCGCGACTGCGCAGCGCGGCGTTTACGTGTGCGGGAAGCGGCACCTCCGCACCGGGCGGGGCGTCTATGTGGACCTCGTGGTAGGCGTCTTCCCAGTCGTCGGGGACGGAGACGTTTCGCGTTTCGAGTTCTGCGGCCACCGCCGCCGCGGGGTCGTTCGGGTACGTCACCGAGACGAGCGTCCCGAACAGGTCGAACGAGACGGTCATCGACCCCTCCGGCGAGGGACGGTTCGTCGTCGAGTCGGGTGCCTGCGTTGGGTCACGGTTGTCTGTTACTCACCCCGTTGTACAATAAAAATGCACCTACCGCAAGCTGAGTTGTTCTTCTGCCGTCACGTCGCGTGTCCCCACGCCACAAACCTTTCGACGCTGCTCCACCGAGACCTATGAAATGGGAGCTACGACGGGCGCGGTGGGGCGGTCGGACGCCGTCAGAATCTGCGCCGGGCCGGAGACGAGAGACCGGGCACGAGCCCTCGCCTCACGGATCCGTGAGGCGACGGACGTGCCGGTGTTCGAAGTCGGCTCGACCGGTCTCGCGGGTATCGAACCGCTCGTCCTCGTCACCCGCGAGGGGGAGACGGCGTTCTACGAAGCGCCAACTGACGAACGACTGGAGAAACTCGCGGAATCACTCGACGCCTCACACGAGGATGCGGATGCCGCCGTCGACCACGACCCGGCGCGAGAGACACTGCCCCTGCCCGAGACGGGGCCACTCGCCGTCGGAACTCGGCGCGTCCTCGCGCGGTGTGGCTGGGCGGCCCCGGGTGCGCCAGCAGACGCAGGCGAGTTCGTTTTCGAGAGAATCGACGACGAGACGGCCGACACAGTCCGCAACTGTGGCCTGCTCGGGCGGGGACGCGGCGACGGCAGCACAGACCAGCCGATTGCGACGGCGTGGGACCTCGCCCGCGAGGCCGAGGGCGACCCGGTCGTCGTCGTGAACGGCAACGAAAGCGACGCGCGAAATCACACCGACCACCTCCTGCTCGAAAGTGACCCGCTTGCCGTTCTCGACGGCGCACTCACCGTCGCAAACTTGGTCGGCGGTGACGATCCGGCCGACGTGGTCGTCTACCTGAACGAATCGGAGACGCTGGCCCAGGAGCGCGTTCGGGCAGCAGTGGAGGCGCTCGCAGACGAACGCGACCTCGATGGGATTCCAGAGGTAGTCGCCGGCCCCGATCGCTTCATCGCCGGCGAGATGACGATGGCGCTGGAGGCGATGGAAGGGAAAAACCGGTTGGAAGCACGGCTTCGACCGCCGACTCCCGCGGAGGTTGGCCTGTACGGGCGACCCACCGTCATTCACACCCCGCGGACGCTCGCGCAGGTGCGCGAGGCGGTTCGCTCGCCCGATACGTTCGACCCTGAGGCGGCCGACCCGGGGACGCGACTCGTGACCGTCTCTGGCGACGTGGACGCTCCGGCGACGGTCGAACTGCCGACGACGGCCTCGCTGTCGGCCGCCCGGGATGCAGTGACCGTCGACGGGCCGCTCAAACTCGCCTGCGTCGGCGGACAGTTCGGCGGCCTGACCGACACCCTCTCCCACGAGGTGAGCGCCCCCGCGTTGGCGCGGGCGAATCTCGGAACCGACGGCGCGGTCGAACTGTTCGGCGAGCACACCTGTCCCGTGGCACTCGCGGGGACGCGGACGCGCTTTGCCTACGAGGAGAATTGTGGGCGCTGTGTCCCGTGTCGCGAGGGTTCGACGCAACTCGTGAACCTGCTGCGCGACGTGTACGACGGCCAATATGCGAGAGCGAAGATACAGGAACTGGCCCGCGTCATGCGCGAAACGAGTACCTGCGACTTCGGGCGGATGGCCTCCCGCCCGGCGACCACCGCAATGGCCACCTTCGAGGCCGACTTCGTCGCACACGCCGAGGGCCGCTGCCCGAGTGGCGTCTGCGAGGGGATGTGAGATGAGTACCGACAAGTCAGACCCACTGCCCGGCGTTCCACGCATCGACGACCCGCGGACGAGCACCCCGCTGACCGAGACGTTCAACACGGGGACGGCGAGCGACCCCGAGGTGGGGACTCGCGGGGAAGACATGACCACGATAACGGTGGACGGCACCGCCGTGGCGCTGCCGCCCGGGTCGACGCTGATGGACGCGCTTTCGAGTGTGGATACCGCGGCGTCCGTGCCTGCCCTGTGTTACTACGACCGCCACGAGGCCGGCGAAGCGGAGCGGACCGACGCCGCCGGCGAAATCGGCCCGCGCAGCGAGTGTCGCACCTGCATGGTCGAAACCGACGACCACGGACTCGTCCCGGCGTGCAGTTTCCCGGCAGAAGACGGCCTCTCCGTGCGGACGGATGCCGCGAGCGCGACCGAGGCCCGCGACGTGAACCTCGACCTCGTTCTCTCGAATCACAACCTCCGGTGTACGACCTGCAACCAGAATGGTCGCTGTGAGCTCCAGGACGTGAGCATCGAAAACGACGTGATGCACCCGCGTTACGGCGTGTTCGACGACCGCGACGAGTACGCTCCGCTCGACGATTCTCACCCGTTCATCCAGATAGACCGCAACAAGTGCATCCTCTGTAATCGCTGCGTCGAAGCCTGCAACGACGTGCAGATGGAAGGCGTCCTCCGCATCGAGGGCTCCGGGGCTGACACCCGCATTGGCTTCCAGAACGGCGCAGAGACGATGGCCGACTCGACGTGTGTCTCGTGTGGTCACTGTGAGTCGGTGTGTCCGACTGGGTCGCTCACGAACAAGGGGATGGCCAATCTGGCGACGCTCCCGATTCCCGGCTTCAACCAGCGCAACTCGATTGGTCGCGTCATCGAACACGAGAAAGCGGAGACGGCCGATAAGACCGACGCGCCGAATCGGGGCATTGACGGCGCGAGCGAGCGCGAGGTTGCGAAGAAGTCGGGCGTCGCGCGGATGATGGCGCGGGCGAAACAGCGCGCCCGGCAAACGGCAGATGGGCTCGGCGAACGGGCCATGCAGACGGTCGAACACACCGCAGAGGACCTCGCGGCGCGGACGATTCCAGAGGGCTACCTGTTCGCCGTTGCGAGCGCGGTGAGCGACGTGCGCCTGCGGAACGTCGAAAAGACGGAGACGACGTGTGGCTACTGCTCGGTCGGGTGTCGCTTCGATGTCTACACCAAGGACGACGACTTCCTCGGCGTCCAGCCGACCGACCCGGACGTGGCTCCCGTCAACGACTTTTCGACCTGCGTGAAGGGGAAGTTCGGCTACGAGTTCGTCGACGCCGACGACCGCCTGACGAAACCGCTCGTCCGCGGCGACGACGGCGAGTTCCACGAGGCGTCGTGGGAGGAAGCCCTCTCGCGGGTGGTCGCGGGCCTCTCGGGAATTCGCGAGGAATTCGGCTCCGACGCACTGGTCTGCTTTGCCTCCTCTAAGTGCACGAACGAGGAGGACTACCTGATGCAGAAATTCGCCCGGCAGGTTCTGGGGACGAAAAACATCGACAACTGCGCTCGCCTCTGTCACTCCTCGACCGTCGCCGCGCTGAAACAGACGGTGGGTTACGGCGCGATGACCAACCGAATCAACGAGGACATCGGCGAAACGGACGCCTACCTCATCACCGGGTCGAACACCACAGAAAGCCACCCGGTGCTCGCGACGCGCATCAAGCAGAACGTGGACGCGGGCGCTGACCTCGTCGTCTTCGACCCGCGCAAGGTCGGCATCGGCGAGCACGCGAGCCAGTTCGTTCGGGTGAAACCCGGCTACGACGTGGCGTGGATTAGCGGCCTCACGCGCTACATCATCGAACACGACCTGCACGACGAGCAGTTCATCGAAGAACACACGAAACACTTCGACGAGTTGGTCGAGAAGGTCGAACCGTTCACGCCCGAAGAAGTCGAGCGCCTGACGGAGGTTCCCGCAGCCGAACTCGCACAGGCCGCAGAGACGCTCGCCGCCGCAGAGAACGTCGTCTTCGGGTGGGCGATGGGCATGACCCAACACTCCCACGGGACGCAAAACGTCCTCGCGCTCGCGAACCTCGCGCTCACGCTCGGACAGGTCGGAAAGCCAAAGGCCGGCCTCTCGCCGTTCCGCGGCCACAACAACGTCCAGGGCGGGGGCGGCGACATGGGCACGCTCCCGAACTCCCTCCCGGGCTATCAGGACGTGACCGACGACGACGTGCTCGACAAGTTCGAGAAAGCGTGGGGCGACCGCCCGCCGAACGAGGTGGGCCTGAAAGTCACCGAGGCGTTCGACGAGGCCCACGAAGGCAACGTCCGCGGGATGTACATCATGGGCGAGAATCCGGCGCTCTCTGAACCCGACATCAGCCACGCAGAGGAGGCGCTCGCGAATCTCGACTTCCTCGTCGTCCAGGACATCTTCCCGACGGAGACGACCCAGTACGCAGACGTGATTCTCCCCGCCGCCGCCTTCCCCGAAAAAGATGGGACGTTCACGAACACAGAGCGCCGCGTCCAACTCGTCGGCAAGGCGATGGACCCACCCGGCGAGGCCCGCCAGGACTATGAGATTCTGCAGAACCTCGCCAATCGGATGGGCTTCGACTGGGACTACGACCACCCGGCCGACATCATGGACGAGATTGCCGCGGTGACGCCCATCTACGGCGGCATCGACCACGACCGCCTCGCGACCGAGGGTGGCCTCCAGTGGCCGTGCTGGGACCAGGAGCACCCAGGGACGCCTTACCTCTACGAAGAAGGGTTCAACTTCGAGGACGGCAAGGCCAGATTCGTCCCCGCAGACATGGGCCAACCCGGCGAACTGCCTGGTGAGGAGTACCCCCTCACCATGACGACGGGGCGCGTCCTCTATCACTTCCACACGGGGACGCTCACCCGTCGCGTCGAGGGCATCATGTCCCACGTCGGCGAGAGTTTCGTCGAGATTCACCCCGAGACCGCAGCGACGCTCGGTATCGAAGACGGCGACTACGTGACCGTCGCGTCGAAGCGCGGCGAGATTACCGTGAAAGCGGAGGTCACCGACCGCCCCGGCAAGGGCGTTGTCTTCATCCCGATGCACTTCGCCGCGGGTGCGGTCAATCGCCTCACCAACGAGGCGTTCGACGAAATAAGCGGCATCCCCGAGTACAAGGTGGCGAGCGTCCGGGTGACCCGCGCGGACGGGCCGCCCGAGGAGCACTGAGTGCGCGCCGCTGTCATCATCGCAGGCGGTCGTTCGACCCGCTTTGGCGACGCGGACAAAGCCGTCGCCGACCTCGCGGGCACGCCCATGATTCGCCGGGTCGCAGACCGCCTCACGGGAGTCGTCGACGAACTCGTCGTCAACTGCCGCGCCGACCAGACCGCCGCCATCCGCGAGGCGCTGGCTGGCTACCCACACCCCGTCCGATTCGCCGAGGACGAGGACACAGACGAAGGCCCGATGGCCGGCATCCGAACCGGCCTGCGGGCGGTCGAAGCCGAGTACGCCGTCGTCGTCGCCTGCGACATGCCGTTCGTGGACGCCGAGTTGGTCACCTCCCTGTTCGAGCTGGCCGCGGGCCACGACGCCGCCGTCCCGAAACTCGACGACGGCTGGTACCAGACGACCCACGCCGTCTACCGAGCGCAGCCGATGGCCGACGCCTGCGACGCCGCGCTCGCCGCGGGCGACCACAAAATCATCGCGCCGTTGTTCAAATTAGAGTACGTCGTGGTCGAAGAAGACGCGATTCGCGCCCACGGAAACGTCGAGAGTTTCGAGAATTTGAACACCCGCGAAGAGTTCGAGGCCGCAGCCAGGCGGTTTTGAGAACAGTGTGGCACTCAGAGGAACTCAAATTCAACGTCGTCAGATAATGCGACCTGTATCAGCAATCGCAACGATTACGCATTCAGGCCCCATCGAACGTCATCACTGACTGCCTCGAGTTCTCGTTCTGCGCGTTTGACACGGTCTCGTCCGACGAGTTCAATTGCCGTCTCTCGGTCAATCTCCTCGCTCAGGTAGCGAGAGAGAACGAGATCTATCCAAAGGTCCTCGACACCGCGTTCCAATGCCTGTTCGAGGATCTCCGACTCAGGAATGCCTCGGGCTTTGGCGATTTCTTGGACCCGTTCGGTGAGATCCGTGACCATGGTTCACAAGAATTCCTCAATGCGGGAAAAACCCACGGGCGAACACCCCGAGTTCACGGGTTTCGAGGGCGTTTCCCGACGATTCTGAAAA
Organism: Haladaptatus sp. QDMS2; assembly: GCF_029338295.1. Taxonomy (NCBI): domain Archaea; kingdom Methanobacteriati; phylum Methanobacteriota; class Halobacteria; order Halobacteriales; family Haladaptataceae; genus Haladaptatus; species Haladaptatus sp. QDMS2. The sequence continues at coordinate 2,131,753 of NZ_CP119791.1, forward strand.
CCGTATTGCCGGCGAGATATACCGCTCGAAGGTGAAATATAGCTATTCCATCGGCCAGCGTCAAATCGCGCTATGGCACAATCTGACTCCGGTGGGAACCACGACGCAGCGAAGCACATCGTCCTCGAACCCGACGCCATCCACGAACAAGAGGGCGGCCTCTACATCGACTGTCCGGCCTGTGGCTCTGCGACGCCAATCCTCACCATCGTCGAGACGGGTCACTGCAGTGGCTACGTCGAAGCAGAGATGACCGAGACAGGCGGCGACACCGACCCCGTAGCTGGTGATTGCCGGGCATCGCTATCGCTCGAACTCGTCTGGGAAGACTGACTGAAAAAATCGGCTCCGGAAACCCCTCCTCCAATTTAAAGGCGACCGAGGTGGATTTCGTCGTCAGTGATTCGGTCGACGTGTCCCGTGCGAAGCGGGTAGGTCTCTTCGTCCTGGTCCTCCCAGCCGAGTTTCGCCTGCAGCTTGTCGAAGACGCCCGGTTCCGGGTTGATGTACGCGACGCCCTCGCGGACGGCGGCGACCATGCCGATTTCCTCGCCGCGGGAGTCTACAACGCGCTTTCCAACGTCACTGTCGGAGAAGGTCACTTCTTGCATGACAGGTAGATTCGTCGTGCGTTCAGGGCTTTATTATTAAGATAGAAAGGACGATTAAATTAAGCGATTTTTCCAGACCATCCGTGAAATAATACAAGCACTGAAATCTGGTGGTTCCGACACGCGGGACTATCAATCGGTCAACTACATCCCGCTGAATGGGCGGGAAGTGCCGCGAGAGGTGATTAAGATCGGCCACCCACCTCACAGGTATCGTGACCTTCTCGCTTACGTCGAGACTAACCGTCTTGGGTACCAACAGGTCCGCTCAACGCTCGACCACGGCGACGAGCGGGTCGGTCGCAGTCATCTGGGAGAGCACGACCCGCGGGACGGAGGAGCGGGCGAGCACGGCGGTTGCAATCTCGCGGCCGACCGATTCGAGGGCGGTGTCGTCGACCATGTTGACGAGCGGAATCGCCGTTGTGCCGTCGGGGAGGTCCTTCAGCCCGCCTTCCTCGCTCGCGAGGACCGTCGCAACGTCTTCGGCCGTAAGGTGATCGCCGAGTGCCCGGCCCGTCACGCTGGCGACGCGCTCGGGACGGTGGACGTGTGCTGCCGTCAGTGGTTCCCCCACGACGCGGGCGCTCGCGATGGGAATCACGGTGTCAGCGTTCTGTGGAAACTGTGGCTCTCGGTCGCCGGGCGCTTTGAGCAGGCGGGTGCGCGCCCCGTCCGCCTTCACGAGAACCGGGATGTCGGGGAGCGCGTCCGCGAGTCGAGCGACTGTCTCCGGGTCGTATCCACGATAGCGGTCTGCTCGTTCGCGTTCGGCCACGAGGCCGAGCGGCCAGGCGTGGGTGGAAGCGAGCGCGCTCTCAGGGTCGTCGGTGACCACCACCTCGCCGACCTGTTCGTCGAAGATGGGAATGCGGACGGTGGCCGTCACGACGGCCCGACCGAGTCGGTTTGCGAGGTGATAGAGCGTCGTCTTCTTGCCCCCTGCGCCGACCACGCAGGCGACGCCCGATTCCGCGGCGAGTGCGTCGACAATGTCCATTGGCACGTCGTTCGGGTCCAACGCTAAAAGCCTGAATCGTTCTCGAACATGTACTTCGAGTTACGCGAATTTTTATTTCACTACTTGAGAAAATCGTATTTGATTACCAATGTGTTCGATTGAACGACGATACCGATAGAGACGATGACGGAAAATCACTCACAACACGCATCCCGTGTGGAGTGGATACCGAGACTTATCGTTGGTCTCGGGGCGTTCCTGTTGCTCACACACCTTCTCGAGTGGGCGCTGTACCCGGGTTCGTTTCAAAGTTTCCTCGCGGGCGGCTTTCTCATCAGCCTGTTCACCACGATTCCGGCCACGAGTGGGATCATCGTCGCTGGCTACTGGCTCGATCGCAGCGACCTCGAACCGACGCGGTACGAACGTATTGCAAAGTGGACCGCAGGGGGTTTGCTCGTCTTTCTCGGGATTAATATACTCATCATCAATGCCATCTTCCTCGAGTTTTTCCCGGCTGACAGACAGGCTTCGCTGTTGGTCGGCTGGGTTCGCTTCGCGATGAGTCTCGGCGCTGCTTGCGGGCTGTTCATCGGCATCGTCGAAGCCCGCGCCATCGAACGCGCCCTCGACGCAGAGCGGGCGACGATGCGCGCGGCAGAACTCGAACACCAGACCGACCAGCTCGAATTCTTCAACAGCATCCTCCGTCACGACGTGCTGAACGGAATGACCGTCATCCGCAGCCGGGCGGAGTTCCTCGATGACGACCTGACCGACGAAACCCAGCGCAGGCACGCAGACACCATCCTCCGGTGGAGCGACGACATCGTCCTCATCATCCAGCGGGTCAGGCGCATCCTCGATACCCTCACCGAATCCGCCGAGTTCGTCCCGACCGCCACCGACCTCGCGAGCGTCGTCGGAGACGAAGTAGACCGTATCAGCGCCACCTACCCCACAGTCGAGTTCGAAACGGAGGTGCCAGAGGGGCTGTTCGTGGCTGCAGACGACCTGCTCGGCGAAGTCATCGGCAACCTCCTCACGAACGCCGTCGAACACAACGACCAGGAGGGATTGACCGTCACGACCAGCGCCACCGCCGAGGGGGACACCGTGACGATCCGCATCGCGGACACCGGTCGGGGCGTCCCCGACGACCTGAAGACGAGCATCTTCCGCCGCGGAGAGACCGGCCGCGGAATCCACGCCGGAACCGGCTTTGGCCTCTTTTTCATCGATTCGATGCTGTCGATGTACGGCGGCCAGATTCACGTCGAGGACAACGACCCTCACGGGGCCGTGTTCGTCGTCGAACTGCCACGAGCGACCCAGACCCAACCTGCCAAAGCGAGCGCTAAATCGGTGTCGCTGCGATGACTCACCCGCGACGCGCCACGCGATAAACGTCCCGGCCGGCGTTCGATTCGAAGCGGTTGTCCTCGAGCGAGACGTTGCTCGGCGCATCCATCATCACGCCGAGAACGTTCTGGACGATGTGGGAGTCACGGACGCGCACCGACTCGGTGTTGACAAACGAAATGCCGTACCCGGTATCGACGAGGCGAGCGTTTCGAACGACGCCGCCCCTGACGTTCTCGAACCGGATGCCGTAGTCCCACCCGCTGACCGTGAGATTGTGAATCGTCACGTTCTGGACGTCCGCGGCGACGATTCCCGTCGTATCGCTCACGCCCCGTCCGGCGAGCGTGAACCCGCGTCCATCGAGGACCACGTCGTCGGCTTCGATTCGAATGCACGCTTCTGAGAGATGGGTCCCGCCGCCGTTCTGGATATCCGACGCCAGCGTGTATCGTCCAGGCTTCGTTATCGTCACCTTCGCGCCGATCGTTCGCTCACTCATCGGCCCCCTCCGTCTGCGGTGGGGTCGCCCACGCTGGCAGGCGTTTTCGCTCCTCGCCCTCGAAGTCCGACGTGCCGGACATCGCCTGTATCGCTCGGGCGTCGTCGAGACTCCACACCGCGCCGTCTTCGTGAAACAAGCCGTTTACGACGCCGTTGCTCCGCTGGGGCTGAATCCACGCCGGTTTCACCATCAACGACCAGAAAAAGTTGCCAAAGCCCGTCTCGTGGACGAGCGGGGCTAAACTCGCGTAGTCAGGCGTTCTCTCGCTCGGTTTCGGTGCCGACGTGAATCCGCGACCACGGCGCGTCCGTTGCCATTCGGTAAGCCAGATTGGCGAGTCCATCGCGTCGTGGAGGACGGCGACGCGGTCGAGCATCGTCCGAAACGTCTGGCGGTCGCTCGCAAAGTTGTAGTGAAACTGGAGGATTTCGCTTCCCCACGCCGCGTACTCGGCGTTCTTGCCGAGGCTGGTCGACCCGACGGTGAGCGGGACGGTTCCCCGGTGGTCCGCGGCCGTAGCGAACATCGCTTCGGCGAAGGATTTGCGGATTGATTCCCACCCCGGTTCGTTCATCAGTTCGATGCCGAGCAACCGCTCGTCGTCGCGGTAGCGGTCCATGAACCAACGGACAAATCGCCGCGTTTCGTCCCACTTCTCTCGATTGAGCAGGACGATGCTGGATGGCGAACTGAGACCAATCGCCGTTCGTGGGTCGGTGTCTTCGAGACGACTCGGTTTCGGTTCTGCACCAATGGCGTCGAACAGGCCGAGAAGCACCGAGATGTCTCGGTCTGCCGCTGCCGCGAGGAAGTGGTCGAGGGCTTCCTCGTGCCCCTCCGGGTCGTCCTTCCACACTTCGTAACACAGCCACGTCCGAACGGCGTTCAGGTTCACCCGCTTTGCGTACGATAGGTCGCGCTCTATCACCTCTGGGTCGTATCGGTCCCACATCTGATAGAGGTTGAACGCACGCGACGGAATGTAGACCGCACCGCGCACGTCGACCGGGTCCGGGTTGCGACGGTTCCCCGGTCGTTCTCGGGACTTGTCGGTTGACAGCGGCTCCGCTTCGGTCGAATATGTGTCGCGATGGCGAACCGTTCCGTACCACGCCGTGCCCGCCACGCCTGAGACAGCCCCGGCCAGCAATACTTGTCGTCGCGAGATGTCAGGAGCCATCGCACAGACTCCAGAAACTGGCTGTCAGCCCTTCGTCGAAGGTTTTTACGGTGAGTTGAATGGGGACCATGAGTTACGTTGGGGGGTGCGCCGTCACCGTCCGCAGCTGACGCATATTCTTGTGTGAGAGTCTCTGGGACGATTTTTTCGGCCCGCTATTAGCGATTTTGGCCACGTTCTGGAAAGTGAGACAGACGGACAGGACCGCGGCGATGCGAACAGTTTTGACACCGGCCACAGCAGTGTGTTCCATGTCAACAAGCCGCCCGAACATCGTCTTCGTCATCACGGACCAACAGCGGATGGACACCATCGGGGCGCTCGGAGCCTCGCACATGGACACGCCCAATCTGGACCGCCTCGCCGAGGAGGGTGTCACGTTCACCGACTGCCACATCACCGCCCCCTCCTGTGCCCCCTCGCGTGCGAGTCTTTTTACTGGACACTACCCGCACACGACGGGCATCTACAAGAACGGCGACCGGTGGACGCGTTCGTGGGTCGAAGACTTGCGCGAGAGCGGGTATCACACCGTGAACGTCGGGAAGATGCACACCGCGCCGTACAACACTCCGCTTGGGTTCGACGAACGCTACGAGGTGGAGAACAAGGACCGCTACCTCGGCCCGGTTCCCGCGGGCGACCCACCGCTCCCCGGCGAGAAGTTCTACTTAGACGAGTGGGACCGGGCGCTCCAGGCGCGCGGCCTGCTCAAACAACAACGGGAGTTCTACCGCCAATGGGATGACTACGACGAACGCCTTGGCGCGTTCGAGTGGGAACTCCCCGAAGACGCCCACCCGGACGTGTTCGTCGGCGACTTCGCGGCGCGATGGCTGAACCACATGCCCGCGCTCGACCAACCGCTGTTCATGCAGGTTGGGTTCCCTGGGCCCCACCCGCCGTACGACCCGACGCCCGAGTACGCAGCGGCGTACATGGACCGCGACCTTCCGATGCCAACACGCTCTGACGCCGACCTCGAGGGCCAGCCACCGCCGCTCAAAAAGCTCCGAGCGCACCACGAGGCAGTGGACCACGACTCGGTGAGTCACGACGTGGACGCGAGCGAGGAGCAGCTCCACCGCCAGCGAGCGTACTACTACGCGAACGTGGCGATGCTAGACGAACAGGTCGGCAAGCTACTCGACGCCCTCGAAGCGAACGGCTACGACGACACCGTCGTCGTCTTCACCTCCGACCACGGCGAGGCCCTCGGCGACCACGGCCACATCCAGAAGTGGACGATGTACGACGTCATCACGAACGTCCCGACCATCGTGTGGTCGCCCGACCGCTTCGAATCGCGCACCGTCGAGGAGTTGGTCTCGCTGTTCGACCTCGGGCCGACCGTCCTCGACCTAGCCGGCGTCGAAGCCGACCCGTCGATCGAAGCCCAGTCGCTCGTTCCCGCACTCGAAGGCGACGACGAGTGGACCGGCCGCGACCAGGTGTTCGCCGAACACGCCCGCGACGGCATCCTCCGCGAGACACAGTTCATGACGATGGTGCGGACCGACGACTGGAAACTCGTCCACTTCGTCGACGAGGAAGAAGGCCAACTGTTCGACCTGAACGCAGACCCGGACGAACTCGTAAATCGATGGGACGACCCTAACGCACAGGACGTGAAACGCGACCTCCTCGATACACTATTGGAGTGGCGGATTCGGAGTGGGGTGCGGTCGGCTGATTGGGCGACGGAGTTCAGGTGAGGTTGGGACAGTGAACGTCACTCTGACGGAGGAAACCACGTGACTGCGGACGACCCCGTCTGCTGTAGCGCGTCGCGAAGTGGCAAATCAGGCGAGAGGCGCGAATCCGACGAAGCCGACGCCGTCGAAGCAGCGCAATCGACCGCGCCAGCCGCCTCCGACGATCCGCGGACGAAGGCGATGGTTCGTCTCGACGGCGGCTCCTTTGAGATGGGCACCGACGAGGACGTGGGCTTTCCCGAAGATGGCGAAGGCCCGGCGCGGGAGGTGACCGTCGACCCGTTCTACATCGACACATTCGCCGTGACCAACGCCCAGTTCCTCGCGTTCGTCAAGGAGACGGGCTACACCACCGAGGCAGAACGCTTTGGCTGGTCGTTCGTCTTCGCGGATTTCGTGGCCTCCGAAGACGAGGAACACGTCCTCCGGGCGGCCCCCGAAACCGAGTGGTGGGTGGCCGTCGAAGGCGCAAACTGGCTCTTTCCCGAGGGGCCGGGTTCGAACGTCATCGAGGACGACCGCCTGACCCACCCCGTGACACACGTCTCGTGGACTGACGCCGTGGCGTACGCAGATTGGGCGGGCAAGCGCCTCCCCACTGAGGCCGAGTGGGAGTACGCCGCCCGCGGCGGGTTAGCGGGGAAGCGATTCCCCTGGGGAGACCAGCTGAAACCGGAGGGTGAGCATCGCTGTAACATCTGGCAGGGCACATTCCCCGAGCGAAACACCGGCGCGGACGGCTTTCTGGGGACGGCGCCAGTAAACGAGTACGCCTCAAACGACTTTGGCCTCTACAACACCGCGGGCAACGTCTGGGAGTGGTGTGCCGACTGGTTCAGCCCCGACTTTCACACGACCCCAGCGTACGACCACGACAACCCGACCGGCCCGCTCACGGGCGACGCCCGCGTGATGCGCGGGGGGTCGTACCTCTGCCATCGTTCGTGGTGCAATCGCTACCGGGTCGCCGCGCGCAGCAAGAACACGCCCGACAGTTCGACCGGGAACATCGGGTTTCGCTGTGTCGTAGATGCAAAAACTGAGTGAGAACGGGCAAAGCCCCTCATTCAGCGTCGGCCGTCGCGCCGAACGCCACCCCCAGTCCGGCTCCGAGTGCCAGTCCCATCGCGCTTCCTAACGCGATTCCGAGCGCAACGTTTCCCAACACGACACCGACCGCCGACCCGAGGCCAGTTCCGAGTGCCATCCCGATGACGATCCAAATCGCGAGCGACCCGTCGCCATCCTCCGAAAAAGTCAGCCCACGCATTGCTACTCAGGTTCACCGACCGTGAGCACGGGCACCGGTGCCGATCGAACAGTCTTTTCGGCGACGCTTCCGAGGAGGATTCGCTCCGTCCTGCGTCTGCCCGTCGTCCCCAGGACGACAACGTGGATGTCGTTGGCGTCGATACAGTCGAGAATCGCATCCACCGGATCCCCGTGTTCGAGATGTTCTACTACATCGGAGAGACCGAAGGTCTCTGCTTCTGTGACGAGTTCTTCGATGGCTTCAGTTGCTGCTTGTTCGTGTGCTTGTTCAGGAAAAGCCGACCGAATATCGAAGCCGAGTGATGCGTCGTCCACGACCGAAAGGACGTGAGCGGTTGCGTTAAGCGACTCCGCGAGCGCCAGTCCATGTTTCGCTGCCCGGAGTGCGCCAGCACTGCCATCTGTTGGGATGAGCACATTCTCGTAGGGGAACACCAACTGCTCGTCGGGCTGCATTCTGGCGGTGAGGACAGGGACCGAAGCGAGACGGACGACCTTCTCGCTGACACTACCGTGGAGATACCGTGACAGTCCCGTTCGCCCATGGGTGGCCATCACGATCAAATCATGCCCGTACCGCTCGGCATACTCGACGATGGTGGGCGCTGGATTCCCCTGTACGACGTCAGTCTCGTACTCGACACTACGGGCCGACAAGGTCTTACTTGCATCCTCGACGATGTCTTCACCCTCCTCGACGAGCGCATCAACCACCGTGTTTTCGACGACGGTGACGCTGTCGCGCGTCGTATCTGCGACGAAGAGGAGATGGACCGTTGCGTCTGCCCAGTTCGCAAGCTCCCCGACGTGCCGGAGAATTTCACTACTGTCCTCGCTTTCGTCAACTGGGAACAGGATATTCTCGTACATACTCCCGATACAGACTGATACGGGAGGTGCTTTCTAAGGTGTTTGCACGGGAGAATGTTGTTACAAGCGGCGATAGATGACAAAATTCCACGAACGCTCTCGAGTCACAGGTCCCCTCCAGTGCGTTCACGATCTGCTACCGTACCCCTTCCCATAGCGTCCGCTCGTTGGACACGGGATCGTCGACGACCTCCGAGGTTGTATCGAAGTGCATGGTTGCCCTGCGACCGAAATTATACATTGGCCAGCCGCAATCTCCAGTAGTCGCAAAGCCGACCCACGCGGCGTGCATCGTGTCAGCGAGCGATTGCGGCGGGTTGGGTCCCCAAAGTGCCTCGGTCTCGTTTCCGAGCGTATCGAAGACAAAGGGAATCTCTAGGGCATGGCACGCGCCGATGCGGCCGTTGAACTGTGGGGAACGCCAGGCGAATTCGTACATGTAGGTTGCCTGTGCGTTCTTCGCATGAGCGTCAGCCAGGCGGATCGCAGGGATACGCCAGAACCAGTCGGTCTGAATGGCTGCGAGCAGGTCGCCAGCACCGGCGTCGGGATAGAGATTGCGATACGTGGATAACGCCTCTTCAACCGAAAGTCCGTATGCGGCGACAGCGCCGGACAGGGCCTCCTCAGTTATCTGGTCGATGATACCACTGGCCACCAAGAATAACCGATGCTCGTCGGTGTTCGTCCCCACCAGTAGGTCGATATCTGAACTGGCACCTGCCTCGATGCAATCGAGTGGGGCCGCAGGAAGGACGTCCCCGTCGACCACCGGCTGCCACGGCATGAAGGTAGCCACCACCTCACCACCCCAGCGCTCCGGGTCGGGAGTCGATTGCAGATCAACCCGTAGCTCTTCTTGCGCAGCCAGCACGCGATCGACGGGGACATCGGCGATTGCCTCTCGGGTAGCTTCCACACCAAGTTTCTCGGCGAGATGCTGGGCAATCTGCGTCCCCGTCTCAGGCGACAATACATGCTGGGCTCCTCCGCTCTGAGCGATGGCATGCTGGAACAACCCTTCGGCAGAGGGCATGGCGAGCAACGTCGCGACGCTCATCGCGCCAGCCGATTCGCCAAAGATGGTGACGTTCTTCGGGTCGCCACCGAAAGCCGCGATATTTTCCTGCACCCACTCGAGGGCGGCGACCTGGTCGAGCAAGCCCAGGTTTTCGATGCCGTCGTCAAAATAGAGGAATCCGTCAGCTCCAACCCGGTAACTGATGGTCACACAGACGACGCCGTCACGAGCGAACCGACTACCGTCGTACCAGGGCGAGGCGCTTGTCCCGTGATATTCGTACACCCCGCCGGGAATCCACACCATCACCGGCCGAGTGGCTGAGCCGGGATCTTGGGTCCAGATGTTGAGCGTGAGACAATCCTCACCAGAGTCGGTGAGCTCCGGGAGGATTAGCTTGACCTCCGGCGGGTACTCCGGTTGCGGTGACTTCGGGCCGTAGGTGAGCGCGTCCCGCACGCCACTCCAGGGCGCAGGTGGTTGCGGGGGCTGAAACCGATTCTCCTCGTACGGTGGGGCCGCGAAGGGAATTCCCTTAAACACGCATACGCCATTGACCTCACTACCACGGACCGTCCCGGACCTGGTACTGACAAGCGTATTCATTTCTAAGTCTCCCTGAAACCCCCTACACAGGGGCTGGCGTCTCGCTATCGGCCGGGACCGTCTCCTCCTCGGAGGGGAGTGCGATGAGCTGATTGAACGCCGCTGCGAGCGTCGCGAGCGTGAAGACCGTCGTCAGCGCACTGCCGACCTGGGTGATGACAACGCCGACGACGCCGCCGGCCACCCCGCCGATGCCGAAGACGGCGCTCACGACGAGCTCGATGAGGACGACTGCAACGCCAAGCAAGAAGAGTCGCAGGCGGTGCCCGCGGGTCAACGCCCAGCTCTCCTGCATACCCGCGATGAAGTTTCGGTCCTCGGTCGCGACGTAGACGGTCCAGAACGCCAGTGCGACGAGCAAGAAGATGCCGGGGATGACGAATAAGACGAAGCCAATCCCGACGATTATCGCGAAGACGATGACGCCGACGAAGAAGTTCACGCCCGGCCACACGATGTTCTGGGTGAAGTTCGCTCCCGGCAGGCGCTCGGTCTCGTCACTCACGAAGGTCCGGAGTGCACCGATGGTGAGAACGATCGTTGCCAAGCCCGCGAGGAGTGAGACGAGACCTCCCACGACCGGTGGGACAGCCAAGGGGGCAGCACCGATCTCTCCAGGGAACGGAAACTCCGGCGGGAGAACGCCGCGGTCTGCGACCCACCGCGTGACACCGAGCCCGACGATTGTGTTGACCGTCGAGACGACAAACAGGACACCCACGAGGAGCAGGCCGTTCCGGGCGACGGTCCGGTTGACGCCTCTCCGCAGGGCGGCTTCTATGTTTATCGGCATAGCGTGTATTCGTACGCTCTCGGCCGGCATATAGCGCTAGTCTGATTCCTGGCTACTGGGAATTGTCGAGTGTATCACGAACGTTCGACAGCCGATACCGAGCGTACTCCCAGTTCTTCGACTCGGCGCTACTTCGTCGTCACGTATGTCGGAGCGGGTACTCACCATCGTTGCAACTCCTGAGTCCACACACCGCTGGACGAGGTGTTTCGAGAACGTGTGGGACTGACTTCCTCCCACGACTGAAGTCGGGGCTTTCTCCTCGAACCACTGTAAGTGGATGCGGCGAGCCCCCCTCCGTCAGTGCGTGTCCAGCGGGCCGTCCGGGGGTGGGAGGCCTATATCACGTGCGGGCGTATCTTCCACCTTAGGTGGCACCATGAAGACGCAGTACTACACCGCGACGAGCATCGACGGGTATCTCGCTGACGAGGACAACTCGCTCGACTGGCTCTTCCAGTTCAGCGAACTCGACGGCATGGACGACGAGTACGCACAGTTCATCGAACAGATTGGCGCGGCGGCCATGGGGTCTACTACCTACGAATGGATTATCGAACACGAGAATCTCCTGGAGAACCCCGACCGATGGCCCTACGACATCCCGACGTGGGTGTTCAGCACCCGTGACTTGCCGGTGGTCGACGGCGCGAACGTTCACTTCGTAGAGGGGGACGTTGCATCCGTCCACGCAGAGATGGTGCAGGCCGCAGCCGGCAAGAACGTCTGGCTCGTCGGCGGTGGCGACCTCGTCGGACAGTTCCACGACCACAGCCTCCTCGACGAAATAATTCTCAGCGTCGCGCCCATCACGCTCGCGTCGGGTGCGCCACTCTTACCGCGCACAATCATCGACCCGCCGCTACGTCTGACCAGCGTGGAAAAATTCGACGACGTGTTCGCGGTTCTCACCTACGAAGTCCAACACGCAAGCGAAGAGTAGTCGGCGGAACTCCGAGATTCTCCCTACGCGTCTTTCTGGGACATCGCTGCGCCCGTGACATCCTCCCCGTCGTAAACGACGGGGCTTCCCCGACACGGGGACTCAGGCCGAGTGCCTGAAGGTTTCAGTCCTGATGCGTCGTGAGGGTCATTTGCGCTGGTGCGCTCGTCTCACGGTGGACTGTGGCGGTGTCACAACCGCTCCCGTCCTGTGGCGAGTCATCGCCTGCCTGTTTCACTGGCAGGCTCTCTCCCCACGGGTCTACGCGACGTGCGATGTTCGCACTCGCGTTAATATCCGCTTGAAACGTCGAAACGTGGCACACCGGGTTCTTGCACTTGAACTCAGCCTGTCGGGGCCGATACCCGATGTGCTTGCACGAGTGGCACGTCTTCGACGTGTACTGTGGGTGGACGTACCGAACCGGAATACCCGCGTCTCGTGCTTTGTCCTCAATACGCCCCTGCAAACGGGCGAACGCCCACGAGTGCAGACGTCGATTCATGTACTTCCCGTAGTCCAGCGACTCACGGATGTACGCCAAGTCCTCCATCACGATAACAGGGTTATCGAACTGTTGAGCGTACTCCACGGACTCACGAGACGCCTTCTCGATGATGTCCGTGAGTCGATTCTGGTAGTACGAAAAGCGTTCTTCGACGCGCCACTCGGATGCGTCTCGCTCTTGGAGGCGTTTCAGGGTGGTGAACATCTCCTTGCGGAGTCGCTTGGCTTCCTTCCCGTTGATGAGAAGTGGTTTGGTGGGGGTGTCGTGTTGGAGGGCACAGCCCGTAACCAACATCGACTCGCCAATATCGAATCCAACCCGAGTCGGATTCTCAGGGATTTCGGAGGTGTCCGTGATTTCGTATTCGACGGTAACGTGGAGTGTCCACGTCTTCCGGTGTTTCTGCAAGCGAAGTTCGCCCACTTTGGTACCCGACTCGTCATCGAGCATGTCGTCCCACAATTCTTGCTGGTCTGGGTTCAGTCGGAGTGGTATCCAGAAGTTGGTTCCGCGACCGGGTTGCGGAACGTTCCAGCAGAGTTCGTACTCACGCGAGGAGTCGCGGTCGAACTTTCCAGCCCGATTCACGAATCGGAGCGGGTGGTCTTCTTTGAGTTCCTTCGCACGGTACGTGCGTCGGAGTTTTGGGACGTAGGATTTGAGAGCGTCTTTCGCTTGGTACGGCAAATTGTACGGAGTTACCACGTCGTTCGTGGCGCTCATCGTCGTGCAACCGTTGTCGAACGCCTCGTAGAGTGCCTCTCGGTACTCGGTGAGGGTTTGCTGGAGGCGTTGCTCTTTGCACCGCGTGGGCGGTGCGAGCGTGGCTTCCAGCGTCTTGTTCGCGGTTGCAGACACAGTAACCTGTACGAATTAGACACACTTAAACGTAACTAATACGTAACACAGGACATGACGAAGTACGTAAAAATCGAGTTCGATAACGAGGAGCAGTACGAATCGTTGAAAGAGACGAAAGACCACTACGGGTTTACGTGGAAAGGGATGTTACTGAAGGCGCAACGCACGTTGGAGTCCCAACCGAGCGACGAAGAGCAGTAGTTCAGCAGGTGTCGGATTCCCTCCCGGCCTGAAGGCCGGGATTCCCTCCTTGTAGGAAGATGGCTACTACATCACGTCGACCGCGTCCGATTCGGCGAGCGCCGCCCTGAGTTCGCCGCGAGCAATCTTCGCGACGCCCTCGATTGGCTGAAGCGTGCCCCACTCGGGAACTGCCTCGCCGCAGTCCGGGCACCGCCGCACGACGCGGTCGCGCGCTGGTTCGATATTCCAATCCACGATAGCGTCGTCGTGGCCCGTCCAGCCACAGCGACAGTCGAGTTTCGCGTGCGGTTCGCTGAAGCTTCGCTCCCAGCGCGGTTCGGTCATTGGACTAGCAACCCGAGAGAGTATGTTAAGTGTTGTCTTTGGCCATAGTAGGGTGAGTCAAGTCAACTACCCCGCCCTACTTGCGCTGACGCGCTCGTTGAGGACGGGGCTTGCGTGGCTTTCAGCGGGGGTGGGTTGCACGCCCGTCTGAACTTGTTTGCTGGCAGGTCGGACCAGCAGCGGCAATTTAATTGTCGGTGTTCTCACGCTCTGACCCGTGTGGGTACGGAGAGGCGCGTAGCGTCACGTTCGCGGTCGTCGTTCCCGACGTTAGGGCCAGTTGACTGTGGCCCGTTCCACCCGAGAAACCACCGTGCTTGGACCCTCGCAAGATTGCTGTGGCCCCCTTCGCAGGGGTGCTTCTGCCCGTGTGGAACTATGCCACGATTGGTAATTCGTCGCTATAAGTGTTTACGCTCGAAACGAACGCGCTTCCTCCCCTCCCTACTCACTCGTGGTTCGAGACGCCTTCGGCGTCTCGTCATCACGAAAGACCGGAGGTCTTTCGAACGACTTCGCTCGTTCGTTGAGGAAGGGGCCTCCGCGCTACCGCCTAGGTGATGCAGCCTGAGTCTTAAATACGAATTCGCGGCCAGAGGGGCCATGGGAAGAAATCAGATGGCGACGTGTACGAGACTGGCCGTTCTCAGACGTGAGGCCGACGTCACACTCGACTACGACTGCTGTGGGAGGGCGTCCACCGATCCAGTATAGCTCGGCCGAGGCTGCTGCTGGCGCGCCGTCGACGTCAGGTGGTCGACGACGTACTCCGCATCCCTGCCGACGCCGGTAAACAATCCCGATGTCATCGCATACAGGAAGAACAGGCCAACGAAGTACAGGCCCGGCTCATCCGGGACGACACCGCGCACGTGAACGGGCTCCTTGGGCTGTTCCTTCCCGTCGAAGATTGGAAGGTCGATCCACGAAAAGTCAGGACGGAAGCCAGTGCACCAGATGACGTTCTTGACGTCAAGGACCCGGTCGTCCCCGACGACGGGGCGGCCGTCGCGGACGCCAGTCGTGCGAGGCACTCGCTCGATGCCAGCCGCGGCCAGATCACTCGGCTTCGTGCGCACCAGCTGGATGCCCTGGGACAGCATCTTCGGACGCTTCCGGCGCCCAATCGGCGTCTCCGTCGTGAGAATTCTGTGAAAGAGCACGCCCATCACGAACGGGCCCCCCAGGTGACGGCCGAACCAGGAGTCGATGTGGAATGGCACGTGACCGACGTCCCGGCCAGACAGCCACGTCTCGTGCTCGTCGACGACATCAAGGGCGATCTCTGCTCCCGAGTTACCCGCACCGACGACGAGCACGCCCCCGTCCTGCAGCTGTTCGGGGTTGCGGTAGTCGCTCGTGTGCAGCTGGACGACGTCGTCGGAGAGCTTCGACGCGAACGCCGGGACCTTCGGGGCCTGGTAGCTCGCCATCGCCACCACGACGTTGGTCGCCTCGATCCGCCGGTCGCCCGCGGTGATGAGGAAGCGATCGCCGCTCCGTTCCAGCCCATCCACGCGGACGCCGAGTTCGACGGGCAGGTCGAACCGTTGGGCATAGGTCTCCAAGTAGTCGGCGACCTCATCCTTCGTGGGGAAGGCGTGTGGTGAGCCCGGGAAGTCCATCCCTGGCAGGCTCGAGTAGCGGGCGGGCGTGAACACCCGGAGAGAGTCCCAGCGGGCCCGCCATGCGTCGCCAACGCGGTCGCTCGCGTCGAGAATGACGAAGTCCTGGTCGTGCTGGTGCAGGTAGTACCCGGTCGCCAGTCCGGCCTGGCCGCCGCCGATAACGACGGTCTCGTATCGTTCGATCATGTGTTTGGTCCTCGGTAAACGTACGCGACGGAGGGACGTGATGGTGCCGCGTGCAAGATTTCACGCCCTGAAATCTCGGGGAGGCCGGATCCCTGCTCCGTCAGAGGCTCTCGGCTGGCCGGGTTGCAAGTCCGATGACGGTGGCCGTCGCCCGTGGCGTTACGACGGCACCCGTGATTCGAAGGCGGTAGGATCTACCGGGGTCGCCTCTGCACGAACTTGCTCGAAGATCGAGATGGCCCAGTCACGCGCCTCTGGGGCATCGGTGTCGATGACCGCCACGAGTGCCCCAGTCTTGGCGTCATGACAGCAGATGCCGGCCCGGTCGTCCACGATGCCGAGACCGCAGCGATCACCGTCAGGAAGGTGGTCGTGGACGAGGACGGTCGCATTCTCGCAGGCGGCGACCTCCATGATCCGGGCAGGGTTCCAGGCAAACATCCCCTCCAGAGTCTCGGGCGTGAACACGTACTCGAAGGTCATCCCGTCGAGGACTGCGCCGCAGGCCGTCTCGAGGTTGCTCGACTTGTAGACGATGTTGTCGAACCCGCGCAACGACGAGGTCGACGCGATGAGCTGACCGAGGCGCTCGACGGGCTCGTAGGGGTACCCTGGCCCGGGGTAGGAGACGACCGCGTCGGCGAACAGGTCGACGGAAAAGCCCGGCATCTCGACCGGCAGCCACTGCCAGACGTCGCGGAGTTTCTCCTCGACCTCCATCGCGTCCCGGAGAGTCAAGAACTGGTCGGCCACGTACTCGCCGAGGGGGGTCAGCCCGTACGTGGGGCCGTCCCTGCCGAGCCACTTCCGCTCTTCGAAGTCGGCGAGCACCCGTCCGACGGTTGGCGAGGAGGCGCCGGTGGCCTCACACAGCTCTCGACGGTCAGTCGGCCCGTCGCGCAACGTTTCGAGGACGCCGACGCGGTGGGCCGACGTGGCCAGGAACTGGATGTTGTCGATTCCCGCAGTCATAGGTACTGTAGTAGGGCGAGGAGCTTAGCGTTTCTACCGTGGGGAGGGACAGGCGACTCTCTGTTCGAGGGACTCGGGAAGATCACGTGTTGCTGCGGCAAACACCAAGTCAACTGCCAATTTTCGGACAGTCAATCACGACGGGAAGCCGTCGCAACGACAACCACGGATACGCAGTGTGGGCATTCATACGTTGCGGGTTCAGTGGTTGCGAACCGTGCGGCGTGGACAAGACGCTTCGCGTCTTGTTCGCATCTCGCAGGACCACAGGTCCTGCGGACTCGTCGGAATCCAGCGGATACCGAGACACCAGAACGCATCGCGTTCTGGGGACGATTCATCCCACGACTGAAGTCGTTGGGTTTCTCGCCTAATCTCTATAAAGATTCAAGAAGAATACTGGTGGCTTTAGCTGAATTGCAGGCGGGTACGCCCCCTTCCTCAACGAACGACCGAAGGGAGTGAGTAGGGAGGGGATACACCGCCGTCTTCGTCTACGTTCACTGTGCGGTATACCTTTACTACCACGGCATTCAAACGGTGTCGTAAGGCACTCACTCTAATGCGTCCGGTGTTCAAACGTGGTTCGCGAAACGGCGAAGCCGTTTCGTCATCACGAAAGGCGCGACGCGCCTTTCGAACGACGACAAAAAGCGTGCACCGGTCGTGGCTGTTGAGTGTCCATCCGGTAGGAGTGGGACACTCCGAACCGCCTGTAAAGGGAAATCGCCTGCGGAGTCTGGAACCGCTGTGGAAACGGTTTCTGCAAGTTCCGACACAGAAACAGGAAGCTCCCACCTCAACAAGTGAGGGCCGGGTAAGCCCGAACGCGGTAGGTGGGAGTAGTTCACCCACCAGATGAATCCGACTATTTAACTCACAATCCACCGTATTACGCACTGTGCGTGGAGAGCTGGCAGTTGACCCAGAGTTTGCCACGGTTCATAGCCGAAACCAAAACGTAAGCCGACCACGTCCCCAGAAATCACAGATTTCTGGTGTGCGAACGAGACGCGTCTCGTCAACGCCGACCGTCGTTAAACAATCAGGTAACTCGAAGCCCCATGCGGGTACGAGTAACGGCTTCGTGGCAGCGCCACTGGCTGACTGTCCAGCAAACCTTAGACTCCCAACCTTCAGGATTGACCTGCCCGGCCAACACCGGGTGGGAGACCCGCGTCGTTAGACGCGGGAGGATGTCACCCTGTCTGATGACCTCAACTACACTCGCTAATCGCCCGAAATGAGCCCTCAGATGCCTCCAAACGAGACGAGAGGCAATCAGCGCGCCGAATCAACGACGATGGGGCAGACAGCTCGCCAGTTCGGGACGTCTGCCGTCCGACTGTGGCGAACAATCAGCGTGCCTCCACGAGTGTACACCACCGATAAGCCCCGACACGCGACATGGCTCGAACTCTTTTTCGATCTCGTCTACGTTGCAGCCATTGCCGAACTTGGTGGGCTACTGCATGATGACCCGAGCGTCAGTGGGTTCCTCGGGTTTGCCGGCTTGTTCTTCATCGTCCTCTACACCTGGTTGGGCTTCACGCTCTACGCTGATCAATTCGATACCGACGATTTGTTCCACCGGCTCGGGATGGCGGCGACCATGTTAGGCGTCATCATCCTCACGGCGACCATTCACGACGCCCTCCGCGGTGGCTCGGTTGCCTTTACGCTGGCGTACCTCCTGCTTAGAGTCCTCATGATCGGCATGTACCTCAGGGCTTGGTTTAGCATCCCAGATATGCGGCTGTTCACAGAAGCGGTCATACTCTCGACAGCGGCGAGTGCCGTAGTCTGGGCGTCATCGCTGCTCGTTTCCGAGCCCTGGCGGTTCGTCATCTGGGGGCTATCCTACGTGGTCGGTCTGGCGACGACCACCGTCGTCTACCTCGGGAGTGATACCATACCGAAACCTACCTCCCACTACTCCGAGCGGCTCGGCCTATTCACCATCCTTGTCCTCGGAGAAACCGTTATCGCGATAGCCGTGGAGACGTCGGGTACTGACTGGGGATTCAACTCCGGACTCGTCGCTGGAGCCGGGTTTATCGTGGTGCTGGCCTTGTGGTGGACCTACTTTCGCCACGTCGATGAGTGGTTCCTCCACCGCGCGTTCAACGAGGATAAAGGGGCGTGGTCACGTGTCCGTGAATACTCGCTAGTACACGTTCTGAGCCATTACTTGGTCTACGTCGGGATCGTCGCTGCCGGTGTCGGCATCGCATTTACCGTCGAGGCCGCAGCAGCTGGACAACCGATTGAGTGGAACCGCGCGGCGGTACTTGTGGCCGGCGTCGCCACCTACCTCCTCGGGACCATCGTCGTCCATCGAACAACGTTCGACCCAGTGAGGGATAGATCGGTGGTTCTTCGGCTGGGGGTCGTTGCGCTCGTCACCCTGTCTATTGTGCACCCCCCTATCGAGCCTATCGCGTTCCTCGGGTTCGTGGCTAGCTTGCTGGTGACGTTCAACATCGTGGAAGGTGGATGGGCGGTAGTCGCCGGCCCAACGAGAGAGAGGTGACCAGCCCTCAGGGGAGCGGCGCTTTCGTTCGACGGTGGTCAGTTTGCCCAGCCTCAAATTATTACCGACTGGTCGCGTTGAAAAACGAGTGGGATCCGGATAATCGTTTCCGGATGAATCACAACATCTCGCCAACGGTCTGAGTGACGTCCCTCGTTCGTGCACAGATAGAGGGATACTCAGTTGACCGCGCCCACTGAAGTGAATGCACATGAACAATGTTGGATGATAGTCAAGTACACGCATTCCCAGAATGCTCCAGTGGCCGCCATCCGTCGAGAGGAGCCGCGAGGACTGAATTCTAGGTACGAGCGGTGTGAGAAATCTATACGAGATTTTTACATTAGTTAAGGAACATGTTTATTATCGTTCCTTGTGTCGTGGCCGTATGGAAACTCCTGAGAAAAGACCACCCACCACCCTAAGGGATACCCTGCGGGTGTTCGAGAAGGTGGACACCAAATACGCGCCGCTCACAGCTCAGGAGGTCGCAGACGGACTGGGAACGACCCACAAAATCGCACGGGAACACCTCGCCCGACTCACAGAGCAAGGCACACTTGGCTCGAAACGCGTGGGTGACACCCGCGTCTGGTGGCTCCTCGCCGACCGGACACACCGAGAAGCAGACCTCCGGCGCGAGCGCGAACTGACCGACCAACTCCTGAAGACAGCTCCGGTCGCCATTTCGGTCAAGAATGCAGCTGGCGAGACGATAGTAGCGAACCGACGCGCCCAAGATCTCCTTGGGTTGTCAGAACGAGAAATCCTGGATAAACCCGAAGACGTAGACGAGTGGGACATTTTCGACGCCACTGGCGAACCCCTGGACCCCGAGGACACGCCAGCGGCACGCGTCTATCAAACTGGTAACCCGGTGTTTAACGAAGAAGTTGCCATCAGGCGCCCATCTGGAGAGCAAATGTGGTTCTCGGTGAATGCCGCTCCGATCTTCGACGACGACGGAACCCTCGATCGAGTCGTCTCCGCTGGTGAGGACATTACCGAACTCAAGAAACGAGAGCGACAACTCGAACAACGAAAGAGCGACCTCGAGACGGAGTTGAGCGAAATTCTCGGGCGAATTTCAGACGGCTTCTACGCACTCGACAACCAGTGGTGCTTTATCCACGTAAACAGCCGCGCAGAAGAAATCCTCCAGCACACAGCAACAGACCTCCTCGGAACGCAAATCTGGACGGCGTTTCCGGATGCAGAAGACAGTCTTTTTTGGGAGCAAGTTCACGAAGCGATGGACTCCCAAGAGCCCGTCTCGTTCGAGGTGCACGAAGCGCACGAAGACCGCTGGCTCGAAGTGAACGCCTATCCATCGAAGACCGGGCTTTCGGTGTACCTCAAAGACATCAGTCAGCGTGTACACCGCGAACACCAACTCGAGCGTTACGAGAAGATTTTTGAGACCATTCAGGATGGCGTGTATTCCGTCGATAACGACAACCGATTTACGATGGTTAACGACGCCTACCTCGAGATGGTTGAATATCCGCGAGAGGAACTCATTGGAGCGCATTCCTCGACGGTCGTCGAAACAGAAACGACCGAAACAGCCCAAGAAATCCAACAGAGCCTCGAAAGCGACGAGGTTGAATCGTCAAAGCTCGAAGCAGACCTGTATACTTCCTCCGGCAGAACGATTCGCGCAGAAGCCACGTTTGCTCTCCTTCCAGGGGACGGTGACGGCTACGAGCGAGTTGGTGTTGTTCGCGACGTCAGCGACCGCGTTGCGCGCGAACGGGCTCTCACCGCCCGTGCTCGCCAGCAGAAAGCTGTCTCAGAACTTGGGCAGCTAGCGCTTGAAAACTCCGACCTCGACGACTTGTTCAAGCAAGCGTCACAACGCGTCGCAGCAGTACTCGAAAACGACTACTGCAAAGTACTCGAGCTTGACGCCACCGCAGAGCACTTACTGTTACGCCAGGGCGTCGGCTGGCGCGACGGAATCGTCGGCACAGCAACGGTTTCGAGCGTTGAGGCAGAGTCACAAGCCTCGTACACGCTCCTCTCTGAAGGACCCGTTATCGTTACCGACCTTGAAAACGACACACGGCTCTCTGGACCAGAGCTGCTCACTTCACACGGCATTACCAGCGGTATCAGCACGATTATCGGGTCACTCGAGGCGCCGTGGGGAATCCTCGGAACGCATGCCACAGAGAAGAAGTCGTTCACTGACGAGGACATCTCATTCATCCAGAGCGTTGCCAACATCCTCGCAGAGGCCATCGAGCGCCAGCGATATGAAGACGAACTGGAGGCCCTGGTCGAGGCGCTCGGAGAGTCAAACGAGCGCCTCGAACAGTTCGCCTACATCGCCTCCCACGACTTACAAGAACCCCTCCGCATGATCTCTAATTATCTCCAGCTCATCGAAAGTCGATACAGGGATGAACTCGATGATGACGCTCGCGACTTCATCGATTTCGCGGTAGATGGGGCCGAGCGAATGCGAGAGATGGTCAACGGCCTGCTCAAATATTCGCGCGTCGATACGGAAACCGAGCCGTTCGAGCCGACAGATATCGAGGCTGTCGTAGAGCGAGTGCTCGCGAACCTGCAGTTACCGATAGAACAACACGCAATTGAGGTGGCTGTCGAGCCGCTTCCAACGGTCAGTGCAGACCGCAAGCAATTCGAGCAGTTGTTCCAGAACCTCGTCTCGAATGCCATCAAATATCGGAGCGATACGTCTCCGCAAATTGAAATCGGCGTCACAGAACGCGAGACCGACTGGCTGTTTGCCATCTCGGACAACGGGATTGGAATCGATACCGACCACCACGAACGCATCTTCGAGGTGTTCAGGCGACTCCATTCTCACGAAGAGTACGCAGGGACCGGCATTGGCCTCGCCCTGTGTCGGAAAATTGTCGAACGACACAGTGGTCGCATCTGGGTGGAGTCTGCACCCAACGAAGGCTCGACGTTCTACGTTACGATTCCACGGACAGAGGTTTCCAATGAGTAACACTCGCAACGCAACACCAATCGACATTCTGTTAGTCGAGGACAATCCAGGCGACGTACGACTCACCAAAGAGGCATTCAACGAGGGGCAGATTAACAATAAATTACACGTCGTCACCGATGGTGAAGAGGCACTCGACTTCCTGTATCGTCGTGGTGAGTACGAATCGACGATTCAACCGCAACTTATCCTCCTTGACCTGAACCTGCCAAAAGTCGACGGCCTTGAGGTCTTAGAGCAACTCAAATCGGATCCAACCCTCCGACACATTCCAGTCGTCATTCTGACGAGCTCTGCAGCAGAAGAAGATATCATCAAAAGCTACGAGTTACACACGAATGCCTATTTGACCAAGCCAATCAATCCAGCCGAATTCATCAGCCTCGTCCGGACGTTCGAGCTATTCTGGTTTGAGTTCGTACAGCTACCCCCACGGGAGCGCTGAAAATCCATGCACGGACAGAAATCCGCTCACGACGAAGCAATCTCGATACTCCTTGTCGAGGACAATCCCGGTGATGCCCGTTTTATCAGAGAGTTATTCCGCGGTGTTGAAGAACTCTCTGAGCGCGCGCCGACTCCGGATCGAAACCGACTGACAGAGCAGGCGGTCAGTGTGCCCCCCACCGAGCCGACAATCGTTCACGAGACACGACTCACAGCCGGCCTCGAACGTCTCACAGACAGCCACATTGATGTCATTCTGTTGGACCTGAATCTGCCAGATAGCGGTGGGTTAGAGACGGTCGAAACGGTTCGAACGCATGTACAATCAATCCCAATTGTCGTGCTCACTGGCCTTCGTGACCGGAACCTTGGGGTAGCGGCACTCCGCAAAGGGGCCGAAGAATATCTCGTCAAAGATGAAATCAACGCGGATATGTTGATTCGATCGGTACACCACGCGATCGAGCGGAAAGCCCACGAACGAGAGCTCGTACAGTACCAAACACTCATCGAGACCGTGAGTGATGGCGTGTACGTCGTTGATGAGGAGTCGCGGTTCGTTCTCGTGAACGAGGCACTCGAATCGATAACCGGATATTCACGTGACACACTGCTCGGCGCTTCAGCTACGCGCCTGCTGACCCAGCCTAACAACGAGACGGGCGACGAAGCCAGCAAGTCGAAACTGGCAGCCGAAAACCAGCCAGGAAAGATTGAAACAGAGCTACGAACCGCAGACGGCAGTTCGATTCCAGTCGAAACGAACGTCACGCCGCTTCCACTCGGTGACGATCGATATGGGCAGGTGGGGGTCATCCGCAACATCACCGAACGAAAGGAGCGAGAGCACAAACTTGAGCGCCAGCGAAATCAACTTGCGATGCTCAACTCGTTAAACGAGCTCGTCCACGAAATTTCACACCTCATACTCGAATCGACCACCCGCAAAGAGATCGAGCAACTGGTCTGTGAGCACCTTGCAAATTCAGATGCCTACGAGTTCGCCTGGATTGGTGATGTGACCTCCGACAACGAAACAGTCACCATGCGGGCCGAAGCCGGCGTCAATGGCTATCTCGATGCAACGACAGTTCGGGTCGGCGACGATGTTGAAGGACACGGCCCAACCGGGAAGGCAATTCGGACCGGCGAGGTTCAGGTTTCCCAGAACATCCACCGAAACCCGACCGATGAACCGTGGGCCGAACGGGCCTGCGAACACGGAATCGGTGCGTTTGCGGCCATTCCAATCGAGTACGAAAATACCCTCTATGGCGTGTTGAACATCTCTGCTGCGAAGCCAAATACGTTCAACCAGAACGAACGCACGGTCATCGCTCGACTCGGAGAGGTAATCGGCCACGCAATCAATGCCATCGAGCGAAAGCAAGCGTTGATTAGCGAAGAGGTGGTCGAACTCAGATTCCAGGTCCGAAACGTGCTCGGCGCAGAGACGCCCCACGCAGGGACAATCACGTTCGACCGGACGATTCCACTTGGCGAGAACAAGTTTCTCCAGTACGGGACGGTGACCCACGAGGCAATGGAGACACTCGCCGCCTTTGTCTCCGAATTTCCGCATTATCGAGACGTGACACTTGACGACCCGGAAGCAGACGTATCTCGATTCGAAGTGCAGCTTTCAGGGCCGCCTGCCATCTCATCGGTTGCAGCCATCGGTGGGCGTATCGAATCTGTCGCGATCGAAAAGGGAGATATCAACATTGTGGCCCAGATTCCACCGGGTGCAAACGTTCGCCGAGTCGTCGACGCCGTCAAAGCGGAATATCCCCGTGCGGAGATACTAGCTAATCGTCGGACGACTCGTACCACCGAGCGAGCACAACGACTCGACCAGATTATTCACGAGCGGCTTACCGATAAACAACGAGCTGCGCTCGAAACGGCCTATTTCGCTGGGTTCTTCGAATGGCCACGCAATAAATCAGGCGAAGATGTCGCCACGTCGATGGGGGTTGCCGCCTCAACGTTTCACGAACACATCCGCACAAGTCAGCGAAAACTCTTACGTGCGGTTTTCGATACTGACCACTCCCACGACTGACGTCGTGGGCGTTCTCCTCACGTCTTTGAGAATCGAACAGATAAGAGGCAACTAGTCGACACTGCAGGCAAGTGCCCCCACAAACGACACATTTCTAGAGTGCTAAAAATCAACATAGGCCACGGTAGATACCTCCAACAAGTTGTTTGTATGGTGTTGGATATTGAAAATAACAAACGCCGAAAATTTTGGGTGGTAGGATATTGATACTCGCGGAGAATTGAAGATGTAATGATACCCACCCTCTCGGTAGTCACTGACCGGTTGCAGCACGTCATGTCCTTGTTGGCTCAGGGCCAGCCCACTCTCACTGACGCGAACGATTTCGACTTGAAAGACGCATCTGCAGAGGGTGAGAAGACTGTTGCACGAAACAGAACGGTTGGAGAAGAAAACAAGATAGCGGTTGACCCTGCTGAGTTGCAGACACCCAGTGACGTTTTGGCTAAACTGGGACAGCTGCCAGAGGAGTTCGTCATCCACCTGCTCGAATCGAACGACGGACGACTGAAACAACAAGCGTTCACCGAGCTTACCGCGTGGTCACCCTCAACGACAAGTCGCCTCCTCCAAGAACTAGAAGAAGACGGACACATCGTCCGTGTGCAGATCGGTATCGAGAAAATCGTCTACCTCCCTGAAGAGGCACCGACGAGTACGATCGAACCTCCACGTACGACATCCACCGAATTATCAGTCACCCACAACTGAGGTCGTACGGGTGCATTCAGTGGGGCAAACCGGAAAGAGAGTTTTATAAACGGGTGAACGAATCTGACTTCGTTTTTCTACGGGCTTAGCAAGTCAGCAAGTCGATTACAATCGAACAGTTCCCACTGATCATCGAGCGATTCTCGAAGTCCCGGTGTGAATCCTGCCTTAGAGAACAGCGCGTACGTCTCCGTCCGTCCGCCCGTGTGCCAGCGAACCGATTCCGCTTTCGTCCGAAGTTCATCGGCGAGCGTCTCGCCCACAGGACTGTTCGTCCACTTGCATTCTCCGAGAAGAATTTGGTCGCTTCCCGGTGCGAGCGCGACAATGTCGATTTCGTCTTCTCCGTACCACCACGAACCAACCTGGGAATACGGTTCAAGTTCTCCGCGCCGCACTGTCTCCCAGACTGCCTCTCGACAGATGCGTTCGAACGTCACACTCACGTGCCGTGGGAGGTCTGGTTGGATCGTTTTTTCGTATACCACCTGTGGCACTTCCTCGATACCAGAGCGGTTCGGTTCGATATACCGGAACCAGAAGCGGAGAAATTCATCGTCGATTTCGTATATCGAGCGCTTGGATTTCTTCGCTGACTCCGTCACTGGAATGCGCCGTTTGATGAATCGCAGTCGACGGAGTGTCTGGAGGTACCGCGACAGTGGCCCGACGTCGATACCCGTTGCCCCAGCGATTTCGTTCGGAGTCGAGTGACCGGTTGCAATTGCTTCGAGAATACTCATATACCGTCCTGGATTTCGAACTTCAGACCGAAGCAAGAACTCAGGTTCGTTGTAGAGAATCGATCGCTGAGAGAGAACGTGATTGTAAACGTTCGATGAGAGGTCAGTTGTATAATCGAATAACGTCACATAGAGTGGGGTTCCACCGGTGATTGCGTAGGATCGAACTGCATCCTCGAACGAATACTCGATAACGTTGCGAGCCGCCCTAAACGAAAACGGATCAAGGTCGAGTTGTGAGGTTCGACGACCAAAAAGTGGACTCTCATGACTGAGTACCGCAGACTCCATCACGCTAATACTCGACCCACAGAGGATGAGTGTTGAATTCGTCTCAGAAAGTACCTCATCGACGAATCCCTGGACGTAGGACGGAAGCGAATCGTTCGAATCAACCAAATATGGAAACTCGTCGATGACGAGCGTCAAATCCTCCTGGGCAAGGTTTTCGCCCACATAGTCGAACGCGTCTGGCCAGTCTGTAATTTGAGGAAGACGATCATCGTACCGTGTTGCAACCTGCTCGACGAATTTCTCCAGTTGGCGAGATTCCGACTCTTGTGCTGCGAGATAGTAGACGTGTGGCCGGTCAGCGCAGAATTCTTTCAACAGTGCAGTCTTTCCAACCCGGCGACGACCGTACAGTACGATAAACGAGTGACCTGGAGAGTCGTGTTCCTCGACCAATGTCGCAAGCTCGGTTTTCCGGTCGTAGAAGGTCATTATCTAGATAATGATTATCGCGATAATGACTTAACGGTTTTTGTTGGACCACGAGACAGACGGGCGTGACAGCAGTCTTGCACAACACAGTAGTAGCTAGCAAGAAGTTGCGGTACCTCGGAAACGTGTCTGTCGAACCCGTCTTGCCACGTCCGGTAGCCAGTCACCTTCGTCGCGGTCGGCCACTGCTGTTTGATGAGCAGCGTGTTGTTCACTGAATACTCGTGGAACTTGCTCTGAATGGTGAGCCAGGCTTTGAACTCCGCGCTGGCTTGTGCTTCGTCAGTGAGGTCCTGGAGGGCAGCAAGCCACGATTCGATGGTGCGGTGCATCTCGTCTGTGCGGGTGTCGTGTTCGTCGAACGACACCGCTGTGTGCTCGGTTGCCATGCGTAGTTCGCGGGCACGCTCGTGCGTGGTCCCACGCCCCTCGGGGACCGATAAACTGGGTTGGAGGGGTCTACAGGAATCAAGGCAGAGTGCCTCGGGGTCTACGAGAGAACGTGCTCTCTCGTGATGACGAGAGGGCTTGCCGGCTCGAACCACTTGACCCTGAGGGTGAATGCCGACACAACTATTACGCATGTCACCGTCTCTCACGCTACAGTTGGGCGAGTTACATTCCTTGACATCCTCCCCGCGCTGAAGCACGGGGCTTTCTCCTTGACTTTCCGTAATTCGTCGCAACTGCATGCAGTTGCGGAGGAATGTGGTGCCTCTCAAAACCCGCGTCTTCGACGTGGTGAGACGGGTACTATCGGGTGGGGTGGAGCCACCGACCCTCACGGACGTATCGGACGTTCGGGTGTTACTTCCAGACGACCTAACGGAAGTCCGAGGGGGATTAAATTCGCCTGCGACCCCACGGCCCGTTTTTGGGCGTGCGGTCAAAACGGTGAAGCCTCGGGGCTAGTCCCCGAGGTACTTCACGCAACTTCCTCCTGTTCAGCCAGGTAACACTCCCAGCAGGTGAACCCGGGAAAGCATTCCTCGCACGCAGGCTCGTCCGTTTCCGTTGGCTCCGCGGGCGCGACGCCACCATCGGTCGCGACCCGCTCGACCTTCTGTGCTGCCTGTAAGATGGGTGCCCGAATCGCCACGGCGAGTCGATGCTTGCACGCACCTTCGAAGCGCGCATTCGCTGGGCATTCACAGTGTGTGGGAACGCCATGTCTCACCGCCACGAGATACTCGTGATTTTCGGGGTCGGCGTAACTCCCGTTTCTGACGAGCACGCCTCGTTCGGTGAGCGAGAACTCGAAGGCTTCGTATTGGGCGCGTTTCAGTGAGCGATTCGTGTACGCCAGTCGATTGAGAATGTGTGTTGACATGGGGATACAGCGGAGCCGGTGACAGGCCCCGCACCCCTTGGGGGGCAGATAAACTCCCAGAGAAGCGACTGAGAACGACCGTCGTCTCAGAATCGAGACCCGGCCACTCTAGCCAAGCCACAAGCACCGAAGCAGTACGATACTGAAACCCACCTCAATGGCGCACACCAAATATTTATTATCTATTGGGTGATAGCCAATAGTAGAACACAGGAGATGGCAGATGGCGACGTGGTACTCGACCGGAATTTCGAATTCGACGCCGAAGCTGGGACCCGCGTCGAGCTATTCGCCGTCGAGAGTTCGTCGTATCCCGGTGGGTTCTACTACCGATTCCAGTACTACAATCCCGAAGAAACCGAGCAACTCCTTCGATACGACACTGCTCACGATTCCGCTGTCGGCCACCATCACCGCCACAAAGATGGGACGATCGAAGGTATCGCGTTCGAGGGGTTGCAAGCACACGTTGCTCGCTTCCGCCAGGAGGTACTCACAATCCATGACCACAGATAACCACGAACCCGCACCCGAGGAGATGAACTTCCCTGAGACACTTCGCATCACCATCGAGAGTCCTGAAGATGCGTTCGATGGGGCAATCGACGCCGCTGGCATCGCCGAAGGTGGCTCACAGACGCCCGCAGTCATCTCATTTGCGAACACGAAAGGATTCCGTCGCTTGCTCACCGACCGGCGATTGGAACTGTTGCGCTCGCTGATGACCGAACCCGCCAGTAGCATCACCGCGCTAGCAACCCGACTCGACAGAAATTACTCAACAGTCCACCAGGACGTC
The DNA here is from genome assembly GCF_029338295.1 of Haladaptatus sp. QDMS2. Classification (NCBI taxonomy): domain Archaea; kingdom Methanobacteriati; phylum Methanobacteriota; class Halobacteria; order Halobacteriales; family Haladaptataceae; genus Haladaptatus; species Haladaptatus sp. QDMS2. The sequence goes on from NZ_CP119791.1 coordinate 2,160,612, forward strand.
GAAATCCTTGCGGAGTACGGAATCGTTCACTTCCGAGCGGAAGGCCAATCGAAGCAACCGTTCGTCCCGTACGAGACCGTCGAGTTCGATGTCACGATACAGGCACACCACGCCGGGAAAGATTCCGAAGCACCCCCGTGAACTCGGAAGATTTGCCAAGATTAACTCCTCAGTAGTGCGATAGTCAGTATGCCAGTAGAACGAGAGAACTGAAGAGATCTATATTCAGCGTGCGCTTCCTCATCAGGCTACAATCTGGTCTTGACGTTGAGAAAGGGGCCTTAGCGCCTTATTTCAGGTAAACGGTTTCAACAGAGCCAATTCGGTCCGAGAGCTGGACGAAGCACACCTCAGAATTCGAACGTGACCACCTCCGTCGGGCCACAGTACGGACACCGTGAATCGCCGTGATCGAGGGTCATCCCGCAGTGGCGACACTCGTAAACGGTATTGTCTGTGACCTCGCTAAACCACCACTCTGTCAGCCATCCCATCTCAGACCGCCTCGGCGAGGGTATCACGGTGTTTTCGGAGTGTGCACGTCGAGACGTCTGCCGCCGCTGCCAAGTTCACTTGAAGGACTCGCTCCTCGGCATCTCTACTCGCCAATTCGAGACAGGCTGCAGCTACGCCAGCGGGGTTACAGCCGTTGCCGATGCCCTGTTTGCGTGCTTGTTCGATGTAGTCGAGGGCCCGGTGTCGAACAGTCGGAGAGAGGTTAAGCGACGAAGCGAGTTGCGGGATGAATAGCTGTGGCGTGGGAGGGGGCGTAGGTAAGCCCAGTTCCGTGTTCAGCACACCAAATGCGTTGCGGACAGAAGCCTCGTCACACTGAGCGAATCGAGCGATTTCTGCGATGGACCGCGGAAGAGAATTACACCGACACACCGCGTACACACACCCAGCCGCGATTGCTTCGAGTGAGCGACCTCGGAGCAAATCATTGTCTTGAGTTGTCCGAAAGAGCGCACACGTCTGGTCGCGGATGCTCCGCCCGAGGTCGAGACCACTGACGATTCGGCGAATCTCGTAGAATCCACGGACTTGGTTACGTTCACGCGTCGTCGCGCGCTGTGCGCGCCCCTGTTCTCGACGCAGTCGTCTGAGTTGACGTTGCTTTTCGGGTGAAAGGCTGCGTCCCTTGCCGTCCTGGTGCTTGCCGATACTCGTCGACAGTCCCTGGTCGTGAAAGGAGGGAGTGAGTGGTGCCCCTGTCCGTTCGGGGTTAGATTGGTCTTCGGGGAACGACCGCCACTCCGGACCAGGGTCAATAGCTTGGTCAGACAGGATGAGGCCGCAATCGTCGCAGACTGTTTCGTGCGTATTTGTGGTTACTCTGCCGTCGCACTCGGGGCAGGAATGTTGGGAAGTCTGTACGTCTTTGTCGAACGCCGTTTCGTAGATGTCTCTCGTCGCCATTCGAAGTCACGAGGAGCAAGGAAAGCCCCTCGCCCCTCAGGGGCGCATAAACTGGCGTGACGGACGGATCTCCGCATCCTGTGCGAAAACTGGGTTAAACTCGTCTACAATACTGCTATAGCGGGATTTCCATCGGAAACAAAGGGGCCACGACCAGCTTCAACCCGTCTTCGGTCCTTCTGTAACCGTGTTCATCGACGAGGCCGTGGAACGGGAAGATGCCGCTTCAACCCGTCTTCGGTCCTTCTGTAACCGTGGCTGATTCAGATGCCACAGATCTCCTTCTCCGTGAATTCACTCAAGTGTTTCCGTCGACCGTCAATTTTGGGTTTCCCCGAGGGGATCGACGGAGATAAGGTAAATCTGCTGCCAGGCTCGTCGCCAGAACCGTATGGGTTGAAGCGCACCGTCCGAACAGGTGCTGCCAGTCTCCGAATACACACCCGCCAAAAACTTACATATCTGATATTAGTAGAATGGACAATGAAGCTGAATATTCTCATTGTCCTCTTATTGGTGCTGGCCGGTTGTAGCACCGCTCCGACAGACCCGACGTCACAACCCTCAGTTGAAACTGATTCGCCTACGACGGCTACCCCTCAACCAACGACGCAACCACCGCCTCCATCGACAACAGCGGTTCGTTCGACGACCACGTCACAGCCCACGACCGCGACCCAAACCACAGCGGCGCTCGCGAACAACCCCTGGCAACAAGAGACGATCGCTGTCGCGATAGCACAACCAAACAGTGACGGCCGAGACTACCGACCACTCGTTCGGGACGCGCTCGACTACTGGGAACTCAACAGTTCGACCTACACCGAGTTCGATGTCGAGTTCGAACTCGTCGAATACCCCAAACAAGCAGACGTGATTATCGAATTCCATCTGACAGTGTCCTCCTGTGGCTACCAGACCACCGAAAAATTGCTCGGATGCGCCCCGGTATATTCACCAGAACGGACCTTCCCAATTCCAACCAGAGTGAGCATCGAAGCGGGATACGTCAACAGTACCACCATCGAAATCATCAAACATGAACTCGGACACACCCTCGGATTACGACACCAGTCCTCACCTCCGTTCATGGAAGCCTCCGGATACGCGACTCGACTGACAATGCCGAACGCAACCGAACGCCGAATCCCATACAAGGAAGAGACAGTCACTGTCTATATCGACTACTCGGATGTGCGCGATGGCATTCAATATTCGTATGAAAACGCCATACAGCACGCTCTCGATTACTATAACGATGGGGCAGGAGGTACAGAGCCTGAGAGCCTTGAGCTAAAAGTGGTCGACAATCCCGAAGACGCGAATATCGTCATTCGCATTGCAGACGACCGTCGTGACCGGTTCGAAGATATACGTGTGTTCGGGTATGACGAGGACAGCGACCCTGAATTGGAATATTACAATAACGCAACGATCGTCGTGAACGGGTACAGCTCACCAGACACGGGCTGGATTGTTGGATACTATCTTGGGTATGCTCTTGGGGCAACGTCAGCTGATGAGCTGGCACCACCCTTCCGCGATGGTGAAATCGATGATGGGAACTGGTGGAAGTAAGCGTGAAACGATTTCTCTGAACCTTTTCAATAGACGGTCGTCATGCAGCGCCATCAGCGAATGCTTCGGCGACTGGTTCGAGTGCCTGCAGGATGATTTCGGCCTCAAGCGGAGAGAGATCGAGTTCACGGGCCGCGATTCGGCTGTTGACTGTCCCCTCGACGTACTCGGAGGCGTACGTGAGGGCCACCGCGAGGCCGTCGAGGCCGTGGCGCTCGATGTAGACGTCGATATCCCCGTTTTCGCTCCGACGTGCAGCGGCCGCGATGAGCGCTGGCGTAATCGTCTGTGTTTCACCGTTTGTCGAGAGCGTGAGCGAGACCGCCTCCGCGTCGTATTCAAAGGGGCGTTGGTCACGGGTTTTCTTGATGAAGCCAGCAGCGTCGAGCTTCTGGACGTAGTCGTAGGCGGTGCCCTGGGGGATAGCGAGTTCGGCGACGAGTTCGGCGACCGTCACGGGGCCGTGCTGGTACGCGTAGAGGTAAATCCGAGCGAGTGCAGGCGTCTCGAGGAGGTCGACGACTGTCTGGAGCTGCCCGATGGGTGGCCGACCTGGCTGTGGTGGTGAGTGTGCCATCTCAATTATGAATTATGGATAAATCATAATAAGAATTCCGCCGAACCCTTTTGAGAGGTAAATGGGGGGAAATACCGTTCTCAGAGCATAGACGAACTCCAGCAGGTGTTGACTCACCACTTATTGTTGCGCTCTCGGTCATCAGACATATGAGCGAGAGCAATGGGACTGCCGATGCAGGGCCGTTCGCAGAGCAACAGCGGCTTTTCAAACTCCTCTCGCAGGACACGCGCCACCTCATCATTCAAGAGTTGCTGGGACATCCCGCCCATCTCATGTCCCTTGCCGAACTCGAGTACATGGTCGGCAAGAGCCAGGCAGCGATCAAAGACCAAGTAGAGACACTCATCGAGGCAGGGATTCTCGCCCAGTACACGTACGAACCTAGCAAAGGGAAACGAGACCTTCCCTCGCAGTTCTACGGGTTTACCACACGCGGGGTTGAGATTCTCTACGACTACAAATATCTCCGTGGAGTCCCGATTGCCCGCGCGCTGTACGAGAATACGCGGAAGACAGAGAAAGTCGAGCGACACGAAGCAGCACCACGTCCAACGCTTCCCACGGCTGTCGTCGAAGCACTCACCTTCGACGAACCAGACCTCGAGTGAATAGTCAGCTTATCGATAGCAAACGCATGTCCACCACCGCACCACGGTTGTGGCTGCGCGCACAGCGAGGCAACGAGCGAGCACGGAGCGGAGGGTGGGGAGGAGGGCTGGAGGGTGGACGGCGACAAAAAAAGAGGCTTTGTGGTTAACCTATTTCCACCACTCGCCTCGCTCTGGGAATTCGATATTCGACCACCGTGTCAGTGCAATCGAACACCGTCCTTCGTACCAGTTCTTCGCCGCCGCCCTGAATCGCACACGCTCGCCTTCCCGAACCAATGGTTGTTTTGATTTCTTCCACACCGTGAATCGGATTCTCCCACTCTCATCTTCGAGGAGTCCAACTGATTGAATCGCTGGATGGGATGGCTCCCACAACTGTTTGACCTGTCCTTCGACCGTGACTTCGCCTCTGTCCACGTCCTCGACTTTCGCGATGGGAACGATTCCTCCCGGTCGCATCCACTGGACTTCGATGACTGCGACGGCTGCACTCACTAACTCCGCACCTCCGACCACCCGCTCTGCAATCTGTTTCGAAAGCACCGCTCGGGACACACTGCTTTTCACCATCCGGTGGATGCGCGTCGCCTGCTGATTCACCGCCGCCAACTCCTCGCGACTCAGACCCTCACGAGGGTCTTCTCGGCCTGGCTCTAATCGGGCATCCACGCTGGCCGCCCTCCTTTCGAACTCAACGTTCCGTTCTTTGCTTTGTTCGCTCACCCTTCGCCGTGTCCGCGCCTCCCGGTCAGATTCTTGCCTATCGTCCCATCGTTTCCGCGTTTTCGCAATCTCCCACTCGCGTGCTCGCATGCGCTCCTCTGCCGCAAGGGTCAGTCCAGTCATTCCCACATCCGGGTGGTTCGTATCCACCTTCGCCTGAATCTCCATCTCGACCGTGGGCCGCAGCTCAGGGCGTTCTTCAACCGCCGCAAACTCATATTCACTTCTCTGTTCGACCGAAGCTTCTTGTCCGATAGTGCGTTTAGTACTCATTGGTTGCTCCAATTGCTCTGGGGTAACCGCTCGAAGGCGCTCACTCGGCGTCTTCTTTTGAACCACAAACTCTCCAGCCGTGGCTCTCAACACAACTCGTCACATTCCTGCGCGCTCGCTTCGCGCCTTCGCAAGCGACCCCGGGAGCGAAGCGAGCGCGCCTGTGAACCAACACAAACGAGGCCGCGCGAAACGCGACCCGCCGACGAAAGCGTCCAGCACGCAAGCCGGTTTCGTGTCCGTCGACCGAAGGGAGACGCAACCGAAAGCGCGCTTGGTGCTGGCGTCGAAACCAGACGCCCGGAACGGTGAGCGAAGCGAACCGCACGCCCGGAATGGTCGGTCGCGAGCGAACGAGGCCCGACCGAAGGGAGGGGCTCGGTGCGGAGGCGCGGTCGCTCGAGCGAGGCGAGAAGTGACACAAACACTTTTCATTTCGGTTTTTAAGCAAAACCAATCAACTGATTGCCAGGCGGACGCAAATAAAACGAGACGGTAATGCAGATTACCGATCTAAATATAGGTCTCACGCATATCTGGAAAGTCCACCAACGCAAATAGCGATGACTAAATGATATAAAAGTGTAATTTATATCTTTTTGACTCGTATGTTTCTCTTGGGTGTTAAATGATACCTGTAATTATTGGTGCCCTTGCGGTTGGTGGAATAATCGCAATAGGTGCTGTAGCAACCGGATCGAATAGTAGCCCGCCAAAACCTCCAACACAAATTCCGATTCGTGATGACAGAGAGGTAGTCTGGAATTCGTCGATAGACAAAATAACCGACGATAACAAAGCAAAAAAGATTGCGGCCAGTGCTGCAATTACTGGTACATCTGGATCAATTCTCGAAACTGCCAGGAGAGCGGGCATTGATCGCCACGCGGAAGCCGGGCTGGTGGAGGAAATACACCTCAAAGAAATTGCACGTCAGATGGGAGGTAAAGTTGTGGAGAATCGTTCACCCGTGTTCGCACCTGACGGTGGAGTCGATGGCGTGGTGGAAATTGGAGAAGGTGTACTTAAAAGAGTACAAGTGAAACACACCGCTGAGAAGGTTGGTGAGAGCTTAATTAAGCAGTACCCTGATGTCGACGTGTTCGCATCCTCTAGTGGTTTCAAACCCAATGTGGACTTATCGGCCACGGGAAAAAGCGGCATTACAATCAACGATTGGTCAGTTCGTAGCAAAGCGACCCTAGAGAGTAGTCGAATAATTAGAGGGGTAAACCGACTAGGTGCGGGATTCATCGCCCGTGCGAAGTCAGTGATGAGTGTAGCGATTGGCGCTGTAAGTCATGGAGTGCACTGGTACCTTGCCCTTCCAGTCTTCCAACAAATCGCTCTTGGGATAATTGTCGTCATTGCGGTTGTTGGAACGGGTTATCTGATCTGGAGATGGTACAAAGGATCAGAAACTCCGCGCCACTCACATGGCGTTTCAGCCGCAATTTAGCTGAATTTCCGGGTTATTTTTTGTACAACATAGGGAACAAAGGATTTGTGGCTCTGTTGAAATCCTCAAGACCTGTCAGAAGTGCCGTGCAAGATATAGAGGGTGTATGCAGCAAACTGTGGTCGTTCCTCTCACGCCTTCCGTGACAAAACGGAGGGGAGTTCCCTGTGCGTCTTGCCGATCCAGAGTAGTACGCTGATATAACCAATACCCAACCGGTTTAGGTGTAGAAACATCTCTATGAAGAGAGGTCGCTTACTAAATGGGATTCCTTGATTCGTTCGGTGCGTTAGCGAGTAGTATCGTCGCGGCAATTGTTATGTTAGCGCTTGCCATCCTCAGCTTCTTCGTGACGGTTTTCATCGTGCAAGTAGGGGCTGGTTTGGCTGGCTACTCACCGAGCGGGGACTTCGTTGTTCTGTCTGCCGCACTTCTCGCAACAGGTGCGATCGTCGCTGGAGCGACGCCGATGACCAGTCTCAGCGGGATCTCCGGGTAAATTCGACCGAAGAGTCGGTCGTTCTCCAGGACGTTGTGATTCACCCGCTGCACTTGGGGGTGAGATGCATGTCCGAGTCGCGCTCTGTATGCAGCACGGCCACTGGAAGCTACCCAGTCGCTGTCAGGAGAGGTATGCGAGATACAGAGCATGAAGTCAGCACAGTACCCTGCTCCTTTCAGGTATTCCCTACTGAATCAGGTGGGCAGTTGAGCGGGACCCAATCACGGGTTTCATACACCTTCTGGCGTATGAGTGATGTATGAATACATACTCGATTTTGGTACCGTCACTTATCGCAGTCGTAATTCTGTTGACATTGAGTGCGTTCTTCTCTAGTAGTGAGTCAGCGATCTTTTCGCTCCCGGATGAATGGGTGCAGACCGCGACGGACAACAGTTCGAACGAAAGCCACAGGCTCGAACAACTCCGCGCGAACCCGCACCGACTCCTTGTCACGCTGTTGGTCGGAAACAACCTCGTCAATATCGCCATCACCAGCATCGTCACACTCCTGGTCGCGCGGTTTCTCCCTCCCGGTTTTACCGTCGTGATTGCGACACTCAGCGTGAGCGTTCTCATCCTCGTCTTCGGAGAAATCGTACCGAAATCCTACGGACTCGCTCATGCAAGGTCCTGGAGTCTCCGCGTCGCGCGCCCGGTTTCGTACGTTGAACGGGCACTGGGGCCACTCGTCGCGGTGTTCGATATCGTCACCCGGTGGCTGACGACACTTGTTGGGGGCGACCAACATATCGAGAAGTCATATCTCGAAGACTGAGCGACCGTCCTCTCCTCAGACTGTATTGACCTGATCGACACCCATATGTTGGAGCAGGTGCCGTGCAAGACTCGCGCTATTAGTTCAGCAGACACACCAGAAACTATCAGACAACGTTTGGGTGGCTTAAACCGTGGACGTCACTCGTTTTCGAGGGCGTCGTAGATGTCCCGGTTCGCGTCCCGGTCGCCCGCCGCGACCCGTCGGACGAGTTCTCGCCGGATGTCTTCCATCACCTTATCGAGCGGAGAACCGGACTCTGCACCTTCCTCAATCGCCATGCGCGAACTTTCGTCCCGAGCGGGATTAATCGTTCGGGTCCGTCGAGCTACCAGTCAGTTCGTCCAGTCCATATCTGATGAGATCGGCACGCCACTCCTCGATCTCACCGGCGAGGTCGATCTCCTTGGTATGAGATCGAAGGTAGTCGACGACCTCCGCTTCATCGACGGTTGCTTCGTCAGTACCGAACTGCTTGAGGATATTCCTGATTTCGTCGTTGTACTCGAGGCGGTATCCGTTGAGGAAGTAGAACACGACCACCGTGTTGAGCGCGGTCCGCTTGTTGGCGTCCACGAATGGGTGATTCGCGACCAGCAGTCGGAGGAGGTGGAATGCTTTCTTGTGAATCGTCTCCGGTGCCGTCTCGAAATGTCCTTCTTTGATGTAGTTCAGGGCGAACTCGATGTCGCCACGGTTCTTGATACCGGAATGCGTGTCCGGATACTCCGACACGATGTCGTTGTGGATGGTGAGAACATCCTCGACAGAGGGATACCAGAACGAGTCGGCCATTCGATTCGATGTTGCGTCTGAGTTGGTGTAATCCTTGCTATCGACTAGTTCAGGACGCGAAGAAAGGCGGTCACGTGACCGACTTTCGCTCTGTATTCAGCACGGTCTCAGCGAACTGTCCACGACTGAGGGTTTCAACAAAGCCGGAACGGTAGGATGTTGCCAAATCGAAATACATCGGCAGGATGACCGGTTAGTAGACCGCATAGTGCCATATGGAAGTGTGGCACATCTGGTCCGAATTTGTCCAGATTCATGCAGTAGTCTATTCCCTGCTCCTCACAAGAAGTCAGTCAAGAGCGAGAGTCGTCCCCTCTCATCGAGTCGTCCCACCTCGAATGACTCAGGGGAGGGCTGCAGGATTGTTCGTCCAGTACGCACCCGTTGATCCGATAGCGTCCTCGTCCTCCCACGAGACGGTGACATCGTTTTCAGAGAATGTCTCGCTCACTTCGAACGTCAGCCACCCAGTCTTCGTGGATGATTCGGGGACGCCATACAGGTAGTATCCCGGGTGGCGACCCATTTTCGCGTAAGCCCATTCCCCGCCCGATAGGAGAAAGAGTTGGTAGTAATCTGGCCACCCCACTCCGTCGGGAACCTCGACCTCGACCCAGACGTACGCGTGGGACTGGTCTGGGCAGAACGCAACGGTTTCGTGGTCGAAGTGAACCTCGTCTACATCGTACTGCATGGTCATCCGTAATCCGTTGCCAAGCTCGAACCACTCACCGAATTCAAGACGCGGTCGAGAGAACCACACGGATTGTTCTGCGTCGAACGCGGATAGCTGAATGTACCACGGACTACTATCCCACCAGCTAGTGAGGGGCTCGCTCTCGAAGGTCACCGTTTCGCCTGGTTCGATGGTTGCTGTCCACTCGAATGGTTTGTAGGGATGCGAAATCCCTTCATCGTTTACGATGGTGATGAGCGTGGAGAATTCGCCTGTGGATGTGCCCGTGTTCTGGACCGTGAACGAATAGGTGAACGCCTCGCCGATAATGACTTTCTCGTCGGGTACCTCAAACGAGAGCAATTCAAAGGAAGCTTGTGCAGGCTCGTCGGCTCGTCTGTTGTGGGTTCTTCCGTTGTGGGCTGTTCAGTGGACGTTTCGTTCGGGGTTTCTGTCGTGGGTGAATCTGTTGGCTGTTCAGTCTGTGTCTCTGTTTCAGACGGTGGGTCAGCCGTGGTCGTGGTCTCAGTGTTGGTCGTGGTCTCGGTTGATGGGGCTTCACTCGTCGGCTGAGGCGTCGGGGTACTCTCAGTTGTTGGCACGTCGTCGGCTGGAGGTTCATCGGTGGTCTCTTGGTTTTGTTCGGCGCAGCCTGCAACCCCCGCTGCTCCCCCCGCCGCAAGGAGTTCGAGATACTCGCGTCTGTCCATACCTAGACCTACGACAATCTTGTAGAGAAACTATTGCAAGAAATCCAAACAACTGAGACAGTTTGAATCACCATAGTGTTCTGGAAATAGGCATATGGTGCGGCTCTACTAACTAAAAAATTCCTCGAACACGTCAGCGACAGCGATACATATAGCGACCATCTTGATGAATTGGACAAGACCACATATATTGTTGCGCAGGGAACGAAACTTGCAGAGCCGTTCCCACAGACTGAACTCATCAAGGTACGCAACAACGAACCAATTGACGAGGGTTATTCGCGTCAACCTTCGTTCGTATTTCAACGAGAGGGAGACTTTCCACTGGAGAAATAGCGATAATTAGGCAACTACTCGAATTAGGCGGCCTCCCAAAATGGCTAACAAATCTGACGGCTGAGGACCGAAAGAGTCCAAGGGACATAGATGACTGCTGTCTAGCATCTTCGAACTTCTTGAACACAGATACCAACTGGGCTCTGAGAAAGCACAGTGTCGCAACTAACCGGCTCCGCCACGGAAGAGACAGTTTTTTCTAAGCAGTTCCTCCCACAGCACCCGCTTTCGCAAAGTCAATTCTCGCAATGAGCGTCGAAGACCACCACACAAGCCACGGGGTGGGAGGACGGGGCCGGGCGCTCGCGCGTGTCTGGTCGCCTCAGCGACCCCTATCGGCGAAGCCGATATGTCGCCTGAGCGACCGCGAGCGCCCGGGGGCGTTCAACAGTCTTCAATCCGGTGCCAACGGTCTCGCTACCGTCGTTCTCCGTGTTGAACCCCATTCGTCCAGTGTCCCACTCGACTGCACGAGAAATTGAGTGCCAAATCTCGAGGGAGCTACCAAATCAGGGGCAGATTTGATAGTGCTCCGGGCCACTCACTCGAGCGTTCAGAAGTAACCAGTAGAAACTAAAGATATTTGATATTATATGGTAATCAACTTCTTCGATGAATGATTCAGAAAACATCACTATATCGGATATACTCCAACTAATCAAGTTCCTAACGCAGGCAAGAACGCCAGAACACGCGAGATACGCGGCTGGTGTGCTCTTGTGCTTGTTAGTCATCTACCTCAAGAAAGACAATTCTACGAAAGACGACACCCAGAAGAAGGCACGTTCAGTCACTCATATCTGACGAACGCATTCAATAGCAGTTGTCGTGTAATTCTGTAGTTGGCGTTACACTTCCGAGATAGTCTCCACAAGGACACGTTCTACAGCAGAGAGTCGGAGTATCTACACACAAGATACCACTTACCGGTCCCCAAGCACCCGCGTAACCCGCTCACGAAGCGCAACCAACAGCTGGTCGTAGTCGGTAAGCAGAAATGGCGCGTCGTTGTTTCGACTGTATTTCGAGGTGAGCCCCTCGTCGTGAAGGGAGGTGACGACTGCTTCGAGGTCATCCTCATTCGCTGCGTGCAACTGCTCCAGGAGTTCCCCTCGAGTGGTGAGGTCTCCGGTGGCGTAGCGTTTGATGAGGCGATACAGTTCGATTTCACCGAGCGTGTCCGTCTGCCTAGCACTCGTCGTCTGCAGATACTCGTTGAACTCCGGAGGCAACACGGTGAACGAGCCCTCCGAGTGGGTGACTGCCAGACCCATCTCCGACAATTGCTCGATGAAGGTTTCATAGTGGTGTTGTATCGTCTCGTCGCTGATGAGCGAATCATCCCGTGGCCATTTTAACTCGGCTCCCCGTGTTGAGAGGTGACCGGTATCGGTCTGTTCGAATCCGAACCGAACGAGTACGGCGAGGACAGGTGCACTGTACCCGTTGAACAGCTCGCGCAGGTCTGCATCGTGTTCGTCGAGAGTCCGTCGAACCTGTTCTGAACCGACTCGCGCCCCGACAGCCGTCGTCCGATACCCATACTCGTATTTCCCCGTGTAGTGACGGGCTTCGATGAGCCCCAACCGCTCGAGGGCGTCGACCTCGTTGCCGTACTCCGGTTCGATATCTTCGTGGGGAACGCCAATCGACCGTTCGTTCTCCTGGCCGATGTAAATACGCTGGAGGGCACGTATCACGCGAGTGACCGCCGCAGAATCGTAGCCATACACCTCCTCGAGTTTTCGCGTGAGCGCATCGACGTCTTTGATAGTCGTCGGAAACAGCCCCGCCCGTCTCGCCAACTCCTCGATGACGGCCTGGAACGTCTGGTCTTTTCGCCGGTAGTCGTCTAACACCCTGTAGAGTTCATCCGAGATGCGGACTGTTTTCGACATCACTCAATCACTAGAGTGGTGATTCAGTGATTTATAGCTGCGTAGAGACGTGACTAAAACACCCAGAAAGTACAGTAATTCAACGTTTCTACCCCGATGCTCGCAGGATGAATTCTGTGTCATGCGCGTCGACCAACAGTCTGAGCACATCGTCTGCCACCCACAATCTGGGCAACCTCGTGTCCGTGTTTGTCGTGACACGCAGTCAGACCCGTATCTCTCGTCGCATTTCCACAAACACTGTCTGAGTATACAAAACAAGGGAACAGAGACGGACAGGCGAGGCTGGGCGGTTCAGTAGTGCCGACCACGACAGTATATATCATACACATAACATGTACGGAACGTATTTATTCTGTTCTGACAGTCAGGAACAAATGACATTCGACGAGCGACTGCGGGAGTTACATCAGCAGGGAGATCATGACCAAGCCCGCACGCTCGCGAAAGCAGTGCTCAGAAACGAAGCAGTCACTCGTGTCGAAGTGAGCCCCGAACTCGTGCGGGTCGAAACGCCCCACTTTCGAGGCACGCATCGAATTGCAGTCGACCAAGTTGGCGTGATGAGCATCCAACACCACGGCACATACCAGTACAAAAGCCAGGAAATCGACCTGTCGTTCGCCACGAAAACGATGAATCAGGCAGCCTACGACCAGGCAGTTGCCCACCTCACAGACCAGACCAAGCCCGCACACGACGAGCGCAAACCCAACGCTGAGACCACAGCAAGACCGGACGCTTCCCCGCCGAATGATGAAAACCGCTCTGTGGACGACCCAGACGACACGAGCCCCAATCCAGTTGCATTTCTCAAACAACTATTCTGACTGGATTCCGGTACCGCGTATCTGTCGTCTCTGAACGGTCACCCCGTCTACGGTGGTGCTGTAACCATCGGGGAAACGGTAGAATTAGGCGTATCGGACTGCGTTGTGTTATCTCCCTGCACAATAGTTATATATTTGATATTAACGTCTACTATCGTATGGTATCGAAGAGGCAACGTGTGATTCTCGTTGTCGCGGTTGTTGTGGTTCTGATGCCGTTGGCTGCCCTCGGTATGTTACTGTTCCCGCCCGACTTCATGTATAGTCACTACTCTTCGTACGCCTACACAACATCGATCAGTACGAACACGACCATTGAGAACGTGACCGTGTTCTTGCCATTCCCTGCCGGAACAGACGGTGGGTCAGATCCGGTTTCAGAGCTATGGATCTACGACGACACCGGAACCCAAGTCACAGACTGGGAGGCAGCCGTCGTCCAGACTCCCCACGGGCCGATGCTGCGCCTGCACGCAGACCAGTTGGTCGGAGAAGATCGCTACGTGCTCTGGACATACGCCCCCAATGGCTCAGTGATCGATCGCCAAGAGATTGGCCCAGACGAGATTCCAGCCAATATGACGAATCGGGAACTCGTTCGCGACCCGACCAGGTACTCGATTGCCTGGCAGACCACGGTCGAGCACGATATCGAGACACGCTACCCGGTTGGCAATGCGTCGTTCATCGTCCCAGCCAACGACGTGGCAGCCACCTCGTGCCAGGATCCATGGTCGGAGACGGACACCTGTTTCACGTTCACGAGCGTGATCGGGACGACCTACGAGGCAGATCAGACGGCAACGGTTACCGTCGGGGAGATTCGGTTCGAAGGCTGGAATGAGTGGGGGTTCTGGCTAGCAAACAGTTTCAACACGTTCGAGGCGACCACCTCGCCAGCAGTCTTCACCGATGACCAGCAAGGCTGGGTTTCCGTCGATGGCCAACTCCACGGAGGAATGGGCCGCTATGACGGACCAGCAAGGTAACACTCGCGGTCACAGCGCCCAGCCCATCGCGTCAGGGCGCCAGAGCTGTTCATCAGCGCAGTGATGAAGACCACCAGAAGTGACGGCACTATGTTCTGAGGTTCAGGAGTCACCTTCGGTATGGGAGACCCCGAACAACAGCGACGTCGTCTACGACCTCGATTACCGAAGCCCACTGAATGAGGCGTCCCTACGTGGGTTAGAGAAATACGAAACCACACGACTGCACCCGATTGTGGAGTGTGAGAATCGCATATGAGGGATACCGTTCTCGGCCTGAGTGGTCTCCCCAGAGAAACTGCGTTTCATAATCGACGTGAAGACGTCCACCCGACGAAACAAGCGTCTCGGCAACGCTCAGTGTCTAGTTGTGGTCTCAGAATCGGATTCAATCCCCGGAAGAGCGTAACCAAGAACAGAGCAAGTGGGAACTAGGTTGAATTACGTATGCGGGAACACAGGCGAGAGAGACAGTGGAAGCGTAGAGGATACCAAATCCGGGTGCGTGACGGGCGTGTGGAGATTCCATATCGAAAAATGCCGAGAAGTTCTTATTCTACGAAACCACCAGACGCAAACCGATTATGAACGTTTGAGCGGGGATTTCAGTGGGTTCGAAGCAGCATCTCGATTCGACGAACCTCCAGAATACGCACCCCACGGGCGCTGAAACTCCAATAATGGCTCTGCAAAAATCCCAACCTAGTTCGAATCCAGTCGCGTTACTCTCCACTCCTCCGGGCGCTAAGCCCGAGTATGACGTCACAAGCAAGCGCACACACAGTCCAATGCACCTGAAGCCCGTCACTCGACCCGTAAAGCCGAGAATGAACACCCGAGACCAGGCCAGAGTAGTGGTGAAAATGCCCAGAAACGAGCTGTCCGAGCCAAGTAGAGCGACGACAGAGACACGTTCTGATTCAGATTCACTGTGAAACCACCAGACGTAAGCCGAGTATGAAAACTTGAGTGCGAAGGTCGTCGCTGCATCCGCAACCGTGGATAGTGACCTCGAACTGGCGAGGCCGAACTCAACCGCACGGCTGCTTCCGAGACAGTGCATCCAACTCCGAATGAACACCACAAATCGTTCCACACGCGGAATCCGGGCCTGAGAATGGCCGAACACAAAAACGAGGGTCGCTCAGCGAGTAACGTAGTTTCCACAATCGGCTTGAACCTCCGGAAGAAGGCGTGAGAACAGCATGTAGCGCTGCGTGTGAACGATAGAAGCCGAGGGCTGAAAGAGGAACAGTGAAAACGGAATTCAGAGGAGAGAGCCCACAGGAGTGGGTTTTTCGAGAGTTTCAGAATTCGTGTTGTCGCGTGAAACAGGCCGTTCAATCTCGAATCAGACCGCCAAAATCCAAAACCGCACGACGGAAACCGATTGTGGAACTCATAGCGCCCATATTTCCCTCAAAACACCCGAATCAGCCCGGGTTTCACACGCACATGCATACTCGAATTCCCGGGTTTCAACCCCCTCAAACCCACGGTTTGGCAATAATACTATCTCGGCGCACAGCACGTCACCTTCCTCCACACTCGCCTTGGAATCTACACAGGAACATCTCTTCCGGAGAATCAGCCCGATGGTGTAGGTTCCAGACAAAGATTACTTCGAAAACCGTGATGCGAACATAGAGGCTTCGAAACGCCCGAAGACACGGTTTCACTGACGTAGGGTTGATTCACTTTCAAAGCTACTGTCACGGGTAGGTTCGTCGAATTCGGAAATCCAATATCTGCAGAATCCAGCCTGTAGAAGCCCAGAAAACCCGGAATAGGAATCCGAGCCGTGGGAGAACTATCCTATTGTGAATACTCGTCAGTAACAGTTGGTTCAGAGATACTTTTCGACCCAATCCGTCGATTCGCGCCAAAATTCGATGTAAAACGGGACTGAATCTGCACCCAAAAACCCTGAAGGGAAACCGATTGTGGAAATTAGAGTTGACGGTCGTTGACCGGGATTCCAACTCACGAAAGCCATCGAAATTTCGGCGAAACAAGTTTGTGGTTGTACATACGTTGTGCATACAACGATGAGCACCAAGCGAGTCAATTTCCGTCTTCCAGAGGAGTTGGTGACGCACGCCGATATTGCGGCGAAAGTGTCACACAAGAATCGCACCGAGGTACTCATCGAGGCGCTGCGACGGTATCTAGCAGAGATAGAGGCAGAAGAGAGCTTTCGGGAGGCAGTGGTCGAACTCTATCTCGACGGCCAAATCGAACTGGAAAACCTCGCAGAGATAATCGGACGCCAGGACGCCGAGGCGGTGGCTGCCTCGAAACGAGTCCTCGACCGTGGCGAAGAACTCTCGGACAAACTCGCAGACCTCTGAATGTTGGTCGTAGATACGAGTGCGTTCGTTTCACTCGCAGTCGGTGATGTCATCGACATCGTTCTCGATGAATTCGACGTGATGACCACCGAGACGGTCTTCGACGAGCTCGGGCAAACGGCCGATTACGACGACCGACATGGAGCGGGGGCAGCCACCGTCATTGACGCTCGGGCGAGAATCGATATCGTCGAGAAGACCGGGGAAGCCTTCGAAACGAGTCGTATCGATGCAGGGGAGGCAAGTTGTCTCGCGGTGGTACGTGAGGAGGACGCACCGTTTCTCGTCACGGACGATTTCAGAGCGCTTCCAGAACTCCAACAGCTCGTCGACGCCGACGTGGTGCTTTCACCAATCGTCCTTCGAGCACTGGTAAAGCGAAGCGTGCTCACAGGGGACGAGGCGAAGGAAGCATTCGAATCGATTGCGACGGGACGAGACTGGCTCGGGACACCGATATACCGGTATGCACGCACGCTCTTGGAGTGAATCCAGCACGATTACCGAGTTTCGAGAGCCACAATCGGGTCCGACCGCTCGTGTTCTTGAGCTCGAAGCCGGATTGACTGTAGGTGAAACTTCGGTACTCGCCCGGTGATTTCCACTTGAGTTGGCCGACGCGGTAGCCATTCTTCGTTCGTCCACGGAGCATCGAGAGGTTGTCGTACAGGCGTTGCACGACTTTAGAACTTGTGAGTGAACGCCTTTCAGGTCGTTCTACCACGTCTTGAGACTCGGTAGGAGCCTCTGCTCCGAGTACGCAGATGTGTCGTCGATGCGGTTGAGCCGGTGGAGGAAGTGGTTGTAGACCTGTTTACAGATAAACAAGGCGAGTGCCTCGGGGCTTACCCCGAGGCGGTTCACAGGTATCGACAGTCCACGCTAACTGTTCTGTGAGAGCGTCTGACGGTCGGAGCCGATACCTGTAGTTGTAGTTCAGGGTGGTGCTACTCGTATGCGCCATATTTCTCGCGGGCGTTTCGGGCGTGGTTCGGGTTCTCGTCTTGGCACGAGGAACACACGTCAAGATAACTTTCAGGTTCTCGTCCGTGTTTCTCCTCGAACCGTTCGCTTGCAGCGTCTTGGTCTTTGAAGCACCCGATGAGGTCCACGGTGGCGCGGTCGCTCGTCTCCCCGCAGATATAGCAAGTGAGTGGTGAATCAACCGTCATGTTCGCCCTCTGGGTCTGACGTGCGGACGACTTTCACGTCTGCGCCACGCCACCGTTTCGGGACGAGGACGTGAGCCCCGTTGCCGGTGACTTTGGCCGTTCCGTCGATGACTTCGTGGCCTTCGATTTCGTGTCTGTCCATCACCTGTGTTTACACTATGTTTCAACATGAAGATGGCGGTGGGCCGAGCGTTGAACGTGTTTGAGAACCGTGCAGCGTTGACGAGACGCGTCGCACACCAGAACGCTCCGCGGTCTGGGGACGCTGTATCCCCTCCCTACTCACTCGCTTCGCTCGTTCGTTGAGGAAGGGGGCTTAGCGCCTCAATTCAGCTAAAAAGGCGAACCAAAGCCGTTAGGGGAGAGTGGCGGTAGCACACATCATAGTTCGTCGAACAGCACTTCGAACACCTTTCGCTCGGCGATGCGCAGGTGCTGGGAGAACGTCGGGTGGGAGATGCCGAGCAACGAGGCCATCTCGGAGCCGGATTTGGCCCGCGGCCAGTCGAAAAAGCCGGCGAGATAGGCCATCTGGAGGACGTCGTGCTGGCGGTCGGTGAGTTTCGTCTCGACGCCGGCGAGGAAATCGACGGACGAGCGGCGCTCGCGCTGGGTCTTGCGCTGGGCGACCAGCGACAGTTCCGCGAAGTTCGATTCGATGGCCGCAACGACGGCTGCGACGTCGGTTCCGGTGGGCAGTTCGACGATGACGCGAACCTCGCCGTCGGCTGAGATGACCTGCTTGACCGTGCCGCCGTAGTCGCCGACGAGGTCTACGACGGACTCGCCGTCGTATTCGAGCTGGACGACGTGCGACGACTCGCTTTCGGAGACGATGGAGACGGCGAACTCGTCGGGACTTCGCGACGCGAGGTCGGCGAGGGTCTCTGCGTCGATACCGTGGACCGTGATGAACTCGACGAGCGTGCCGTCGTCGCGGCGGACGAACCCGTCGAGGGAGAATTGGGCTTCGATGTGCTGGGCGGCGCGCACGAGGAAGTCCTCCTGGTCGGTCAGGACGAATTCGAGTTCCGTGACGGTATCCGTCATGAGCGCCGTTCGGGCTTCGGCGGCGTTCATGGCCGCGGCGACGGTCTGGCCGAGTTCCGCGAACACCGTCTTCTCGACGCGGTCGAAGGCGTTTGGTTCGTCGGCGTACAGCGCGAGGACGCCGTAAATCTGGTCGTTATACACCAGCGGTGTGGCGAGCGCAGACCGAAAGCCCTGGTCTAAGGCCGCCTCGCGCCAGAGCGAGGCGACGCTGTCCGCGGTGATGTCCATCGCCACCTGCGATTCGCGTTCGAGAATGGCGGTTTTCGCCGTGACGCCGCCGTCGAACTTGCCCGCAGTCGGTCGGGCTTCGAGATACGACTGTCCCTCTCCGGCCCACGCCGTGGGTTCGACGCGGTCTGCGGCGACGTGGTACTCGCCGATCCACGCGAACTGATATCGGTCGTCCTCGATGAGGCGTTCGCAGACGGTCTGGGCGATTTCGAGTCGCGTGGTCGCTTGCACGAGCCCTGCGTTCACGTCTCTGATGACCCGGTTGATGTGGTTCAACCGCCGGAGGCGTCTGGCCTGCTCTTTGCGGGCGTCTTCGCGCCGCCGTCGCACCGAAACGTCCCGGCCGATGCCACATACTCCCCAGGGGTTGCCGTCGTCGTCGGTGAGCAACGCGCCCGTGAACTCGATAGGAATGGTCCTGCCGTGTTTGGTCACGAGGTCGGCTTCGACCTTCGCCTGCCCGTCGTCGACGATTTGGTGGATGGTTCGCCTGACCAGCGCGACGTCTTCGCCGAAAAAGTCGGTCGGTCCCATGTGTCTGACCTCCTCGTCGGTGTAGCCGGTCACGGCCGTCACGTTCGCGTTCCAGCGCCGGAAGGTCCCGTCCATGTCGAACAGGAAGAAGATGTCAGGGAGCGATTCGATTGCCGCCTCGAGTTCGAGTGTGTCGCGCATCGACCGCTGGTGGCCGACCGCCCGGGCGAGGTGTTCGATGCTATCTCGCGTTGGCTCACTCGCCGGGAGACACTGGGTCGCCCCCGCGGCGAGTGCGTCAGCCGCATCGCGTTCTGCCTCGTAGCGGTAGAGAATCGGCAACGCAGGGTTACTCGCTCGGGCTCGCTCGACGAACGCGTGGTCGTCGCCGCCGGGAACTGAATCGACGACGAGGACGCCGCGAAATGTGGTGAGTGCCGAGCGTGCCGGGGCCTCGTCTGTGACCACGCGAACCGAGAGGTCGTGGTGGTCTGTGAGTCCCTCCGCGAGGACCGACGCCCGCTCCGAACGGCCAACGAGTAAGACGGCGGGGGCTGTCTGCGCCATCACCGTCTAGCCAGGGGACACAACCGTTTAACACATCGGCCTTCGACCTGCATGTCACCTGAGTGAACAGACGCCGGTGTAAATGACAACTGTTGTGGGTATACGCCCGACGTGCCGGAGGTTCCACGGACCGCCCGACGGCACCCGTCTATTCGATTGTTAACATGACGAACCCCCTGGTTTTTTAGTTCAGTTCGGAGAGAGTGTACTAAACAACAACGTGTCGTGATGTTACAAAATTCACATATTCTATACGTCACCGATGCACAAGCGGGGGCCGACGCTGACGCGGTGCGGACGCACCTCGCCGAGCGACGAGCGGACGCCCACGTAGCGGTCGCCACCGTAGCGGAGGGGAAACACATGATCGAAGCAGGGGCCACGGACGCAGTCGTGACCGATTTCGACGGGTTCGCCAACCTGTCGTCGGCGTGCGCTGACCTACCTGTCGTCGTGTACGCGAGCGACCCCGTACCCGATGCCGTCGAAGCGGCGTACGACGCGGGCGTCACGGCCGTCGTCGAACGAACCGAAGCGAGCGGCGCGATTCTCGCCGCAACGCTCCACCAGGCGTTGTCTGCGGACGGGGGCGAGGGGTCGCTCGACCCGGCGAACGAATCGCACCTCGACGCCATCGTCGAATCAGCCTCCGATTGCATCGTCACCATCGACGCGAACAGCACCATCCAGTTCATCAATTCGGTCGTCGAAACCGTGTTTGGCTACGACCCGGAGGCACTCGTCGGGGAACCGCTGACGAAACTGATGAGCGACTCGCTCGCCGAACGCCACCTCGGAGCCATCGACCGCTATCTCGACACCGGGGAACGCCACTTCGACTGGGGGTACGTCGAACTGCTCGGCCAGCACCGCGACGGCCACCAGATTCCCCTCGGCGTCTCGTTCTCCGAGTTCGAGCGCGACGGCGAGCGCTACTTCACGGGCGTACTTCGCGACATCACCGACCGAAAGCGTGCAGAGCGGCTCAGACGGCGGCGAAAACGCCAGTTCGACGCCGTGTTCAACGACCCATTCACGTTCTTCGCGCTGCTCGACCGCGACGGAACGGTCCGAAACGTGAATCGACCGGCGCTCGACTTCGCCGACGTGGACGTGGCCGACGTTGCCGGAAAACCGTTCTGGGAGTGCCCGTGGTGGAGCCACTCGCCCGAGTTGCAGTCGGAACTCGAAGCCGAACTCGAACGGGTCAAAGCGGGTGAGTACAGCAAGTTCGAAGCCACCCACGTCAGCCCTGCGGGCGAGACCATAACTGTCGATTTCCAGGCCAGGCCCGTGGTCGACGGCGACGAAGTGACCGGTATCGTCGCGGAAGGCCTCGACATCACCGAGCAAAAGCGGCTTCAGGAGAAGCTGCGCCACCAGCACATCCTCAACCAGCGGGTCATCGACACCGCGCCCGTCGGCATCGTCGTCATCGACGAGTCGGGCAACATCGAGCACATCAACGACCGGGCGGTGGACATCGCCGGCGTCTCGCGCGACCGATTGGAAGGCGGGGCGAGCGAGTTCAGTTTCACCGACGGCGAAGGAAACCCGATTCCCGAGGCCGACCTCCCGTTCAGAACCGTCCTCGAAACGGGAACCACGGTGTACGACGTCGAGCTGGGCGTCATCCGGCCGGACGGCAGTCGAATCTGGCTCTCCCTGAACGGGTCGCGTCTCCTCGCAAACGACGGCGAAACCGTCCGAGGCATCTTCACCTTCGAAGACATCACCGACACGAAGCGACGAGCCACCCGACTGGAAGCGCTCACCGAAAAGGCCCAGCAGTTGCCCGAGGCAAAGACGGCGACCGCGGTCTGTGAGACCATCGTGGACGCCGCCGCGGACGTGCTCGACCTGCCCTACTCCTACATCCTTCGCTACGAGGAAGCCGAGGGCACCCTCGAACCCGCCGCCCAGACCGAGGGCGTCGCAGCCCTCGTCGAGTCACCCATGCTCGGCGACCTCGGCGAGAGTCCCGTCTGGGAGGTGTTCATCCGCGACGAAGCGACCGTCCTGTCCGGGGAGGACCAGCGACACCCAACAGCGTCTGCGATACAGAGCATCGGCATCTTCCCGCTCGGGGAGTTCGGCGTGTTCGTGACCTGCTCGCCCGACGCAGACGGTTTGCGAGAGACGGACCTCCTGCTCGCAGACATGCTCTGTGCGAACGCGCGCTCGTCGCTCGCACGCGCGGCGCGAGAGGGTGACCTCAGACGCCAGCGCGACACGCTCGAACGCAAGAACAAGCACCTGGCGCGGGTAAACCGCATCAATCGAGCCATCCGCGACATCACGAAGGTGCTCATTCAGGCGGAAACCAAAGAAGAAATCGAGTCGCTCGTCTGCGAGAAGTTGGCCGCCATCGACCCCTTCGCGTTCGCCTGGGTCGGCCACCAGGACCTCGCGACTGATACGATCACGCCAGTCGCCTCGGCGGGCGACGGTGACGGCTACCTCGACCGCGTCCAGATTGCGACGGACGGTTCGACCACGGGCGGGTGTCCGGCCGGGCGTGCCCTGCGGTCGAAACAACCCCAGGTGCTGAACAACATCCTGACCGACGTCGACGCCGAACTGTGGCGCGAAGAGGCGCTGTCTCGGGGGTTCAGGGCGAGCATCGCCGTCCCGCTCGTCTACCGCGACACGGTGTACGGCGTGTTGAACCTGTATTCGAGAAAGCCACTCGTGTTCGAGCAGATGGAGCTGTCCGTTCTCACGGAACTCGGCCAGTCCATCGGCTACGCGATGAACGCTCTCGAACGAAAGCGGGCGCTCGTGAGCGAACGGTCGGTCGAACTCGACTTCGTCTGTGGTCCCCTCGACTCGCCCCTCTTCGGGTTCGCGGACGGATCGCTGGGAACGTTCGAACTGGAGAACGCCGTCAGACGACTCGACGGGAACGTCCACCTGTTTTTCGACGTGCGGGGCATCGACCCGGACGACCTGCGAGCGCACGTGACGGCGTCGCCCGCCGTCGAACAGTTCGCGCTCATCGCCGCGGACGACGACGGCTTTCGCTGTGAGTGTACCGTCCGCGACGACACGCTCGTCTCCTCGCTCGCAGACCGTGGGGCGAGTCTCGACCACCTGTGCGTAACCGCCGACACCGCGACGCTGACCGTACGAATCCCACAGAGCGCAGACGTTCGGGACATCGCCGCCCACCTCGAATCGACCGTCGGCGGGGTGGAACTGCGAGCGAAGCGGGAGTTCGACACACCGGTCATGACGACACAGGAGTTCGAAAGCGAAGTACGAAATCGGTTGACACAGCGCCAGGAAGAGGTCATCAAAACCGCCTACTTCAGCGGTTTTTTCGAGTGGCCACGAGAGAGCAACGGCCAGGACGTCGCGGAGATCCTCGGCGTGACCCAGCCAACAATCAACCGACACATTCGAGCAGGCGAACGGGCGCTGTTCGGCCTCCTGTTCTCGGGAGACGACCCGTGGAAGGCGGAGTGACGGCCCGAGATTGCTGATTTACTATCGTAAATTCGCCGCGTCCCGAGACTTACATATCAACAGTCAAGTGATTTGATGGTTGTCCACCGATAGTAAAGCGGAGATGAACGACACGGTGCGGGTAACAGGGCAACGGGCGCGGCGACCGGTCAGCGAACTTCTCGTACACGCACTCGCGAAGTGGGGTCGGGTAGCCCCACACGAACTCGACGTGTGCATTTACGATTACGTCGACCCGGAGGCGCTCGACCAGTTGTTTACGCCACCGCGTGTTGGCCTCCCTCGACGAGGAACGGTGACGGTTCCACTGGAAACCGTCGTCGCCACCATCGACGTTGGGCGCGACGATGCCGTCGAGATAACTATCGAGCCGCAGGTGTCGGAGACGGGCGCGTACACGCACTCGACAGTAGCGGGCAACAGTGACTGAACAGGGCGTGACGACACACCGTGGTCGCGTCGATGACAGCCGTGGGAGTACTATGGAATACGACAACATACAGAAACGAGAGACACACGAACTGATTTACACCGAATACGAGGACGAGTTTCGCTCGGTCGCCGTCATCGAGGACCCGGAGTTGCTCGATGCCTGGCTCCTCTCGACACACTACGTCCCGATAGAGCAGTGAACTGACGCTCCATTTTCGCGAATCCTGCGTCAGTAGTAGCTCCCGCCATCGGTCGTCGTCGTCCCGTTCGTCTGCCGGACTGGCGTTCCGTCGGGACGGAGAACCCACCAAACGTCGTTTACCCCCTGCCCGTTCGCATCACCGGGGTTCTCGTCGGGGGCAAAGTAGTAGAGTGGCCATCCGGCGGCGGCGACCTGCGTCGATCCCTCCCCCCGGTCGAACGTGGTGAGGGCCGCGCTGACGGCTGGCGCTTTCGTCGGTGATTCGCTCACGGTAAGCGGCGGCCACGTCTCTGCACACGACCCGCTGCAAGTGCTTGAGGGGTCACCCTCGGTATCGCTGTCGAACATGTAGAGCGTCATTCCCTCCGGACCGACGAGAATGTCGCCGAGGTCCGGATGGGAAGCGACCTGCACGGTTTCTTCGGCGGTGCCGTCAGCGGTCGTCGTCGTGTCGGCCATCGTGGTGGGTTCGGCTGTCGTCGACTGAGTCGTCGTCTCGCCACCACCTGACCCGCCGACACAGCCGGCGAGCGCGCTCGATGCGGCGACAGTGAGAAACAGGCGTCGTGAGAGTACCATGTCTAGAACGGCGACGATTCGTGCAAAGAACGTTGTCCGAATTTCGTCCAAAATTCGTCCAATCTTCACGCCCAGGTGATACGTGCGAGGTAGGCGAGGGCCACCAGTTCGAGGCCACACAGCAGCGTCATGCCCACCTGCACGTCGGTTCCCGCGTTGGTGAACCAACCGATGAAATCGGGGTGGACGAGGTAGAAGGAGAGCCAGAGGAGGTTCTCGACGAAGAGGAAGGCCGCAAACACGAGCAACCCACGGGTGTGGTCTGCGCCGTGACGCCGGAAGTTTCGGAGCCAGACCGAGCCGAGGACTACCAACAGGAGAATGTTCACGGCGGCGGCGACGCGGGCCGCCTCAAGCCAGATGCTCATCGCTTCCTCGTAGGGGTGTCGTAACCATAGGTGCTGTCCAAAATTCGTCCGAACTCATGGGTCCTCCGTGTCCACCACGGCGAGTACCTCCTCTACGACCGTCCAGTTCGATTTGAGCTGGTCGGTAAACAGGTAGACGGCGGCATAGTCGTCGTCGGTTCGTCTGACGACGTTGTTCTTCAACAATACGTCCAGATGGTGGCGAATCGTCGTGTAGTCGAGGTCGAGGGCCGTCGCGAGTTGGTTCGCGTTTCGAGGGCGCTCTGCAATCGCTTTGACGATACGCACGCGCGTCGGGCCGCCCCGAGAACTCGCGAGTACGTACCAGAGAACGCCCTCCATTGATACTGCTGTTTTTCCGATTACTCCTTAAATCCGCGTGCGAGCATCGACGACCCCGCCCGGACGCGGTCACCCTGCTCGACGGTGAGCATCTCTTCTATAACGTCTGGCGGCAAGAGCACGTCCGCCCGACTGCCGAAGGAGATGTGCCCGATGCGGTCGCCTTTCTCGACGGTGTCGCCTACCTCCACGTAGGGGTGGATGCGCCGGGCGAACCAGCCGGCGATGAGGACGACGGTGTAGTCCTCGAACTCGATGTGGAGCTGTTCGTTGTTGTCCGATTCCTTCGAGAAGGCGAGTTTGTAGCCACCTGGCTTGTGCGTGACCGACTGGACGGTTCCGGCGAGCGGAGCGCGATTGACGTGGACGTCACGGGCGCTCATGTACGTGCCAACGCGGACCTGGTCGCCCTCGCGGCGGATGACCGACACCTTGCCGTCGGCGGGGGCGGCCACGCCCGTCTCGACGATGTCGCGCTCTGGGTCGCGGTAGAACAGCAGGACGGAACCGGAGAGCAGGAGGCCAAAGAGCGCCCCGATGGGAGAGAAGATGGTGGCCGCGAGGCCCGCGAGGAACGCGACGACGGCGAACTTGAGTCCGTCGGGGGCGAGTCCAGGAGTCATACGAGCGAATTGCGTCGCGGTCGGTATCAAAGCCGTGTTTCGGCCCGGGAATCACGCCGGGAAGAAGTCCGGGACTTGTTTGCGGATGGCAGTGTAGACCACCGAGAGCGCGATATTGACGATGAGCAGGTAGAACAGCGCCCCCGTCGCGACGACAAAGGCGGGTATCGAGAACAGGATGCAGAGTGCAAGGTCCTCGGGTGAGCCGTCGTACCTGACTCCGCGGGTAGGGGGAATCCAGCGGTCTGCGGGATGGAGAAACACGGCTCGCGTCGAGGGGCCTTCCCACGGGTGGGCCTCCGCGCCGCCGCCGAAGATGTCCGAAATCGAGTGTACCCACGCAAACGCGAGGAAGGTGAACAGGCCAACGACGAGTTGCGAGGGGGCGAGGATGACCAGCACCGCGAGCGGGAGCGCGGCGACGCCGAAGTAGACTGGGTAGTGGAGCGTCTTTCGGTGTTCGAACACGACGTCGAAGTCCGGGAAAATGCTCGCCACGACGGCGACGCCGAGGACGAGCGTGGTGTAATCGGGGAGGAGGGCGGCGAGGCCGTACGCGAGCGACAGGCCGAGCGCGATGTGGGTCGTCGTCATCATCGAAGCGTCTACCGGGTGTAGGGCAGCGAGCGACAAAGCAGTTCGTTCGGTCAGTCGTCAGACTGCGACCGGTTAGTCTGTGAGATGGTCCGGGCGACTTCAGAGCGGTGGACTTCGACGGTGCGGGTCTCGCCCTCCGTCGTTATTTCGACGGTCACCATGTCGCCGGGCCTGTTGCGCGTCTTGAACGTCGCGACGGCGACGAACACGTAGGCGAACGCGATGATGGTCCCGAGGAAGTAGAGGCCGACGACGGCCAGTGTGAGGTCGGGATTGCCCGTCGTCGCGCCGTTCCACCAGTAGGGATAGGCGAACTGGAACAGGGCGACGCCGACGAACGCGAGCATACTCCCGCCAAGGACGCCACGCAGCGCCCCCTTCTCGGTCGGGAGGGCGATAACGACGCCGAGCAACAGCGCGGGAATCGCCACGCCCGCGAGGACGCCCGCGAGTTTTCGGGCCTCAAACACGCTCCAGCCGAACGACTCGAAGACCGACGTCGTCGCCATCGCGATGGCCGAGAGGAGGCCGACGGTTCCGGCCACGAGAAAGAGGACGCCGAGGAGCAGTCGGCGCGTGTTCCCCTCCGACTGCTCGCGCTTGCTGTAGGCGTCTGCGATGCTCTCCATACGGCTTCGTACACGCGAGAGAACAATAATGACACGTCAGACGCACGTCAGACAGCTGGCGAGGCGCGGGCTGTGACCACCTATTTTCGACAATCGTTGAATGGTAGTTTTATTATCGTCGAAATGCGAGTGGCTGCAATGAGTTCGAATCACGCTGCCGTCGCACCGAATCGTCGCCCACTGCCCGCGCAGTTGGCCTCACCGCGAGCGAAACTCGTCTATCTTTACCTCCGAACCGAGCAGGAAGCGACGATAGACGACCTCCACGAGGCGCTCGGCATGGCGCACATCTCGCTGTATCCGATTCTCAGAAAGCTCGCCAGTCGGGGCTTCGTCGAGGCGGAGGGCGACCGATATCGACTGTGCGAGTAACTACCGGCGCGTCACCCGAACCCGAATCCCGCCCTTCGGGCGCAGCGTAATCGCCGGGTCGAGTTCGAGCGGTTTTGTCGAGACGGCTTCGACGTCGAACTGTTGGAGAATCGTCCCGAGGACGAACTTCGCTTCGAGCATGGCAAACCGGTCGCCGATGCACCGCCGCGGCCCGCCGCCGAACGGGAAGTAGGCGAACGCGGGCAGTTCGCGCTCGAAGGCGGGCGTCCAGCGGTCGGGGCGAAAACTGCGCGGATCGGAGAAGAATCGCGGGTCGCGGTGGATGACCCACTGGTGCATTCCGACCGTCGCGCCGACCGGGATGTGGTAGCCGCCGATTTCGTCGTCCGTGAGCGGTTCGCGAAGCAGGCCGTACACTGGCGGGTAGAGGCGCATCGACTCCTTGAGCACCTGGTCTGTGCGCGTCATCGCCTTCACGTCGGCCATCGTCGGCGGGTGGCCAGCGAGCGAGTCGAGTTCCGCCTGCACCTCCGCGAGCACCGGTGGGTGGCGCGTGAGCAGGTCGAACGTGTACGAGAGGGCGAGCGCCGTCGTCTCGTGGCCGGCGAGGACGAGCGTCAGCACCTCGTCACGGAGATTCTCCTCGGGGACGCCTGCGTCGAGCAAGCGCGAAACCACGTCGTCTGCGCCCTCGCGGGTCCCGGCGTTTCGCTCGCGGATGATGTTCGCGACGACGGCGTCGAGGGCCTTCGCCGCCCGGTGGAATTCGAGGTTCGTCCGGGTGGGCAGCCAGTCGGGCACTTCGAGTGGCAGGCGCGAGGAGCGCCGGAACTGCTCCATGACCGTCTCCAGCGCCTCGCCGATTTCCGTCGATTCGCGGCGAATGTCCACCGAGAACAGGGCGTCGGCGACGATTTCGAGCGTGAGGCGCATCATGTCCTCGTGAACATCTCTGACTTCCTCGTCGGCCCACTCTTCGAGAAAGCGTTCAGTGTAGCCCGTCATCATCTCCGCAAACGCGGCGATTCGCTGGGGGTGGAAGGCGGGTTCGAGTCGGTGGCGTTGCTCGCGCCACGCCGCGCCCTCGCTGTTCAACAGGCCCTGGCCGAGTAGGCGCAGTTCGTACTGGAACAGGTCGCCCTTGCGGTAGTTCTGGTTGTTCTCGACGAGGACGTACTTCACTAGGTCCGGGTGGTTGAGCTGGTAGAAGGGCATCCCCGCGAACTCGAGGTACACCACGTCGCCGTAGGCCCGGGCCGCGTGGGTCATGTACGAGAGGGGGTCGCGACCGAACTGGAGGCTGTTGCCGACCACCGGCAGTCCGGTCGGACCGGGTGGTCTGGCGTCACGATTCTCCACGAGAGACATGCGCCCCAATAGGGCTCGTTCGCGCATGACTCTTTCTCAGAACGTTTTGATGGCGTTGTCAGAGGGCCTTTTGTGCGACACCGAGACTCGCAAACGAATATGACTCGAGATGCAGGCGACCGGAGGCTCTCACGACGACGAGTGCTCCAGACATCGGGCGCGCTGGCTGGCGTATCGCTACTCGGTCTCTCCGCGACACCAGCCGCTGGGGCCGCCTACGAGACGACGACGGGGAAAAGCGAACCACAGTACGAGAAACTCCCAGCAGAGGACCACTACGTCGAGACGGAGTTCGTCGTAGACGGCGAGACGGAGACACCCACCCTCTACGGGTCTATCATCTGCCCGGACACGGACGAATCCGTGCCGGTTATTGCCACCTACTCGCCGTACAACGACATCCGCAGTCCGCAAGGCGAGGCTGGCAGCACCGCAGCGGACGGCGTCGCAGACTACTTCGTCCCGCGAGGCTACGCCCGGGCGATGTTCGACGTGGTGGGCACGCGCAATTCCGATGGCTGTTACGACTACGGGGGTATCCGCGAGCGAAAGACGGCCGCGCAGGTCGTCGAGTATCTCGGCACCCGCGAGTGGTCCTCGGGCAAAGTGGGCATGATTGGCGGGTCCTACGACGGTACGACCCAGCTTGCAGCAGCCGTAGAAGACCCGGACCATCTAACGACCATCATCCCGCAGGTGGCCATCGACCGCTGGTACGACTACGCCTTCGGCGGGGGGATTCGCTACTTCCTGAACAACGAGTACCCGACAGACGAGGGATTCGACACGCCGCTGGCCTTCGACTTCGGCTTCGGCCTGATTCCCCCGATGAACGGCGGTGACACCGACCAGTTCACGACCACGTTCGGCGACCGCATCACGCCGTGTGACGAAATCGAGCACACGAATCGCGCCTACGAATTCGACCCGGTCTACGACGCGTTCTGGGACGAACGCGACTACCGGGCGAAGGCCGAGAACGTCTCGTGTCCGGTGTTCATCGAAGGCGGGTGGCTCGACCACAACGTCAAACACTGGGACTCGACGCGATTCTTCATGGCGCTCCCCGCCGATGTGCCCAAAAAGCTCGTCATGGGCCAGTGGAACCACGCGGCGAGCCAGTTCGAAGATGCACAGGACATCCGCCACGCGTGGTTCGACTACTGGCTCAAGGGTCTCGACACCGGTGTGATGGACCTGCCGCGAGTGGACACGCAACTCAACACCGGCGAGCGCATCCAGCAGGCAGACTGGCCGCCCGAGGGCACCCGCGACGTCGAAGTCTCGCTCACCCGCACTGCGAGTGCGGAACCGCTCGAACTCGGCCTCGAGGGGACGAACATCCCGGTGTACGACGACGTAACGCCGCCGGTCACCGAAGAAGAAATGTTCTCGGGGTCGAATCGCGGGTATCTCACGTTCAAGACCGGACAACTTGCCGAGTCAGTGCGCATCTCGGGCAGTCCGTTGCTCGACCTACTCGTCGCCTCGTCTGACGATTCGACGCACTTCACGCCCGTCCTGTTCGACGAAGCGCCCGACGGCAGCACGGAAGTCATCACCCGAGGCTTCCTGAACGCGCGAAACCGCGGCGGTCTCGACCAGTCAGAACCCGTCACCACAGACGACACCTACCGCGCCCCGGTCGAACTGTGGGACGTCGATTGGGAACTGCCCGCGGGCCACCGTCTCGGACTGGTCGTGGCCTCTGACAACGCAGACTGGGCGCTCGACGACCCCGATGGCGAGAGCACGAACGAACTCCTCCTCGACGCCGGCGGCGCAGACGGGTCGCATCTTTGCTTGCCCGTCAGCGAAGGCGACGCCCGCGCAACCACGCTTTCCGTCTCGGGAACGCGCGAAGACGACGGCTCCGTATTCACGGGCGGGCAGACGAATCAGATAGACCTTACCGTCAAGGCGTCAGCGCCGGCCGTCGTCCGCGACTACGTTCCCGGCGGCTGGACCGTCCTCGACGCGGGCGACGTCTCCCACACCGAACCCGCCAGCGACGGGCAGGGCAAGTACGTCTACTTCGACACCGACCCGGCCGAGACGGTTGCTGTCACCTACTTCGTCGAAACGCCCGCGGGGGCGACGGCGACCGGGTCGTACGACTTCGGGCCCGTCGAGGCGCGGGCGGCGGCTGGACAGGTCTGGCTCGGCGTGAATGGGACGACGGACGAAAATACGGTCGTCGGCCAGCATACCTAGACGCGACGGGTCAGCATGTCGACGACGTTGTGTCGGATGGCCTGAATCCGGTCTACCGTCTTCGCGCCGTCTGCGAGGACGGGATACGACACGTCGAGGGGTCTGTACAGGTAGTCGTGGAACGACCCGCTGTCGGTGCGACGGATGCCGAATCTGATACCCTCCTGCATCGCGTGCTGGCGCTCGGTGAGCACGGTCGTCACCCGGTCTTCGATGTCGTCGAGCCGTTCCCATGCGGCGTGGAGGTCGGCGTACGACCGCCGGTAGAACGGTTCACTTGACACGTCGTCGAGTTCTTCCTCGGCCGACTCCAGCAGCGCGGTCGCGTCTTCGAGTTCCTCCAGTTCCCGGTCCAGCGTCCCGAGCATCGCGTCGCGCTGGTCGCGGGCCAGTTCGGCCTGCTGGACGAGCGCCTGCTTCAGCGGCGGGGTGAGTTGTGTGCCGTGCCTCACCGCGCGCGCGAGTTCGTCGCCGAACTCCATCGCCATGTGGACTTCGAGCGATTCGTCGTACTCTTCTGTGAAGTGGGGGACGGTCATCACCGTCTCCTCGAACGCCTCGCGCACCTCGCGGATGGACTGGTCTGCCGACTGGACGTTGGCGACGGTCATGCCACTCGTCTGGACCTGCGTCGTCACCTGTGAGACACTGATTCCGGACAATCGCCGGAGGAACCGTATGTACGCATCGCGCTCTGTCCGCGTCCGCGACGATTCGGTCTCACAGACCCGTCTCGCCTGACCGAGATAGAGCGCGGCGGCAACGAGCGCGAGGGTGAGAATCCCCGCGCCGAGATAGAATAAAAGGTCGCCCAGCTGCTCCGCCCCTGCACACTCGAATGCCCGACACCACGCAGCATTGCCCATTTGTGGGCTGCGCGTGTACACCGCACTCGCCGTGACCCCCGTTGAAACCATGTTGGACTATAACATGGTCTACTGGCGCATAATCGTTGTGTCAGCGGTGGCTATTGTCAGGCACTCACGAGAGTAGTTTGTAGATGCCAGCGACCACGGCCATCTCTTGGCTTGCCTGCTCGATGTTGAAGTACGGTCGTAACACCGGGTTGAACTTCGATTTGTACTGGTTTATGTGCTGGACGTTCGCTCCCGCGAAGTCGTACACGTCAGGCCGTTTTCCGAGAGAATTATTTGTTGAAGAAGAGAGGGCCTGGAACCACCAAATCGGCGAGTGCGGGCCGTCCGCCCCGACTCGCTCGCCGGAACCGTCGCGAGGGTCGGGCCGTCGAAGTACCGTTCGGCCTGGTCTGCGATGCGGTCGATGCCAACCTCGTCTCGTACCTTGTTGAACAGGACGCCCGCGGTGCCCGTCCCGTACAAGCGGGCGTACTCCTGGACCTTGAGCGCCTCAGAGAGTGCCGGAATCGTCAGTTCCAGGACGTCGATGATGGGGTTTGCGAGCACGATGGGCAACACCGCACTCTTGCTGTCGAGGGCCGTCGGAGAGTCCAGAAGAAGCACGTCGGTGTCTGCGGCCAGTTGGGCGACGACGTGTTTGGGTCGGTTGGGGTCTGCGGCCTCGAAATCCGCGAAGTTCATCCCGCAGGGAACGACCTTCATCCCGAACCGCTCGTAGACCGTCGCCTCGACCGGCGCTGGGTCGTCGCTCAACAGCACGTCGTGCAGCGTCGTTTCGACGTCAGCGAGTCCGGCGTGAAACAGCAGGTTCGCCACGCCCGTATCCGCGTCCACGACGGTCACGTCGTACTCGGCGGCGAGCGCCATCCCCAGCGCCAGCGTACTCGTCGTCTTGCCCGTGCCGCCTTTTCTGCTCGCAACCGCGAACGCCTCGACCATTGTATTCATCCAGATTGACATGAAGGGCGAACGTTCGCACATTCCGACCATTGTGAGCACACGACCATGTTCCACTCACACGAGGGCCTGCTGTGGGTTACGATCCCTCGCCCGATAGATACAAACCGGCGTTTTGGCTGGGACGTGGCGGACATTCGAAAGGAGTCTACTGGGTATCGAAACCGGGCCGTGCTCACCGGAGCAGCTGTTTGAGCGGTGGCGTCCCGGTCCGGTTGACCGCTTGCAGGCGTTCGCGTGCTGAGTAGCGTGCTTCTCGCAGGTCGCGGGGGGAAACGTCCTCGCCACGAGCGCGATTCCGGCAGAGTGCGTAGAGTTCGTCGACCGCCTGCTGGTACTCCATGACGTGCTGAACGCACTCGAGGGCGGACCGCAGCGCAGCTGGGTCAGGGGGTTCTTCGAGAAGCTGATAGAAGTCGGCCGTCGAACCGTCCGCCGACCCGATGCCGATGAGCGGCACGGACGCGTAGGTGCTGAACGCGTCTGCGCCGGGAACCGACAAAGAGAGGACGACCACATCTGTGTCCGTGTCTGGTCCGACGGACACGTCCGTAATCGACTCGACGGTTGTCACGTCGTGGTCTGCGAGGGCCTCGGCTACCACGACACTCGTGGCGCTTTCAGCGACGACGACCACGTTCACAGGTCTAGGTCTCCACCGGATGGCATAGATGTTTGGGAGTGCGCACTCGGTTATCCCAACCGTGGACGCACCTTGAGAGAAACTGGATAGCGGCCTGCACCCACATATGTGGCCCGTGATAAATCGTATTCCACGATAGCAAATTCAGTCATCCGGTCTCGAAGAGCCGCCTCCGCACCGTTACAGGAACTCGTGACGGTGCGAATGCGGGTCAGAACACATGTCAATGAGACACGTATTCGGCCATTAGGGATAAGAAGGGGTACACGATAATGTGATGTAATGTACGACCTGACTGGTTTCCAGCGTGACCTGTTGTACGTGATTGCAGGGAAAGAAGAACCGCATGGCCTCGCCATCAAAGAAGAACTCGAAACGTACTACGAGAAGGAGATTCACCACGGGCGACTCTACCCGAACCTCGACACGCTCGTCGACAAGGGCCTCGTCGAGAAGGGCGAACTCGACCGCCGGACGAACTTCTACACGCTCACGCGTCGCGGGCGGCGTGAGATCGAAGCCCGCAAAGATTGGGAAAAGAAGTACCTCGACAACGTGCTGAACGCGGCCACGGCGTAAGCCACGCGACACCCACCTCCACTTTTGTAACAATTGCACGAACGAGCGACAGCTTCGTCCAAATGTTATCCGGTTTTAATTAGACGAGTTTAATTATAGAATAATATATATTCGTGTGAACGAAAGTTAGCTCGCATGGTAGATACTTCACGCCGTCGCTTCCTCAAAGCGAGCGGCCTTCTCGTGGGTGGGATTGCCGCCAGTCCAACAGCCTCCGCCACCGAATCGACCGACCGTTTCATCGTCGAATCGAAGAATCTGCGGGACGCAGACTTCGAAGACGCCGCCCTCACCGTCGTCCATCCCCTTGACGCCCTGGACTACACCGTCGTCTCCGGGACAGAGTCGGCCGTCGCTGACCTCGGTGTCAAATACGAACCAGACCTCGTTTACGAACTCGACCTCCCTGTGACCGCGACGGAAGCCGCGGACGAGCCAGGCTATCCCCTTCAGTGGGACAAACAGGTACAGGACATTCCCGCCGTCCACGACGTGACGCGCGGCGAGGGCACCCGCGTGGCAGTCATCGACTCCGGCGTCTCAGCGAGTCACCCGGACCTCCAGCACGCCGTGAACGTAGACCTCTCTCGGAATTTTACAGGTGACGGCTACGGCGCGGGCCGCGCCGTCGGCGGCGGGCACGGGACCCACGTCGCGGGCATCATCGCCGCGAACGACCAGAACGACGTGGGCGTCACCGGCAGCGCACCGGCGACCGAAATCGTCGATTGTCGCGTGTTCTCGACTGGCCCCTCCGCGAGCTTCGCCGACATTCTCGCCGCCCTCGTGTACGCGGGCGAAATCGGCTGTGATGCCGCGAACATGAGCCTCGGCGCGTACCCCGTCTCGCGACAGGCGAACGGGGAGTTCTACGGAAAGGTACTCAACAACACGACCTCCTACGTGAGCAACCAACTCGGGACACTCATCGTCGCCTCCGCCGGGAACGACGCCGCGGACCTCCAGCACGACGGGAGCGTAATCAGCCTCCCGAACGAGGCAGCGAACATCATGAGCATCAGCGCAACTGGCCCCATCGGCTACATGTGGGGCGAAGAAGGGCTCCGCGAGGAGTTCGTCTCGCCTGCGTTCTACACGAACTACGGCACGAACGCGGTGGACCTCGGCGCGCCCGGCGGCGACGCGGATACCGACGCCATCGATACGGGGGTACCGTGGTTCTACGACCTCGTGTACAACACGTACACCGTCCCGACCTACGACGAAGCGTCGAACTCGTTTACGTTCGAGAACACCTACTCGTGGCTCGCTGGGACGAGCATGGCCGCCCCGCAGGTCGCGGCCGCTGCGGCGCTCGTAAAGAGCGTGAATCAGGACTATTCGGCCACGCAAGTTAGGGACACCCTCGAGGACACCGCAAGCGTGCCGGAAGGCCAGGACAAGGCGTACTACGGGGCGGGCTTCCTCGACCCGCTCGCCGCCGTACTGAACTGAACCACGGAATCGGGACCGTTTCAGTTTTTCCGATTCTGCGACAACCATTCAACTCTATCGAGAGAACGAACTATTTGAGGAGATCGTTCAGACTTGCGCTGGTTAGGTTCATCAAGAGAACAGTGACGTCCTCCCCACCCTGCTCGCTCCCTAAGGTCTATCGCTGAAGGTGAGGTCTTAGCGCCTACACCGATAAAGATAACTCCACGTTCGGTTCGCCGCTTGATGGAGGAAACTTTGATAAGTTCATACAATTAACTCTAAAATTACGAGTTCGATGTCTGATTCAAATCAGAGAACAGCTCGGAGAACATCTCTCGCAGACGAACTTCCTGACTGGTTCGTCTTTGGAGGCGTGTTTGTACTCGCGATGCTCTTTTCAACGTGGCGCGTTGCGTATCTGGAACTGGGCCAGGCGAATACGCTCTTTTACGATGCACAAATAGTCTGGAAACCACTCACAGAGCAGGTGATGGGAGGCGTACCACTGTATACGGGACCTGCAGTCGATAACAAGCCACCACTCTTCCAGTACGTGAATCTCATCGCTGGATACACGGGCGAATACAATATCTCGATGACCCTCCTCGTCGGGATTGCAAACGCACTCACTGCAGGGCTAGTGTACCGCTGGCGAGCCAACCACGGCGAACCACGCGAAGGAATTGCCATTGCGATACTATATCTCGCGACACTGCCGCTTGTGAACGGACTTGTCATCAACGCCCGATCGTTCGCCATGGTCGGATTAATGATTGCTGTGATATACACCCAGCCCGGAATTCGCGGTGGTGCGGTCGCGGTTGCAGGGCTGTTTTCACAGTATAGCTTTTTTGCCGTGCCAGTTCTTGTCGTCCATTCCTCCCAGCGCACGCAGAAACCCCTCCGGTGGCTCATGGTTTTCACGGCCACAGCCCTCTGTATCGTGGGTATGGCGTTTGCTTCTGTAGGAGTCATTTGGGGCACCGAGTCGATGACGAACGCGATGTACTACAGTATGAGTGGAGCTGGCGAGTACGTTACGAGTGGGAACACTCACTCACCGTTCCACTCTGTGACCACCTGGTTTGGTATTCTCAGTCACACGATGGTGAACCTCGCATGGCTGCTCATTCCAACCACTTTGGGTGGACTTCTGGTGGTAATCGAAAGTTTTCGTGTTCCGTGGTCAGAGCGCACGTTCGCTTTAGCGCTCGGCGTTTCGCTCTCACTTCCATTATTCATTCGTTCACTGCTCTATTACTGGATTCCTGCGCTCCCCTTCTTCGGACTTCTCGCGGTACACGCGCTCTCCCGATTTCTAGCAGGCAGTAGCCATGAGGAACGGTAACTAGCACAGCGGACGACGAAGTAGGAAGTCCAATCTTTGCGACCACACTCCCCGATTCGAACTCGTCGTAGGAAAAGTCCGCTCTCCCCGATTTGAACGAAGTGAGACGGTCTCGTTCGCTCCGCTCACGAGCTGCGACTCACAGGTTCAAACCGTCCGGATAGACGTTTCACTGCTCACATGGTTCGCAGGAAAAGTCCGCTCTCCCCGATTTGAACGGGGGACCAGCCGATCTACAGTCGGCTGCTCTACCAGGCTGAGCTAAGAGCGGATACAATACAACGTAGGTCGATTGTCCGACTTAAGAATTATTATTCGAAACCGCCAGCGGGACGCCGGACGGCTGACGGGCGTCAGACTGGTAGGAAAATTAATATGGTTGGGAGACAAGCCGTAAGACGACAGCTGAGATGAGTAAAATTACGTTTCGGGCCGACGATGATCTCGTGAGACGCCTCGAGGAGTTCGACTCCTCGAAGAGCGAGGTCATGCGCGAGGCACTGCGCCAGTACCTCGACGCCGCGGACCCGACGCCAACCAAAAAGCCGGCAGCCGAGACGAGCCTCGACGACCTGGTCGCGGCACGCGTCGACGCGCTCATCGACGAGCGCCTGGATGCCCTCATCGACGAACATCTTCGGTCGCGCGCGGGGAGCGGCCAGGACGTGAACGTGAACATCACCCTCGACG
This sequence comes from Haladaptatus sp. QDMS2, assembly GCF_029338295.1. Lineage (NCBI taxonomy): Archaea > Methanobacteriati > Methanobacteriota > Halobacteria > Halobacteriales > Haladaptataceae > Haladaptatus > Haladaptatus sp. QDMS2. The sequence goes on from NZ_CP119791.1 coordinate 2,198,304, forward strand.
GAGATGGAGTGCGCGCGCGCCAGACGCCGCGTAAGACATCCGAGCCGGAGCCACTCGACGCGACGGACAATGCCTGTGTCCAATGCGGCGAATCGCTGGACGGAGACCACGTGTACTGCCCGAACTGCGGTGAGAAAGCAACCCACCGCGTGTTCTGTGAGTGTGGCGACGAGGTCCGGTCGGACTGGGCGTTCTGCCCGAGCTGCGGCCGTCGGACCCCGGCAGCCGACGTGTTGGACCGCTCGTAACCGAGTTACGGCGACGATTTTGCGCGATTGTCTTACAATCGCCACAACATTTATAACCCTTCAATTAGTGCATACTTCTGCGTAAGACGGTTGTCTTACACACCAGCAATTTGGGGGTGGCGCGGTGCGGCCTCATGCGGTTTTGGTGTGTAAGACAGGTGTGCGGGGGACCCGCATGCTTCCATCTTACAAGGGGATATACCATGGAGCGTGTGACACTACGGATTCCAAAGCAGCAGATCGAGGAGGTCGAGAGAATGGTCGAGACGGGAGAATTCCCGAACCGAAGCGAGGCCATTCGCTCCGCCGTCCGCGAGATGCTCAACGAACAGACAGAGGGTCGTGAACCGACGACCAAGAAGCGCAACTGGGCGAGGGTCTAACTAATGCAAGACATCGTTCAATCCGCGCTCGAGAACTCTGAAGCAGAACAGCAAAAGCGAAACGACGCAGCTTCGACCAACGACGAATTCGGCGACCCACGCATCGTCATCGTTGGTGCTGGTGGTGCCGGTAACAACACCATCAACCGCCTGTACAACATCGGCGTCGAAGGCGCAGACACGATCGCCATCAACACCGACAAGCAGCACCTCAAGATGATCGAGGCGGACACCAAGATTCTCGTCGGCAAATCGCTGACGCAGGGGCTTGGTGCCGGTGGCGACCCGTCGATGGGCGAACGCGCAACCGAGATGGCTCAGGGGACCATCAAGGAAGTGCTCGGCGAGGCAGACCTCGTCTTCGTCACGGCAGGCATGGGTGGCGGTACCGGGACCGGTGCCGCACCTGTGGTCGCCAAAATCGCCAAAGAGCAAGGCGCAATCGTCGTCGGCATGGTCTCGACACCGTTCAACGTCGAGCGTGCCCGCACGGTGAAGGCAGAGGAAGGACTGGAGAAACTCCGCAACGCCGCGGACTCCATCATCGTCCTCGACAACAACCGTCTGCTCGACTACGTCCCGAACCTCCCAATCGGCAAGGCGTTCTCGGTCATGGACCAGATCATCGCCGAAACCGTGAAGGGTATCTCGGAGACGATTACCCAGCCGTCGCTCATCAACCTGGACTACGCCGACATGACCGCCATCATGAATCAGGGTGGCGTCGCCGTCATGCTCGTCGGCGAGACACAGGACAAGAACAAGACCGAAGAAGTGGTTCGCGACGCGATGAACCACCCACTGCTGGACGTTGACTACCGCGGTGCATCCGGTGGGCTCGTCCACATCACCGGCGGCCCAGACCTTACCCTGAAAGAGGCAGAGGGCATCGCCCAGAACATCACCGAGCGCCTCGACGCCTCGGCGAACGTCATCTGGGGCGCCCGCATCCAGGAGGAGTACAAGGGCAAAGTCCGCGTCATGGCCATCATGACCGGCGTCCAGAGCGCCCAGATTCTCGGGCCATCGACCCAGAAGCAGGCCAACCGCTCGCGTGCAAAGCTGAACGAAGGCAACAACGGTAGCACCAACGACAACGACGACGGCATCAAAACCTTCGGCGCACAGTCCGACGGCGGCCAGAACGAACTCGAGAACAACAACGGTCTCGACGTCATCCGGTAGACGTCGCTCCCAGACCTCATTCCAAGAACTACGGTTTCTTTTTTCGCTTTTTTTCGCCCGTGAGGGCTCCTCGTGCGAAGCGTTTACCGGACTCCGATGAGATGCTTCGTTCAATGACCGACGACGGGACGATTTCGACGTACGATTCGCGGGTCACAGAGTACACGGAGCGAAACCACGACCGCTCGGTAATCGAAGCCGAAGTCCGTGAATTTCTGCGACACGTCGAACGTAAGACACCGCGTGAGACGGCCCGCATCGCCGACGTCGGCTGTGGCCCCGGCTTCGAATCCACGACGTTCGCCGCGGCCGGTCACGACATGGTCGGCGTCGATTTGACCCCCGACTTCCTCCACGCTGCCCGCGCCGACGTGCCCAATGCCGAATTCACCCGAATGGACATGCGCACCCTCGGGCTCGCGTCGGACAGCCTCGACGGCCTCTGGGCCTGTGCCCCTTCCTCCACGTTCCCCGCGAAGACGCACCCGCGACGCTGGCCGAATTTCGGCGTGTCTTACGTCCGGGCGGCGTGCTCCACGTCTCGGTGAAACAGGGAGACGGTGAGTCTGAAGGCGACGTGCACGAGGGCGACTCACGGACGTTTACGCTGTACGAGGTGGAAGAGTTGGAGGAGTTGGCGAACGAGGCTGGCTTCAAGATCGACTCGTGTGAGGCGAACGACGACGGCTGGATTCAGTTGGTGGCGGCCGCAGAAAAGCGCTAGACAGCGTTTACAGCCTCGACCAACTTGCACTTCCGACAGACGTCCCGGGTCGTCGCCGACCCACAGCGTTCGCACTCCACGAGATTCGTCTCGCCGTCGCCGTCCTCGCGGTACTCCTTGGCGGCGATGGCGGCGAGTTCCTCGTAGCCGGCCATAATCGAGTGGCGCGTGCCGGGGTGGTTCGATTCTAAGTTGAGCAGGAGTTCCTGAATCTCGCCGCGGAACGCCTCCGAGGAGTGAGGGCATTCGGTGATGTGCGCGGGGAGGTTTTTGATGTGGGCGTAGAGGGCAACTTCCTTCTCGGGAATGTCACGGAGCGGCTTGGCGCGGGGGATGAAGTGGTCTGACTCGCCGCGCTCGTCGAAACTGCCGAGACTCGCGTCGAAGTGTTTCGCGACCTGTCGGACGTCGCCTTCCAAGATGTTCATCAGCGCAGTCTGAGCTTCGTCGTCCAGATTGTGCCCGGTCAGGAGTTTGGTCGCGCCGTATTCTTCGGCGTACTTAGAGAGCAGGTCCCTGCGGAACACGCCGCAGTAGGCGCAGGCGGCCATGTTCATCGGGTCCTTCTCGACGACGTCGTCCATCTTCAGGTCGAACTCGTCCTCGTAGGTGACGACTTCGTGGCGCATGTCGAGTTTCTCCGCGAGTTCGACGCAGGCGTCGAGACTGGTGTCGCGGTAGCCCTCGATGCCCTCGTGAATCGTGAGCGCAATCATCTCGATGCGCGGGTCCTGGTTGAACGTCTCGTCTAAAATCGAGGTGAGGACCACGCTGTCTTTGCCCCCCGAGAGGCCGATGACCCACGTTTCGGGGTCGTCGGGCGTGGCCGAGCGCGGGACGAGTGAGTCCTCTCGAATCCGGCGTCGGACGCGCTTTTCGACCGACTGGCAGAAGTGGGACTCACAGAGGTGGCCCCCGGAGTACGCCGCGTGCATGACAGCATCGCGGTCGCACTTGTCGCATTCCATTGGGCGACGATTACGGAGCGGCGCGTATCACCGTTTCGCCTTAACTACTCGAGTGGCGTCCAGGTGGACGCTACGTTCGGCAACCCGACCACGCGCGCTTCGAGCGTCCCGTCGTCGGTTTCGCGGAGTTTGAGGGCTGCGTCGAACAGCGACCGGAGCACGTTCAGGTCCGCGTCGTCGTGGGCCGACGGGTCGATGGTGTAGACGCCAAAGTAGCCCGCGGCGGACACCCGCCCGGTGAGGACGTGGAGGAAGTTGAACACGCGGCCGACCTCGGCGTAGCGAAGTAGCGTCGAGAGGGAGAACACCCCAAGCCGGAGGCCCGACGTCGCCCCCGCACCGATTTCCTGCGTGCACTTGACGAGGCCGACGCCGATGCCGGTGAGGTCGCTCGGCGAGGTGACGTACTTCACGTGAGGTTCGTCGTCGAACGAACCCTTCCCCGAGACGCCGGTACAATCGACGACGTACAGCCGGTCTGCGTCGCCGTCGAAGGCCGAAACGTCGCGGACGACCCGGTCTGCGTTCGCGTCCGAAGAGATGACGACGGCGTTCTCGCCCTGTGCGGTACCAGTGGCGAGCAGCTGCGTCGCAAGCTGGCGGGTGTCCGCCTGGAGCGGCCCCTCGATGAGGAGGTTCGTCCCCGGTGGCACCTCCTCGAACCCTTCGATGTCGATGGCCGAGCCGAGCGCGTAGGTCGTCGGACGCGAGACGACCGCCTGCAGTTGCCGGTCACTGCTACTCATTGCTTGCCACCTCCCTCGCCCGCGTCGAACCCACGGATGGCTGCGACGAACGACATGTCGTCGAGAAACGCGTCTTTCTGTGCGTCGAGTTCGGCTTCGAGTGCCTCGATGGCGGCTTCGAGTTCGGCGAACGCTTCACTTCCTGCCAGTTCGCCGGCTGGCTTCTCTGCTGTGAGTGCGGCCCGTTTCGCGAGCAACGAGTGGTACTCCCTGACCTGTCCCGTGTAGGCATCGCGTGCCAGTAAATCCTCAATCGTCTCGACGAGTTGCTGTTCGGTCGGTGGCTTTCTGACGTAGTCGTCGAAGCCCATCTCGATGATGTCGAAGTCGGGGTCGACTGCGGTGACCATCGCGACTCGACAGTCGATATTCCGGCTTCGAATTTCGGCGAGAACTTCGTCGCCGGACAGCCGGGGCATCATCCGGTCGAGCAACACGACGTCCACCTCGTCGGTGAGCACGTCGAGGGCCGCCTGCCCGTCTCCGGCGTGACGAACGTCGTATCGGTCCAACAACCACATCTCGTAGGTTTCGGCGACGTCAAGGTTGTCTTCGACGATGAGGACGACAGGTTTCTCGGGAGAAGTCATTCGAGTGGGCTGATAATTCGGGCCCACTACTATGATGGTTTCCCACGAACCAGGTCAGGCCAGCGGGAGGGTGATGACGAAGACGGCCCCAGAGGGGTCGTTGTCCTCGATGTGAACCGTACCGCCGTACTGGTCGACCATCGTATCGACGAAAAAGAGCCCAAAACCGCTGCCCGCAGACTTCACGTGACCGGTCTCGTCGCGCCTGAAGATGTGGTCTTTCAGGTCGTCGGGGACGCCGACGCCGTTGTCGCCAACGCGGACCGTCGCCGTCTCGCCGTCGGTCGTGAGCGAAACGTCGATGTGTGGGTTCTCCGTTCGGTTGTGCTCGACGGCGTTCGTGATGACGTTGCCCAGGACTTCGGCGAGTAACGCGTTCGCCTCGACGGTGACGGCCTCGTCGATGTCGACGTCGAATCCGATCTCCGGATAGGCAGACCGGATGCGGTCGACCTGTCTTTCGAGAATGTCGGACAGGGACACCGGGTGGAACTCCACGCCCCGTCCCGCGAACAGGTCGAGCATCACTCGGACGTGCTGGACGAGTTCGATGATATTGTCAGACCAGCGCTCGATGGTCTCTGCGTGTCGTTTCTCCTCTCCTTCGAGTCTGTCGCGCAAGTACGTCGCTCGCGACTGAATCACGACCATCCCGTTCAGGATGTCGTGGCGCAGGAGACTGTTGAGAAATTCGAGACGGTCGTTTTGCTCCTGTAAGTCGGCCTCGAAGCGTGCTTCTTTGAGCGCCGCCTCGGTGTTTGCGGCGAGCAACCGCGCGATGGACACGTCGGTTTCGTCGAAGTCTCCGGGGACGAGCGACCCGATGTTCAACACGCCGGCAGACCCGAGCGGCAAGATGAGTTCGCTTCGAATCTTCGTGTTCGGATTGTACCGACCCTCAGTAGCCTGCACGTCCGCAATCGTGAATGGCGTTCCCGACTCGAAGGCCTGCCAGGAGAGGCTCTCACCGTCTGCAGTGAACGTCGGCATTTCGGAGAAGAGTTCGGCCGACTCGTCGGTCCACGCGACCGGTTCGAGTCTCGTCCCCGTCTCGTCGGCCAGCCAGAGGGTACAGAGCGGGAAGCCGAGGACGTTTCGCGCCGTCTCGATGGCGATTTCCGCGACTTCCTGCACCTCGGTCGTCGCGACCATCGTCCGCATATCCGCGTGCAACGCCTCGATGGTTTCTTCACGGGAGATTCGTTCGAGCGCGTTTTCGACGCTGCGAGAGAGGATGCTCACGAGATAGCGACTCGTCTGTGAGACCGTCTGGCGTTCGAGCGACCCCAGCCCGAGCAGCCCGTGCGACCCGAGCGGGACGTACACGGCGCTCGTAAGCGGCAGTGGGAACCGACGCGCGGCGGGGAAGTCCTGATAGTTTTCGACCACCTGCATCTCACCATTCTCGAATGCGTCCATCTGTTGCATCCCGGGCGTGACGACGAGGTTGTCGATTACCATGTCAGCGTCTTCGAACATCTGGTGGGCAGCATCGGACGCGTGCGTCGGAACCAGCGAATCTCGCTCTTCGTCGTACGTCCAGTAGATGGCGAGCGAGTAGTCCATGATGGACTGGCTGATTTCGACCGCAGACTCGATGACACTGGATAGGTCGCGTTCGGTGCCGAGGTCGAGGGTCGCCTCCTGTAAGAGATTGAGCCTGATTTCTTCGAGGCGACGTTCGGTAACGTCGCGAGCCGTACAGACGAGGTGGCCGTCCGCGAGCGCGTTCAGCGACAGTTCCTGCGTGAATTTCGACCCATCGCGTTTCGTAGCGTGGGTCTCGCCGTTCCAGTGGCCGATCGATTGGAGCGCCGGGAACACGGTCGATTCGACGCGTTTCAATTCCGTGGAGTCGTAGTGGGTGCGCCACGACGCTCCCACGAGCGCCTCAGGGTCGTCGAAGCCGTAGAGCCGCGCGTGGGCGGCGTTCAGGTAGACGTACTCCCCGTCCGGGTCGATAATCGCAATCCCGTCGAGGGCGTTTTCTATCGCTGCCGCCTGTAAGTCGAGGCGTTGTTCGCGTTCCTTTCGTTCCGAGATGTCGATGAGGATACCCGTAAACAGGTGCTGGCCATCGAAGGTGGTTTCACCGAACGAGACGCTGAGGGGGACTTCGTGACCGTCGCGGTGGAGTCCCGCCAGTTCGAGCGCACTCCAATCGAGGTGCTGTTCGCCCGTATTGAGGTAGCGGTTTACACCAGCTTTGTGCGCGGGTCGGAATCTGTCTGGAATAAGCGTCGCCATCGGCTCACCGACGAGTTCTACGGCGTCGTAGCCGAGCATTTCGGCGAGTTGCTGGTTCGCGAATTGAATGACGTTGTCCTCGTCGAGCGTGACGACACCGACGGGAGCGTTTTCCGTAAGGGCCCGGAAGCGAGCGCGCTCCTCCCTGAGTGCGCGCTGGGATTCGTGTTTTTCAGTGATGTCACGGATGACGACCGCGAGGCCGCCGTCGTCCAGTTGGTTGACCGTGAGTTCCTTCGGGAACGTCGTTCCGTCGCAGCGAACGCCCGTGAGTTCGCCGCGCCAGCCACCGGTTTGCTGAACCGCAGGTTTCACTTCCTCCTCGAGTCGGTCCGTCTCGACGGTCAGTTCCAGTTCGAGGTAGGAGTGGCCACACAGTTGGTCCGCAGACTCGAAGCCGTAGATGTCGAGAAACGATTGATTTGCCGACTGGAATCGGTGGTGTTCGTCCAGCACCGCGACGCCGTCCATCGTCGCGTCCACTGCCTGTTCGGTCCGAACTGCTCGCTCTCGGTGCTCTGCTCTACGAACGTCCAGAAAGCCGATTGCGGCCCCGGATAGTCCGCCGACGGTGACGTTTACGAGTGCCTGTTCGAGTATTTCTGCCGTCGAGATGCCGCTCGTGAGGTTATGATACCCTGACCAAAGACTCACGACGAAGAGGACGCCAATTCCCGCGACCACCCAGAGCGCGATAGAGGCGACCTTTGCGGGCGAGAGACGGGACTGAACCAGCCACCAGCCGAACCCAACCAACCCCATCGCGAGAAAGAGCGGAAGGACGTGTTCGAGCGCAGAGAGAGACGAATGTTCACTGTACAGGAGGCCGGATGAGAGCGCCGCGAGCAGCCCGCCAAGCAGGGCGACCGACCACTGCTTGACACGGCGCAACGCGACAGCGAAAGACATACCGAACACTCACAACATATCAGCAAGAAAGTTTTCCCTAACCAACACGCGCGGAAGCAACCGTTTTCCGCACCCGCTTGCAATACCCGGGCATGGAACTGGACCGTGCGACGGCGGTCGACCGCGTCGAACGACTCGTCGAGACGGTCGAGAACGAGACGATGCCGGTCCCGGTGCGCGAAATCTGGGTGTACGGCGACCTCGCACTCGGCCTCGACCCCGTCTCTCGCCTCGATATCTACCTGAAAAAGGACCTGCTGTTCCACGGCGACGCCAGCCGTGAGGAGGAGTTTCGCCGCGAATACGGCGTGAAGGGCGTCGGGCAGACCGTCAGTCTGGAGTGGGCAGAACAGTACCCGGAGTACATCCGCGCGAACGACAACGGGCACGTCGCCCCCGAAAAGTGCCTCGCCGCCCACCTCGTCGACAGCGACGAACCGATTCACCTCGAAGTGTGCAACGCCGGGTTCGAGAACAACGTCACCCAGCGCCTGAAAGGCGCGATGGCGCGTGAGGCATACGAACAGATTCTCGACCCCCGCGGGGCCGCCCTCTGGATAGATGGCCAGCGCTCGACTGACGCCTTCGACAAACTGCGAACCGGCGAGTACGTCTTCCCGACGCTCGCGGGCGCACTCGAAATGCTCGGCATGGACGACGACGAAGCCGCCACAGCGGCGGACGCGGTTCGCGCCTACCGGTCGAGTCAGGAGGGCGCGTCCGTCCGGGGTGACGTTGTCTAACACGCTGGCCGCAACAGGTTTTAGACTGGTGTGCTGTATTCCCGACAATGACCGACTGGACGACGCGCCGCCGACTGCTCCAGCTTACGGGGGCAGGGCTCGCACTCTCGCTCGCTGGCTGTACGTCGGGTGGATCCGAGACCGACCAGACGACGAGCGCCACGACCGCTGGACAATCGAATAATACGACGACCACGGCCGCGACGACGACGCGGACGGCGACACCCGAAGACCCAAGCGAACCGTCGGGCGACACGACCGTCGAGATGTGGACGGAGGGCAGTGAGACCGGCTTCGCCCCGGATATCGTCTGGGTCGAACAGGGCGCGACTGTGACGTGGAAGCAGGTCAGTGGCGTCCACTCGGCGACCGCGTACCACCTCGACTACGACCAGCCCACACGCATCCCGGACGAGGCAGAGCCGTGGGACAGTGAGGTGCTGGTAGACGAAGGTGCCGTGTTCGAGCACACCTTCGAGGTGGAAGGCGTCTACGACTACTTCTGTACGCCCCACGAGAAGGTGGGAATGCTCGGGACTGTCATCGTCGGCAAGCCGTCCCCCGACGGTCAGCCCGGCCTGGAACCCCCACAGAAAATGCTCCCCGAGGAAGCCCAGAAGAAAATCGAGGAACTCAACGAGCGGACGAAGAAGATTCTCGACGGGTAATTCGCGTCACTCAAACGCGCCCGACGGTTACGTAAAACGGCACGGTCTCAGTTTTCTCGTAGGTTTCTGCTTGCATCTGCGCGATTGCCTCGCGCCCCATCTCGCGCCACGCGGTTCGCAGGGCGTCGTACTGGTCTGCGGTCAGGTCACCGGCGAGCAGCGTCTTCCGGTCCTTTTCGAGTCCCGACCCGAGCGCTTTTCGCTTCGCCGCTTCGAGTTCGTGGGCCGCATACGGCACAGTGACCGTTCGAGTGTGGTCGTAGCGGACGGTCGAAACGTCGGTGAACCCGGCGTCACGGAACAGGGCAGCCGCGTCCGCGCCGAGCGTCACGTCCGTGTTTACGCCGGCGACGTAGTGTTTACGCGCCGTTTCCGCGAGCTGCGACTCAGCAGCGACGGTCGAATCGATGGTCACCGCACCGTTGTCCGGTTCGATGGCCGCGACGAGGTCGCCCGAAACGCGCCCGAACTCGCGGACGGCGACGGCGGGGTCGGGCAGATTGATGAGCAGTGCCTGACAGACCACGAGGTCGAACGAGTCGTCCGTAAACGGAATCGAGAGGGCGTCTCCGAGGACTGCGGGCCCAGAAAGGTGTGCAAGCAGCGCCGGGTCGCGGTCGAGACCGACCACTTCACCGGGCGTCTCCGCGCTGAGTACCGTCGTCAGTTCGCCCGTGCCACAGCCAACGTCGAGGACACGCCGGCGATTCGGGAGATCGAGACCGGCGAGTGCAGACCGGTCCGTCCACATCCCGCGGCGTGTCTCGCGGAGGTACTCGGCGGCGAATCGACGCATTTCAGTTTTCGCGCAGGTCCTTCACGCGGTCGATGTTCCACGCGAAGCCCTTGCCGTCTTCCGTCGGCGTTTCGAGGACGAGCGGGACGTCTTCGAGGTCCGGATGGTTGATGATGGCGCGCATGCCTTCTTCACCAATCAGGCCCTCGCCGATGAGGGCGTGTTCGTCCTTGTTGGTTCCACAGGCGTGTTTTGAGTCGTTGAGGTGGATGCACTTGAGGTGTTCGAGGCCGACGACGTCGTCGAGTTCTTCGACGGTTTCGTAGACGCCCTCCTCCGTCGAGAGGTCGTAGCCCGCGGCGAAGGCGTGGGCCGTGTCGAGGCAGATGTCCAGATTCTGGTCCGAATGTTCGAGGACGTAGGCGAGGTGCTCGAAGTCGCCGCCGAGTTTCGTCCCGCTCCCGGCGTCGCTCTCGATGAGGACGGTCACGTCCTCGGGGACGTCGAGTTCGCTCAGCGCGGAGACGGCGTTTTCGAGGCCGCCTTCGACGCCTGCACCGGTGTGTGCCCCGAGGTGGACGTTCACGTACTCGATGTCGAGGGCGGCGGCGGCGTCTACTTCCTCTTGCATGCTGTCGATGGACTTCTGTCGGAGGCCGTCTTTCGGCGTACAGAGGTTCACGAGATACGAGGTATGGATGACCCACGGGCCGTCGAGTTCGGCGGCCGTCCGGTCTCTGAACAGCGCCACCTCTTCCTCGCCGAGGTCCGGGCTTTGCCAGACCTGGGGAGAGTGGGTGAAAATCTGTCCGCAGTTGCCGCCGAAGGCGACCTGGCGGAAGACGGCGTTCGCGATGTTGTCGTGTGGCGGTTTATCGTCGTCACTCGACACTTTCGAACTCGACATAGAAACGTGTGCTCCAACTCGCATACGCGTCTTTTTTCCCAGAGGAGCAAAGGGGCTTCGAAGGTGTCCCCGACCCGAGTCTATACATTCGTGTAGACCTATCAGAAATCATGACTGGAACCAGAGGACTCACTGTCGGACAGGAAGCGCCGGAGTTCACCGCCCCGCTCGTCACGCCGTCGGGGGCCATCGAACCGACCACGCTCTCTGCGCTGCTCGACGACCGGCCCGTCCTTCTCGCGTTTTACACGAACGACTTCACGCCCGACTGCATCAGCGAGTGGTGTGCCTTTCGCGACTACGACTGGTTCGCGACGGGCGAGCAGGTGCAGGTCGTCGGCGTGAGCAAGTCTCGCCCCGCCACGCACCGCCGGTTCATCGACCATCTCGGCCTCTCGTTTCCGCTCTACTCGGATACCGACCTCTCGATTGCGGAGGCCTACGACGTGCGATATCGGGCGTTCAAGGTCGTCCCGCGCGCGCATCGGTCCTGCTTCCTCATCGATACAGATGGCGTCATCCGGTACCGGTGGCTGGCGGACGACCCCATCGACCCGACGCGGGACACCCCGCCGATGGCGGCGCTTCACGAGGCCGTCGTCGAACACATCGGCGAACCGGAAAACGAGACGTTCGGGTTCTAGTTTGCGAGCGGATTCGTCCGCTCTCGGTTCCACGCGTCGGTGGCGAATTTCGTCGCTGCTCGCTCGCGCGCACGGTCGATTTCGTCCTGCGTCCATTGGCCTTCTTCTGCGTTCGCCCACTCACCGAGTGCGTCTTCGAGGGCGCGAACCGCCTGCTCGCGGTCGATGCCCGCGAGTTCGCGAATCGAGGTGATGCGAGTTTCTACGTCTTCGGGAGTGAGGTCAGGGTCTGCAAACACGGCCAGATGCGTCTCCGCGTCGAGGTCGTACTTAAGCGACCCGTGCTGGATGATGGCGTCCCGACGGCGGTACTGGGCATTGCCGCTTATCTTGCGCCCCGCCGCGACCACGTCGTGGGCGGGATGCAGGTCGCGCAGGTAGCACGACGGTTGGTAAAGCGACGGCTGGGGTTCGTCCGCGAAGTGGGCGGGGACGTCCATCGCGGAGAAGGCATCGAAGACGGGCGTACACAGCAGTTCGTAGGTCTCCATGAGGTCGCCGGGCAACTCCGCCGCGGGCGCGGTAATCGAGTAGGAGATGTCGGTGTCGTAGCCGTGGAAAATACCGCCGCCGCCGGTCGGTCGCCGGGTGACCGTGATGCCTTCGCGGTCGCAGTAGTCCCAGTCGGCGGTGTCTGCCTCCTGTCTGTAGCCGAGCGAGAGCGTGCTCGGTTTCCAGCGGTAGACTCGAAGCGTGCGCGGTCCGCCGGCGGCCGCCGTCTCTGCTGCAATTTCGTCGAGTGCCATGTTCATCGGCCCGTCCCACGATTCTTCGCGGATGAGCCGCCACTCGCGGTCTGCGAGGTCTGTCATCAAGTCACTGTCCGCAGGCCGAAAAGAAAGGAGTTGCGCCGGTCAGTGGTCTTCGAGTGCGCCGTGGGCGGCCCCCGCGTGGATGGCGGCGACCGTCACACAGTCGAGACACGCCCAGACGCGGTCGTCGTTGTCGCCGAACACGCGCCGGAACTGCGGGGTGACGGCCTGTCCGCAGTTTTGACAGAGCGTCTTCTCGAACGCGGCTCCGTTCACGGCGTCACCTCGAACGGGTGGTACGGTCGGTTTCGGTACTGAAACGGTGTGGAGACGGTGGTAGTGATGGCTATTCCCCCCTGAAGGTAATGGCGTGAAAGTCGTGACCCCACACGACTTTCAGTTGGGCCCCGAATTCCCCACCCCATTGGGTCCGGTGACCCGTACTCATTCGAGAATTTCAACCAACTAACAAATAGTGCTTGAGTGGTAAAGCCCTATTTATTGCACAGTCGATTACGGTGAATCTTCCCCGGTTGCGAGACCATCGAGAACCGAGGCAATCTGCGTCAATCGCTCGTCCTCACCTTCGATATCGTGACGGTCGGACAGATACTGCGGGTCGTTGTATGTCACGTTCACAGTGCCGTCTTCCTCCCAGACGAGGAGTTTCTGGGGCAGGACAGTATCGACTGGATACGAATTTACACCGGCGGCGGGGCAATCCACGCCCACCGAAAGAGATAGGTTGTATATTTGAGATTTGAAAAGCAGCTCCGAAATGCACGCACGAACGATGGTCCTCGTCTGGCTGGCGCTGGCGCTCTCCGTCGGCAACGGTGCTGCGCTGACCCCGCACCCGGCGCTCGACACCGCGGTCTCACTCCCAGACGACACGACCGACACTCTAACCGACACAGACGGCGATGGGCTGACAGACGTCGAAGAGGAACAGAATTACCAGACAGACCCGAGAGAAGCCGACAGCGACCAAGACGGACTCGGTGACGGCAGAGAAATCCAGTACGGCACCGACCCGGCCGACCCCGATTCGGACAACGACGGCGTCCTCGACGGTGAGGAACTCGACGTGACCGACCCCCTCCACCCGGATACCGACACCGACGGGCTGAGAGACGGTGCCGAGTTGGAGCACGGAACCGATCCCGTGCGGAGCGACACCGACGGCGATGGCTTACCGGACGGCGAGGAAATCGACCGCGGAACCGACCCACTCAGTGTCGACTCAGACGGCGACGGTGCGCGTGATGGTGAGGAGGTTCGCCTCGAAACCGACCCGCTGCAACCCGACCAGCGGACGGAACTCGACCTCTCGCTGTCGGCGATGCAAACGCAGATCGCGACGTGGAAACCGGTCGATTTCGTCGGCGTCGGAGTACTGGTCGCCCTGGCTGCGTTCAGCGCGTTTTTCCTCTTGCGACGGGCCTAACGGAGTCGCGCTTCGGCCAGCACCCTCCGTAAACCACCGCGGAATGAACCACTAAGCTCGGATTTTATATCCCAATATGCGGTTTATTCACCATGCTCCCGCACACGCGGAACTTTTAGTCACGGGCCCGCTATCAGCCAGTAATGGTCAGAAACGTCGCACCCGAGATGGCGGATCTCGAGCCCGAGGACTTCTATCTCCTCTCGGGCATCGAACACGGGATGCGCTTTAGCAAGTGGGTCAACCGCGAGAAACTCCCCGAGTTCGCGAACCTCACCGAGAAAGAGGTCGATTACCGCATCGACCGGTGTCACGACCGAGGGTTCATCGAACGAAAGACCCAGCAGTACGAGGGGTTCCGGCTGACCTTCGAGGGGTACGACATCCTCGCGCTACGAACGTTTGCGGAGCGCGACACCATCCGCGGGTTCGGATCACCACTCGGCGTCGGCAAAGAGAGCGACGTCTACGAAGTGCAGTCGTACAAACCGCTCGCGCTCAAGTACCACCGGGAGGGCTTTACGAATTTCCGGCAGGTGCAAAAAGAGCGCGACTACACGTCCGACAACCAGCACGTCTCCTGGCAGTACACCGCCCGCAAGGCAGCAGAGCGCGAGTACGAAATCCTCGAAACGCTCTACCCCGACGTGCGAGTCCCCCGGCCCATCGACCACAACCGTCACGCCATCATCATGGAGAAGATAGACGGCGTCGAACTCTCCCGGGCCGGACTCGAACCGGAGCAGGTCGTCCCCGTGTTGAACCTCATCCTCCGCGAGATGCAGGGGGCCTACGAGCGAGGGTACGTCCACTCGGACATGAGCGCGTACAACGTGTTCGTCGGAACCGACGGCGTCACGATTTTCGACTGGCCACAGGCGGTGGCCACCGACCACGACAACGCCGCGGAACTGCTCACCCGCGACGTCGAGAACATCGTTGGCCACTTCCAGCAGAAATACCCCGGGCAGATGGCCGACAACATAGACATGCGCGCCATCGCCCAGGCCGTGATGGCCGGCGAGTTCGAGTCGATCGAACACACGGCGTAGTAGGATTCCGTATTTTCGGCAGTTAGAGCCTCGATACGGCCGAGTATGCGATTGTGGAGGCGCGACGAATAAACCGTATTTCAGGATATGAAATCCGCGTTCGAGGCGGAATCCACCGTAGGTAGCGTGCTACCAACGGTTGAGACGGCTACCCGAACACTTCGAGTTGCGCTTCGTAGTCTGTCCCGTCGTACGCGAAGTAGACCTCCTCGGAGAACTCGACGCGTCCCGAGTCCGGCTCTGGAGTATCGTCCACACCGAGTCGCGCTAAAATATCGGTGAAGTCGGTCGAGAGCGGAACTGTTTCTTCGTATCCGAGACCCCCCTGCGCCGAGTCGAGCAATGACTGTTGTTCGTCCGTGAGGTCTTCGCTCCAGAAGGTAGTCTCGAGATACGTGTCGTCGAGATAGGCACGGTACGCGGCTTCCGAGTCAGCGATTCGCGTCGCTTCGTGTTCGTACTGCGCGAGTTCGACCGACACTTCTTCCACGACCGCACGGGCGTATACCGTTCCGTCACCCGATTCGAAGACGACGTGCGTGAACGGTGGTGCGGGGACGAGGTCGGTTTCGTCGGCTGACCGGCGAAGGAACAGGTGTCCCCGGTGTTCGGGCGGTTCATCTTCGAGGTCGATAAAGCCGTACTCGGGTGCCATCCTGCCTTCCGCAGTTTCGACTGCGTGAATATCGAGTTCCGAAAGCCCGTGAGTCGTGTCGAGAGGCGTTGGATTACCCAGGCCGAGACTGGAGGTGTACGTTTCGGCGTCAGCAGGTGGTTGACCGTCGATGCGGTCGAACCAGAGCAGCCATCGCGTCCGCGTCACCGTCCCCGTTTCCCTGACGCGCACTTCGTAGTAGTTCC